>JBFWXH010000026.1:0-77648 GCA_050187625.1 Binatia bacterium
TTCCGTCACTGCCCAGTTCTCCTCTGTGGTTACGCTTCCTCTTCCCATCGCACGCCTCCCTCCTGCTGTGCTTCTCCTCTAGCGCCCATCTCGCTAAGTTGGCAAGATGTGGGTAAGGAAATGCCCTTGATGGGAGAGGATACAGGAGAGGGTGATAGATACACGAGCACCCCCTCTCTCTGTCTCTCTCCCGCAAAGGGGAGAGAGGACCTAAAACCAAACGCTGCGGCATTATTCCTCCACATCTTGGCGTGCCGTCTATATAGTAAGGTTCTTCAATCCTTTGTACCTTGCGATTCTGCAGGCACAGGGTCTTCCAATGGCACGACAGTGATGAACTGGGCAAAGCGGGCGAAATCCTCCCCGTTGTGGGTGAGGAGATGGCGAATGCCATAGATCTGCATAGCGGCGACAATATTAGCGTCGTGCACTTGCTTCCCTGCGACCGCAACGCTGCGTACAAGGTTCTCCAACGCAGTCGCCACTGGCCTCGTATCTTCGACGACCGTAAACTCGCGTTGGAAGGTCTGGAGGTTCTCAAAGATGTCCGCCACCGGGATGCCGCTGCCCGCGCCACTGAGGCGCGTGGCGGTCGCAAGATATTCGCGCAACACCTGGGTGCTGATGATGAGTTCAATCCCGAGTTGCCGCGCTTCTTGGAGCATGGCGTTGGCGAGACCATGCCAAGGAGACGACTCATTCGTGGCATAGATGAGCACGTTGGTATCGACAAACAGCCGATCAACGTCCGTCATCTTCATAAAGATCCTCGCGTCGGAATGTGGCGTCGGCGGGCCAGGCCTCCCACTTCCACACCTTGAGCCTCAGTGGCGGCTTGGGGGTGCGTACCGAAGCCGGAGCGACATGCTCATCAATGACCAGCACGGCCCGATGCTCACCAGGTGGGATATCGGCTGGTACTGGGACCTGGACGGTTAATTGGCCGTCCGGCGTGACGGTCACTTGGGTTTCAATCGTTCTCATGTTGCAACCTCCAAAGTTAATGGCGCCTCTTCTTGTTGCTTCTTCCACCAGCCAGGATGGGGAAGTTTGCCTTCACGGCACCAGCGGCGTTCGTCTGCCCGCCACTCGGCACGATCGACAATCGCCTTGTCTACATCTTTTTTGGCAATGACTTCGGCAGGCAGCAATCCAGCGCGTTGCAAGGGAGCGATGTTGACGCGCACGCCATCGTTAATGTCAGGCGCGTAGGCGCTCTCTTGGGCGATGAACTCCGCCACAGTGCGGGGAGGAGACCGCCGTTCGTCGAGGCTGGAGACGTGATCATACAGCGGCTGCGCTGCCAGCCAGGGTTCCCACTCCTCTGCCTCGGGACAAGTCCAGTCTTCAATCTGCGCGCGGACGTGTTGCCCCACTGCAACTTTTTGCGCCTGCTTGTTTTTCAGCGCTGAAACCTGATCTTTGAGGGCTTCGATTTCGCGTTCTAGATCTGCTCGCCGATACGGGTTTGTCTGCAAATCCACCAATTCACGCTCTTCCTTGCGCAGCTTGATCTGCTCATTCAACTCGGCGACTTGCTGACGAACCGGCGCGATCACCGCCTCGTCAAAGCGTTTCCACCACTTCTGACAGGCGCGCATCAGCGCACCGCTGACCATGTCGGTTGCCTCTGGGCAGATAAGAGCAGCCAGGGAGGTGGAATCCGGATCTTCGCTCAGTGTTTTTTCCTCTGGAGTTTTGGGACCAACAGCGGAACAGTGATAATCGAGATGCATCAGGGCGTCATGTATCCACTCAGGAAACTCAGGGTGCAGATAGGTCTCAGCTGCTGCTTGCTCCCATCTCTTAAGCGGCCCTGTTCGAACAACGCCAACCAGTTTTCGCAGCCAGCGCGCCTTGAGGGAGAGCATCGCGTCGTCAATGGCGAACTGGCGCAACTGGCTCAGTAGACTCTCTGGACCGAAGCCAGAGACGATGACTTCACTGAGTTTCTCATCGAGCACCTTGAGTTCATCAATCCAGTTAGTGAGCTGGATTTTCCGAGCGCTTTGATCGGTGGTTGGATTCTCAACCCGCTCAAGAGCACGCAATTCCGTCTCGTATCCGCTTTTGAGCGGACCAATATATTGAGTGCGAATCTTCGGCAACAAATCTGCGTCCAGCTTGTGATAGTAGACCAGGCACGAAAACACCGGACCTGAACTATAACCAGTTGCCCTCTTTTTTCCTCTAGTCCGTAGTGCCTGAGCCCTAGTTCCTAGCTCAATCTGCCAAGCGATAGGACGTTTTTTGAACTGCGAGATGTGGCGCTTGAAAAATGGACCGGCGAGCCACTTCTCCAAGGTGGTTCCGATAATCTCCCCGAACTCACGCTCGATGCTGGCCACATTGCCACCAGGAAATTCGTCAGCGATGCGCTCGCGAACCCGTTCTAAGAGTATCTTCTCACCGCTGCCTTCGGTGATCGGAATAATACCATCTCTATCTGCCCAATCGGGAAGCTGTTCCCCGGCTTCGCTCTGCTTTGGCCAGCGGTGGCCGAGCAGACGAAGAATTTTCACTGAGAAGTAGTCTTCAGTATGATGCTTGAGTTCTGGAAAGCAGACGAGTCCTTCTTCGCTCCTCAGTTCCTCTAAGAGCCAGTAAACTGAGACTGGGTGGATCTCCAGCTTCTGGGATAGTTCTTCCAGGAATGTCTCGGCAGGAATGGAGATATGAGCACCTATTGCAGCTTCGCCTATTTCGTCTTCCTCTATCCCCTCATCGCCATTCTCACTGTTTTCCTCCTGGTCATCTAGCTTAGCACCGGGACCGGCTGCGTAGAGTGCGCGCAAACGATCCTTGATAGAGACAAGTTTCTCAGACGACAATAAAATGCGATCAAGTGCAGCAAAGTGGTCATGCATCTTTTGAGGGAACAGTAGCAGTCCAGAGGGAAGATCAGGCAAGGCATCGTAATCTGCAATAAGCCGATACCAACCAGTTGGGGTGCCAGTTTCTTCTAGAACAGACTGAAGATCGTCGCCAGCAATGTTGTAAGCTGTGAAGACTCCTTGCTCGTTTAGCCCTTCGACACTATGCAGCGCGGCTGCAATGCGTTCCGAAACGGAAGCTTCCGTAACCGACCAGGCACGAAGACAAGTTTCTCCTCTAACGGAGGTCAGCCTAAATGCGCGTTCTGTCAGATTCTGGGCGATGAGCTGGTTCTTCAAGGCAATACAAACAGATTCCAGAGTAGAAAACGAATCATCAATACATCTGGGCATAGGAATACGCTCAACGTATCCTTTTTGCAGACCGATCTTTGCGTTCGTGCTGCGCACAACAAAACTTGCAAGACGACAATTCAACACAGTACCGATCGGCCCAACTTCACTCATGGGAAGCACGGCAAACGCAAGGTTCGAGAAAATAGTATCAGGAGCTAGGCGTCGTACTCCGATAGATCCTCGGGCCATATAGCTGTATGTCCATCCTTCCGAGAAATAACGTTCTTCGCTTGGAACTACAGCTCCAGGCCGTTCACGTATGGCACGACCTTTATTACGCCAGTCTACCATCCATAGTTCCTGACCGGCCCATCGTCCGTACCCACCTCCTTTGGCGTAAGGAACCCAACCTTCCAACCCAATACTCTCCCAGCTGTGCCTCACAACTCTCTCGCTGTGGCCGGCATGAAGTCCCTCAACAACATCTGCTACATCACGAAGCATCTTACCTTTAAGCAGTTCAAAAAATCGTGGTCGTAGCCAGTAAACCAAAGGTGTTTCTGGTATCGGGAGTAAATCAACCTGCCGACAATCAGACGATATCCCTATGACTTGACTGGTCAGTGCCTGTCGCAGCAACGTATCTTTTCCCTCAGGTTCCTTCGGCCCGATCACCCTAAACGCTACCATCCTGTGCTCGGGAAGAGGTAGCATATTACAAAACGTGAAAAGTGCTGTGTTAACCACTTCGCCACTGATTTCAGCAAAGGCTCCTGGACCAAGGTGTGCTAGCGTCGTGATGACGGTCTCTCGCAAGAGCCCAGTGAATCTTCCTTTTGTCTCCTGGATTTTCTCTTCTGGGAGTGCCCGCATGTCGGCAAAGCTGCGCAGAAACATCCAGCTCTGTTGTGTCACCATCGATACATAGCCGTTTGCTCTTGCAAGTTCGCGGCAGCGGAGAATAAATGCAGCATAGAGGTCACGCTTGCCTGGGGTGTACTGACGCTCCACATACTTTCTAACGAGCGGCCCCATGTTGCTGGAGCCCATATATGGTGGATTCGCTGCCACTGTGTCGTATCGCCGAGACAAAAGATCAAAGAGCACTAACCCTTTCTCGGCGGACTGGCCGAAGAACGCTTGTACAGGATCGGCAGCTTCTGCCTCAGCACTGAAGTGGGCTCTCAGACGAGCGAGTGTACGCGCTTTCCACTGCTCGTAGGATTCGACGCCTAGGGGTAACTCCCCTTGCTTGGGTTGAGCCATTTCCCCAAAGAGCGCCTGCTGTTCGAGTTTGCCCTTGTTCTCCTCAGACTTTGCTTTGAGATAGCGCAACTCCTTTTCTACCGGCTCTTCAATCTGGAGCAGTGAGCCTAATTCAGGAGCGTTCTCTAAGCCTTGAAACACCGCTTCCAGTGCGGAACGGAGCGGTTGATCTTCTGGATGTTTCTGGAGGAAGGCTTGTAGATGATCCTTGCCCTTCGGTAGGCAGATGTTGGTCGCAACGAGATGATCGCGAAAACTATCGAGCGTAGCAGCGTCCAGGTCCGGGGCTTTTTCCTTTGCTTTCATCCACAATGCTGCCTCTGCAATCTGCACAGCACGTTCGTCGATGTCGATACCGAAAAGGTTGTTGTTGAGAATCGCGGCGCAAATTTCGGATGGCTCCTTTAACACACTCTCCTCTTCGTACATGGAATAGAGAAGATCGAACGCTTCCAGCAAGAAATGTCCCGAGCCACAGGCCGGATCAAGGAACGTCAACGCAGCGACCGACTTCTTTTCGACCGGGGCGCGGTCAGCATCTTTGACGTAGTACTCCCATCCCTCAGAGAGCTTTGATGCTGGATGCATCCCCATCCACAGCGCACCAAGGGAATTCTGGACGAGAAACTTGACCATGTAGGGTTCGGTATAGATGCAGGTTGTCGGAATGATATCAGCGCCCTCGATCTTCGCGCCCTTTTTGGTCCGCACCATTTCGAACACGCGATCTTTTTCTTCGGCGTTCCAATACTGATACGCCCAACCGAACGCATCTGGCGCTTCGAACACGGCATCACTCGCTGGTTCCTGACCACGCACAGCCTCTCTGCCGGAGAGCAGCGCGATGCACTTCTTCAATGCCGTCACCGACGGACGGAGCGCTATCGCTGGAGAATGAGAGTTGAACAGCACCGGGAGATCCTTGGCTCGTTCGCTAAATTCAGCGAACAACACCGCAAAGAGTCCGTCATCCTCACCTGCGCAGGCTTCCGGGTTCCTGCGGGCAAAGCGGCTGTGCACCAGCGACCGACCACCGTAGGTCTCTTTTTGCAAGATCACTTCGTCAATGATGCCCCGCACCTCCATGCAACGTAGAGCAAAAAGCCGGTTCGCCCAGGTGTAGGCCGCTTCACGAACAAACTCGGCAACTGCCTCGTCGCGAGCAACCCCAGCCTCCTCACGCAACCGCAGATAAGCATCAACAATATGACGCGCGGCTTTATCTTCAGCCGAGAGATGCGACAATTCGGCGAGCGGCTTAGCAGGACGGTCGCGCCACACACCCAGCTCGTTCAGCCGACGCTCCAGATCACCAGCAAGCCAGCGGCCTTGATCGTCATAGCGACCTTCGAGCACGTGCCGCAGTTCCAGACTGACAGCGCGCAGGATTTTCTTCAGACCACTGTCCATTAGCCGATCTCCACCTCATTCCCGGCCGCCAGTTCGCGCGTGATTGCTTCATCCAGGCGATCTCTCACCTGATGCCATTGCGCTTCATCGAGAATGCGGACCGAGGAAGTAACGTCCACGATGCGAATACGTTTCAATGGTCTGGGGTGAGGCGCAGGATGTTCACCGCCGTCCGCGACCTGCGTAGCCGCTCGCTTCTGTTGTTCTCGCACGATTGCGTCACCAAGCTCGCGCACCAAGCGGCTGGCGCGCTCCGGTAAAGCCGCGACCCTGGCCGTTTCCGTTTCTTTTTCGAGCGAGGCCACGAACGCCTGCAACGGGGCGGCGAGGGAGTCCTGCAGTAGGTGAGGAGTCAGTCCGTGCGCTTGCAATTCAACGGGGAGACGATCGAGCGCCTCGGTGATGCGAGTACACGCCTCTTCTCGCCAACCGGTCAGGAGCTTTTCTAACTCCAGGCTGGCGGCAGCTTTGCCATTCTGTAGATCCTTCCATACTTCATCAGCCGCGATGCTGGCGTGTGTCCGACCGGTGTTCCAGTTTCCCAGGAACGAGACGCACGCTCCACTCGTCGGGAGGATATGTTCCACCGCCGCCACGCCGGCGGCAAAATTCCGCATCTCGTTAAACCCTTTGCCATGTTTCTCCACGAAGGCAATAAGTTTCTGAATCGCCGCCGCATAGGCTTCCAGGTGCTCCTTCTGATCGTACACCTCTCGCACCCGGTGCACCGGATTCGTCAATGCAGCGATCTTCTCAAAGGTCGCCACGCCTTCCTGAAACTCTGCAGGCAAAGGCAGTCCCGCTGGCTCGGCCCACACATTGACTTTTACCGCCCGGTCGAGCAGTTCTTTGCTGAAGCTCTCCATCTCTGCCGAGAGCGCCGCCGGCGTCTCATCAATCTTGCGCTTGCGCGTCAGCTTCATCACCAGCGAGCGCACCTCGGTCAACGCCTCTGAATCGACCTCAGTTTCTTCCAGGATCAACTCGACTCTATCGAAATTCCGGCTCACGCGGAGCGCATCCTGCAGCTCGGCGTCCGCAGGATTCGTGTACGGCTTCTTGTTGATCAGGACGCGCAACGCGCCAGACCGCACGAGTGCCGCCACACCGACGCGCACCGCTCCAGGGTCCCACCCACACGGCGGACGCTCGAACTCGGCCACCAGGTCGCGCCCCAGCGTCCGCTCTTTTTTGTTCTGTCGCGTCGTCAGAAAGAAACGGATGGCATCGAGCAACGGACAATGGGGGTCGAGTTGACCGGATTTATCGAACAGCTTCAGTTCACGGACATCCGGAGTGAGGTCCTTGGTCCCTTTGAGGATATCGAGAATAGCGCGCTGCTCGTTGACAATCCTGACCGGGACCTTTTCATACTTCGGGTAGAGCGTCGGCCAGAAGCTTGCCAATTCAGTGCGGAGCGTTTCACTGGGAGTGTGCCCCGGCTTCGGCGACACTGTGCGCGTGGAGCCACGAAAGATCACATGGGCTCCCTTCAACCCAGTGCGAATGCCAGTAAGGACATTGCCCTTGAGTTTATCGAGGTCGTTCGATTCCCGCTCGACTGCAAGCTTGTGCGCCTCTGGAGACTTGTAAGGGTCGCTTTTCCAGCGATCGATCACCGTCTTCATGGCCAGGTAGTACCGCAGATGATCATCGAAGGAGGGGACACGGTCGCAGAGGACGAAGAGGGTTTGCTGCTCATCGGGACGGAGGCTCGCGTCTTCCAGATCGGCGATCTTCGTGCCGCCAAGAGCCGCCAGCGGCGAGGAGACTTTAATATCCACAAACCCCTCTTTGGCGATGAGCGTTCCATCAAAGAGGAGACGCGCGCGAAATTCCGCGCCTTTGAAAGGGACAGTTTCAAAGCCGAGGACATCTATGGTGGCAAACTTGGCCAGACCAGCTTCGAGATCTCCCCATTTGAGGTCCACCGATTCGCCTGCCACCTCCTCTTCAAAGGTCCGACGTTCGCCCGTCAGGAATTCGTACTCCTCGCCGATCTTCGCCACCAGCTTGGCGTCGATGAGTTTCTTCAGCTCTGGTTCGATTCTCCCGCGTATGGCGACGAGGTCTTCAGTAGTGTGCTCGACGAGCAAGCGCGCGAGGTTATCGAGCGTCCGCGGCACATAGGCGATTTCGCGGATGAGATAGAGCACTTCGGCCATACGACGCGTGAATGGCGTCGCTTGGGGAACCACTTCTTCTATACGGCCAAGCTCGCGGCGGGCGTCAGGACTGACCTCCCCCTCGCCAGACAGGTTGTGGTACACCTCGTCGAACGATACTACTTCGCCCACCGCCGCATTGAGATAGTCACGACGGCCGGCCCGCAGGATATCTTGCGTAATGGCCAGCAACGTCCGTGTCGAGCCTGATAATTGCTCACCGCGGCCGCCAGCGCTGCGCAAGCTTTTGACAATCTCCGGAATCAGATGAATGTGATAGGGGAAAAACGGATAGAAAGTCACAAATCGTTCGTCTGTACACTCGGGCAGTTTCTGCGAGACATTCGCTAACTGACCCAGATCCCGGAGAACGCCGGGGTTGGCTTGGTAGACTTGCATCACGGCATTCTTCCCCGCAAGTTTCTTCTTGAAGATCCGGTCTTCGAGCACCAGCTCGATATTCTCTGTCGTTAAACTGAACTTACAGCGGAACCGCCCTTCGATCTTCTTCATATCCGCTCTGAGGGCACGGGCGTTCTGGTAGATCGCTCCCATATCCTCATGTGTGGTCACGATGACCCAGAGTTTCCCCTGACCCTTCTCTGCGGCTTCCTCGACGAGGGCCTGGAGCTGAGCCAGCCGCCCAGCGTCATCCTCAATCCATTGTCCAGACTCATCGAGCACCAGGACGAGACGGCACGGTTTGCCAAGCGTCTTTTCTCGTGTTTCGAGATCATCCAACATCGTCCGGACAAGAAACTGGGCGTTGTACAGTTCCCCCTTCTCGGCATTCTTCAGCGCCTGGACCACCTCATCCGGAGACGAAAACACGTCGGGGGCAACTTCACAGGCAGCCTGGTACAAAGGCCTGGCATAAAAGCCCAGGTTCTTTTGCATCTCCGCCCAAGGCTTTTTTGCGAGCCGTTCGGCGGCGGTATGAAGGGCGTCGAGCTTTCCGCGCTTATCGAGTTCGGCTTCGATCACGCGGGCATACAAGAAGTTCGCGCCATACCCTTTGGAGAGATAAAACTGTGAGAGCAGCAAGCGAGGCAGCGGAGTCGCTTTGCTATCTGCCAGGGTGTTGATATTGAAGGCGAGAATGCGTGAGTCACAGTGCGGCAGACGAGCGAGCGCCCGGAGCAGCGACTCGCGTCGGGGTGCATTCGACGGGATACGGCTCTCGAACCGCTTGCTGGCGGAGATACCATCCAATAGGCGGTTTTCCACCAACAGGGCCATGATCTTCGCAAGGTGCGATTTTCCCGAGCCGAAGTAGCCGGAGATCCACACACCGATTTCCGTGGTGGGAAGACGCAACGTGTCGGTGTAATGTTCCAGGAAATCTTCCAAGTACCGCTCAATCGTGGGGGTCACCACGTAACTGCCAATTTCAGCAGCTAGCTTCTGTTCATCCTGCCGTTCGGCCACCTTGATGACTGGCTCGATTTTCTCCTGGATGCGCGTCTCGAAAATCTCCTGGATCCGCATGCCCTGTCTCCTGTTCCGAGATGAAGTCTTAGAGGATATCGCCCCGATACATAAACTCCTCGCGTTGGTTCACAAAAGAGTACACGCGTGGCTCGGTAAGCGTTCCTGGAATGAGGACTATAACTGGCCCTTCAAGAACACCCTGCTCGCTTCCCCAGAGTTCCTGCATGACGGCGCGTGGTCCTGCGGCTGGATAGAGTGCGGCAAGGCGCTCTAGCACGATCACCAGTTTCCCGCGACCTCGTTTGCTCGTCTCCTCTCGGACTCTCGCCACGACCGCCGCGATCCACACGTGTCCCAGTTCCGCTTCTGGATTAGACCTTGGCATCGGATCGTTCATCGAGCTCACGATGTTCTCGGCGCCAAGGTCGGACACGGTCGCCATGGTCGCGGCAAGGACGTCAATCTCTCGGACGTCAAATTCTGAACCAAGCGTACGCAGCAGCGTTTTCCATTCTCGAAAGACAGCGCCCTCCGCCTCAGGTGGGTAGACAATGGCAAGAAATGGCGCTCCCGTTTTTCGCCCGATGTGTTCGTAACGCGTCTTGAGGCGTTCGATCGCCTCGCGGAGTTTCCAGGACCAATCGACAGCCGTACTCATGGGAGTCCCTCTGCTCCCCGGAGCATCTGCAGGAGTACCGTCCGCCCTGCCTTCTCAAACCTGATCCATCCCTTTTGGGCAAGCTCTGTGAGGGCGTACGCAATATCCGCCTCAGACCACAGGAACAACCGCCAATCCGGAGCCTCTATCAGCGCTCTTCCTTCCCGTCCTTCAGCACTCAGAATCGACAACAGGTGGAATACCGTCTCCGCGGCGATCAACGGTCGCTGGATGCGCTTTTTTTTCACGCCCTTGAGTACCCCAAAATCCCGTAAGGCGGTGAGGTTGGCCGACGCCAACCTGTGCCGGGTACTCTCGCGCCATTTCTTGATCTGGGGAAACCGTTCGGCCTGCTGTTCTAAGAAGACCAGAAAATCTCTTTGCTCAAGAATCGTTCCCTTCTGGATCCACTTCTCCCACACTGGTCCCGTGACAAAATCAAACGTCAGGCGATCGCGCAGGGCAAAATAAAGATAGACAAGGGACAGATACTCAGGCGACTGCCGACCTGCTTGTGTCGCTGCGGCCAATGCCTGACCGATCCACACTGCGCAGACCGACACGTAGCGGTGATGGAGCGCGTTCCAGATTTTCCGCCGTGTCTCGTAGGACGTTTTTTGGATGACTTCCCCATTCAGGATTGCGTGCCGAACAGCAGCTAACGGCAAACCAGCGCGAACGGCACTGAACACTGCGTACGTTTCCTTTACCAGTGCTCCTTTGGAAGTATTTCGAGACGAAGCAGGAGAGATGTCGCGGATCTGAGCGAGATTTTCAGTATGTTTTTGGACAGACACAAAATTCGACACTCGGGAAGAGACAAAGCCGAGAGGTTCCATGTTATTTCCTAGACAAACTAGCGAGAAGTCGTTGCCCCATGGTGCAAAGCGCAGGGACATTATCCCCTTGACTCCCTGGTAAGCCGAGAAAGCACCGTAGATTACCCCCTCCATAGCTAAAACGCTACTGCATTCGCGACAGCAGAGTCAAGGAAAAGGCTCGGAGATTAAGATATTGACAAATATGTTACCAATGGTAACATATAACTATGACAGGACAAGACTTGAAAGAACTCCGCATACGGCTTGGGCTGACACAGGAAGAACTCGGCCAACGCCTTGGCGTTGCTCGTGTGACGGTTGCACGGTGGGAGCTAGGGTTACGACAGATTGCAGAACCGATGGCCCGGCTGGTGCAATATCTGGCAAAGGAGGTGAAAGCAGAAAAGAAACAAAAGAAGCAGTAGGCTCAGAGCGGCCACACGGAGTGGTAGCAACACCCCGAGCGGCCTCGCGTTCACCAGCAACGCGGTTACTGGCGGACGTTACGATATTCCTAAACCGCCGAGGAGCACTCGGCAATGACACTCCAACATCCTTTCATTCTGAATGTGTTACAGCACGTTTCCACTGATCGTCTGCAGAAAGCCGTTAATGCGTTAGTTGATGGCAGCATGACGATTACCATCACGCGACACACAGAGTCTGAGATTCGAGCGCTGGTAAAAAATGGCACTGGTCCCGAGTATGGCCTCACACTTACACCGTCCCTTGCGACCTGTTCGTGCAAAGATGCGCTCTATCGAGGCTGTCTTTGCAAACATGTTGTGATGGTTGCACTCTCCGTGTTGCGTTCCCCTCAGGAGGAGCAGCAACCTCACCGAACAATCCATCTCGTCAAACAGCTGGGCATGGCCCTTTGTGGTGCCGACAATCCCGCCCACTTTTGGCAATGGCCATACTGGCCGGAGACCCTCTGGAAAGAGAGTTGCGCAGACTGCGAGGCTATCAGAAAGCGGCCTGTACTAAGAACAACGATAGCGACGGCGTAAGGGGGCAACGATGTATCAACCCGCCTTACGCCCGGATCAAATCAAAGCCCTCTATTTCCTGAAGGTCCAGCGACGACGCCCGATGACCAAATTACTGAGGGACGCTGTCGACGCGTACTTGCAGAGCCAGCGTGAACAGTATGGACTCTTGGTGAAAGAATCTGAAGCTCGCTCCATCAAGCGACCACACTAACCAACACGAACCAAAATGTCCCCGCCTCTACGACTCTTGGCGGGGATTCCTTACCCGAGACGATTGTAAAAACCTATCCGCGCATCACGTTGTAGCGAAAATCTATAGCTAGCTAACTGCAGCGAATCGAAGCTGTCGATTGTTACAACGACGACGGAGACGGGACTCTTGGCACGATCAGTGGCAATACAAATCCTATCAATGCCACGCTTCAAGCACAGTGGGCAGCCGAAGCAACGGCAGGAACACAGGCTTTACATCGTTCAACCCGTACTCTCTTCGGTTTTCTTGTCCTTTTTCTGGCGCTTAGTTCTCCTGTTCTTCTCTCTCTTGTTTGCCCGCTCCAACTTGGATTTCTGTTCGATGTGGAACGAAGCTCCAGGTAGCGCACCCTTAGTCTCGTCGACTAAAAGGGTCGCCTTTGTTGTGCCAAACTTTCCTTCACCCCAAGCGAGGGCACGGCCATTCACTATCGCGTGCCGAAGCGGGACCTCCCAAAGCTCTAGAGTGAGACTACCTCGAACTTCAAGGGATTTGATCGGTCGTATACACTTTGGGTCCATTTTCTCAAGACATAGAGACTTTCCGGTAGCTGGATCTTTTGGACTCAGGGTGCCGACTGTGAATGACTTGTGCTCTGGGAGTGCATCTCGCAGAAGAACCGCCCCTACTTCAGGGAGCTGAAGCCAATCCTGCACAAACTTATTAAGTGGCCCTAGTGTAACTCCGGTTTGGTCGCAAACACGCTGGTCCGGGAACGCGGAGATGGTTTCTTCTTCCATCCCGTCTGTGGCTTCGAGCGTTACCGATACAGAATTGATTGTCATACGGCATGGCTTCGCATAGATCTTCTGTAGCACGCCCACAATTTTGTTCGTGAGGTTGTCATCCACCTTGCCAATGGTAACGGTTTCAATATTAAGCGAATTAGCAACGCGAAGAGCCTCTGGCGTGAAGCCAGATCCTGAGGCCAAGACGAGGGCGTGTGTCCGAAGGTGCAAATGCTTGCCATGCATCTCTTCGACCCAGCCTACGTCAGTTGGCTCGCTGAGATCGGTGCACTCGACCCCTATGATGACGGACGTACCTGCGACGCGGCGTGTAATCAGTATATCAACCTCTCGACTGGACCCTGTGATAGGATCGATAACTTCCGCTGACTCCGTGACCTCGGTGTCAGAGTCAGCGAGCCGCTCATACAGGAGATACATGGCACGTTGAAATGCATTGGATCGTTTTGGCATGCGACACCCAATTCTCTTCTACTCGCATAACGGTTTACGTTAGCGCCGGCTGAGTTCAGCGCGACCAATTATCAAGAGACTGCTGAATCCACTTACGCACGGCAACGGCGATCTCGTGGTCCTTCTCTTCCGCTTCAAAAAGGTAGTGTTCTGCTTGTTCGATCACCTCCACAAGGGCACAGGCATCGCGCACCATGCCGATCTGTCCCCACCGTTGGGCAATCTCGCGGAAAGCGATTTCCAATCGTGCGTGAGTGGCTTCGAGTTCCTGGATAATGTTAGTCATGGTTCGTGTCCTAAGGTATTATGAAGCCTATTTGTGATTTCTTCTACAAGAAGCCGCCAAGAGAAGTCTGAGGAGTACGATTAATGATTTTGAAGTCGCTTACCGTGCAGGGGATGGGTCCTTTTGTGTTTCCCATAGAGCTACAGGTTGACTCTGAGGTTACTGTTTTGACTGGACGAAATGACGTTGGGAAATCGAAGCTGCTTCGGGTCATTGAGTGTCTCTGTCAGAATCAATCGCTTAAGGAGGAAGAGGTCAGCTTAGAAATGACGCGGAACGCCCCCCATGCTTGGAGGGAAAACCGCGATATTCGTTGTGATGCCACGTTTGTAGTGACAGACCGATATTCGCAGTACATCACTAACTTGAATTTGCAACCGGGAGATGAAATCCAGATTCGGACTTCGCTTGCATTTCGAGCTGACGACAATCGGTGGCAGATTCGGAGTGTCCGTCGCAATGGAACCCAAGTTAATAGTGGGAATGGAAAGATTATAAAACTGCCAGAAGTGTTGCTCTTCACACCGCAACAAGAAGAAATAAGATCGACTATAAACCCGCAAAAAATGAATGCAAATGAGAAAAAATTTCTCGCTTTAGCCTTTGGTCCAAACGGTTTGAATAACTTCTACATCACCACAAACCCAGCGCTGCGTCAGCGACGACTGAAAGAAGTAGAAAAGAGCCTTAACAAGCGACTTATGAAACTACTTCCTCCTTCGATGTCGCTCCAGCTTGATATTTCATTGCGAGAAAACCCGTCATTGGAATTTTTTCTCAATTTAGCTGACAAATTTAACGGTCATACAACGTTGGACCTGCGAGGGGCTGGTGTTCGTCGTATTCTTACGCTCATGGCTTATTTATTAGAACGTGAATTGACAAATGAACACTTCTATCTCTTACTTGATGAACCGGAGAATTCACTGCATGCCGATTCGCAACACATGCTCCGCCGATTACTGGAAGAACTCGCGAAATAAGAAACCGTCCAAGTTCTCTATGCAACTCATTCCCCTTCTATGATTAACCCCTTACGTCCTGAAACCCTGCGTTTATTAGAGCAAGACACTAAAGATGAGAAAGCAACAACGATTATCCGCAATCGTCCAATTGCCAAAAACCTCTACCCAATACGAGCGAGTCTCGGACTTTCCCCAATTGATTCTCTCCTGTACGCCCCAATCACACTGATAGTGGAAGGTCCAACAGAATCGTTATGTCTTCATCCTCTCCTGATTCGGCTTAAAGAAGGAGGAATAAAAGGTTTCCATGAAATAGACCAACTCCTAGAGCTTTGTCACTTCATTTCAGGGGAAGGAGATAGTTTTGCGTATTGGTGCCAACTCGCAGAGTCTCAACGTAGCAAAGCTATTGTCTTTCTGGATGGAGATAAAAGGAGGAAGTCGCAAACAAAAAAAATCGAAGAACACCATCCGGATGTTCCCATTGTCTTCCTCGACGAGGAAAAGGAGTTTGAGGATCTCGTGCCCAGGGACGAATATTTCAAAGCTTTGGCCGAGATATCCGGAGAGCCTATGAGCTACGACGCGTTCAGCGATTGGATACAGCTTGTCTCACTTCCTGCCAAGATGATGTTTTCAAAACGAGTGGAGCGGTGGTTAGAAACGGAATTTCCTGATGTGGATTACGACAAAGTAGCTGTAATGAGAAAAGCAATAGAATTGACTAACCCGAAAGATATTCAGGTGGAACCGCTACAAAGGCTAGTTGTGGAGATTACCAAGCTGAGAGAACAATTGGTCTCCCTGACTAGCTAGTTCACTGAATGTCTCTATCTTGTGACGAGTCGAGCAAGGATAGATTTAAGGTAAAAGAGCTAAAAGGTGTTATGCACTTTCATGCTGTCAAAAATTTTTTGCTGAAACTTCAAAAACTTATGCAAGAGAGCTTTGCGAGGACAGTACTGTTTGGGTGCACAAAAGCTCTTTTATCTCAATCACTTTTCAGAAGTGCATAACACGCTCTAGAGAGAAGAAAAAGCCTCTCAGCCTTGTGGGACCCCTTTTGGTCGGGACCCATAACAGCAATTTTTTACCGTCAAACCGGCAAAAAATTGTGCCCAAAATTGTGACTAAACCGAAGTGATAAGCGCTGAAATGGAGTAATAAGAAGTGAGAGGCGGGAAGGAAAGTGCTAGGTTTTGTGCCCTTTATCGCCTCTCACGGTTCTTCGTATTTCTCTATATCACATAGAGTTTTCTTATTCCTAATCCTGGGGCCGTGCGTTCGAATCGCGCCGGGGGCATCTCTTCTCTATGATTGAGAGATACATGAGTAAGCATTGATGATTGTCAGCATCGAATCCACCGAGACGGGTTTCACGCTGACACTGCGGAAGCCGGGTGGAGAACTCGCTACGCTCTCTATCCCTAAAGATGCTCTGTATGATCGCCCGCGTCTTCAGCGTCTGGCCATGCAACTCGGTGTTCGTCTCCGGCTCAAAAAGTTCGACGCCGAAAGCTGGCGACAGTATTTGGCTGAACGGTTTGGGTCGATATAAAACAAATGATGCAAACAGGTAATTGACGGATTAGGCAGTGCAATCGCCTTTTGGCGTTTCTTCGAGCTGAAAAGGGCGAGAGAAACGAGGAGGTAGAATTTCTCGTCTGGAGAAATCAGAAAACCCCTCCGCTCAAAAGAAAACAAAGATTGCTTCGCTCCGCTCGCAATGACATCCAGTTTAATTTCACGACATTGCCCCACTCGTAGGACCTTTATTTGAGCAGAAACCGGTAAAGGAAATGTGTGCAACTGCTCATACTTCCCTCCTGTCCCTCGCCCCGCTTCCTTTGCCCTGCCTATTGCTTCATAAAGGAGGCGGAAGGAGGCAAACATGGCGTCTGTACATAAACAATTGCTTGGTTTACGGCGAACTCAGGGCTCGCTCCTCCTGGTCACCTACCGCGGTGATTGGTGACCGTATTGCTGTGGCCAGCTCGTGCGGCTGGCAAATCAATGTCCGCGATTACACGGGGCCGGGGCGGAAGTCGTCGCCCTGGTGGTGGACTCCCCCGAACGAAACGCTGCAATGGCGCAAAGATGGGGGCTCCCGTTCCCTATTGTCAGTGATCCTGGTGGAGAGCGCTATCTCAAGGCCCTCGATCTGTGGAACGCGCAGGAACGAGGCGGGATCGCCATCCCAGCTTTGCTCATCATTGACTGCGAGGGGAACGAGGTCCTACGGCACGTTAGCCGTGATTTCGCCGATCGGGTGCACGACGAAGATGTCTTCCTAGCCTTGGAGCAGAAAGGATATCCAAGGCTTGATCCAGCACCATCACCTTGGAAACCCGATATTACTCCGGCTCAAGAAACCCCAGGCGCGTTCACTCCTCAAGCGTACGTTCCTCTCATGAACGGGAACTACTTTGGTGCACTGGCCCTGGCGAGGCGCATTACCGATAAAGCGTCGTTGGCAGAAGTTCAGGCCCACGCCGCAATGTCAAAGAGTTTTGTCGATGCGTGGAAAGAACGAAGCGCCGCGATGAAGGGGGAATAGACCGACCAGCAGCAAAAAAACTGCAACCGTCCTCCAGGTCGTGTGTTCTTCCCAAAGAAAGGAGACTTGTATGAGAACACATGTAAAAACTGCCCTTGTGGCAGCCCTTCCTCTCGCGTCGTTGTTGTGGATCACCTCGCCTGCAGTTGCTCATGATAGTCACCGACATGATGGGCAGCGACGTTCTTGGTCTGAGTCATACCGCCATCCACACGCCAGCCACTACAGGGGTTGGGAGCGCCATCAAGGATATAATTCCTCGTGGGGGCACGGAAAAAATCAACAGAAATACAATAAGGCGATGAGACGGCTCGACCGCCAGGAACGTGAAGCTCGCGCGAAAGCATATCGCCGCTACGACGGCGATCGCCGCGATCCACACTATCGGGAGCGTCTCGCGGAGATCGATCGGAAGTACGACCATAAACGTCACAAAGTCGAACGTAATTGGGGCTATCGCAGGTAAAGTTGGTCCCTCAGAACGTTACTAAGAAGTAACGACTCTTGTTTTTGAGAGAAGCGTGTAGCGACGAAGTAATCTCTGCCCGAAAAAGAGATTACTTCGCAGCGCTGCTCAGAAAAAAGTCTTCACCTCCTATCGGAGACCCGTTATCGCCCGTTCCGGGCAAGGCCGCAGGCCGCGACCCGGAATCCAGGACGGAAAATGGGATACCCGCCTGCGCGGGAAGGACGACCCAGGTGACGCCCACTGTTTCTGCTGCCACGCTTAGCACCTGCGGGCTTGTTCTTGAAAGAACGTGGCAAAAACCGGAGGGACAGAGGTGAAATGCACCGTGAACTGGGTGTGATCCTCACTAGGGTAGCCAATGACTTTCGCGTAAATATCTGCGCCCTTGCCGCTATGAACAGTTGGAAGCCGCAGCCTGAGATTGCTCCACAGAGGCGCTGGCTGCGCAGCGTGGATCTCGCCACGATTCTCTGAAAGTTTCATTAACTGACCAGTGTATATCGCGTCGCCCAGATGTTTACCTTCCATCACCGTATACTGCACGGCAAGCGGTTGGAGTAAGGTTCGGAGCATCTCTTCATGCTCCGGCAGAACAAGATGATAGGTGCCGTCCATGCCCCGCACCTCAGAAATGGTAATAGGCGCATCGATCCCCTTGGCTTCGATCTCGAGTTGATGGGCAATGATCAGGGTCTCGTCTATCTTTTGCCGTGTGCTCTCCGAAATGAAAATTTGACTGCCAACGGTGTAGGATTCAATGCGAGAGGTCAAGTTCACAGGTCGTCCTACGGCACCATATTTGGCCCGTTTCTCCGAGCCGATATTGCCAACCACGACTTCACCGGTGTGTATGCCAATGCCCATAGCAAGGACTGGTAGCCCCTCTTGCTGATTGGAGGCATTCACTTCTTCCATAGCTAACTGCATGGAGAGGGCGCAAGCGACTGCCCGCGTAGCGTGATCTTTCTGGTGGACCGGAGCCCCAAAAATAACGAAGATGGAATCACCAATGAATTCATCAATCGTCCCTTGATGCTGCAGAATGATATCGGTCATCGTGCCCAGATAGCGATTCAAAATTTTGACCACCGCTTCAGGGCTAAGGCGCTCGGACAGTGAAGTAAATCCGCGTAAGTCTGCCATTAGGAGAGAAACCTCACGTTTTTCTCCTCCCAGCTCCAGACCGGCGGGATCGTCTAACAGACTCGCCACCACTTCGTTTGTCAAATAGCGTCCGAAGGTCTGACGAATAAAGCGGTTATGGAGATCGAGTTGCGCGTTCCGCTCTTCAAGCAAACTCCGCGCTTCTTCGAGCTCGACCATCAGTTCGGCAGCATGGACATTGGCATCAGCCAAGGCTTTGCCCTTTTCTTGTAGCTGCGCGTTCTGATTCGTCAGCGTGTCACGTACCTCTTCGAGTTCGACCATCAGCTCAGCAGCGTTGACGTTTGCCTGGGCCAACGCGGCTGACCGCGTTTGCAGCTGCGCGTTCTGCATTTCCAGCTGGTCATTTAAGTGACGGGAGACGTCTTGCTGTTTGCCAGCAACACCGGCAAACCAGCCAAGAAAGAAAGGCGCAGAGTCAATAACCCAATGGAAAGGTTGAGCAGTCTGGACCTGCCAGATATAGGCAACGGAGAATGTCAAGTTCTGAGCGAAGAGGTCATATACAGTCGCAGCAAGAGGAAAACAGCAGCCAAAGAGGAAACCGTAGCAGGTATAGCGAGCGCGTGCAGTCTGAAACCACTCTCTTGCTTGCGGCATGGGATATTACATACCACCAATACACTAAATAAAAAGCGTGAGACGCGAATCTGTAGCATCGGCCAGATAGGTAGCAACTCCGCCATAGTCGATGTCCTCAATAAGTTCCTCTTTGGTGATCCCCATGACGCCCATAGCCATTTGGCACGCGATGAGACGCACGCCAAGCTCACGCGCCAACGCGACGAGAGAAGGGACAGATTCAACATGATGGTCGTGCATCATTTTCTTGAGGAGCATGGGTCCCATACCCAACATATTCAGTTTAGAGAGCCCAGATTTGTCCGAGCTGGTCGGCAACATTAGGGCCAGCATCTTTTCTGACAGATTTTTCCCTGAGAGAACTGTTTGTTTTTTCAGCGCGGCCAGGCCCCAAAAAGTAAAAAACATGGAAACCTGTTGGCCCATCGCTGCCGCGCCAGTCGCGATAATGAAGGCCGCCTGCAGCCGATCCAGATCCCCGCTAAACACAAACAACGTCGTCCGGTCTGATAACTGTGGGGACGCTGATTTTTTGAGCTGAGCGAGGGTCTGTTCAACTGTGGATTGGAGCTGTGCAAAACGAACTGCGACTTTTTGCTCAACCAATTCCTCGATGCGCTGTTCAAGACTTACGTCATCTATGGTAACCGCTGTGACTTTTGCATCTCCGTCGCCCTGGATCGCCATTGCCATCGCTCCTCTTGGGTTTTGACTTAGACTTTCCGGAGAATGGCTCGCTGGACGACGCCATCTTCAAGGGTGATGAGTTCATGCCCCATCTTTCTCACCCAGGCGTCCACATCAGCACTAAAGGCAGGATCGTCTGCGGTTACTTCTAAGGTTTGACCAGCTTCCATTTTTTTTATTGCTTGACTGATCCGCACAATGGGAACAGGACAATTCAATCCTTTGCAGTCGAGCGTCACATCTGCCATAGGAAGTACCTTTTTGTCCGGCGGACTGATGTCTAAAAACTTCCCAACCCTACCAAATCACCTTACCGAGAACAAGGCGCGCGCATGACTGATACCGTCCGTTATGCCCGTTCTCTACGACCCAGTTCGTAGCGTGCGCCATACACACGAGAATCGTGACGTGTCGAAAAGTCGTGCGCGCAGCGCACGCTACCCTTTGTCTATGGCGCGACCGAGCGGGGAGCTTGTCGTTCCCAATTGTACCGGTGAACGACCTCTGTCGCCTGTTCCTCGGTCAGACCATGACTGGACCAACTGGCCTGCGTCCGTTCGATAATGGTCTGCGGATCCCTGACACGTTTGAGCGTTCCCAAACTGTCGACTTCGTAATTGCGCGTACAGCCAAGAGACTCCGCGACCAGAGAAATATAGTTCCGCACGGCCAGGGTCTCGTCACCAACGTCGCACCACTCGCGTTGACACGCATGCGAAACCGTCACGAGCGTATCGGCGTCGCGCTGCCGTGCTTCCGCCACAAGTTGATCACGGATTGCTAACCATTGTGAACGCTCGAGTTTGAGCGAGCCATATCCACAGTCATAATCAAACTCTCGTGGAGCAGTAACTATCCCTGAGAAGCGCACTCCAGGAATCTGCTGTAAGAGCTGGCTGACATTATCTCGGTCGGCTTGCGCGCGGCGTTGGCCACTGTCATGCCCTGCACGGCCCTGGTGACCGTGTAGCACTGTGTGTCGGTGTAAGGCGTGGCGCCACGGGATCAAGCCCCGTTGGCCCAAGTCATTCAAGAATGCGGGGGTGTTGGTTACGGCAAAGGGGAGAGTTTTCTCATCGCGCCCAGTAACCACATCGGAAAAATGGACATCGCACGACGGACACCAATGGACAACAACACGCGGTTGGTACGACGCTAGACGTTGAATAGTCAAATCGGAGACGTTTTGTCCTTTAGCCACGTCCCCAAAACGATCCCAGGTAATCCCGCAACAGAACTGAACCCCCGCGACAGCGATGAAATCGAGCTGAAGGGCCTCAAACACCGCAACCACATCGGCGGCAACATCCGGCGTGCGGAGGATATTACAGCCGAGGTAGAGCACGATTTCGTAGGGTCGGTCAGGCTGCTCGTATCGCTCCGTCCAGCGCACTTCGCTTGCGGGAATTTGTAATTTCTTTAAGTCTTGTAAGCGTTGGTAATAGGCCGCGAAATTGAAGTGTGCCATTGTGTCGCTCCTTTCACCGGTCAGGAACTACGGAGTTTTGGCAGATGCTTCTTGTAAAGAGCGGATATAGAGAATCATTTGCCAGACACGTCCGGCAATGAGGTCTTCAACAAACTCCGGCTGTGCTTTTGGTTCAGAAATTCGTAGTTCCTCACCCCAGATCGGCATATTTCGGGTTCCGTGCCCTTTTACCTCTTCTCGTCCATCAATGATGCGATAGACCTGCCAAAAAGGAAATTCTCCCTGATGTTTCTTGCTCAGCTGGGTCAGATCTGTAGGGAGTATTTTCAAATACTCAGCAAGCAGACCGCCACCTTTTCCTGTCTCCCCATGACAGACAGCGCAGTAGCGCAGGTAGTGAGTTTCTCCGCGCGCGAGTATTTGCTCTTCCTGCGCCAAGCTCTGCCCAACTCCGGCCCCAAGCACGAGGCTTAGGATCAGCGCCTGCCAGATTGCTATAGTGATCTTCTTCATGATGGCTGTTGCATTCCCACCATCGCATAGTGTTCAGGGGCGGCGTGGCGTGGATTCTTATACAACAAGATGTTGCAGACCCCGCCTTTGGCATGAGAACACTGAATCACCGGCCACGGTGCACCGATGCGTTCAATCGGCATGATCGTGTGCATGACAGCAATATGCGTACGGTATGCAGTCACATCCCCACGCGTGAAGGTGATCGGGTTTTTTTCCTTAATGACAGCGAGATTCCACGGCGGATCATAACGCCCGTCGCTATGTTGACGACCACAACTTCCACAGGGATTCTGCGTGATGAGAAACTTTTCATCATCTTCAGTAATCGAGAGAGTAGCAAAATTTCCAACTACCAAGAGACGAGTCCAATCCCGCAATCGCGTTTGGACATCATGACTAACGTCTTCCATCATCCACGGCATCCAGCCTTTCTCGCTGCTATAGCGTAGGCAGTGGTTCAACTCTTCGACTCCGTATTCACGATACACATGAGAGAGGCCGGCGGTGACCCACTCCCGGTACAAGTCGTGCAGGTCACGACAGGCTCTTTCAACTTCTGTATAGAATGCCTTGGCCCCTGCGACATCTCCAGCATCAATCAGCCCGGCCATGCGCTTTTGTGGGGCCTCATCAGCCGTCAAGACTTCTTCAAGGGTCATCCCCATGCGAAAGGCACCGGCAATGGTTTTCTCCAGTGGCAATGCTTTCGCCATCGCCTCATGACCGTGACGCTCGTAGAGAAACTCGAGAATCGTGGCGACCCACTTGGTATAAATGTCATGAAATTCGCGAAACGCTTTTTCGTTGTCTTTGTAGACAGCCTGCGCCTGCGCCTTGTCTCCACTCGCCAGCGCAGCGGTAAATCGTGCCTCACCAGAAAGACACAGGGCATCGAGTTCTGCTTGAGTAAAGAGTCGTTGCGTCATCGTCATTACCCCCTTTTCCCTTACACTCCGTGCGTAAAACGCGACACGTAAAACGTAATGCGTAAAACGTAAGACGTGAAACGTGGGAGAGGCCCCTTTTTTCTTACGTTTTACGCTTCTTCCCCGTACGCCTCTGCTAACAGATCTACCGTATGCACGGCTTTCGTCGGCAGCCCGCGTTGTTGCAATCCCGCACGGATTTGCATCAAGCAGCCGGGATTGCCAGCCACTACGAGATCGACACCAGTCGCCTGAATGTTGTTCACTTTCCGTTCTAACAAGCGGTGCGCCAGGTCCGGTTCAGTTAAGTTGTAGGTTCCTGCGCTGCCGCAACACCAATCGGATTCGTTTAACTCCGCGATTTGCAAACCTGGAATGGATTGTAACAGCATCCGTGGTTGCGTGCGGACGTTTTGTCCGTGCGCGAGATGACACGCATCATGATAGGCGACGGTCGTCCGCACTTCCTGCGTCGGAGCAATAAACGGGATACTCCCGAGAAATTCAGCCACATCCTTCATTTTGCTGGTGAGCTGCTGCGCCCGTTCACGATAGGTAGGGTCATCTTTGAAGAGTTCGCCGTACTCTTTCATCATGGCGCCGCAACCAGCGGCGTTGATGATTAGCGCGTCGATTTCCAGTTTACTGAACACCTCGATATTGCGCCGGGCCAACCTCAGGGCGTCGGGTTTGTCGCCATTGTGCAGTAACAATGCACCACAGCATCCCTGGGCTTTCGGCACCAACACTTCGCAGCCATTATGGCGCAGGACTTTCACGGTTGCCTCGTTGGTCGCCCCAAAGAGCGCAGGCATCACACATCCGCTTAGCATAGCAACGGTATAGCGCTTCTCACCAATCGCTGGGTATCGATCCAACAAGGTTGCTGAAGAGACTGAGCCTTTTTCCGGCAGGAGGCCAAACCAGTACCGCAATTGTCGAGGAATCTGGGGGGCATGGGCCAAACGGCTTAAGCCTAAAGCGCTTCCAACCTTCAAAGAGAACGCAAGCACCCGGGCAGCCAAGGGATTCGGAAAAAGGAAATTAATCGCTTTACGTTTGAAGCGCTCTCGCAATGAACGTTGATAATGCTGTTCGATGTAAGGCCGGACTCCCTCGATGAGTTCTCCATAATGGACACCAGACGGACACGCAGTTTCACACGCACGGCAGCCTAGACAAGTGTCCAAATGACGGACGACCTCATCGTTGAGCCGCAAGCGGCCTTCTTGCAGTCCCCGCATCGTAACAATGCGACCACGGGGTGAATCCATCTCGGTCCCCAGTTCGACATAAGTAGGACAGAACGAAAGACAGAGTCCACAATGGACACAATCGAAAAATTTGTCGTGATCGACGAAATTGATTTGGGTAGAGGTCATAAGCTTGACTATACGTTGTGCTGACGTTGAGAGGTAGAGCCTCTGTGTTCTTACGGGGTACCACTTCCGGTCTCGGTGCCACTGCTAGTACTGCTGGTCAAGCCAAAAGTAGCACACCAGCGCCTCAGGAAATCAATCCTTCATGGATAAGAAGTTGGTAGTAGTCGGTCATAGAGATAATCCGCAAACCTTCGTAGGGATTCAGATCCAAGAGATGTGTGTCGTTTGTGACAAGGTAATCTGTACCGGCATCCAAAGCCGCCCGAAGAATTGGGCTGTCGGTGGGATCGTCAGGCACGGCGTGGCGCGACAAGCGATCGGGTACGTGGCTGCCGCGTCGAGAACAACGCTGTCGCGTCAGTTGGGCCAGACGTGGGGAAAAGCTGAGATCGTCCACGAGCACGCGCTCGATTTCGTTCAGTAAGTAATGACTGACGAAGACGCGCCAAGACGCTTTGGCAGTGGCCGACAATAACGCTTCAGCAGCCTCGCCCAACAGCGCTTCCGCGATGTACACATTCGTATCGAAGAAGACTTTCATGCACCATATCGACGTTGGCGGATGGCTGCATCAATGGCAGCTTGGTCGATCCCGCGCGCCTTCGCTTGGCGACGGGCTTCTTCGGCTTCTTGGCGCCACTCCGCTTCGGCACGTGCGGCGAGCTGGCGCTGGAGAAGCTCACGGTCGCGGTCCGAAAGCTGGTCGATCATATCGAGAATATGTTCAACAGTTGCCTGACTCATGGCCTTTCGCCTTTTATGTAAGAAGTCAAAAATTTACGAGACATCATATTAGTAAAAAGGGTGAGAATGAACAGCTCACGTTTTACGCATTATGTTTTACGTTTTTATATTCCCCCCACAAATCGTCCAGGGTTAAGAATGCCTTTCGGATCAAGTGTCTCTTTCAGCCGCTTCATCAATGGGAAGACATTCCCAATATGTCCCCACACGTCCACGCGCTCTTTCAACTCGGAAGCGATCTCTTCAATGATCAAATATCCACCTAGCTGTTTGGCCAGGATGCGGAGCCAATCGACAAAAGACAGCAGCTTCTCTTGAGTAACACCGTCCTGACGTGGAACGCGAACATAGAGAATCCCATTCCCAGCGTGGGCGAGAAGTCGGAGAGCAATCTCGCGGATTCTTCCTTCTTCTTCTGCTTTCTGCCAAAAACCCGCAATATAGCTTGGGAGGAGACTCACTTTGCACCGCAAGAGCGCGTCCTCCGCAACAGGAAAATCCCGTAGGGTATTGGTTAACTTGAGGAACGTATCCTCTTGCCAGTCTTTGTCCGGTTGGATGTCACCGCCTGCCATGCCTAGAAAGCGCGAGTGTTGGTACGCAACCTCTTCAGAAATTCCCGCAAACCCGACAAAAAGATATCCACCGGAAGGCGTTTCTCCTTCCTCGCCGAGCGGAGCAAAGTTGGTTAATTCAATAAAGAACGGCTGTAACTCGGTATGGAGAAGATGTTGTACCTTCTCCATTGCCTGAGTCGCAGATGGATAACGCACTGCGAGCACGCGTTGTTGTTCTGGACGCGGACGCACCTTGAAAGTGGCTTCGACGATGACACCGAGTGTCCCAAACGACCCACAGTACAGTTTCATCAGATCATAACCAGCAACGTTTTTGACTACGCGTCCGCCGCTTTTCACTACGGTTCCATCCGCGGTCACAACTTTCAGACCGATAAGAAAATCGCGGATGGTTCCTTGGGATAGACGAGCCGGACCACTAAGATTGGTCGCAATCATTCCACCAATTGTCACGTGTTCCGGGCGTGGCGGATCAAGAGGTAACCATTGACCATGTTCGCCCAACACCGCTTGCAACTGGGCAAGGGTCAGGCCGGATTCCACAGTAACCGTCATGTCCGTGGGTTGGTAATCAATGATGTTATTCAGTCGTTGCAACGACAAGGCCTGATCGTAGCGTCGCGGCAAACCACCAATATGAAGGAACCCCCCTTCTCCAACAGGAACAAGAGACAGCTCATTAGCCGCCACCAACCGTAACGCTTCGCTGACCTGGTCTATCGACTCTGGATACACGACGTATTGCGGTTTCTTACCATCGATGACGAAGCGGGCATTATTTTCCGAGGTAGTATCCATCACGAATCCCTAGCTCTCCACCTTCTGCCTTTAGACAGGAACCTGCCGGCGGGGCGTTCGCACGTCAATACATCCCTGTGGCATCGGGATCACTTTGTTAGGATTGCAGCGGTTGTCTGGATTAAACACAGAGCGGATTTGACTCATCACTAACAAGTCTTCTGGGGAAAAAATCAGCGGCATTTGCCCCATCTTTTCAACGCCAATGCCATGCTCACCGGTGAGGCTCCCACCAAGATCAATACATGCCTTAAGAATTTCTTGCCCAGCTTTCACCACACGCTCAGTTTCATCAGTGTCGCGCTCATCGTACAGCAAAATCGGATGGATATTGCCATCGCCGGCATGAAAAACATTGGCAATCCGCAACTGGTATTTTTCTGCCACTCCCGTTATTGCTCGTAAAATGTCCGGAACCTTCGTACGCGGGACCACCCCATCCTGAGTGCAATAATTGGGTGCGAGACGGCCAACTGCACCAAATGCACGCTTGCGGCTCTTCCATAGGGCGGTTCGTTCGGCTTCGTCCTGTGCTACCCGAACTTCCCGCGCCTTATTCTGTTTGCATATGGCCATGATCTTCTCGGTCTGTGGATCTAACCCCGCAGCAAGGCCATCGAGTTCGATAATTAACACTGCACCGGCATCGGTCGGAAAGCCAAAACGAAAGGCCTTTTCCACAGCTTGAATGATGAGATTATCCATCATTTCCAACGCTGCCGGGACGATACCAGCGGCAATAATATCCGAAACGGTCTGTGTCGATTGATGCACCGACTCAAAAACAGCGAGAAACGTACGATACGCCTGCGGCTGACGAGTCAGACGCAAGGTCGCTTGCGTCACAATCCCAAACGTTCCCTCAGCACCGATGGTCACGCCACGCAGGTCGTAGCCGGGGACGTCTTCCACCGTTCCGCCAAGAGTGACGACTTCCCCGTCCGGGAGCACTAACTCCATGCCCAAAACATGGTTCGTGGTCACACCGTACTTGAGGGTATGGGGCCCGCCGGAGTTTTCCGCGACATTCCCACCGATCGTGCAAGCTTGTTGGCTGGAAGGGTCCGGGGCATATTGCAAACCATCGTTCTTGACGGCGTTGCTCACCCAGAGATTGACGACACCGGCCTGGGCAACAACATAGCAGTTATGCAAATCAATATGGAGGATTTTGTTCATCCGACTGGTACCGATCATGATCGGTGCGTCAACCGGTAAACACCCACCACTTAACCCTGTTCCTGCCCCACGCGGGACGAATGCGATTTTCTCTTTATTCAAGAGTTTGACAATAGCCGCCACCTCGTCTGTCGAGCGCGGCAGGACAACCAGTTCAGGCGTAGACTTTTCCAGTGTGTAACCATCGCAGTCGTACACGGAAAGATTGGTTTTGTGGGAAACAACCCCATCGGCACCAACAATTTCTGCAAGCCGAGAAACAAGTGTAGCGTCCATAATTTCCTAACGTGAGTAAGGGTTATCTCAACTAGGCCACACGACATTGGCCCCCTGGCCGTCAAAACCGTTCATTCTTCGACTTCGCTGCGCTACGCTCAGGACGAGCGGAAACCTGCTCCATTGAGCGCAAGGAAGTGGACGAATCTTTTGTGGTCTGATTTAGTCTTCCGACCATTTTACGCCTGTGGCTGCCGTCGGATCATCCGTTTGACAGTGTATTGCAAAAGTACTTCACCTTTCTGATTGATCACTTGCTGTTCTGAAGTCACAATCCCACGATCTGGCTTTGAGGTCTTACGCTTTTCCAGTACCTTCACTTTAATGTGAACAGTATCGCCACAACGCAACGGAGCCGGAATTTTCATTTCTTATACCCCGAGCAGCGCCATTCCCCCACGCACTAACCCGGATTGAATCGTCATGCCTTCTGAGAGCGCAAAGGTAAACGACCCGGGGGCGATGCGATCGCCAAAAAGACTCCTGTTCTTAACGAATTCCATATCGATGAACAATGGTTCGTGAAAACCAAACAGGTTTACGAATGTGACGATGTCCGTTTCCGTGATTGTTCGAGCGTGAGTCGTATATTCAGCACCGATCGCAAAATCTTCAAAAAACTCAACAGCCATACATGCTCCTCTCCGTGCGGGAAGTCTTAAGGGTTCCGCCGATGAAGTCAACCACACGGAACAAAACGCCACTCGTAAAGCGTTATCTCCAACACCCGTCTCAATACACGTAACGTTGTCCTCTTTACGTTTTACGTATTTTTTCCAGGGTGTTGACAACATTTGAGTGCTCACGTTCATTTGTGCGTTATGAAAAAACAAGTTGCCGTTGTTGGTGCGACAGGAATTGCTGGGCAACAGTTTCTTGTTGCCTTACAGAATCACCCATGGTTTGAAGTGGCTGCATTTGCGGCGTCCGAACGATCGGCCGGAAAGACGTATGGAGAAGCGATTCGTGATGCGAAGACCGGAGCGCGACGCTGGTGGTGCCAAGCGGAGCCTCCGCCTCAGATGCTATCCCTCCCGGTCTACGAAGCCTCTGCACTGAATCTGAATGGGATCGACTTGGTGTTCTCCGCGGTGGAGTCTGGCCCAGCTCGTGAGTTGGAACCGCTCTATGCAAAAACAACCCCGGTTGTCAGTACGGCTTCAGCCTTTCGCTACGAGCCGGATGTGCCCATTTTCATTCCAGGGGTAAACCTCGATCATGTTCGTCTGATTGACACACAGAAGAAAAACCGTGGTTGGCGTGGGTTTATCGCGACCCAGCCAAACTGTACGACTATAGGGTTAGCCATTACGTTGAAACCAGTCTTCGATGCCTTCGGTCTCAAAAAGGTCATCATGACCTCAATGCAAGGAGTTTCTGGCGCAGGACGTTCTCCTGGGGTAATCGGACTCGATATTCTCGACAATATTATTCCGTTTATCGCCGGCGAAGAAGAGAAAGTCGAAAAGGAATCGCGGAAAATCCTTGGAAGGTTAAGCGGGGAAGGAATTCAACTCGCCGACTTCATCGTCAGTGCGACATGCACTCGCGCGGCGGTCTTAGAAGGTCATACCGAGGCGATTCTCGCATCGATGGCTACCCCGGGCACGGTAGGCGATGTTCGCGCAGCTATGATTGCCTTTGGCAGGGAATTTGTCAGTCTTGGTCTCCCGTCATCTCCGCAACACATGATTATCGTGCATGATGATCCATTTCGTCCACAACCACGCCTTGATCGTGATGCTGAGGATGGGATGGCAACGTCGGTCGGTCGTCTCCGCCCCGATACAGCACTGGACAACGCGGTAAAATATCTTCTTGTGAGCCACAATACCAAAATGGGGGCTGCCAAAGGCGCAGTCTTGATGGCAGAGTACCTGTATCAGAAAGGATATGTTTAAGAAGTCGATCAGCTCTGAACGCTAGAAAGTGAGAAGGCCACAGGGAAAGGGAGGCCCTTTAGCCTGCGGCCTTCAGCCTAAAGTCTATTTTTTTAGAGTTTTCCAGAAAAGATGAACGCGATCACTAAGCCGTAAATGGCCAATGCTTCCATGAAAGCAAGACCGATGATCATGGGGGTAAACACGCGATCAGCAGCATTAGGATTACGACCGATCGATTCCATCGCTGAACCAACGGCACGTCCCTGACCGATACCAGCACCAAGCCCAGCCAGGCCCAGAGCAAGTCCCGCACCTAAAGCGCCCAATCCGGTTCCCATGCCGCCCGCCGCAGCGGCTGCTTCTGCGGCCTCATGTGCCTCTTGAGCGAAGACACTTCCTACGACCGTCAGGACTGCCAATGTTACCAGCATCCCGACGAGACCAAACTTCTTCATACCGACCCCTTTCTTGCTCCCTTTAGGGTGAACTTGGTGGGCGCCACCACTCCTCTTGTCCTCTTCCACCTCGTGCCCGTTCACTCTTCAGGTTGCGGTTGATTTAGCTGTTTTTTTGTACTTATTAGTGGTGTTCACCGTGCCCGTGCCCACCAACTCCCCCAGCGAGAGATACATATACCAAGCTCAAAATGGTGAACACAAAGGCCTGGACCACAGAAACGAAAGCCCCGAGAACATAAAAAATCACCGGAATAATCAGTTTGGTCAGATCAGTGAAAATCTCAAGCACGACGTGGTCGCCGGTCATATTTCCCATAAGACGTAAGGAAAGTGATAGCGGACGCACTAGATTATCAATAATCTCCAAGGGGATCATCAAAGGGGCGAGGGCGGCCATCGGACCAACAAAGTGCTTAAGATAATGGAGTCCCTGCTCCTTGAAGGCGAAAAAATTATAGGCAATAAAAGAAATGATACCCAACGCTAGAGTCGTATTGAAATTACTTGTCGGAGGTGCAAACCCAGGCACGAGACCAATCAAGTTCGAAAAAAGAATAAGGATGAAAAACGTGCCATACAGCGGGACAAAGCGGTTCCCCTGCTCTCCGAGCACGCTTTTCGCCATTCCTGAAATACCCTCAACAAGCATCTCGGCAGCATTCCGTAACGTCAACGAATCGTCAGGAATTGCTGGATCAACCGCATAGGCCGCCTGGCGGCGAGCGAAGTACACAAAGATCATCAATCCGAGAGCAACGAGTAATGAAGTCGCAACGTGACCTGGCAAGTGACTGAGACCGGGAATAACAGAAACCCAAGTAAAAGCATGTTCCATGAGCGTACCGTCAGACGGAAATTTTTATAACATTTGTTCGCTATGTATGAATATGTTCGTGTGAGTTCTTCAGTGACCCGGAGAGGGTGACTATCATGCAGGTTACCAGCAGTAAAGAGACCCCAACCGTAAAGCTCACCGGCTGTATCGGATAGCGAAGAAACAGCGCACTCAGTAATAGCAGAAAGAGTACCCCTTTTGCTAAAATCCACAGGACACCGAATCCACTGCCGCTGTTCGTGCCACTAAATTGACGAAGAAGAATCCCCACAATTTTCTTTAACAGCCAAAAATTTGCTTGCATGACCACGCCACCAATGAGAAAGCTTGGCACATGCAACAGGGAGAAGCTCCAGCCAAGGATGGCGCCAACCCCGAGCAAAAGGATATTCAATTTCTCAATTTTTTCTATTGTCGAGGTCACGGCGAGAAGAGAGACGTTGCATCACAAACGTGAGACGGTACACAGCTCCTGCTAAGCCAGCGATCGCACCAAGAAGAATGCCCCAGGGTGCGCTCCCAAAGTATGAATCGATATATCTACCGAGTAAAATTCCACCAATGGTGGCTCCCGCAAACTCGAATCCAATTGCGCCATACTTGCCATAGGTAAAGAGCGGATTTTCTTTCGGCATCTCTCCTCGTTAGCGCATACTTTGCAGAACATTCCGGGCTGCGGTCACCGTTTCCTGAACCTCAGCTTCTTTATGAGCAAGAGAGAGAAAAGCGGTCTCAAATTGAGAAGGCGGAAGATAGACTCCTCGCTCGATCATGCCTTGGAAAAACTGCGCGAATGCTTTGGTATCGCTTTTCGTTGCTTCTGCATAGCTCTCGACGCGGTCTACACCAAAAAACAGGGTAAACATCGACCCAATCTGGTTCACACAGGCAGAGATGTTCGCATCACGGACGGCTTTGCGCAGCCCTTCTGCCATCGTCTCGCCCAGCGTGTTGAGTTGCTCATAGGTTCCAGGAGAGTGTAACAGTTTTAGCGTCTCTATCCCTGCAGTCACGGCAACAGGATTCCCTGACAATGTTCCCGCCTGATATACTGGGCCAAGCGGAGCGAGGAGATCCATAATCTCGCTTCTCCCACCAACAGCAGCCAACGGCATTCCTCCGCCCACAATTTTCCCCAGGCAGGTCAGATCAGGTACGATAGCATATTTCTCTTGCGCGCCTCCCCAGCCGACACGAAAACCAGTGATGACCTCATCAAAGATCAATACCGCACCATAGTCCTGAGTAATTTTACGGAGCCCCACAAGAAACTCAGGCTTCGGCAAAACAAGACCCATGTTCCCAGCAATGGGCTCAACAATGACGGCGGCAATACTCGACGGCTCGGCCGCGAAATAGGTCTCAACTGAACTCAATTGGTTATATTCTGCCACCAATGTTTGGGCAGCAAATGCCTCCGGCACTCCCTGACTATCAGGCTGACTAAAAGTGAGCGCTCCAGAACCAGCCCTGACTAATAACGCGTCACTATGTCCATGATAGCAGCCAGCAAATTTCACAATCTTCGTCCGCTGAGTATAGCCGCGAGCGAGACGAAGCGCGGTCATAGTTGCTTCAGTGCCAGACGAAGTGAGTCGAACCTTCTCCATTGAGGGCACAGCGCCGATAAGCATTCGTGCTAACTCAATTTCCTTTGCCGTCGGCGCACCAAAGCTCGTTCCGCGTTTCAGCGCCTCCTCCATTGCTCTCACTATTTGTGGGTGCGCATGGCCAGCGATGAGAGGCCCCCACGAGCACACATAGTCAATGTAGTCCTTGCCATCAGCATCGGTCACATGGCACCCACGACCACGTTGAATGAAGAGAGGATTGCCGCCAACGGCTTTCCACGCTCGCACGGGACTACTCACACCACCAGGAATATATCGCTGTGCTTCAAGAAAAAGCTTATGGGACGTAGACATAGAAGGGGATCACCACCACTCGAAATTTTCTTTCAGCTAACATCGTCCCTCCCGCGCGTCAAGGCAAAAGAAAAAAAAGAGACAACTCGGCTACTTCCACACCTCGCAAATTTTTGTCTTGCATTCAGAAAAAAAAACGTCTAAAGCCAACTCATATTCATTCAGTTCAGGTATCTTTTTTTTCCAGCACACGATGGTGAATTAACATAGTGAAGTCCTTTCCCCTCTTACCCAAAGAACACTGGTTCATTGCCAGGGTACTCCTGGGACGGAGAGAAAAAAGGAGGTGGAGAGGTGTGTGGAGAAATCCGTGGAGCAGGGGGAAAAACTTCCTATGGCGACGCAAGTTGGAGAGTTATTCACAGCTGTGAATAACTCCCTCTTCAAGACACACGGAGAGGGAGGGGTGCAGCGGGTGTGGGAGCAGGTATTAGGTGGGGTTGAGGCGAAGGTAGGTCGAGTTGCGACTGAAACCTGGCTGAAACCTGTACGGCCGCTCGCCATCCGAGACAATACCTTGCACCTGGAAGTTCCTAACACTCTCTTTCGCGACCGTTTACTCGACAACATTGTGCCGGCTATTCAGGAATCGCTCAAAGAAGTCCTGGGGCATACTGTCCATGTTGTTCTTGATGTTGTCAGCAAACGGCAGGGAGAACTTTTTCCGTCCGAAGAAGAAACACGCGACGAGAAAAGAAACGATCTTCCGCGGAGTACCGCCAAAAAGAACGGTCTCGTTAATAACTACACGTTTTCAACGTTTATTGTCGGTGGAGGAAATCAGTTTGCCCACGCGGCAGCGAAAGCTGTAGCTGAACACCCAGGGAAACACTACAATCCACTGTTTATTTATGGTGGAGTAGGACTTGGGAAAACGCACCTGATCAATGCCATCGGCCACGAAGCAGTAGTGAAGCAAGGCTGTAAAAGTGTTTTCTATCTTTCATCAGAAACGTTTACCAATGAATTGATAGCGCATCTGCGGCGCGATCGCATGGATGAGTTTAAGAATAAGTTTCGTCAAGCAGATGTTCTTATTCTCGATGACATCCAGTTTCTTTCCGGGCGCGAACGCACGCAAGAAGAGTTTTTCCATACCTTCAATACATTACATCAGTCCTATAAACAGATTATTTTGACTTCAGATAAATTTCCCAACGAGATTGATGGTCTGGAAGAACGATTACGGAATCGTTTTGAGTGGGGGTTAATCGCGGACATCCAACCTCCGGACCTTGAAACCCGAGTTGCTATCTTACAAAAGAAAGCTCAACTGAAGAAAATTCCTCTTCCCGACGAGATTGCACTTTTTATTGCGTCTCATGTAACGGCAAACGTTCGAGAATTAGAAGGCGGATTAACGAAACTTGGAGCGCTTGCCTCTCTCACTCAAAGTCCTATCACCATCGACCTTGCCCGTCAGGTTTTGCAAACCCTGATGAAGGGCGGAAAAGAAAAAGAGCGAGAGATCTCTATTGAAACTGTTCAGAAAACTGTCTGTAAGTACTTTGGCATCCGCCTAGCAGATCTTACGTCAAAGAAAAGAACCCAGCTCGTGGCGTTTCCGCGCCAAGTTGCTATGTTCCTCTGTCGGAAACTCGCTGGTGCATCATACCCAATGATCGGTGTTCGATTCGGTGGCAAAGATCATACAACTGCCTTATACGCCTGTTCTGCAGTTGAGAAACGCTTGAAAGAGGACGAGGATTTGCGCACGATCCTCGATCGCATTGAACATATGGTCTACGGGAGTGAAGACTAGCTTGAAGGGGTGTGAATAACCCTGTGGATAACCCTGTGGATAACCTGTGAATAACCTGTGAATAACTTTTCCCCCTGTGAATAACTTGACAGAGTTATTCACACCCCCCTGTGAATAACTTTTCTTTGTGAATCAATAAGATAGTTGAGTTATCCACATATTCACACCCCCTACTACTACTATTAAGAAAAAATATAAAAGAATAGTAGTAAGAGAGGGGATTTTTTGGAGAATGAGAGAGAACGTAGATAAAGTAATAGAAGATTGAGAACCAGAAAGGGTGGAAGAGGAAAGGAAGAAAACAAAAGGCTGGGAGAATAGAAAGAAGAGGAAGAAAGCGATGGAAAGCATTTTGGAAAAAGAAGATTTACTGCGTTGTTTATATCTTGTTCAAGGAGTCGTTGAGAAACGTTCTACTCTTCCGATTCTTTCGCACGTTCTTATTGAAACAGGGGAAGGAGAAATATCACTCGGTGCCACAGACTTGGAAGTCGGCATCCGGCAGCGATGCAAAGCGACGGTGAAGAAGCCTGGGGCCGTAACAACCGATGCCAGGAAGCTGTATGAAATCATCCGCGAACTTTCTCCGAACCTGGTTTCTCTTCGATCTACTGGCAATGGTTGGGTTGAGGTTAGTAGTGGGAAGTCACGATTCCGCATGGCCAGTCTCGATCCTAAAGAGTTTCCGGTTATTGTTCCTTCTTCTTCCGGCCTAGAAGAGCAAGGGGAAAAGAAGTACGCGGTGTCCATTGCGGGCCACGTGTTACGAGAAATGATCGAGAAGACGCTTTTTGCTGCCTCCCCAGACGAAACGAGACCGAACCTTAGCGGAGTATACTTGCAAGCATTACCCGTCGCAGGCCATCAAAAGAAGAATGGCAAACTTCGTATGGTCGCCAGCGACGGGCACCGTCTCTCCTTCATCGAGAGAGAACCTGCAAGCTCTCTCGCTGACGATTGGCCACATACGATTCTTCCTCGCAAAGGACTTGTTGAGGCGCGCAAGCTCCTCGAAAAAGGAGAAGATATCGTCGACTTCTCGATATGCGGATCGACGGTCAATCTCAGAAAAGAATCAACTGAACTGTCAATGCGGTTGGTGGACGGGGAGTTTCCTGATTATCAGCAAGTCATTCCGAAAGAGAAGCAACATGAAATTTCTTTTTCTCGCGAGGATCTCCTCGGCGCCCTACGCCGTCTTCTTGTTCTTACTACCGAGCGCTCCCGCGGTGTAAAGTTACAGATTGAAAAAGATAAAATGGAAATATCGGTCAATACTCCTGACCTGGGAGAGGGGGTAGAAGAGATCGCAATCGAGCATGGCGGAGAAAACCTCATCGTTGGTTTCAATGGGCGGTACATAACCGAAATGCTCAATGTTCTCGAAGACGAGCAAAAGATAACTCTGTATCTTAAAGATGAATCAAGCCCAGGATTAATTCAGGCGGAAAAAGACGATAGCTTCTTCTATGTTGTTATGCCAATGAGGATTTTTTAGTTTTGGAAAGATGTTTGAGAGCTTCGTTACTTAAGAATTCCTGTTTACTTAAGAAGGAGGAGATGATAGGTTTGTTCTTTCCACGACAAAGGGAAAATAACGGCTTTATAAAATTTCCTCTGAGGAGTTCATGCTCGAGCAAGATTACGGGGCGAGCCATATTAAGGTCCTTGAAGGGCTTGAAGCAGTACGAAAAAGACCTGGGATGTATATCGGCGATACTGCCGAAAGAGGTTTTCATCATCTCGTCTTTGAAGTTGTCGATAACTCTGTAGATGAGGCACTTGCTGGATATTGCACGAGCGTCCACGTTATTATTCATATCGATAACAGCATTACAGTAGAAGACAATGGCAGAGGAATTCCCACCGAGATTCACGAGACTGAGGGCATATCTGCCGCTCAGGTTGTTTTGACAAAGCTTCACGCTGGTGGAAAGTTCGACAGAGGCGCGTACAAGGTGTCCGGCGGCCTCCATGGTGTCGGCATTTCCGTCGTTAACGCACTTTCCGAGTACATAGAACTCGAGATCAAGCGTGGAGGAAAGGTATTCCACCAGAAATACCATCGAGGCGATCCTGAAGAGGTGCTCAAAGAAATCGGGGTCACGGAAGAGCGGGGAACAAAAGTCACGTTTCGACCAGACCCAGAAATATTTGGGCAGCAGGAATTTAGTTTCGACTATCTTTCCCAACGGTTACGAGAACTCGCTTTTCTGAACTCGGGTCTGCATATTACGATCGAAGATGAGAGAGATGCGAAAAAGAAACATGATTTCTTCTATGAAGGAGGGATTGTTTCTTTCGTTGAACATCTGGGGCTCGCCAAAACCCCCATTCACTCGAAAGTTGTATTCCTGAAGGGAGATAAAGATGGCATTGAGGCCGAGGTCGCCCTTCAATGGAATGAGGGATACACAGAAAACATCTATTCTTTCGCGAACAATATCAACACGGCTGAAGGGGGAACCCATCTCATCGGGTTAAAGGCTGCTCTGACCAGAACCGTGAACTCCTATGCGCTAGCACAAGGGCTGATTAAGAAGGAACAAGACAGTCTGCAAGGGGAAGATATTCGAGAGGGTCTTACCGCTATCATTAGCGTCAAAGTCCCTGAACCGCAGTTTGAGGGACAGACGAAGACAAAACTCGGCAACAGCGAAGTCAAAGGCTTCGTGGAAGCCTTAGTGAATGAAAAACTCGGCGCGTACTTTGAAGAGCATCCTGCAGAAGCGAAGAGAATCGGTCAGAAAAGTATCGAAGCGTCACGCGCTCGAGAAGCGGCAAGAAAAGCGAAAGAACTCGCGCGGCGGAAAGGAGCGCTCGACTCAGGTTCTCTACCGGGAAAACTTGCAGACTGCCAAGAACGCGACCCAGCAAAAAGCGAGATTTTCATCGTTGAAGGAGACTCCGCCGGAGGATCGGCAAAACAGGGAAGGAACCGTGCCACACAAGCAGTTCTTCCTTTACGAGGAAAGATTCTCAATGTCGAGAAGGCACGTTTCGACAAGATGCTCTCTTCTCAGGAAATTCGCTTACTGATAACAGCCTTAGGAGCAGGAGTAGGACGAGAAGAATCAGACCTGTCAAAACTCCGTTACCATAAAATTATTATCATGACTGACGCGGATGTTGATGGATCTCATATTCGCACGCTTCTCCTTACATTTTTCTACCGTCAACTCCCAGGGATACTTGAGAATGGCTATCTGTATATCGCTCAGCCCCCTCTCTACCGGGTGAAGAAGGGTAAGCAAGAACGTTATATTCGGGACGAGACTTCCCTTGAAGATTTTCTCATCGACTCAGCCATTAACGACATTACGGTTGGAGGAATAGAAGGGGAGCAGTTAAGAACCTGGGTAAAACGATTCTCTCGCTGCGAGAGATTACTCGACCTCGTTGAACGAAAAGGAAGAGATCGACGCCTTGTCTCAACGCTGTTCAGCCAGCAACAGTTTTCTGTGGGTGCCCTGCAGGACCGCGCTTCATTGGAGCAAATTTTCCGTTCTGCACAAGATAAGATCACATCGCAGTTTCCAGATCTCTTGCCTGTGTTATTCTCGGCTGAAGAAGACAAAGAGAGTGGGGGATATCGCATCGTTATCAGTGCAAAAACGAATGGAGCAGGGGTGCGTTTCAGTTTAGACGAGGATTTTCTCTCTTCGCCTGAAGGGCAAGAACTCTTCCGCTCCTTCAATGATCTACGCATTATTGGTGAAGCCCCATACTCTCTCACAGAAAAGGGCGAAACTCTCACATTGGAAAGGCAGAAAGATATTGTCGATTACATCCACTCACGGTCACGCCAAGGAGTAGAGATTCAACGGTATAAAGGCCTCGGAGAGATGAACCCAGAACAACTCTGGGAAACGACGATGAATCCAGAATCTCGCACGCTCTTGAAGGTCAAAATCGAAGATGCCTATGAAGCAGACGAAATCTTCTCGACCTTAATGGGAGACGAGGTCGAGCCGCGACGACGCTTCATTGAAGACAACGCGTTAGCAGCAAGAAATATCGATATCTAAAATCCATCTCAGGATTACGTCATTTATATTCCCTTATGGAATCGACCTCCAACGGTACCTTGATCACGGTCAACATTGAACAGGAAATGCGCCAGTCCTACATGGACTACGCAATGAGTGTGATCATCGGGCGGGCACTTCCTGACGGCAGAGATGGGCTGAAGCCTGTTCACCGTCGTGTTCTCTACGCCATGTCTGAACTAGGAAATGACTGGAATCGCCCATATAAAAAGTCTGCTCGTATCGTTGGCGATGTCATTGGTAAGTATCATCCCCACGGAGATGTTGCAGTCTACGATACTATCGTGCGCATGGCGCAAGAATTCTCTCTCCGGTACCCACTTATCGATGGACAAGGAAACTTTGGTTCTATCGATGGCGATCCACCCGCAGCAATGCGATACACCGAAGTCCGGATGACCCGGATCGCTGCGGAGATGCTTGCTGACATTGATCGGGACACTGTCGATTTCACCACAAACTATGACGATACCACGCGAGAGCCTCTCGTTCTTCCGGCAAAGGTTCCCAATCTCCTTATTAATGGTTCTTCAGGAATTGCAGTGGGGATGTCAACAAACATTCCACCCCATAACCTGGGAGAGGTCGTAGACGCGCTCGTCGCACTTCTGGACAATTTCACTCTAACGAATACTGACCTGCGGAAGCTTATTCCAGGACCAGATTTTCCCACTGGAGCATTCATTTATGGAACAAGCGGAATCCGGGAAGCATATGAAACTGGAAGAGGAATCATCCAAATGCGTGCGCGCACGAACGTCGAGACAAACGAGCGCACGGGGAAAAACACTATTATCGTGAACGAGATTCCCTTTCAGGTCAACAAAGCCCGTCTGATAGAGCGGATTGCAGACCTAGTAAATGAAAAACGTATCGATGGAATTTCTGACTTACGAGACGAGTCAGACCGTGACGGAATGCGTATCGTTATAGAGCTGAAACGTGATGCTGTCCCGACAGTTGTTCTCAATCAGCTCTACAAAATGACGCCAATGCAGGAATCCTTTGGGATTATTCTGCTGGCCATCGTCGACGGCCGTCCACGGCTTCTCACCCTGAAGGACACCTTAACGCTCTTCCTTGCTCATCGTCGGGAAGTCGTGAGACGACGAACGATTTTTGATCTCAGACGAGCCGAAGAACGTCTCCACATCCTCGAAGGGTTAAAAATTGCGCTCGATAATCTTGATGCTGTACTCCAAGTGATCCGTCATGGAGAGAATCCTCCATCGGTACGCCAAAGTTTAATGACGCAATTTTCCCTCAGCGAGACACAAGCTCAAGCGATTCTCGATATGCGCTTGCAACGGTTAACGCAACTTGAGCAAGGGAAAATTATTGAGGAGCATAAAGAGACAGTTGCTCTGATTGGACGCCTCCAAGGGATACTCGCTAGTGCTCAAGAGATCGACGCCATTATCAAGGACGAACTGCTCGATATTCGCAAGCGTTTCTCTGATGAACGACAAACAGAGATCATTTACGAGACTTCAGATCTTTCCGATGAAGATCTGATTGCTGAAGAAGACATGGTGGTCACGGTTTCTCACGAAGGATACATTAAACGAAACCCAGTGACCCTATATCGCTCTCAACGTCGTGGAGGAAAAGGGGTTGTCGGCGCGACGACGCGGGAAGAAGATTTTGTTGAACATTTGTTTATTTCGTCAACTCACTCTTTTCTCCTCGTCTTTACGACTATAGGAAAAGTCTATTGGGTGAAGGTTCATGAAATTCCTCAAGGAAGCCGAACGGCACGAGGAAAAGCGCTGGTGAACTTACTTCCTCTTCGTGAAGGAGAACGTATATCGGCGTTTCTTCCGGTCCGTGAATTCAAAGAAGGAAGTTTTATCGTTTTTGCGACCCGAGAAGGGGTAGTAAAAAAGACTGAACTGATGGCCTATGCGAATCCCCGTCGGGACGGCATCATTGCCGTGGGATTAGCCGAAAATGACGAACTTATTGGCGCACGTCTTACAGATGGAACTCAGGAGATTTTACTCTCGACGAAAAACGGACAGGCAATTCGCTTCTCCGAAGAAGAAGTGAGACCAACTGGTCGTGGAACCTATGGTGTCAAAGGGATAAATCTTGAAGAAGGAGACGCAGTTGTTTCTTTAGAGATCATTAATCCAGGGGTAACACTGCTCACCGTTTCTGCTAGCGGCTATGGAAAGAGAAGCGATGTTGAAGAGTATCGGGTACAGTCGCGCGGCGGCAAGGGTGTCATTACCATGCGGACGACCGACAAAACAGGAGAAGTTGTCGGTGTACGGCAGGTCACCGACGAAGACCACCTGATGCTCATTACTGACACCGGAAGAATTATTCGCTTGCGCATGGCTGAGTTGCGCGTGATTGGACGAAATACACAAGGGGTGCGCTTATTCAATACTGGCGCAGAAGAGCGTGTCGTCAGTCTTGCACTCCTGGCCGAAAAAGAGGATGAAATAGAAGCAGAGGAAATTGTCGTATCAGGTGAAGACGAAAATAACTCAACAGAGGAGGACGTATGAGTGTTCAAGTTGGGCAGAAAGCGCCGGATTTTACCCTAAAAACCAATAAGATGCAGGATTTCAAACTAAGCGACTACGCCGGAAAAAAGAACGTTGTCCTTTTATTCGTACCGCTTGCCTTCACCGGTGGGTGAACCAAAGAGTTTTGCTCCGTGCGAGACAATATCAACACTCTGCAAAACGATAACACTCAGGTCGTTGGCATTAGCGTAGATAGTCCATTTTCTCTTGATGCCTGGGCAGCAAAAGAAGGTTATAATTTCCCCCTCTTAAGTGATTTCAACAAAAATGTTTCTGCTGCCTATGGTTCTCTGTACGAAAATCTCCTCGGCTTTAATGGTGTCGCTAAGCGATCCGCGTTTGTCATCGATAAGACCGGAACAGTACGATATGCCTGGGTCTCAGAAGATGCAGGCAAACTTCCCGAACTTGATCCGATCCGTTCGTGCTTACAGCAATGTGGGTAGAAAAAATGGGCAGGAGAATTCCTGCCCTATGTTCTCTGTCGTTTGGGGACGAATAAGAGTGCGAAAATCGCCCAGATGCCAAAGACAAAACCAAGCAGCGTCCACAGTCCTTTAGGATATTCGTTGTTGTGAGCAAAAAGGCGACATATCACCGCGTCGAGTAAGTGCACAAAAATGGTTGTTCCTACAAGTGTCGAGAAAGAGAGGTCACCCATGAAGAGCCGCAGACCTGTCACGTATCCAAGAAGGTTTTCCCAATCCACGAAATCATTTCCTTAATAGAGGCCAAACGTTTCCTTGTTCATTCCGGTATTTCTACAATGAGAACTGTGAAAGAAGAACAGTCTATTTTTGACAAGCTGTATGAAGCCAGTGAAGAAGGGGTATCTCGGACCATCAAAGATGCGCTTTCTCATCCCAAGGTTTCAGCGTTTATGAAAAATGCGTTACGGAATGCCTCAGAGACGAAAGGGAAAATTGACCGTAGTGTTGATACTCTCCTGACTCTTTTCAACCTTCCCTCAAAAGAAGACTACACGAAGCTGCTTGCCAAAGTGGAAACCCTCCAAGGAAGTCTCGTGAACATTAATATGAAACTCGACAGACTTCTAGCCGAACAAAAAAAAGAGAAGAGAGGGAGCAGAAAAAAGCCTTCCCCCTCAAGTCCAATCGTCAAAAAATAATTTCCTGTTCCGGAGTGTCGGAGAGCGTTATCTGATACTCTTTTCTCTGATAGTGGCTTTTGACTTCTACCCTCGTTATTGGTGGACTATCAGCGATCATGTTATAGATATCATTTATCTCAGTTTAGTTGAGATGTATGGGGAGAAAATAGCGTATGGAAAGAATGTGTCTGCATGCGACGTTCTTATTCTTTATCGTGACCGTCGTTCTATCCTTTCCGTCGTTTGCTAAAGCGTGGGACGAAGAAAGTTTCTACCGAAAAACGATTATCATTGCCCGGCCGTTTACACTTCCTCAAGGACCGCGGGACATGCAAGCGCAAACCATTGTCGGCTCACCCCGCGAGTATACCATTCAAAAGAAAGATACACTCCTCGATATCGCCAGGTACTTTGACCTTGGATATAACGAACTTATAAATGTGTATCCAGACCTCGACCCCTGGATTCCCCCAGCAGGTGAGACCTTGACCTTACCAACATTCTGGACGCTTCCAAAAAGCGGCTATGAAGGAATCGTTGTCAATATTCCAGAGATGCGGTTGTATTATTTTCCGCCGCGAGAAAAAGGCAGCCAACGTCTGGTGATTACGCTTCCGGTTGGGCTGGGACGGGAAGACTGGCCAACCCCAGTTGCTAAATTCAAGATTAGCGGGAAGGTCGCAAACCCAACCTGGGTCATTCCAGAATCGATTAAGCAGGAACGCATCGCAGAGAAAGGCTGGACTGAGGACTTTATTCCTGGCGGCTCACCAGACAATCCTATGGGGAAGTATAAACTTCAGTTGACACTGCCGCTCTATGCAATTCACGATACCAATAATCCGTGGGCGGTTGGCAGGCTTGTCACCCACGGATGTATTCGCTTATATCCCGAGGATATTCAGCAATTTTTTGACGTCGTAAAGGTTGGGGTTCCTGGAGAATTTGTGTACCAACCGGTGAAAATTGGTTTTTTCAATGGAAAAATTTATGCGGAAGTCCATGAAGACATCTACGGCTTAGTTCCCGACCTGTGGCAGGAAGCGCAGAAGGCGGTCCAAGAAAGTGGTTGGGAAGACTTGGTCGACAATAACAAACTCCTCAAGGTGCTGATGAAAAAAACTGGGATGCCAACCGATGTGACGAAGGGACTCCAGTATCAAAATGGCAACGAACTCCGGTATGAGGATCACGATGAAGAAGAGCGAAAGCAAAATCAAGAGTTCGACGATTTCACTATCTCCCGCGAGGATGTAAATTGGCAGGGAGACCCATGGAACTAAAAGTTCACACTACAAAAAAGCTTGAAGTCATCGACATTACAAAGCAGGTCACCGAGGTTGTCAAAACTGCGCGTGTCGACGTTGGCCTGTGCTGCGTGTTCGTTCCTCACGCGACAGCGGCTGTGGTAATCAACGAAAATGATGACATGCAAATCGGGGCTGATTTACTTGAGGCGCTCGACAATTTGATTCCGGAAGGGAGGTGGCGTCATGACAAAATTGATAGTAACGGAGCCGCTCATCTTAAAGCTGCTATCTTAGGGCCAACCGAAACCATTCCGATCGAAAACGGGAGACTTGCTTTAGGAACCTGGCAGGCCGTGATGTTTGTCGAACTTGATGGTCCTCGTGATCGCAAGGTTATGGTGACTATTACACCCTCGTGATGTTTGACTGCGATTACCCATCTTCCTCCTCCCCCTCTTACCCCCTACACCACCTATGCAACCGATTAAAGAGTGGCCAGAGTCAGATCGTCCACGAGAGAAGCTGCTAGAACACGGACCCGAGTCCCTTTCACCCGCCGAGTTACTCGCTATTATTTTGCGTACTGGAGAAGCGAGTACCGGTCAAAATGCTCTCGACCACGGCCGTGCCTTGATGATGCGCTTTGAAAATTCCTTTCGTGCTCTCGCTGATGCGAGCATTCACGACTTGTGTTCGATCAAAGGGATTGGACCGGCGAAAGCTGCCCAGGTGAAGGCCGCGCTGGAGATAGGAAAACGCTTTGCACAGGAAGAACTGAGACGAGGGATCCAGTTCCGTTCGAGCGTTGATATCTTCAACCACTATCGAGAACACCTCGGAGGCCTGAAAAAGGAGGAGTTTCATGTTCTTCTTCTCGATGCCAAGAATAGAAAAATTAAGGATGTCCGCGTATCAGAAGGTTCACTGACGTCATCATTAGTACATCCGCGCGAGGTATTTCATCCGATCATTCGTGAGTCGGCCGCAGCAGTCATTTTTATTCATAACCATCCGAGCGGCGACCCAACACCAAGCCAGGAAGATTTGCTTATCACCCGGCGCTTGCGCGATGTTGGCGAAATTATGGGTATCCGCGTCCTTGATCATCTCATCATCGGCAAAGGGAGATATGTCAGCTTTGTCGATGACGGGTACTGGGAAAAATAACGAAAAGTGGATGACGAACCATGGTGTTGAATCGAGAGCTTGTCGGGAAACACTATCCACCGCAGGAATATGGTGTCACCGCGGAAGCGATTATCAATTACGCACGTGCGTGTAATGAAGATCCCTCGCACTTTTCTGCCGACTACCCCAATGGAATGATAGCCCCGCCGATGTTTGGCGTCGTTGCTGCCTGGTTTTCGCTTATGACAGTGGTGACAGACAGTAATCTCCGCGTCGATGTCCTACGCTTACTTCATAGTGAGCAGGACATGTACTTTTTCCACCCGCTTGCGCCTGGCGATATCGTAACCAGTAGAGCGAACATTGCCGCCATTGACAACGAATCTGGAGGAGAGTCTCTGACTATCGAGGTGAACTGTATCAATCAGCGGAATGAACAGGTGCAGCGAATGCTGTTCACGGCCTTCATCCGGACTCCAGGAGCACGGGGAAAAGTGCGGACCCGCACTCCTGACGCACGGCAGTCGCAGGCACCGCTCGTCCAGGTACGTCAACGTATCGATGCCGACCAGACCTATCGTTATGCCCAAGCCTCGGGTGATCACAATCCCATTCATGTCGATGAGAACGTGGCAAAACTTGCAGGCTTGCCAGGAATCATTGTCCACGGCTTGTGCACAATGGCCTTTGCAGCGAGGGTGATAGTTGACCACTTCTGTGATGGCAATTCACGCCGCCTCAGTCGTTTGTATGCGCGCTTTGCTCGTCCAGTTTTCCCCGGACAAGAAATCTCTACCACTGTGTGGCCGTGGGAAGACACCAAAAGCACCAAGGTGTACGCCTACGCGACGTACAACCCTGACGGGAAGGAAGTGATCAAAGACGGGATTGCCGAGATCACAACGACCTAGAACGGAACATCATCATCATCGATAGCTGGGCCACCACCAAACTCATCGAAGCTCCCTGCTCCGCCCCCATCTGCCGCCATTCCGCGGCCACCACTCCCGCCACCGAGGAACTGAATCCGTTGCGCAACGATTTCTGTAATATACCGTTTGTTACCCTCTTTATCGTCGTAGCTGCGTGAGCGGATGGAACCCTCAACAAAAACTTGCCGACCCTTACTGAGATACTGACCGCAGGATTCTGCTTGTTTTCCCCATACCACGATGTTGTGCCATTCAGTTCGTTCCTGACGGGTACTTTCCTGATCTGTCCAAGAATCGGTGGTTGCGAGAGGGAACTTCGCAACTGCACGTCCACTTGGGGTAAAGCGGACTTCTGGATCTTTCCCCAGGTTACCGACAAGAATCACTTTGTTGACCGAAGCCATAGCGGATTCCTCCTGTCCGCACCGTAACAACTGCGGTTTTTACAGTCAATCATTGCTTACCAACAGGTACAGCAAACGTTTTCGGGAAATACCTTACCCACGACAAAAGATGCCGTGGGGGATGGCGCGGCGCATAGGGAGCCTCTGAATTCTAGAAGTAAGAGATAGATTTGCTACAAAAGATAGAGTTTTTGGGGTGATCCCCTGTGCTTTTCAAGAAAATGAAAAGAAACTACAGCCAACTATTGACAGCGGAACGCGATTTGGGCTAGTAACCGCGAGTGTTCCCCTCCGTGAATACATTGGCCGTCGGCGGTTGAAAGAGAGAGAAGAGCAATAACAGTTAGTTATTGCTCTTACGAATGAACAGTTCCAGAGCGGAACGCTCTTCCCTCTGTGCTCACCCCCACACGCCGACCGTCAAAAATTGAAAGGACGTACCATGGTACACCGATTACCGACGTCTACCTTTCCTCGCCTTCTTTCGTTCACCACGATGGCCCGTTGGTTCCGCTCTCCATTAGGGAAGCGTTTTACTCGGCTTCTAATTGTCTTATTGACTCTTCAAGGATGGCCCCTGCCGGAAGTGAGTCGTTCCTCTCATGGGCTGTGGCCAGCGTTCGTGCAAAAGCTCCTCACCACGGCTCACAACTGGTGGGGACACGAGCTGGCGGAAGCTCTTCCGAACGCCGCCCGCATCTTCACCATTGCTCCTTCCTGTGCTGGGCCAGGGGACGTAGTAACTATTACCGGCAACGGCTTTGGGGCCGACAACATGCTGATCTACGTGGGCGGGCATGAGACCAGCCCCGGCGTCATCACGAATGGAATTCCAGCACAAATTCTTAGCGCTGTAGGAAATCGTGCAACATTTCTTGTTCCTCCTGGCGTCGCCTCCGGGGTGACCGTCGTTTGGGCGATTAATCCGGGGAACCGTGCGGGGTCCATCGCCTTTCGGCTCTGGGGTCCGGAGATCTGTGGTGACAATACAGTGGATGAGGATTGCGATGGAGAGATTAACGACCCTGATGTCTGTACACCAGTGAACCATCTCCCGGTCGCGAACGCCGGAAGCGATCAAACCCAACTGGTGGGCAGTACAATCGTCTTGGATGGTACTGCCTCTAGTGATCCTGATGGTGACACTCTAACTTTCAGCTGGGTTCTGAGCAGTAAGCCGCAAGGAAGTACCGCTACCCTCAGTAGTGCCACGACGGCGACACCGACCTTTGTGCTTGATACCCCGGGAAATTATACGATCCACCTCACTGTCAGCGATGGCTTCTTAAGCAGTACCGATACCGTGATAATCAGTACGGTTAATAGTGCACCGGTGGCCAATGCCGGACCAGACACTAGTGGCCAAGTCGATACGACCGTCACGCTCGACGGCAGTGGCTCAAGTGATGTAGATGGTGATGGGCTGACCTACCAGTGGACATTGCTCAGTCGGCCGAGCGGGAGCAACGCGACCCTCTCGGAGCCGAATAGCGTAACACCTAGTTTCACCATTGATGCGTTTGGGGACTATGTCGCGCAGCTCATCGTCCATGACGGGACGGTAAGCAGTGCGCCAGACACGGTCACAATCAGCACGCTCAATAGCCCACCGGTGGCCAACGCCGGGGCGGATCAGAGTGCGCACGTCACTGAGACCGTCATTCTCGACGGCAGTGGCTCAAGTGATGCTGAGGGGAACACTCTGGCCTACTACTGGAGTCTGGTCAGTCGCCCAACAGGCAGTACGGCCAGCCTCGTCGACGTCACCGCTACCACCCCACGTCTAACGATTGATGTACCGGGCAGTTATGTCGTGCAACTGGTGGTCAACGACGGCATTGCCAGTAGTGCCCCTGACACGGTGACCATTACGACGCTCAACTCGAAACCCGTCGCCGAGGCGGGAACCGATCAAAGCAACACGGTCGGAACAGAAATCCGTCTCGATGGTAGCCTGTCCACTGATGTCGACGGCGATTCCCTGTCATATTTCTGGGCTCTGACGACCAAACCTGAGAGCAGTGCGACCGCCCTCTCCTCCTCGACCCAGGTTACCCCGAGTTTCACGCCTGATGTGGCAGGGACGTATGTAGCGCAACTCATTGTCAATGATGGGACGGTAGATAGCGATCCGGATACGGTGACAATTACGGTCACGGAACCTGACACTACCCCACCCCTGCCGGCGGATGTGGGAAAGATTACGGTGAGTGCACCCAGCGGCGGGAGCAGTACGATCAGTGGCGCGGCAGGGAGTGTGGAAGCGGGTGCGCAGGTTCAGATTACGAACGCTCGAACGAACCAGAGTGTCACAGTCACGGCCAATGCGGATGGAAGTTTCACCACGCAGATTGGCGCCCAAGCGGGCGACACGCTACAGATTGTCGTGACCGATCTTGCCGGAAACAGGAGCATACCAAGGACGACGCAGGTAGAACCGGCAGTACCCCCTGATCCCGCGACGGTGGCGCCGCCGGTGGATCGCACCATCGCCACGACTGTAGTGGACAGCACCGCGTTTCTCTATACGGGGCTGGATCCTATTCAGACCGGCATCGCGCCGGGGACGATTGAAGCCAAGCGCGCCGCATTAGTGCGTGGGGCCGTAGTGCAACGCGACGGAACTCCGCTCCCTGGCGTTACCATCAGCGTTCTTTCTCATTCCGAACTCGGGCAAACCTTGAGCCGCGCGGACGGCAGGTTTGACCTGGTCGTCAACGGTGGCGGTGCATTGACATTTGTCTACCAGAAACCTGGGTATCTACCGGCCCAACGTACAGTTGACCTTTCCTGGCAGGAGACGGTTACGTTGCCTGATGTCGCACTGATTGTTCGTGACTCCCAGGTCTCCACGATCGACCTCACGGCTACCATCCCCATCCAAGTCGCACGTGGCAGTGTCATGACAGATAGTGACGGAACCCGACAAGCGACTCTCTTCTTCTCTCAAGGCACCCAGGCACAGATGCTCCTTGCCGATGGTACTACCCAGCCGCTCACGACCTTGCATGTCCGTGCCACCGAATACACCGTCGGTGACCGCGGTGAGCAGTCGATGCCAGCCCCGTTACCCCCAACGAGTGCGTATACGTATGCGGTGGAACTCAGCGTCGACGAGGCAGTGGCAGGGGGGCACAAATTCGCCGGAAAAGATGTCCTCTTTTCCCAACCGGTGGTTTTTTATGTCGAAAACTTTCTCGGATTGCCCATCGGGAAAGCAGTGCCAGTCGGGTACTACAATAATGATGCGGCAGCGTGGGTGCCCTGGGACAACGGCAAAATTATCAAGATCCTGAGGATCTCAGGGGGACTGGCAGAGTTGGATACCGATGGTGACACGGTCGTCGATAGTGCGACGACGCTAAATGGCTTGGGTATTACCGAGGCGGAACAGCAGCAACTAGCCTCGGTGTACACAGAAGGCCAGAGTCTCTGGCGCACGTCACTGACCCACTTCTCGACCTGGGATTGTAATTTCAACGCGGGTCCAGACGGCGGAGGAAGTCCAGATGCCGGAGACCCGGAAGGAGAAGAAGGAGGAGATGGTGGAAGTGGGAGTGGTGACGATGGTGATGGTACGCCGGAAGATGGAATCGGTGATCAAAGTGCCGACCCCGATGCCAGTAGCGATGGGACGGGTGGGGGCGATTCCACCGTAGGTATCGGTGATTCAACTGTCCACTGTGGGTCAACCCTTGAATGTGAAAATCAAGTTCTTGGTGAAGCCCTACTGCTCACCGGGACAGGCATGCGACTTCACTATAGCAGTGACCGTGTACCCGGTCGCACGAGTGCGTATGCCTTAAAGATTCCCCTCACCCACAGTTCTCTTCCCGCTGGACTGCGACGAGTAGAAGTCGAGGTTTGGGTGGCGGGCCGTTATTATCAACGGAGCTTTTCACCCCTCCCTAGTCGGTCGACGCGTTTTTCCTGGAATGGGAAGGATGTCTATGACCGCACGTTACAAGGTCGCCAGCCCGTGCGAGTGACGACGACGTTTGTCTATGGCGCACGCTACATGGACCCAGGCACATTGGCTCGCGCCTTCGCTGCTTATGGGCAGTCCTCTATTCTTACCAATCGAGCTGGGGGTGTCGCACGGGCAGAGTTTCGCTTCCCGCGCACCTGGCGAGGCCTCATCGGTCCCTGGCAAGCGGAGGCCGCGGGGTTAGGAGCATGGACCGTCGGCGTCCATCATGCCTATGACCCGAGCGGCCAGACACTGTATCTCGGAGATGGAGGTCGTCGGGTCGCTCGACAACTCAATCCGCAAATTAACACAGTTGCCGGGAGTAGCCGTAACAGCGGCAGTCCCGGTGACGGAGGACCTGCGACCGACGCCTGGTTGAGTTCTGCCTCTGGCGTGGTGGTCGATACGAAAGGGAATCTCTATATCGCCGACCCCTCTCAGCATGTCGTACGGAAGGTGGACCCGGCGGGGGTGATTACTCGCGTTGCCGGTACCTTTCCGCAGGCTGGTACGACCCCAGCCACGCAATTCACTCTGAACTCTCCGTGGGGACTCGCGCTGGACGGGAACGATAATCTCTACGTCTCCGATAACGTTGCTCATCGCGTGTATAAAGTAACTCCTCTGGGGGGCATATCCACGGTCGCTGGAACGGGAGTGCAAGGATACAACGGGGATGGTGGTCCTGCGATAGGTGCACAACTGAACGCGCCACGGGCCGTAGCTGTAGATAGTCACGGTGCGCTTTATATTGCGGATACTACCAATCATCGGGTGCGAAAGGTGGGGCCGGGTGGGATCATCACCACCGTCGCAGGGAAGGGAACCACCAACCTCTTTGCCGCAGTTGAGGGGCTCCGCGCGACAGACGTCGATGTTCCGTCTCCACGTGGACTGGCTATTGATCCAGCCGGGAATCTGTTTGTTGTCGATGGTGGGCATCGAGTGGTCTGGCGGGTCCGGCCGGATGGCATCATCAATCGATATGCAGGGACGCTGCTTTCAGACGGATTTGCTGGAGACGGTGGGCGGGCGACCAGTGCAAAAATTGCCGTCAATGCAGAAGGGCTCGCCCTTGACCGCGCAGGCAATCTCTACATTGGGGATGCGAGTAATCAGCGCGTCCGGAGCGTGAGTAGGGACGGCATCATCACGACCGTGGCTGGTAACGGACTTCAAGGTTTCAGCGGTGATGGCGGTACAGCCGGGGCTGCGACGTTCGCAACTCCAACCGGCGTCACTATTGCTCCCGACGGAAGCCTCTACGTCGCGGACCTCAACAACCGCCGAGTGCGCCGCATTCGCTCCATCTTTCCAAACTTTAGCGGGATCGGGAATATCAGCATTCCCTCAGCAAATGGTGGAGAGCTGTACCGTTTTGACTCGCGCGGACGACATCTGCAGACCATTGACACACTCACGGGGGCAGTGCGTTACGAGTTTACCTACGATGGTACCGGTCTTGTACGGCAGATCCGCGACGTAGACGGCGATGTTACCACCATTGAGCGCACTGGGACGGGCGTGCCAACGGCGATCATCGCGCCGTTCGGTCAACGGACAATACTCAGTCTTGATGCGAATGGCTATCTTACTGGGGCGACGACCCCGGCGGGAGAAACCACGAGCTTTGCCTCCACTACAGGCGGACTGCTCACGGGCATGACCACGGCCCGGGGGGATACGTATACCTTTACCTACAACAACCGTGGACGTTTGTTGCGGGATGACGATCCCGCCGGTGGGTCGCAGAGTTTTACTCGTACGACTGTCCCTGGCGGGTATGAAGTCACCCGGACCTCAGGCGGGAACCGGACTGCACGCTACAAAGTGACGCGGTCGAGTACGGGAGCGCGTCAACGGCTGACCACACAGCCGGACGGAACTCAGCTACAGCGGACGTTTGCGACCGATGGTACCCGCGTGATCAGCGTTCCCAATGGCAGCGTTGTTGGTCAGAGCGAGGGCGGTGATCCGCGCTTTGGGTTACAGGCACCATTCGCTACCGGGTTCACAGTGACCACACCGGGAGGCCTGATCTCAACAACGAATCGATCACGATCCGTGACTCTCTCCGACCCCAATAATCCGGTGTCGTTAGTCACGCAAATCGATACTACGACTGTCAACGGGCGCACGTACACGACCGCCTATACACAATCGACTAAAACCTTCACGACTCACACGCCGGCCAATCGACAAGCATCCACGACGATCAACACCCAAGGACGCATCACACAGATGAGCGTGCCAGGAGTAGCGCCTCTGTCGCGCAGCTATGATGCGCACGGTCATCTAAACAGTGTCGGTCAGGGGGGGCGAGCGACGACGTTCACCTACGATACCAACGGTTATCTTACCTCCGCTACCGATTCGCTCGCGCGAACGGTGAGCTATACCCGGGATGCAATCGGACGGCTCACCAGCCAAACGCTTCCCGATGGCCGCGTGATCCAGTTCACGTATGACGCCACCGGCAACATTACCTCAATAACCCCTCCCAGTAGCGGAACACATGGGTTCAGCTTCACCCCTATCGATTTGGTGCAAACCTATAATCCACCGGTTGTCACGGGTGGGGGCGCAGGCGTCACACACTACACTTACGACGCTGATCGACTCTTGACGCGGATCACTCGTCCCGATGGTCAGCAGATCACACTCACCTACGACTCCGCACAGCGGCTCAGTAGTCAAAACCTCCCGACGGGAAGTTTTGGTTACACGTACGAGCCAGATGGACGACTCAAGACCGCTACTGCCCCCGCTGGGAGCAGCGTAACCCATAGTCATGACGGTGGTCTTTTGACCGCGAGCACCTGGAACGGGCCAATCTCAGGGAATGTGAGTTGGACCTATAATACCAACTTCCGTCCCATCACGCAGAGTGTGAATGGGAGTACCCCGCTCACCCTCACCTATGACAGCGACAGTTTACTGACGAGTGCCGGGCCGCTCGTGCTCACTCGCGATGCGCAAAACGGACTGCTCACGGGGACGACGCTGGGAGCAGTGAGCGACACGATCAGTTACAATCCATTGGCGGAACCCAGCACCTATCAGGCAACTGCCACTGGCAGTAACGTTTTCACCCAACAGTACACTCGCGACAACGGTGGGCGGCTTACCCAAAAGACTGAAACGATAGCCGGTACGACAAATACATATAGTTATACCTACGACCAGGCGGGCCGATTGGTTGAAGTCCAACAGAATGGATTAACTGTCTCCACGTACACCTATGATGCGAACGGTAACCGTCTCACCCACACGGTGCCAGCGGGTACGCAAACAGGGAGTTACGACGGGCAGGATCGGTTGCTCAGTTACAACGGTGCAACCTATACCTACACCGCCAATGGTGAACTGCAGAGCAAGGCTGTCGGCGGGCAGACCACGACGTATACCTACGACGCACTGGGCAATTTGCTCAGCGTGACGCTCCCCAATGGGACACAGCTCGACTACATCCTTGATGGCCAACAGCGGCGAGTAGGAAAAAGGGTGAACGGCACTCTGGCGCAAGGGTTCTTGTACCAGAACCAGCTTAACCCTGTTGCCGAGCTGGATGGCAGCGGGAACCTTGTTTCTCGCTTTGTCTACGCCAGCAAAGGCAACGTGCCCGATTACCTGATCAAAGGCGGGGTGACGTATCGGATTATCTCCGATCATCTCGGCAGTCCTCGCTTAGTCATCGATAGCAGCGACGGCTCGATCGTCCAACAGATGGATTATGACGAGTTCGGCAATGTCATCACTGACACCAATCCCGGCTTCCAGCCCTTTGGGTTTGCTGGTGGACTGTATGATCGGGATACCAAGCTCGTCCGTTTTGGAGCGCGGGACTATGATGCCGAGACAGGCAGATGGACCGCGAAGGATCCGATCCTTTTTGCTGGTGGGGACACCAACCTTTACGGGTATGTGCTCAATGATCCGGTAAATGGGATTGATCCGGCAGGATTGATCTTTGAGACGGTTTGGGATCTGGCCAACGTGGCAATGGATGCGGCCTCGTTGGGAGCAAACGTTGCGGCCGGAAATTATGGAGGCGCAGCGCTTGATGCGGTATCGCTGGCAGCAGATCTTGCTGCTACTGCGGTTCCCGGACTTCCAGGCGGTGCAGGAGTTGCGTGTCGGGCGGCTCGTGCAGGAAGTGACACTCTGGTAATAGGGAGAAGGGCGGATCTTGCGAAACCCGGAGCTATCGGTGCCGGTGAGTATATACTGAGTTGGCCGTCGAAGCATCCAGATTCCAAGGCCGAGTGGGCAGAGAACAGTAAATACCTCCGTGAAGCCATGGCGAACAGACGACCTATTCGCGATGCCTCACCTAATGATAAAAAAGGATTCTTCTTAAATGCAGAACGAAACTTGCTTAACAATCATGGATGGAAGTTCGATGAGGCAACGAACTTCTGGTTCCCGCCGTTATGAGAGAAGGGAATAAAGCGATCATGAATACCGATCGTGAAGACCTACAGTTCGCTGAAACCGTCACCCAGGTATTCGCGTTTCTGCAAGAGTATGGTTTTCACCAAGTCGAGGCTTTACCAACTCTGGTGCGCTATCGCTGTGGGGATCTCGAAGCGCGGGTGTTTCATGGACGCCGGTCTCATGAACTTGGCTTCGAGATTGGACACGGGGAAGATATGTTTCGCATGTGGGACCTCATCCGCTTCAGTGACTCTTCTGCCGCAGAGCATTATTTCATGCCTGTCGTAAGGACTCCCTCTGCTCTCATCTCTCGTCTGCAGGAGTTGGCAGCTTTTGTTCGTTGCTACGGAGAGCGAGCCCTACGCAATGACCCCACATTCTATGAGGATCTCCGCCAGCAGCGCGAAGCATGGATGAAACAATACTGGTTCGACATGCGATGCCGTCAAGTGCGCCCGAAAGCAGAGGTGGCGTTTCGCGAGAGGCGATATCAAGAAGCGGCGAAGTTATATGGAGAGATAGAGGCTGGGTTGAGTCCAGCGGAACTCAAGAAACTTGCAATCGCGAGGAAGCGAAGTTGACGCTGCAGGGAATTCACTGGAGACGCTGTGCCTTTAGCCGGGGGTTGAAATACAACCTGCAAGTCTCAACGTTCCGCTCCCCACATGCACCCCGCTTTCTAGAAGCTGTCCTTACTCTTGACCGTTCACAGAGCAGCCCGTAGAGTCTGCTCAGTTCGGGTCGCGGATATTGAGCTTCTTTTCTCTATGAGACTCACCCAGCAACAACTCGAAGCCCATTTGTGGGGCGCGGCGAACATTCTGCGAGGCAAGACCGCCGGGCAGGATTACAAGAATTACATCCTGTCTCTCATGTTCTACAAACGCCTCTGTGACCAATGGGAAAACGAGGCGGATGACGCTATTGCTGAACAGGAGCGCATCCAGGGACGCGCATTCACGGAAGCGCAGAAGGCGATTTTTCGCGCACGGGGCGATCATCGCTTTTCCATCCCCGATGGATCACGTTGGGGCGATGTCTTGGCGGTTTCGGAGAACATCGGGGAAAAGCTCACCAACGCCATGCGCGCCGTGGCCAACGCCAACGACGAACTGCGTGGCGTGTTCACCGTGGATTGGAACCAGCCGGCGCCTGACGCCAGCGGCAAAAAGCTCATCCCTAACGAAGTTGTCCATGCCCTCATTCAGCATTTCGATGAGATTGATCTCTCCAACAAGAGCGTTCCCGCCGATATCCTGGGTCGCGCTTACGAATATCTCATCAAACAGTTTGCCGATGACGCCGGCGCCAAGGCGGGCGAGTTCTTCACTCCCCCGGAAGTAGTAGACACGCTGGTCCGTATCCTCGAACCCCAGCCTGGCGACACCATTTACGACCCCACCTGCGGCAGCGGCGGCATGCTCATTCACTCGGCGGATTTCCTCAAGGAGAATGGTCATCGTGCCAACGCCGCCCGGTATTTCGGGCAGGAGATGAATTGGGGCAATTTCGCCATCGGCAAAATCAACTCCGTCCTCCACGGTCTAGAGGCTGACATCAAAGGCGGAGCCAGCACCATCACCGATCCACAGTTTTTGGAAAATGGAAAAGTGAAAAAGTTCTTGCTGGTGTTGGCGAATTTTCCATTCTCCGATGAGTTCTGGTGGTTACGGCCTGAGCAGCAGACGGATGACAAAAAGAAACGCGCCAAACTCAAGGCGGAGGTTTTCGGCAAGGAAGGCTATAAAGATCCATACGGACGCTTCGGGCGTGGGGCGGGTTTTCACAGCCCCCCGGCTGGCTATGGCGACTATGCCTTTATTCTTCACATACTCGCTTCGCTGACCGAGCATGGCCGGGCGGGTGTCGTGTGTCCGCAAGGCGTGCTTTTTCGCGGCCAACCGGAAGTGGAAGAAGAAACCGGCGAGTTTGACGAGGACGGCAATCCAATCGTCCGGCGGCGCAAAGCGGATGACGAACATCTCATTCGTCAAGCGTTGCTGGAGTCGCGTTTGATCGACGCTGTCATCTCGCTGCCGCTCAATATCTTCTATGGCGCGGGCGTTCCTGCTTGCCTTCTGATTTTGCGCAAGGATCGTCCAGCTACGCGGCGTGATCAGGTGTTGCTGGTGTACGCTGCTCGTCACTATCGGGAACTCTCGGCCCAGAACGAACTCCGTCCGCAAGATGTGATGCGCATACTCGTGCATTACCATGCCTATGGCGACGCCGAGAAAGTGCCTGCTCTGGTCGCGCAGCATAGCCAGCGCATCCGCGAACAGATCACCCAGCGTCAACTAGAAGAGGTGGAGCGACTCGAAGCCGAGTACAAAGAACACGCCGAGAAGCTGGCTCTGCTTGACACTGCCCTGGCGGAAACCCGCGCCGAACTGGCCCATCAGAAAACGAAAGCGGAGAAGCAAAAAATTGAGACCGCAATCAAGAAGCTGGAAAGCCAGCGCGCCAAACCTGCCGCCAAAGTGGCCGAAAGAGACGAACGCATTGCTGAAGCCCGCCGCCGCGCCGAGGACGACCGGGAAGCTATTGCACAAGCGGGAAGTGAACTTGGCGCCTTGTATGGCGATCCTGATGAACTGCTCAAACACGCGCGCGTCGTCAGTCTCGACGAGATCGAAGAAAATGAATTCAACCTCAATATCCCACGCTACGTGGACACGTTCGAACCAGAGCCGAGGGTGGAGGTGAGGGAGGCGCTCGCACTGCTCAAGAATGCCGAACGAGAAGTTCGAGCTACAGAGTCCGAGTTAGAGAGACTGCTTTCCGCAATTGGTTACGATGCCAAGTAGGAATCTCTCAGGCTGTCAGGTTTTCCACGCGGCAGATCTGCCAAAAGATTGGAGTTGTGCTCCACTCAAAGAACGCGTCGAATTTCTTTACGGTCGTGCTCTTCGCGAGGAAGACCGACGTCCCGGTGAGGTTGACGTATTTGGGTCGAACGGAGGGGTCGGCGCGCACAACGTCCAGTGGCTCGATGGCCCTGGTATTCTCGTTGGACGAAAAGGTACGGTCGGCGCTGTGCATTACGCAACACGCGCGTTCTGGCCGATTGATACCGTTTACTACGTCAATCCTATCGCTGGAGATAAACTTCGTTACCTCTACTACTTGCTTCAATATCTTCCTCTTGCCTTCCTGAATGCGGCCACTGGTGTTCCTGGGCTTTCTCGTCGTGATGTTTATGCATTGCGTGGGGCTTTTCCTCCCCCCGACGAGCAAGCCGCCATCGCCCAAATCCTTGACGCCGTGTCCACGGCGATTGAGCGAACGCGTGAGGCGGTGGAACGGGCGCGCATTCTAGACCATTCTTTGTTGCACGAGTTGTTGGAGTATGGGTTAGCCGGAAAATCCCGGCAGAAAGCAAAGCGGCCAGCGCACTGGCAAATTAAAAGAGTTGATGAAGTCGCCGAAGTTGGCTCAGGCGTGACGCTTGGCAAGGATGTGTCAGGTTTCAAGCATGTAGAACTTCCCTATTTGCGCGTGGCCAATGTTCAAGACGGTCATTTGGATTTGAGCATCATCAAGACAGTCAAAGTTCGGGTTGATGAAGTCGAGCGCTATCGTCTGGAAGCTGGCGACGTACTTATGACAGAGGGTGGCGACCTCGACAAGTTAGGACGCGGAACATTGTGGGAAGGGCAGATTCCCGACTGTCTTCACCAGAATCATATTTTCCGCGTGAGGGCGAACCGTGACGTGCTTGAGCCTCGTTTTTTTGCTTTTGTTGTGGAGTCGGACATTGCAAAGCGGTATTTCATGCGAGTCGCGAAGCGCACGACGAACTTAGCGTCTACGAATAAGACTCAGGTTCGGGCTTTTCGCTTCCCAGTGCCTCCGCTGACTGAACAACGGCAGATCGTGGAGATTGTCGCGGCTGCCAAGGCAAAGGTTCAGGGCTTCATGAAAAAAGTAGAGGCTCTCCAACAGCTCAAGAAATCCCTTATGCACGATCTGCTCACGGGTAAGGTGCGGGTGAACAACCTCAATCTTGACAAGGTTGCTGCACTGTAAGGACGGCTGGAGACCAGGAATACCGCAGCGTTTGGCTTCAGGTTCTCTCTCCCCTATGTGGGAGAGAGACAGAGAGAGGGGGCCAGAGATTATTTTTTTTCACCCTCACCCTGGTCCTCTCCCCTCAAGGGCAATGCTATGAAGTTAGGGAGTGTCTGTCATTGCGAGGAGCGCCAGCGACGAAGCAATCTCTGCAGAAAACAAGGATTGCTTCGCTGCGCTCGCAATGACACTGCTGCATGTCATTGCCCATAGGGAGAGGGAAAAAGAAATAGATCAGAATAAGCAGAGCGTTGCCGGCGCGAGTCTATAGTTATCATTATGACAGGTATGCTAGATTTCTGGCATGCAAACGACTCTCCGTATTGATGATGCGATCTACCAACGGGCGAAAGCTGAGGCGGAGCGGGAAGAGATTACGCTGACGAAGTTTGTTGAGGAAGCTCTTCGACTGCGGTTGAATACAAGGCACAAGACTGAAGGGGACGCCAACCGGGCGGACTTTTTGGCGCGGCTCCAACGTCTCACGAAACAGGCCCGCGAACGCGACCGAGGGAAAGAAGGCAGCGCCGGCCCCTTCTCCCGCAAAGATCTGTTTTCATCATGAAAGAACAGGTGCGGCGATGTCACACACACTAACGATCGAATATGGCGATGATGTGCTGTTCAGCGTGGGTCTCTCCCGCGACGAATTTGACGAGGAAGCCCGTCTTTTACTTGCGGCTAAACTGTACGAACTGGGCAAACTGACTTCGGGGCAGGCCGCCCGGTTCTGCGGGAGAGGTCGGGTCGACTTCCTGCTTTCACTTCCTCGGGTTGGCGTATCTATCAGCAATTTGCGACCTGAAGATGCTGACGCTGAACTAGCGTTTATCCACAATGGCTGAGCGCATCGTCGTCAATACCGGCCCATTGATCGCCTTGGCCCGCATGGAAGCCATCGACGTCGCTGGTCAGCTTCCCTACGAGTTTCTGTGCCCGTCAGAGGTACGGGCCGAATTAGAAGCTGGCGCCGCCGTGGGACATCCAATGGTGAACCCACTATGGCTACACAGCCAATCCTTACAAAGCCCGCTGTCGTCGCTGGTGTTAGCTGCCCTCGATGCAGGAGAGGCTGCGGTAATTCAGCTTGCTTTGGAACAACAGATTTCATTAGTGTGCATTGACGAATGGAAAGGGCGACGCGTGGCGCTTGCTGCTGGCTTGCGAGTAACCGGAACATTAGGGCTCTTAGGCAGAGCAAAAGTGTTGGGAATTATCCCTGCCGTAAAACCGTTGATCGACCGTGCGTTACGCAGTGGGATACATTATCACCCTGAACTCGTGCGGAAAGTGCTTGATGCGTTGGGAGAGTGAAAAACGTTATCATGAACGTAAACTCTAGGAATCAGTCACAATGAAAAATATTACCGTGAGTCTCGATGACGAGACCTACCGGCAGGCGCGTATCGTAGCGGCGGAGCAAAATACGTCCGTCAGCGCTTTGGTGCGTCGATTTTTGAGCAGACTGGCGATTCCCGCCCTGACTCCCGAAGAACGCCAAGCGGAGTTAGAGCGGTTTTTTGCCGCACTGGACACTAAGAGAACCTCAACCTCTGAGCCGTATCGGGCCGCTTTCACGCCCCCTCCCGTGCGCAAACCGGATGTCCGCGCCGCTCGACTGCTCAAGGCGCTGGCAAAGGGTCGCAACGTGAAACCCGTGGGCTGCCTGCGTCGCGAAGAACTCTATGACCGCTCAATGCTTCAGACCTAAGCGATGGACAGAGCTATGACGGCGTGCGTGTGGAGAACCCTTTTCGCGGCCTCTCATAGACCGACAAACAACAAGCATGAGTGAAGCAGGCTACGTTGAACTCCCCATCCTCCAGTGGCTTTCCGGCCAGGACAGCCCGAACCCTAATGATGTCGGTTTGGGCTGGACCTATCGCGACGAGGAGGTAATGGCGGCGTTTGACCGCCCACTAGAGGACCCGTTAGTCGAGAAGCTGTTAGTCGAGGCGATCCTCAGAATCAATTCAGAGGTGACAACCGAGACGCAGGCAAAGATGGCGATCAGTGCGCTGCGCAAGGCGATGGCGCATCCTGATAAACTGACCGCCAACCGCGAAACCTTGGAACTGTTGCGTAATGGAGTCTCGCTGGAAATCGTCCCCGGCCAACCAGCGAAGACCGTGCAGTTCATCGAGTTCGATCCCGCTCTGCAACATCTGAATGATTTTACCGCCACGAACCAATATCGTGTGCAGGGCGTGAAACAGTGCCGGGAAGATACCGTCCTGCTGGTCAACGGCATTCCCCTCGTGATCGCTGAATACAAGAGCTACATCACTAGCGGGAAAGATTGGCAAGAAGCAGTGCGTCAGCTCCACCGTTATCAGCGGCAAGCACCCTTGATGCTGACTCCCAACGTCTTCTGCATCGCGGCGGATGAAGAGGAATTTCGCTACGGCACGGTGTTGTTCCATGATGCGACCAATGACGACATCGAGCGACATCTCGACTGGTGGGGGCGGTGGCTGAGTTTGTATCCCGACCGTAAAGGTTGGTGGAACGAACCGGAAGCCGACAACCCGGATGATCCCCTAGAAGTAGAGGACAGCGCACCAAATGGGGGAATTGTTCCTCGTTGCAAAACTTGTCTTTTAACTGGCGACTGATCATGGCTCCCGAGTTTGTGGTCCGTTACCTCGTCGCACACGAAGCTGTCCACCTTGCTATTCCGGACCACTCAAAGAAGTTCTGGCTGACTGTTCGCAGTCTTTGTCCCGAGGCGGAGCGTGCGAAACAGTGGCTGTGTGCGAACAGCCATAAATTATTTGTCGATTTCCAGGAATCCCTGGCTGAATAAGTCCCTCAATCAAGTGCGGTAAAGGCCACCCCAGCACGCACAAGCCCTACGACTGTTGCAAGAATTCAACGATCTTCGGATTGACCTCCGCTGGCCGTTCCAGATGGAGGAAATGTCCAGTCCCTGGGAGAACAACTTTCTCCAACCCGGCGGCAAAAAATTGGTCCATACTGGTAAACGCTTCGAGCCTGCCAGGGCGATCCTTGGTGCCATGGAACGCCAGCGCTGGGACTGGCGTAGACGTCGCTGTGACTTTTTCCTGCACTGCCGCCAGCGCGGGATCGCGATTCGCCGGATTCATCGTGTGGCGGTAATAGTTGAGCGCAGCGGTGACGACACCCGGTTGCCGGAAAGTCGCTTTCACGCTTTCCATGACTTCACGAGGGATGTCATACTCGGGTGATGCATCACGCCACCATTTCTCGACAAACTCGTAATCATTCGCCATAACCGCTTGTTCGGCAAACGGCATCTGGAAGAAGTAGGCGTGCCAGCCGCCTTTAATCGTATCGTAGTTTGTCGCCAACGCCCCGAGTAACGTCGCCGGATGGGCCGCAGCAAGGGTGACAATCTTACGTACGCGTTCTGGTGCCAGCGCAGCGGCGCCATAGGTCGCCAACGCGCCCCAGTCATGTCCGACCACGTAGGCGTTCTGCGCTCCCAGCGCTGGAATCAGTGCTACAGCATCTTGCGCCAGCAAGACAGATTGATAGCGTTCGTCTTTTGGTCGACCGGTTGGTGCATACCCGCGCATGAAGGGCGCGACGACCCGAAACCCCGCTTCGGTAAGCACAGGCCCCAGGTAACGATAGGTGAAAGCATTATCCGGGAAGCCGTGTAAGCAGAGGACCAGCGGGCCAGTGCCCATCTCTAGATAATGAAAGGTGATATCATTGGCTTGAACGGTCCCTCTACGGAAGTCAGCCATGTCCTCCTCCTTTTCTCTCGTTTCCTATCATGAGAAATGCTAGCAGCAATGTTTCGACGTCCAGGGCTCAGCGAAATTTCGGCATCACTTTCTCGGCAAAGCGCCGAAGGGACGCCCACACTTCTTCGCGTGGTAACCCTCCCAGGTCGCTGTAGACCCAATAATGGGTGTTGCCGACCGCTTCCCGCGCCTGCGCCACACGATCAATACATTCCTCCGCATCCCCACAGATCGCCAGCGTCTGCCGAGCACGATCGAAATCGACGCGCTCCAAAAACGTCTTGACTCCGGCAAATGCTTTGAACTGTTTTGCTTGCTGGTAGTCCTTCTCTTCAACCAACGTGGAAACGAAGTGGAAATAACGCAAGTAGTGCTTTGCCCATACCTCCTTCGCTTGCGCTGAGGACGTCCCGACATAGCAATGGTTGCCGGTAGAAATCGAGACCTGCGATGGATCATATCCAGCTTCCTGTAACCGTTCACGATACAGTTTGACGAACGGGGTAAAAGTCTGGATAGGCGCGAACACGGAAGCCAACAATATGTTATAGCCATGCGCTGCTGCCAGTTCGTACGATTCAGGCGTTGGTCCGGCACCAATCCAAATCGGCGGCCGCGGACGTTGCACCGGGCGCGGCAACACCGACAAATTTGGCAGCCGCCGATACCGCCCCTCGTAGGAGACATTGTCCTGGGACCAGGCCTTGTCAATAATCTCGATACCCTCAGCAAAGCGTTCTCGACTGTCGTCCATTGAACGCTCGAAGCCGTCGTAGCTGGTTTTCTGAAAGCCACGGCTGACGCCAAAATCCAGCCGGCCGTTGCTTAACACGTCGACCATTGCATAGTCCTCTGCCAGGCGAACTGGATCGTGCAACGGCAGCAAAGCTACCGCAGTGCCAAGGCGCAACCGTTTCGTTCGCTGTGCTACCGCTGCAGCAAAGACTTGTGGTGACGGACACAGGTAATTACAAAAATGATGCTCGCCCATCCATACTGAGTCAAAGCCGAGATCCTCAGCGTAGGCAATTTCATCAAGCAAGAATTGATAATACTCCTGCGGAGAACAATCCTCTGGATAGTAGTCAAACAACGTCAGCACACCGAAATTCATACAGCCGCTCCTTTTGGACAGCGATGCTCAGCCCCTAGAGCGAATCGTTGGCTTTGTCAAGGAAAATCCGTACATAAATAAGGAACGTTACCCCTTATCGCGGACGCATCTACTGAATGCGCAATAGGGACTGCCTTTCTTTGGCCTAACGATGTATCGTCGGGCGCTGTGAATCATGAAAAGAGAACCCAACACAAAGGAGAATTCCCATGCAAACACAGTATGGAGACGTAGCCGTCACACTTGCGGACCACATTGCCACCGTCGAGATCCAACGTGGACCGAACAACTTTTTTGACGTTGCTCTCATCAAATCTCTGGCTGAGGCGTTCGAGGCGTTGGATAACGAAGCAGCGTGCCGGGCGATCGTGTTGGCAGCAGAAGGCAAACACTTCTGCGCGGGTGCCAATTTTCATAATCCGGCCTCAGAGAGCGGACTGGACCGCAGTGTTGAGACCGGCAATCCGTTGTATGCCGCCGCGGTGCGCCTGTTTGCCTGTCGCAAGCCTATCGTGGGTGCGATTCAGGGAGCCGCTATTGGTGGTGGGTTTGGGCTGGCACTGGTTCCTGACTTCCGGGTCTTATGCCCAGAGACCCGTTTCTCTGCCAACTTCGTCTCGCTCGGGTTCCATCCTGGCTTTGGACTGACATACACGTTGCCGCGCCTGATTGGGCAGCAACGTGCCAATCTTCTCTTCTATACAGGGCGACGGATCGGTGGCGAAGAAGCGCTGGCATGGGGATTAGGCGAAGTCTTAACCTCGCAAGACCAGGTGCGTGCGGCCGCGGTCGAACTGGCCAAGGAGATCTCTGCAAATGCCCCCCTGGCTGTCCAATCGACACGAGCCACCATGCGTGCCGGGCTGGCCGCGGCCGTCAAGGCAGCCACAGATCATGAGTTTAAGGAACAGTCATGGCTGCAAAAGACCGAGGATCATAAGGAAGGGATTCGCGCGGTGGCGGAACGACGCCCAGGCAATTTTGTGGGACGATGATGTCCCTTTTTGCCAGGAGCGGAACACTCTGACAACGGAAGAGAAGCGAATACACGTACTCTTGAAAAGAAAAGAGCTGAAAACTAGGAGAAAAAAGGGGAGATTTTCTTTTGCTCTTTGAGGATGGTCGCCTGTAGGGGAAAACTATATATACTCTCCTAGAATTTCAGCGCGGGAGGACCAGTGCAGGCGTACGTCTACAAGAGAATGGTTCAGTATTCGCTTTCCCTCTGGCTTGTTTTCTTTTTTGCTCTTCCTGGCTGGGGACAGCCAGCAGAACCGTCTGCTGCGGAAAAATATGGCTCGTTTGTGGCTACCGCGCGGGACGGGATGGTCGTCACTGCCGGCGAACAAGCAAGCCAGGCTGGTATTGCTATGCTCCGTGAGGGCGGTAATGCCGTTGATGCCTCGGTTGCCGCGTCATTTGCCATTAGCGTCTTGCGACCGCAGTCAACCGGCATTGGTGGCGGGGGTTTCTTTCTTCTCTATCTCGCCGACAAAAAAGAGACGCTGGCTATCGACTTTCGCGAACGTGCACCACTCGGGGCCACGCGCGATATGTTTGTCCGCGATGGCAAAGCCGTCCCTGAGCTGAGTCGAAACGGTCCGCTTGCTGTTGCCGTCCCCGGGTTAGTTGCTGGACTCGTCGAAGTGCAGAAAAAGTATGGCACCATGCCACTGGCGAAAGTGATGGCTCCAGCTATCCGCTTGGCTGAAGAGGGATTTCCGATTTACCCGCAGCTGGCCGAAGCCATTTCCTATCGCGCCAAACTTCTCGGCGAATCCCCTGCTACGCGCGCGCTCTATTTCCGTAACGATAAACCACTGGGTGAGGGGGATCTGCTCGTCCAGAAAGATCTGGCCAAGACCCTGCGCGCGATTGCCAGTGATGGCGCACAAGCCTTCTATAAAGGGGACATTGCCCAGGCGATGGTGAAGGAAATGCAGAGCCGTGGTGGTTTGCTCACCCAAAAGGATCTGGATGCGTATCAGGTGAAGTATCGTTCACCGCTTATTGCAACATTTCGGGGTGCTCAAATTCACTCGATGCCACCCCCGAGTTCGGGTGGTGTCCTAATCTCGCAGATGCTCCAGGTGCTCGATGGCTTTCCTCTACAAGAAATAGGTTTTCACACGCCCAAAGCGATTCATCTTTTGACCGAAACGCTGCGTCTCGCCTTTAAGGATCGTGCTCAGTACCTTGGTGACCCCGACTTTACTGAGGTGCCGGTCGCGCTCCTGACCTCGGAGAAGTATGCGACGGACCAACGGGCGAAAATTAATCTGTCACAAGCAACGCCCAGTATCGGGGTGCCACAAGCACCGACCAAAACCGAATCGACCAGTACGACGCATCTTTCGGTTATCGACAAAAATGGCAATGCGGTCGCGTCAACACAAACAGTGAATCTGTATTTTGGCAGTGGTATTCTGGTGCCAGGCACCGGGATTCTCTTGAATGACGAAATGGACGATTTTAGTGCACAACCGATGAACCCGAATGCCTTTGGGTTGGTCGGTAATACCGAGGCAAACACCGTCGCTCCGCAAAAGACCCCACTCAGCAGTATGAGTCCGACTATCGCTACGCGTGATGGCAAAGTGATATTTATTGCAGGGAGTCCGGGCGGTTCTCGTATTATCAGCTCGACCCTTCAGGTTCTCCTCAATGTGCTGGTCTACGACATGTCGCTTCCCGACGCCATGTTCGCGCCGCGCATCCATCACCAGTGGTATCCGGACGAACTGGAAATTGAGGTGGATATGGACAGACAACCCGAAGGTCTGGCTGAGGCCTTACGTCATATGGGCCATCAGCTCAAACTTGTCGATGCAAAGGGTGACGGACGCCGACGGTTCGGTAATGTCCAGGCCATTTCTGTCGACCTCAAGTCAGGTACCATTACTGGTGTTTCGGACCCGCGTGGCGAAGGGAAGCCTTTTGGTCTGACTCTACAGTAATCACGAATCACGAAAAGTGCAGAGAAGAATGCACAAGACAGGGAGTTCATGATGGCAAATCCGATGGATTATTACGCGATTGAGGAGTTGCTGAGCGAAGAAGAGCGCATGGTACGGAATGTGGCGCGGCGGTTCGTTGATGAAGAATTCTTGCCGCGCGTGCAGCAATGTTTCCGCGACTATACCTTCCCGATGGATCTGGTCCCGCGTTTAGGGGAACTCGGCTTTCTCGGCATGACTTTACCTACGCAGTATGGTTGCGCGGGAATGAACAACATTACCTATGGATTAGTGAGCCAGGAATTAGAGCGTGGAGACAGCGGTTTGCGCTCGTTTGCCAGTGTGCAGTCCTCGCTGGTTATGTATCCGATCTATACGTTCGGCTCGGAAGCACAGAAGAGCTTTTGGTTGCCGCGGCTGGCCCGCGCCGAGGCCATAGGATGCTTTGGGCTGACGGAACCAGACTTTGGCTCGAACCCCTCTGGTATGCTCACCCGGGCACGACGTGAGAAAGGTGGCTTTGTCCTTAACGGCACCAAACGGTGGATCACCAATGGCTCGGTCTCCGATGTCGCCGTAGTGTGGGCCAAACTCGAACACGAGGGTCAAGACGTCATTCGTGGCTTCATTGTGGAAAAAGAACGTCAAGGATTCACTCGTCATGAAATCGAGGGCAAATTTAGCTTTCGCGCTTCGATTACCTCAGAGCTGATTTTTGAGGACTGTTGGATTCCCGAAGAAAACCTGATGCCGGGAACAGGTGGGCTCAAATCACCGCTCATGTGTTTGACCCAAGCCCGCTATGGTATCGCCTGGGGAGCCACTGGGGCGGCCCTGGCCTGTTATGAAAGTGCGCTTGAGTATGCCAAGAACCGTATCATGTTCTCGCGGCCGATTGGCGGGTATCAGTTAGTCCAAGCCAAACTGGTCTCGATGATTACAGAGATTACGAAAGCGCAACTCTTGTCCCTCCGTCTTGGCAAAATGAAAGACGCTGGGACCATGCGACCAGAGCATGTCAGTATGGCCAAGATGAATAACGTTTCAACCGCGCTGCAGATCGCTCGGGTTGCGCGCGACATTCTCGGGGCGAACGGTATTACCGACGACTATCCAGTAATCCGCCATATGCTCAACCTCGAAACTGTCAACACCTATGAGGGAACCGAAGATATTCATCGGCTAACCATTGGGCGTGACATTACTGGGCTCAATGCCTTCGAATAGAACCTGAGGATAAATGGGGAAATGGATAAAGGGAAAGGGATGAAGGAGAAAAGGAGGGGTGGACCAATTGCCACACTAGTTCCGTGTCCCCTAAATTTGTGAGCGGTCTACCTTTGGAGTGCGGCGGCCTGTGACGCCGCTTTCGCTCCAAAACAGAAGAGTCGCTGTCTGTTCCTCTGCTAGTGAACTTATGAGACACGGTATTAGCATGTTGCATCCTTACGATACTGAAACCTTTGCTATCAGTATTGGTGTCCATCAGCTCACGCTTACGAGGGTGAGAGACCTCGAACGGTGGGTAGACCGCGAGGCCCTGTTACGAGACGATACCGAGGAACCGCCATACTGGGCACATCTGTGGACCGGGGCGCTGACACTGGCCCGGTATATTGAAGAACGGATTGCCTGCCAAGGTGTGGAGGTGCTCGATTTGGGCTGCGGACTCGGCCTCACTGGAGTTGTCGCCGCACTGAAGGGCGGGAAGGTGACGTTTGCCGATAAGGAAGCGGTAGCAGTGGAGTTCGCGGCTCTGAATGCTCAGCAAAACAACTGTCAGCCGTTTACGGCTCGTCGGCTCGACTTCACCCGTGATACGTGCGAGCATCAGTTTTCTCTGATTGTGGCCGCGGAAATCCTTTATGATCGTCCGACGTTTCCAGCCCTGGTGCGGTTTCTTCGCCACCACCTCTCTCCGGACGGTCAGGCGTTACTGGCCGATGCCCGACGAACGAACACAGCGCAGTTCTACCAACAGTTGCGCGACGCTGGCTTACACTGGACAAAAGAAGACATTCTTGAACGCGAAGACAAGCTACCGCTGCCGGTGAGTGTTGTGACCATCCGGCACAGTCCCGAATACGGAAAGACAAACTAGCAGCGTATGGTCACCAACCGAACGATTACGAAAGTGATGGATATTCTGCGTGAAGCGGCTGCCTCATGGAATGCACCAGTAGTGACGCAGATGGCCTCGCTCTCGCGTGACCCATATCAAGTATTGATCGCCTGTTTGCTGAGTCTGCGCACCAAAGATGAAACCACCGGACCGGCAGCTCGGCGGCTCTTTGCCCTTGCCGACACGCCAGACAAGATGTTGACTTTGACGAAAACACAGATTGAAAAAGCAATTTATCCGGTTGGCTTCTATAAGACCAAGGCCGAGACCGTTCTCGATATCTCGCGCACTCTCGTGGACAAGTATAATGGACAGGTTCCAGACAATGTTGAGGAGCTGGTAACGTTCAAAGGAGTCGGACGCAAGACTGCCAACCTGGTTGTCACGCAAGGCTACCAGAAGCCCGGTATCTGTGTGGATACCCATGTGCATCGTATCTCCAACCGCTGGGGGTACGTGCAAACCAAAACTCCCGAAGAAACCGAAATGGCCTTACGCGCGAAGCTGCCGCAGCAACACTGGATCGAGATTAACGATCTCCTCGTGGCGATGGGACAAACAATCTGTCATCCGACGTCACCGAAGTGCACGCAATGCCCGGTCGAACGCTATTGTGCCAAAGTTGGCGTTGTTCGCAGCCGTTAAGGAATATGTGACTTATTGTGAATGAGACAGTGATCTCGACGCGGAAGAAGTTGTGGTGGGTTGCCCTCCTCTATTTTGCTGAAGGGTTTCCCTTTGGCTTGTTATTCGATGCGGTCCCGGTGTACTTTCGTACACATGGTGTGAGCCTGACCGATATCGGTCTCATCAGTCTGGCTGGACTGCCGTGGACGCTGAAGTTCTTTTGGGCTCCGGCAGTCGATCTGTGGGGACGGCGGAAGTATTGGATTATTCTGTGTCAGGCGTTACTGGCGATCGATTTGACGTTGTTCTGTTGGCTTGAGCCGACCCAGACCGGAGCGATCTTGTGGGTCTTGTTGGTATCGCTGGCGGTCTTTTCTGCGACCCAAGATATTGCCATAGATGCCTACACGATTGAATTGTTAGACGAGGACGAAGTAGGACCCGCCAACGGGGTGCGGGTGAGCACCTATCGGGTTGCACTCATCGCTGCTGGCGGCATTTTTGTTGCCCTGGCCGGTCTCATGGGCAAGTGGCTTTACGAGGATGAATCCGCCGGCTGGCGAGTGGCGTTCGCACTAGCCGCGGCTCTCCTCGCCGGGCTCGCAGTCCTGTCGAGTTTCGCCCCTGAGACTCCGCGTCGTCAGGTTGAACAAGAGAGCTGGGTGGCAACGCTTGATCGCGCGGTGGTCGCGCCGTTGCGCTCGTTTTGGCAACGTCCCGGGGTCCTCTATGTGATGCTGTTTATTCTGACCTTCAAATTGGGTGACATGGCGTTGGGACCGATGGTGCGGCCGTTCTGGGTCGACCGACATTTCACGCCGATTCAGATTGGTGCAGTGCCTGGGACGATTGGCGTGGTCAGTACGATAGCTGGAGCCCTTCTTGGCGGTCAGCTCACAAAAGACTGGGGATTATTCCGTGCCTTATGGGTGTTAGGTATTGCCCAGGCCGCCTCGAATCTCGCCTATGCTGCTGCGGCGGCACTCCCGCCGTCGAATCTCCTCATGTACAGCGCTTCGGTGATCGAGTCGTTTTGTGGTGGTCTCGGCACGGCACCGTTTCTCGCGTTTCTCATGACAGTTTGTGATAAAACTAAAGCCGCGACCCAATACGCGTTACTCAGTGCTTTGTTTGGGCTCACGCGTTCGCTCTCCGGTGCGTTCTCTGGTGTCATCACGCAAAGTGTCGGTTATACCACGTATTTTACTGCGACCTTCTTTCTCGCCTGGCCCGCGTTTGTGTTGCTCCCCTGGGTGCGTCTGTGGATCAAGGACGAGGTAAAAGAGCCAGTTCCAGAGAGCTAAGACATCTGACTCACCAGCCACAGGTAGACAAAAAAGCCATAGAACAGCGCCATGCCAACCAATGCAGCACAACGCCACCAGGGGGGCTGGAGTTCGGCTGGCAGAAAGCGTGTGTTGACATAGAGAATGTGGAGGGCACTGATGACAAAGACAATGCCAGCAATATTGGCCCCGAGCTGCAACAAAATAATCGGTTGCGCGAGCCCTGAAGCGATCAAGCCCCAGACGACGATACCGGCGAGCACCGAGTAGTAGACGAGCCGGACATCACCGTCACTCCACTGTCGGACACGAGCGCTTCCGGTCCAGAGAATATCTGTCACTGCCCGGACTGTTCCTTCCATAATGTCCAGTTGCGTCTTGAACAACATCCAGGCTCCCATCAGCGCCACGAGAAACCCCAGGAGCGCTCCATTCCGACTCGACATCGCATCTGCAAGGGCAGTGGCAACCGCGAGGCCACGAATATCTTCGCCGGTTTGGATAAACGAGGTGTACAGAATCGCGGGGAGTGCCATCCCCAGGAGGGCACCAATGAAAAATACCCCCCATTGGTCGATCTGCACGATGCGCCACCAACGTCGCCAGCGTTGGAGATTTTCGGGCGTGACGCGAAAGATGCTCCCAGAGTGCGCCAGGAGTACCCCATGCCCACCGACGGCGGCGGGAATGAAGCCCACGACTTTCCCCATGCCAAAGCCTTTGTCGCGAGCCCAGTTGGAAAGCGTGAGATTGGTTACCCCTCCGGCTCCGGAGTACGCGGCAAACGCGCCAATTAAGAACCAATCTGCTCCCACCGGAAAAAATGTGAAGGTACCAGTTGGAAGACTAAAGCCAAAGAAGCCGACTCCTGCTTCAACCCAGCGCTCTGCACTGGCGAACAGCAGGCAAAGCAGTGTCAGTCCACCGAGAATAAAGACGATAAGAATCCAGTTGAGCAGTTCTAGAGTGCGTTCAATGTGGCCACCAAAAAGCAAGATCATGACACAGACGGCGAAGGTGCCGACTCCAATCCAATAAACCGCAGAAGCGTTTTCTGGACCAGCCATCTGTCCACTGAAAAGATAATAGATCGCTCCTGCGGCGGCACCGGCCCAGGCTGGCCAGCCAACCTGGAAGAAATAACATAGGGCATAGAACCACGCCCAAAAAGTTGAACGCGGTTTGGTGCGCATGAAACCTACCAAAGCCGGTTCGCCCGTATAGAGAGTGTAGCGCATTAGCTCGGTGTTGAAGATCGTTTGCAAGACGGCGGCGACCAAGGTTACCCACAGCAGCGACATGCCGTATTTGACAAACGCGGCGGGTCCCAACAGCCACTCACCGCTGCCGATCGAAGTGCCGAGGATAATAGCCCCAGGACCGATCACGCCAAGGAAACTCAATCCTTTCGCAATCGGCGGTGCCGGCAGTTCGGCAACTGCCCACGGGTCTAATCCAGACTGTGCTTCGCTTACCGGTGTTCTATTCGAAGTCGAATGTGTTGCTGCTGCCAAAAGCTATCCTCCCTTTTGTCCATGATTGGAGAAAAGGGCTAATGTGGCAAACTTTGTGAGGACGGGCTAGGGGCAGAGGAGGCATATAATAGCTCACGTCCAGGATCGCTTCACGCTTCTGAGTTCCTTCCTCATTTAACAGTAGAGGCCGACTGTTTAGCAAGGACTACCGCACTACCTTGTCACCATGAGATGCTCACTGTACACTGGCGCAAATGGAAGCAGTTTTTCCTTTGCTTCAGAAAATAGCGCTGTGGGCAGTGCCGATTCTCATCGCTGTTGTTTTGCATGAAGTTGCGCACGGATACGTAGCCTATCGGCTGGGTGATCCAACTGCAGCTCGGGCCGGACGCTTAACCCTCAATCCGATTGCCCACATCGACATGTTCGGCACGATTTTGATGCCACTTTTTCTGCTCTTAAGTGGTGCTCCCTTCTTGTTTGGATATGCGAAGCCGGTCCCAGTGAACTTTGCTAATCTTCACGACCCGCGACGTGACATGGTTTTTGTGGCGTTAGCTGGCCCGCTGACAAACTTATTACTGGCAGCCCTCGCTGCGTTTGTCCTCAAGTTGTTGCTTTCCCCGTTCTTGGCTCAGAGCGGTCTTTCTATGGAAGGAGCGATAGTAATCGCCAAGTTTGCGCAGGTATGTCTGCTCATGAATGTCAGTCTTGCGGTATTCAATATGTTGCCCTTGCCGCCGCTTGATGGCGGACGCGTTGCGACCGGCTTGCTGCCACGAACGCCAGCGATCGCGCTTGCCCGCCTGGAGCCGTACGGCATCATCATTCTCATTCTGCTCATGACGACCGGCGCGCTTGATCACGTGTTACGGCCCATGACGGCGTTTCTGATCGGAGCGTTGCTCTAGACTGGACACGGCAAAGGGAAGAAGAAGCATAGGGTGGGGTGGAGACATGCAGATTCCGCAGATGTCCTGTTTGACGTTCGCACGCTCGACTTTTTGGCTGCAAGCGCATTGCTGATCGCTGAGAAATCGTATGGCGTACCGTGTAAGACTCGACATTTTTGAAGGACCGCTCGATTTGCTTCTGCATTTAGTCAAAAAGAACGAAGTCGAGCTGTCCGATATTCCGATTGCGATTATTACCGACCAATACCTTGGGTACCTTGAGCTGATCCAGCAGCTCGACCTTGATGTTGCTGGGGAGTATTTGGTGATGGCCGCGACCCTGCTGCATCTGAAATCACGGATGCTGCTACCGAGCGAGGAAAACCCTGAAGAGGAAGATGGTGAAGATCCACGCGCCGAACTCGCGCGGCAGTTACTCGAATACCAGCGCTTCAAAGAAGCGGCGGAACTGCTCGCGAGTCGCGATCAGCTTGACCGTGATGTGTTCCTGCGTCCACCCCTCCGCGACGACACCGACACCGAGCCTGATATCATCTATGATGTCTCGCTTGGGGATTTGCTCGATGCGCTGCAAGAGGTCCTCAAACGAGCCGCGCCAGAGGTGGTACATCAAGTTATTCTTGAGCAGGTCTCGTTACGCGAACGGCTGGTGACGATCCTGGACGTGCTCCGTGAACGTAGTACGGTGCTATTTACCGACCTCTTCCCTCCTGAGGCGACACGCTTACAGATGTTGACCACGTTTCTGGCGCTTCTCGAGCTGGTGCGGACACGGATGGCACGAGTGCAACAGGAAGAACGTTTTGGCCCGATCAGCCTGTCGTTGGCGGTGAGTTCCGACACCCCGCTGCCAGAAGCCCTGGAGCATCTATGACTGTGACAGAAATAAAAACGATTGTCGAAAGTCTGCTGTTCGCTGCTGGCACTCCTGTGCCGCTCCGTCGCTTAGCGGAGATCATTGGTGTTGCCCAAGCTGAGGTACGGCCAGCGGTCATGGTTTTAATTGAAGAGTATGCGGCGGTCGAGCGTGGAGTCCACTTATTAGAAGTTGCGGGGGGGTACCAGTTTCGTACGGCTGCTGACTGTGCCGACTACGTAAAGAAGCTTGTACACGAAAAACCCAGCAAACTGAGCCGTGCCGCCCTTGAGACTCTGGCGATTATCGCTTATCGTCAACCTCTGACCAAAGCGGAGATTGAAGTCGTCCGCGGGGTCGACGTTGATGGCGTCTTAAATTCATTATTGACCAAGAAACTGATCCGTATTGTTGGCAGAAAAGATGTTCCTGGCCGCCCCTGGGTCTATGGAACCACACCGCAGTTCCTCGAACTGTTCGGCTTGAACGATCTTAGTAGTCTGCCACCATTGCCAGAAATCCATGAACCCACACTCAACCCTTTCAGCGAAAACGGTGAAATCGACCTCAGCGGAACGTTTACAGAAGATTCTCAGTCGCGCGGGGATCTCCTCGCGCCGGGCAGCGGAGAGCCTGATTCAGGAGGGGAGAGTTCAGGTGAATGGCGAAACGGTCATGCGCCTGGGGACGACAGCGGACCCTCGACATGACCGCATTCTGGTCGACGGGCAGCCGCTGGTTTTTCCTGAATTTCTGTATTTTATTGTTCATAAACCCATTGGCTTCGTCAGCACCCTGAGCGACCCTGAAGGTCGACCGACGGTCCGTGATCTGCTCCGCAACGTGCGGGAGCGTGTCTTTCCGGTTGGGCGGCTCGATTTTAATTCTTCGGGGTTATTACTCTTAACCAACGATGGGGCGTTGACGGAGCGTTTACTGCATCCTCGCTATCAAATCCCGCGTACGTATCACGCCAAGCTCGGAGGGACACCGACGCATCAGGCTCTGCAAGCGCTACGGAGCGGTGTCCGGCTTGATGACGGGACGATTACGAGTCCGGCCAAGGTCCGTGTCCTGCGCGGGAATGAACAGAAAACCTGGCTCGAAATCACTTTACGCGAAGGTCGCAACCGTGAAGTGCGTCGTATGTGTGAAGCGATCGGGTACAAAGTCGAAAAGCTTATCCGTGTTGCGTTTGGACCGTTGTCTCTCGATGACTTACCGGTTGGTGCGTTTCGCGAGCTGTCACAAAAAGAGCTACGCCTCTTGAAACAAACGACAGGCCAACGACGCCACCACCCTTGACTTCTGGGAATGTCGCCTGTACAAGAAAACTCACGCGACACAGGACCCTGTGTCGCTTTCTTTTCCGCCATGCGCGGGGTGGAGCAGCCCGGTAGCTCGCGAGGCTCATAACCTCGAGGTCCTAGGTTCAAATCCTAGCCCCGCAACCTATGAAAGCCCTGAAGGAACAACTACTTCGGGGCTTTCGCCTTTATGAGTCACGCCAACGACTGAGCTGTTTGCTAATGGTTTGCTAATGTGCGACCCGAACAGGGTCTGATCTAACCGCTGAGCGGCTTCTTTGTGGGTTGCTGGAAGGAGATGTCCGTAGCGGTCAAGTGTCGTCTGAACCGAGGCATGTCCCAGCTGACTCTGGATGTACTTAATGTTCTCCCCTTGGGCGATGAGTAGGGCAGTGAAGCTATGACGGAGAGAATGAAACGGGACCTTTCGTAAACCTGCTCGCCTGAGTGCTGGAAGAAACTCTCTCTTCACCAAATTGTCTGGGTCCATTGGGTTTCCATCCTCGTTGGGAAAGATAAGGTCGAACGGTCCGGGTTGCTGAGCTAGCTTGTGCTTCTTTAACTCCAAAGAGAGGATGGGACTCATGTTGATGACTCGGATAGAGTTCTTCGACTTTGGAGTGAGGAATCGCCATTTCCGTTCTTTCCCCTTCCGGTGAGTCTCAAAGTAAAGGCTGCGGCGCACGTGGACTTGGCTCTGGTGCCAGTCGATGTCTCCCCATTGTAAGCCGAGTAATTCTCCACGGCGCATGCCAGTCAAAGCAGCGCTTAGGAAGAAAACATAGCAATGCGGACGGACATGCGCGAGCAGTATGCGTATGTCTTCGGGGGTGAGGAACTCCATCTCTCGGCGTTCTACGCGAGGTTTTTCAACGTAGAGAGCAGGGTTCTCTCGTAGATACCCCCAACGTACCGCATGTTTCAGCATCTCCTTAAGAGGCACCAACGTATTATTGATGGTCTTTGGAGAAACTTTCCCCTCAGTCTTCTTCTGGGAGATATATCCCTGAACCATTTCTGGAGTGATCTGCTGCAAAGGAGCCTCGCCAAAGTAAGGAATCAGATGCACTCTGAACACGCGCTGATAATGATCAAGAGTTCCTGGTTTGACCTTTCCCTCTGCATAGTCAGTCAGCCATTTAGAGGCAAAGTCGTTGAAGGTGATTTTTTTCAACTCTCGATAGGGGGCGGTGTTGAGATCTGCAAGCCTTGCAGCCAAGGCTTTCTCTGCCTCCCGTTTGTTAGATCCGATTTTTTCCCACTTCTGTTTTTTTCCAATGGGGTACACAATTGAATAGGTATTCCCTCGCTTAACAATACTGCCACGGGCCATAGTGCTTTTCTCCTTTCCTTATTGGGTTGCTGTTGCCCTTTCTTTCGATTTTTTGCCTTGTCGTTATTTTTACAGTGGGTGAAGAAGAGACCAAGAAGGAAAAGGTTCCTGATCTCTTCTCCTTTCTTCTCCGAACAGCCTTCTTCCTACACAGTTGCTGTCGCCATTCTCAGCACGGAGCATTTTCTCATCGTCTCGCACTCCATGCAGCTCTCTTTCCATGCCGTCTCTGGCCAGTAGGGCCAGGGCCAAAAATGGGCGGGATTATCGGCACCACAGAGCACTGTGCCAGCATGGCTTATGAGGTGAATCGTGCGGTGAGGGGGTTGTTCCTCCTGGGAGGAACGGAGGACTGATAGCGCGACCACCGTCGCATGCTTACAGACGCACCCTCGGTAGAGCGCATCTTTACATGAACAGGTCGTCAGGAACGGTGTCAGGGTAACGCCGTACTCATGGTTATCACCATTCTTCACCAACGCCCGAATCTCGGTCTCTGTGTGTTTCGTGACGGTCGTCGTCATGCTGCCATCAACAAGGGCAGTGACTGCTCGTTGGAGACGATCAGGGGAAACTTGCTGCAAGATATTCAAAATGATTTCAGGATGCGTAAGAGATGTCATTGCCGGATGTCCTCCGGCACGTTAGGGATTCTGTAACGACGGTCAGTACGTGCATTGCTGATTGCCGCTAGGCTGCTCGGGGTGTTCCACCACTCCGGGTAGCCGCTCTTTGCCTATTACTTCTTTTTGCTCTTCTCCTTTCTCCTCGCCTCAAGAAGCGTCTCTGCTGCCTCGATCATCAGCGCAGTGGCTGAAGAGTTTTCTTCCAAGGCCAGGCGTTGGATGTCTCGCCATAACGACTTAGGCCAGACCATCGTCACCTTATGCCCTTCGTCGTTGTCATATCCTGTCCACGTTTTTGGGCGTCCGTTCATATTCTATTCATACGTTATTATGTAAATACAGTCAATAGACTTCTTACTTTTGTTTCCAACATTAAAAAGGAAGCAAGCTACACTTTTGCTCTGTACAAGGTAATCAAAAGAAAATAGGAATCTTGGCGGAACGAGAATTCGCTTCTTCCCTACCAGTGAGCCCGGCTACAACATGAGGCTTAGCGTCGCAAGCAAATAAATCGTGAACTTCCGGTAAGCGTGTTTGACTTTTCTCTGGCTTGTCTGTTCTGAGATCTCGCTTGCGGGCATAAGTCGCATAGTATTGGTGGCGGACGGGGCTTCACGGCTGCGCACGACTTCTGCTATA
>JBFWXH010000027.1:0-75009 GCA_050187625.1 Binatia bacterium
AACATTCGCCTAAAATCATTGCGCTCGCTCCTGGGACTCGCCCCTTCTGTGGGGCATTCCCCTGCAAGCCTCTATCAGAGCAAAACCGCTGAAATCATGAAAGATTCCCACCTTTACAGGGATGCCCGCAAGTCGGCCAGACCCTGGCGTATGTGTTCAATCCCATCCTCTCCTTGTCCCTGTTCAGCTAGCGCCCAGCCCTGCAAGATAGTGCCTATTGCTAAGAAGTATGGCAGCTTCTGCTCTTCAAAGCGTGCAATGAGTGCAGCTGTATGCTCTTGGACGTTCTGCTTCTCCCGGCGCAACTGATGGACGAGAGCCCCAGTTTGCAAGGCATAATCTAAGCTAAATGGGTGAGACAGCTCCTGGGCGAGCGAAACGGCCTCAGCGCTTCTTGTGAGGGCTTGGGTTGGATAACCCAGATGCCACAGGGTCCAGGCCATAAAGGAGAGGCTAACGACTCCGAGGTCATGTGGAGTATAGGCGGCCTGGGGATTGTGCTGCTGGGGGTCATAGAGGGCAATCGACTGCTCCAAGTGCCCTCGGGCCGAAGTAAACTCTCCGGTCGAGAAAAAGGTCCCCCCCAGTGCATTATGGGCCATCAGCAGGAAGACGGGGTCTTGTACACGCTGGGCTACGCTGAGGAGTTGCTCCCCCAGCTCGCGCGCCGTCTTGTACTGCTCCCGTACAACATAAAAAGCTTGCAATCCCCGTAGTACCGGAAAGAGCTGTGGGGTTTCTCCCAGTTGCCGGCACAACTCCCGCGCCCGGGTGTAGGTCTGTTCCACTTCTGGAGCTCCAAAGCCCTTGATGGCAACCAACGCTGGACCGAGGATAATTTGCAGACCGAGTTCTTGCTGGGCATGTTCGGGCATATCAGGCAGAGTCTTGAGCAACTCCAACCCTCTCGTGAGGTGGCTAATCGCTTCGACATTAGCCGAGCGTCGACTCGCTCGCTGTCCGGCCTTCTGCCAGTAGGGGATGGCTTGGACGACGAGGACCGCTTCTGTATAATGGTGGGCTATCAGTTCCGGCTGGGTTTCAACCGTCTCGGGAAACTGCTGCTCCAACACCTGGGCAATCTGCTGGTGCAACTGTTGCCGTTTGCTCTTGAGTAAAGACTGATAGGCCGTATCCTGAATGAGGGCATGTTTGAAGAGATATCGCGCCTGCGGGGGCAGCCCGCGTTGATAGACCAGTTCTGCATCTACCAATTGCCGGAGCCCCTCCTGTAAGCTCTCGTCCGCCAGCGGCGACACTGCCCGAATGAGTTCATAGCTGAACTCCCGTCCCAGCGTCGCCCCCAATTGCGCCACTTCCTTGACCGGCGCGAAGCGGTCCAACCGCGCCATCAATGAATCTTGTAAGGTCGACGGAATTGCTAAGGGTAGCAGTGGACCGGTCAATTCATAGTGGCCGTTTACTTCATGTACGAGATTTGACTCCACCACCATCTTGATCAACTCTTCGACAAATAACGGCACCCCATCCGTTTTGGTCACGATTTGCTCGACCACCTCGTTTGGCAGCGCTTTGCCACCCGTCACCCGCGCCACCATCGCAGGAACCTGAGAGGGGTCTAACCGACGGAGCGTCAGGTGGCTCAGATACGAACGCGTTCCCCACGGTGGCACAAACTCCGGACGGAAGGTCAGCAGCACGAGTATCCGTGTGGTCGGCACTTGTGGAAGGAAGAGGTCTAACAGCTCCAGCGTCGAGGGATCAGCCCAGTGTAGGTCTTCCCAGGCAGTGTAAATTGGTGTCTGCTCACTCTTTTCAATGAGCCACGCCACTAAGGTGGCCTGCGTCAGCTCTTTTTGCTTTTGCGGACTGAGGCTCAGCGGCGGGACGCCTGTGGGATGGGGCAGCGACAACAGCGCCGCCAACAAGGGGAGCGTGGTGGCTTGCGGAAACCGATAGCGTCCTAGCATTTGCTGGAGCTTGCCGAGCTTGGTTTCAGGGGTATCGTCAGGCATAAACTGCAAGCGCCGTTGCAAATGTTCGATGATGGGATAGAAGGCACTGTTCTGGTGATAAGGAGAACAGCGAAACTCGATCTGGCGGGCGCCATCGTCGGGTATCCGCGCTTTGAGTTCTTCGACCAGGCGCGATTTGCCAATGCCAGGTTCACCGTTCAGCAGGACAACGTGTCCATGACCTGCCGTTGCTTGCGTCCAGCGTTCGTGGAGGACCCCGAGTTCGGATTCTCGCCCCACGAGCGGGGTCAAACCACTTCGCACGGCGACCGCAAAGCGGCTCTGGGCCGTGCTCTCCCCGACAACATGATAGAGCAACAATGGTGTTGAAATACCTTTTAACGTATGAAAGCCGAGGTTCTGGCACTCGAATAACCCCTGTACGAGGCGAGCGGTGGCCGCGCTCATCACCACAGTATTCGGCTGCGCTTCCCCCTGCACGCGCGCGGCAATGTTGGGTGTTTCGCCCAAGGCGAGCAGCTCCCGCTTGGTGCTGCTGCCGATCTCGCCGATGACGACCGGACCGGTGTGGACGCCAATGCGGACCTGAAGAGGTCTTCCCGTGGCCCCCTCACCCTGTCCCTCTCCCACGAGGGGAGAGGGTACCCATTTTTGCATGGCCTCGACAATCTCCAACCCAGCCCGAATCGCCCGAGCGGCATCATCTTCATGCGCCGCTGGATAGCCAAAGTAGACCAGCAGCCCATCGCCCAGATACTGGGCAATATAGCCGTCATAGCGTTCGATGACTTGGGCACTGATTGTTTGATAGGTCTGTACGACGGTTTGTAGTTCTTCGGGGTCAAGCTGTTCGGACAGGGCGGTGGAACCCACCAGGTCACAAAACATCACGGTTAATTGGCGTCGTTCCCCTGTGGGCTCCATCCGCTGGGGCTGTGGTGATAACGCTGAGGAAAGACCGTCTGCGACGGACGCCTCCACCGTCTGCGAGGCAGTCGCTCTGGATGTCTCGTCCCCAGTCCAGACAAGGACCTTGCCATTCTCATCCCTTGCAACCTGCTCGGCTTCAATCAGTTCATCCTTGATGTCCGCCAGATACGCTTCATCGAGGTCGAACCGACGCTTTATCGCTCCGTACGTTAGACGGCCGCGCTGCTGCAATAGCACACGGATTTGGTCTAATACCTCATCGAACGTCATGACCTGCCCTTTCCGCCCCTTTACTCCTTTGCCGTCGGCGATGCAAGGCGAATCTCAGGTCACGCGGCCAGCCACTACCGGAGATGCACGGCCCATTCTCTGCTATCCACATACCGCGTTTGCGCATACACGGTAGACAGGACCTCGCCCGCCTACCGTCCGTCTCTAATCCCATTTCCTTTCGCGCCAGTGTTCTCGTCTCCTGAGCGCTCTCCTCGCAGGGAAGTACCCTCCTCACCGGGGATTTCTGTGTCCACCAATTCGAAACACTACATGGGCAGAAAAGCATAGCGGGAGGAGGTCAGCACATAGCGACGGCTCCTCTCCGTAAACAAAAACATAGGAGGGAATGTCATGCACAGCATATCTACGAAACGATTTCGGATTTCGTGTCAACCAGTTGAAGCCCTGCGGCTTCTGTTCGTAATGAGTATCTTTGCCGCTTCCGTGGCGCCAGTCTCAGCGGAGGAGGTGAAAAGACAAAGTCTCGCAGACTGGAGAAAGACTGAATCTTTTACTAGCAACATAGCCAGCACCAGGGAACGATCGGGAGAAGCCGACACGTTTGTTCTGCGCGACAACAAACGCCTGGCCGACGGATGGCTCCAACCTAGTAACGATGATTCCATCGTTGACGAGGCGATAACTCTTTCAGATCAATTTACGACAGCTCCGAGCTTTGGCCCAGCACCACCTGACAGTGTCGCCTGCTGGTCGGCCCCACGTTATGTCTGCGCCGACAACGAAAACAACGCGTCGCCACCAACGGGCAGCGATTTCATCGACAGCATGCAAATCCGTTATCCCGATCATCACTACAAATTCAGCGTTAACCAAACATTTAGTGCTGGGTCCTATCCCTATCTGCAGGGTACCCTCACCGGGGCTACACAGTACAGCATTGAGATTTTGCTGACGTCTAAACCCTCCGGCGTAGAGAACGGTTCTATCGTGGCCTATCTCGACGTTTATCGACAACCTACGCTCGGCGGTGGGTACGGGTGGGCTGAGTACTACAGCGTACCGCTCTACTACGAAGAGGGCCCAGTCTCTTACTGCGTGTGCTGCAATTGCCCGTGTGGAAACGGCTCCTACGAGTCGTGGTTCAGAAAACACAGTTGCTCTGAAGAGGGGGAGAACTTCGACTATCTCTTCAGGATTAGTCCGGCTGACGAAGATCAGGGCTTTAGCTTTCATGTCGGTGTCGCGTACCTTGGGTATTTTCAATAGTGAACCTCAGGGAGCGAGGAAGTGATTCGACAAGTGAACAAAACCGCCCAAAATGCAAGGCGAGGATACCTCTTTGGGAATAAGTGGACATTCAAGCCACTACATTTCAGGTGAGAACACCCCACAGAACAAGGCCCTCAGCTAGCCACCCAGGGTGTTCCAGAAAGGAGAACCGTACTATGGCATGAATCGATCAACGCAGAAATATGATGGCTGAGAACCCTTTGAATCCCCTCTAATGCAGTGAATGTTTTTCGCTGCGAAGCACAGAAAGAACATTCACAAGGAGATAGATTATGACGGCAAATCTCAAAAATTTTGTGTGTAGTACAATTCTTCTCACCGCATCAGCTGTAATGTCTAGTCCTGTGCAGGCGCAAAAAGCAAGCTTGCTCAGTTCGCCTCTGTTTGAGGATAAAGGGCACGAGATCATATCCAAGGAGCACGAAAGTTTCTCTCAGCTGACGCTCGATGTTGATGACCCCACATGGTGCTATGGCTGGGACGAAGTGACAAACACCTGCCAGTTATACTTTGGCTCGAAACAGAGTTGTGAAAGTCTCACTCAGTGTCAACCAAGCTTTTACGAACTCGCATCACGTGAGAACGATCCGCGGGCAACACAATCCCTCGCGCTTGAGACTGATGACCCTACCTGGTGCTATGGTTGGGACGAGGACACGAACAGCTGCCAGTTGTACCTCGGATCGAAACAGAGCTGTGAGCATCTTGATCCGTGCAGACCAAACTTCTACGAACTCGCGCCACGCGAAAAAGAAGTGCGAGAGCGACAAGCTGAAGAGCAGGCAACCTTTGCACGGTTAGCGCTCGAGATTGATGACCCCACATGGTGTTATGGCTGGGACGAAGACGTGAACAGCTGCCAGTTGTATTTTGGTTCGAAAAGCAGTTGTGAAACTCTCGATCCCTGCCCGCAAACGTTAGCGTATCTCGCGCCGGCGAAAGACTTGACTCAGTTCGTTGATAGGGGTCCCGAGGCTGCTGGTGATGTCTGCGATGGATGTGACAACTGTGTGTATGGGTGTTGCTGGGATAGCTGGCCGGTTCCCTGTAATACGCTGACCGCAGAATAACGAACAACAAGGCAAAGAAAGGTGCGATGCGGCAGTCTCTTCTTACGTTGAACCTTTCGTAAGCACGAGGCGAAACGTCTCTCAAGAACGCCCCAGTTCTCGCTGGGGTGTTTCTCGATTCCCTTGAGGCAAAGATGGAAGGAAGGTTACGGACGACGCGAAAGATCGGGCGCTGGCTGACTGATACCAGTAAGCATATTGCTCGAACCATTGATAGAATGCAGAGCTACACGATGTGATTTTTCAGTTGAGGCAAAACCATCGCGTGCACGCCACATTGAGGTCGAAGGGAATACCCCCATCAGGATCGTCGCCAGCGCAGTAATCGTAATTGCCGAGGCTAACGCAGGGCGTGAAGACAAAGGTTCAATCTCTTTTTCGCCATCATACATGTACATCGTCACGATCACGCGAATGTAGTAGTACGCCGAGACTGCACTATTGAGCACCCCAATCACTGCTAGCCAAATGAAACCGGACTCGACTGCCGCACTAAAGAGATAAAACTTTCCCGTAAATCCAACTAGCGGAGGAATGCCGGTAAGAGACAACATGAAGATTGTCATGGCAAGCGCGAGACCAGGATAGCGAAACCCGATTCCAGCATAATCATCGAATTCTTCGTTGGCTTCGCCACGACGACTGACGGCAACAATCACGGCAAATGCCCCAAGATTCATCACCCCATACGCAATCAGATAATAAAGGAGAGCTGAGCCGCCTAACTCACCACCTGCAACCATCGCTACCAGCAAATACCCGGCGTGGGCAATACTTGAATACGCAAGCATACGTTTGACATTGTTCTGGACGATGGCAGTGACATTCCCAACGGTCATCGTCACTACAGCCAGAATCCAGAGGATCCACTGCCATTGCGCCTGTACTGGATCAAGTGTGACCATAAAAATCCGTGCGAATGCCGCAAAGGCAGCCGCTTTTACTCCCACGGCCATAAAGGCAGTTATCGTTGTTGGCGCGCCTTCGTACACATCCGGAGTCCAGACATGAAACGGTGCTGCAGCGATTTTGAAGCCGAACCCAACGATGAGTAAAGCAATCCCCATAAAGAGCAGCGGGGAAAAACTTCCCTCACCCATGTGTTCTTGCAGGTACAAGGCAACATCATCAAGTTTAACGCTTCCTGTCGCCCCATAGATCAACGCAATGCCATACAAGAGAAAGCCGCTCGCAAAGGCCCCGAGGAGAAAGTACTTAAGAGCCGCTTCGTTCGACTTTATTTGTTGCCTCAGGATGCCAGCAAGCACGTAGATCGCCATCGACATGGTTTCGAGGCCAAGGAATATGACAATCAGGTCAGTCCCGGCAGCCATTAACATCAGACCAACAGTAGCAAACAGGATCAACGCATAATATTCACCGGGAGGAATATCGTTCTCCTTGACATAATGCATCGACATTGCACATGTCACCCCTGCTGCCAAACAGAGCACCAGATTAAAAAACAAGGCATAGGAGTCGAGTGCCAACATGCCGCCGAACGCGCTCTCGTTGCGCCCCCAAAGAAAAAACGATACTTCTGCCGCATAAATAATGCTAAAAATCGATACCACTGCGAGATACGGTTTGTCGCGCTCTTTCATCCACAGATCCCAACACAGGACGATCATTCCCGCGACGGTAAGGATCAACATCGGGAGCAACGACGACCAGTTCACCTCAGGCAATATCATGGTTGTAACCCACCGTATGAAAAATTAGGGGCGCATGTTTCGTGGTAAAACGTTCTCAAGAAGAGCGGTCTGCGCCCCAAGTTGCTCGTCACCAGTTTCTTCGCGCAGGGCTTGCTCGTAACGCGCGATGTTCGCTCTCGCCAGAATTTCCTCAACCGATTTTTCCATGCGATGCAAGAACGGCGTCGGGAAAAGTCCCATGACAAACATCATGGCAACGAGCGGAGCAAAAACGAGGACTTCGCGGCGAGAGAGGTCAGTCAACTTTTTGTTTTCTTCGTTTTCAAGGGGGCCAAAAATTACCCGCTGATACATCCACAGCATATAAACAGCCCCAAGCACAACCCCTGAAACCACAAAGATCATCAGCACCCACCCCCATCCGGAAGAACTGCTAGCAATTCCACGGAAAATGAGTGAGTTGAAGGCACCTAACATAATGAGAAACTCACCAATGAAGCCGTTGAGGCCAGGCAAGCCAATAGAAGAAAACATCGCAATCAGGAAAATCGAAGCGTAGATAGGCACCTGCTTCCAGAGTCCTCCGTACTCACTGATGAGACGCGTGTGGCGGCGCTCATAGATCACACCGACGAGAAGAAACAGAGCACCAGTCGAAAGGCCATGATTGAGCATCTGGAAAATCGCGCCTTGCGCCCCTTGCTGATTAAAAGCAAAGAGCCCCAGGACAACAAATCCCATATGACTCACAGACGAATAGGCAACCAGTTTTTTGAGGTCCGGCTGCACCATCGCCACCAGCGCGCCATAGAAAATGCCGAAGATAGCAAGAAGGATCAGGATCGGAGCATAGACATACGCTGCGTAGGGAAAGAGCGGAATAGCAAACCGCAAGAGTCCATAAGTTCCCATTTTCAGTAATACCCCGGCCAAGATTACCGATCCCCCTGTGGGAGCCTCGACATGTGCATCTGGTAACCAGGTATGGAAAGGAAAGAGCGGAACCTTAATGGCAAAAGAGAAAACGAACGCCCAGAAGAGCCAACGTTGGGCACTGGAGTCAATGTTGAGATTGTAGAGTTGTAGCAGGTTAAACGACAAGGCTCCTTCCTGTACGTTATGGAGGTAGGCAAGATATAAGATTGCTACCAACATCAGAAGGCTGCCAACCATCGTGTAGATAAGAAACTTAATAGCCGCGTAGATCCGTCGCTCCCCACCCCATACTCCTACCAGGAAATACATAGGAATCAGCATGACTTCCCAGAACACGTAGAACAAAAACAGATCGATAGCGACAAATGCGCCCAACATGCCAGTCTCAAGGAGAAGAAATAGACTGAGGTACTCCTTCACACGCTTGTGAACGTCTCCCCACGACGCGATAATCACTAAAGGCACGAGGAACGTAGTCAACAGAATAAGAAAGAGACTAATGCCATCGACCCCAACATGATAGTCGATACCAAAATCTGGAATCCATGCTGATTTCTCAACGAACTGGAATCCGGCAACGGAGCTATCAAACCCCCTTAGGAGTTCAAGAGAAAAGACGAACGTCAAAAGTGAGGCAATCAGCGCAAACCAACGGAGACCATTCTCGCGTTCTTTATTAATAAAGAGCAGCAGAAGGGCTGCAACTAGCGGAGTAAACAATACCAGGCTTACCATAGGTAAACCCCCAGAAAGAGAATAACAGTCGCCCCGATCAAGAATGACATCGCATAGCTTTGTACGTTACCGGTTTGCCATAGCCGTGTAATCGATCCCCATCGTTCCATAAGATGCGCCGTCCCGTTCACCGTTCCGTCGATTACTACAACATCAATAAACCTCCAGAACCAATTGGCTAAGGCAGTGGTAGGTTGGACAATAAAGATGTCGTAGATTTCATCGACATACCATTTATTCCATAGTAGTTTCCGCGCTCCGACCGGCTCCTCATTGAGTTTCTCGACAATCCGTGGTGACAGCACATACATAAAAAACGCCAGCACGAGACCAATAGCCCCAGCCGCAGTGGGCAACCAGCGAATAAACTCAGGAACCTCCGCCGGATGGCTATGGTGAAAGATCGGTTCCAGCCAATGGAGGGGAGAAAGATAATAGCCTCCCACAATCGACAACCCAGCAAGAATGATCAGTGGCAGAGTCATTGACAGCGGTGACTCGTGAATATGGTGCACCACCTCATGGTCAGCTCGTGTTTCATAACCAGTAAAGGTCACAAAAAAGAGGCGGAACATATAGAAAGCGGTCATACCTGCCCCGATAGTCCCGATCCAATACAGAAGGGTGTGGGTATGATACGCCTCTTCAAGGATGAGATCTTTACTGTAATAGCCAGAGAAAAATGGTGCCCCAGCAATGGCTAAACAAGCAAGAAAAAATGTGATTGACGTGATTGGCATTTTCCACAGGAGAGCACCCATCTTACGAATATCCTGTTCGTCACTCATCCCGTGGATGACGCTTCCCGCCCCCAAGAAGAGGAGCGCTTTGAAAAAGGCGTGCGTCATGAGGTGAAAAACCCCTGCTGAATAGGCGCCAACACCAACACCGAGAAACATGTATCCCAATTGACTGACTGTGGAATACGCCAGAACTTTCTTAATATCGGTTTGCACTAAAGCAATTGTCGCGGCCAGAATCGCGGTAAATGCGGCGACATAGGCAACTACAGTCAGGGCCACAGGCGATAGAGTGTAGAGAAAATGGAGGCGAGCGATCATATAAATACCAGCGGTCACCATCGTCGCCGCATGAATTAAGGCACTCACCGGAGTCGGGCCAGCCATCGCATCCGGCAACCAGACGTAGAGCGGGATCTGTGCGGATTTTCCCGTCGCTCCGATAAAGAAGAGGAGACATACTGCCGTCACAATGCCCGGAGAATCAGCCAAAACCGCAACGTTTGCTTGGATCTCACTAAAGGACAGTGTCCAGACCCCCTTCTGTGCGAGCACCCAAAAGAGAAAAAAGATGCCGAGTAAGAATCCAGCATCGCCGATGCGATTGACAATAAAAGCCTTATTGCCAGCCCGGGCTTTCTCGGTGTCGGTGTACCAAAACCCAATAAGGAGATAGGAACAGAGTCCAACCCCTTCCCAACCAACAAATAAAAGCAATAAGTTGTCTCCCAATACCAGGAGCAGCATCGAGGCGGTAAACAGGTTGAGATAGGTGAAATAGCGCGCAACGTCTTCGTCATGCGCCATATATCCAGTCGAATACACGTGAATGAGGAACCCGACCCCGGTAACAATCAAAATCATCACCGCAGTCAGGGCATCAACCCGTAGCGCAAAATCGACGTGAAATTGTCCCGCAGTAATCCACGGATAAATGGAATCGACTAACGCACTTCCTGGGGGGAGCCCAGAGAGTTGCTCAAACGCTGTCCAGGAGAAAGCCAAAGCCGCAAGAATTACCCCAGGAGCAACAATATTGACAGCAGTTCGCCCCAACCGTGGTGCGGCAAAAATATTAAAAAGGACACCGAAGAGCGGGAGAAAAACTATCCAACGAATATACGAGACGGCGACGATCGTTGCCTGAGCGGTGTGTGCGTGTTCCATGAGTATTCAATCATTACCAGCGCATAGAGTTCAACTCATCAGCGTTAACCGTTTCTTTGGCACGAAAGACCATGAGGATGATGGCCAACCCCACAGCCGCCTCAGCTGCGGCTACAGCGATAACAAAGAAAACGATTAACTGTCCATCCATAGACCCCCAATGCCGGGCAAGAGCAACAAAAGAGAGATTCACTGCATTTAACATGAGTTCGACGGACATAAAGATGATGATGGTATTCCGCCGTAGCAATACTCCCATGGTTCCAATCGTGAAGAGTATAGCACTCAGAATAAGGTGATAATGAGTTGGCACCATAGACACTAACTCTCAGTTACAAATTCTTGATTGACAAGAGCAAAGACTTGTTATCCTTGCCGGCGGGCTAAGACGACCGCCCCCACTGCCGCCACCAGTAACAGTACCGAAGTAATTTCAAACGGAAGGACAAAATCAGTAAACAGTCGTTCACTCAGGGCACGGACGGTGCCATACCCTTCAGGCAGCTGCTGGTGACTGGCCGAAAGTTCAAGCCGTCCCCCTCCTTTGCCAAGAAAAAAAGCAAGTCCTCCCACAAAAAGAAGACTCAACGTCCCTGCGGCAATCCACATTTCACGCCGCTGAAAATCTCGTGCTTCAGATTGCATATTGAGCAACATGATGACAAAAAGAAAAAGCACCATGACCGCTCCGGCGTACACAATAATTTGCAGTGCCCCGATCATATGTGCATCGAGAAACAGGAAATATACCGCTAAAAAAACCATCAGGACAACGAGAGCCAGAGCGCTGTAGACTGGGTTAGGGTGCAATACAACGGCCATTGCCGTCCCAATCAACAAAAATGCGAGAATCAGAAAGGTGAAAATATCCATTATTAGGACCCACTCGCAATTAAAACGACTAGCGCCGTGAGCATGACATTGGCGAGCGCTAGCGGCAAAAGAATTTTCCAGCCAAGAGCCATCAACTGATCATAACGAAAGCGTGGCAGTGTCCAGCGGATCATGATTTGTAGCCAGCAAAAAAATCCGACTTTGATCGTGAAAGACCCAACTTGCAGTAAGGTAACAAGAAGCGAGGGAAGCGGATAAAAACCACCCCAAGGAAAATGCAATCCGTCACGCTCTAAGAGAGGGACCTGCCAGCCACCAAAGAAAAGGGTGGTGATGAGTCCAGCAACAATGATGGACTCCAGAAAGTCAACCAACATAAAAGTTGCTTGTTTTGCACCTGAATACTCAGTGAAATAGCCTGAGATCAGTTCAGGTTCTGCTTCAGGTAAATCGAACGGTGCGCGCTTGCTTTCGGCAATCCCAGCCGTAAGGAAAATGATAAATGCTAGCGGTTGATAAAAAATCCCCCAATTGGGTAATACCCCCGCAATCATCCCTCCTTGCGCACGATTGATTTCCTGCAAATCAATCGTCCCGTACGTCAGTACCACGCCAATAAGCGACAACCCCATCGCAATTTCGTAAGAAATCATTTGGGCAGACGCGCGAATCCCGCCGAGTAAGGCCCAACGATTGTTTGAAGACCACCCCGCAAGCACGACACCGTACACACCTAGCGAAACCATCGCAAGAACATACAGGATACCAACATTCAACTTTGCCGCTTGCAGTTCAATAACTCGATCCCTGATAACGATAATGTCTCCAAAGGGAACGACGAGCATCGTAACGATGGCCGGGATTACCGCAATCATCGGGGCAAGGGTATGAAGCAGCTTATCTGCACCAGGCGGGACAAAATCTTCTTTGGTAAATAGCTTGATCGGATCGGCAATGAGCGTATTGACGATGCCGACGTTGAAGGGAAGTTTCCCTAACTTCGACCCAATCCCAAACGGAAGTGCGTCAGACAATCGCACCCGGTTTGCCCCGATACGATCTTGGAGGACGGCACTCCCTTTACGCTCAACCCACAAGAGAAGTCCCCCTAGGTTCATGACCATACCGATGACCATGAGCACGAGGATAACATCGATCAGAAGAACAATCGGTTCCATAGATATGTAATTTTTCTGTGAAAGAAGACGACGTTACTTCTATTTCGCTAATTGTTCGATAAGCTGCACCACGCTCTCTGAAGTCAAATTTTCATGGTAATCGTCGTTAATCTGAGCAACTGGAGCGGTCCCACACGAACCTAAGCATTCAACTTCACTTAACGTGAACTTTTTATCCGCGGTCGTCTGTCCTATTTCTATGCCAAGTTTTTTTTCTAAACACGCAACGATAGCTTCTGCTCCCATGAGCGTACAGGACAGGTTGGTGCAAACTTGTACATGGTACTTTCCAACCGGTTCTTTATTGAACATGGTATAGAAAGAAGCCACTGCGCCAACATACGCAGGTGAAAGTTCAAGAAGCTTTGCAACATATTCCATTGCTTCAGTGCTCAGATACCCAAACTCTTTCTGAGCCAACCAAAAAGTGGGTAAAATCGCCGCCCGCTTATTCGGATATCGCGTGAGTATGTTTTCAAACTCCGCTTTGGTCGTTTCGGAAAACTGTATAGCCATAGTTAGCCGATGAAGAGTTAGAAATTAAAAATGCCTAATGATGGGGAAACTGCTTTTATAAATTTTTTTCACTTTTCCTTCTTTTATCGATCGCATTCCCCGCCAATCATATTAATCATGCCGAAGGTCGTAATAATGTCAGAAATCAAATATCCACGCAGCATTTGTCCAAGAGCCGCCATACCGAAAAAGCACGGAGGTCGGACCCGGACTCGATACGGACGCCCACTGCCATCGCTCACTAGATAAAATCCCAACTCTCCATTAGCCCCTTCAACGGCCGAATAGACCTCCCCTCGCGGGATACGCACCCCTTCAATGACCAACTTGAAGTGGTTCATCAACCCTTCGATGTTCCCATACACGTCTTTTTTCTGCGGAAGGGTAACTCTCGGATCATCAACACGCACGGGCCCTTGCGGGAGTTGGTCAAGAGCTTGGTCAATAATTCGCATGCTTTGTTTTATTTCTTCGAAACGCACCCGAAAACGATCGTAATTGTCTCCCTGAGTCCCGGTCGGAACCTCAAATTCCACGCGACCATAGAAAAGATACGGGTCAGACTTACGGACGTCATACTTTACGCCACACGCCCGTAACAGCGGGCCAGTCACACCGTACGACACCGCGTCTTCACCTGACATTACTCCGACACCAGACATGCGTTCGATGAATATCCGGTTTTTCGACAGCAGCTTATCGCAGTCAGCCATGACTTGGCGAATATCGACAAAGGCACGACGAACTCTGTCGGTAAAACCTTCAGGCAGATCTTGCGTAATCCCTCCGACCCGCGCATAGCTCACAGTCAACCGGGCACCGGTGACCTCAGTGACAATGTCAAAGAGTGTCTCACGTGCTTCCAACGCATAGAAAGCAACGGAGAGTGCTCCAGCCTCAGCCGCTGCCATACCAAGGCATGTGAAGTGATCAGTCATCCGCGAAATTTCACTCATAATCATGCGGATATACTGGCACCGTTCCGGCACTTGCAGATCCAGGAGCTTTTCTGCCGCAAGGGCAAAGCCAACATTATTGATCAGTGGAGAAATGTAGTTTAACCGATCAGCGTATGGCACCACATGGTTCCATGTGCGTTGCTCGCACATCTTCTCGAAACCACGGTGGAGATAACCAATCTCAACATCACAATCGAGAATCTTCTCGCCATCAAGCTTGAGATTAAACTTGATCGTGCCATGAGTGGCAGGATGAGAAGGTCCCATCTGCAGAGACATAATCTCCGAAGTCGGGTCCAGCTCCATTTCAACAAGTTCGTGAGCAACTTCTGCCATGCTTTCTACCTTTTTGGCCAGGGGTTCTTTATAGGGTCACGTTCCTCAACTAAAGGCTGCCGTTTATCGACAGGATAATCTTTTCGCAAAGGGTGCCCTTTGAACTCCTCATACATGAGGATACGTCTGAGATCAGGATGTTCGGCAAACTTGATTCCGAACATATCCCAAACTTCGCGCTCTAACCAATTGCCGCTTTTCCACAACAGAGAGACCGTCGGTGCCCAGGCATCATCTTCAGGAAGGCGAATTTTCACCTGCAAGCGATGATTCAAAGGGATCGAGCAAAGTTGGTAGACAAGCTCAAAACGTGGTTCTCGACCAAAAAAGTCGACTGCGGTAAGATCGGAGAGCAGGTTAAACGCGAGCTCTGGGTGATCCCGCAACGTCGCAAAAACGAGCAAGGCATCGTCTCGGGCAATAACAATGGTGTCATTACCATGAGTCGAATAGCTGTCTGAAATTTTACTGGGCAATAATGAGGAGATTTTAGCAAGGAGTCCCGTATCAGCCATATCTTCTGTAGAGTGGCGTCAGGCTACGCAGCCTCAAGCGCCCCTTTCTTGATGATATAGATAAGTCCGACAGAAAGAATGAGCACAAATACGAGCATCTCAATAAATCCGAAGACTCCAAGCTCTTTGAAGACGATTGCCCACGGATACATGAAAACAACTTCAACATCGAACACAATGAACAAAATCGCAGCCAAGTAAAATTTCACCGAGAATCTTCCCCAAGCTGACCCGCTGGGAGGATTTCCGCATTCGAAAGGTTCATCCTTTACTGCGGTATGCTTCGACGGACCGAGGATTCTACTAGCAAACGTCATCAGCGTTGCAATGGCACCGCTCAGCAATAAAGCAATCACAACTGGGATATATTGTTCCATAGAGAAAAAGACCGGCCCCTTTATGCCAGATGTGCAGGTAAAATCAAGGTTCCCGGCATCGCTAACAGAGTGTAGGGAGTACTGTCAACGACCCTACGTTTTCACACGAACCAATCCAGGCCCTTTTACCAAAGAAGAACCGCAAAGAAATGAAGAGAATTTGACCGCAGTTTCTTTCCTTACGGCTCAGGATTTCCTCCTTACAATCGAATCTCCAGCCTTGCGAGAGTGGGGTGGAGGTGTTACAACCTCACTCCTATTCTTTGAAAAATGCGATTGAGTCTGGCGGTCTCTCAATTCGATAAACCGTCCAAGGAGAGGTGCCAGAGTGGCCGATTGGGCACGACTGGAAATCGTGTGTACCTTTACCGGTACCGGGGGTTCGAATCCCCCCCTCTCCGCCAGTGGTGATAGCTAGGTCCTGCGCAAGGGAGGTCGGGAACCCCGCCAGGTCCGGAAGGAAGCAACGGTACCGCTCCTAACCCTGTGCCGCAGGGTAGCCTAGCTATCACCAGTGGCAACAAATTCGATGGACATAAAGTGTAAAAAGTAAAACGTAATAAAAAATTTCACGGATTACGCATTCCGTTTTTCGTGTGACGTTCTGGCCATGAGCTACCTTGTTTTAGCACGAAAGTGGCGACCTCAGACTTTTGATACGGTCGTGGGTCAAGAGCATGTTACTCGTACCCTTCGTAATGCGATCAGCAGCAATCGTGTTGCTCACGCTTTTCTCTTTACAGGTCCGCGCGGTGTCGGCAAAACCACAACCGCCCGATTACTCGCAAAAGCACTGAACTGCGAACAAGGGCCAACGGCTGACCCCTGTAACACGTGTAGTAACTGTATTGAAATCACAGCTGGCACCGCTCTCGATGTGTTGGAAATCGACGGCGCTTCTCATACTGGTGTCGACAATATCCGGGATCTCACTGAGGGGACGCAGTATCGCCCAGTCAAGAGTCGATTTCGCGTCATTATCATCGATGAAGTGCATATGCTGTCGAATGCGGCTTTTAATGCCCTCCTGAAAACGCTGGAAGAGCCACCGCCTCATGTAAAGTTCATTTTTGCCACAACAGAATCCCACAAGATTCTTCCGACGATATTGTCGCGATGTCAGCGGTACGACTTTAAGCGGATTCCTTTACGTGAGCTTCTGAAAAAATTACGCGACATTGCAGAAAACGAGGGGCTGACAACTGATGATGTTGGACTTGCCCTGCTTGCCCGCGAAGCAGATGGCAGTCTCCGTGATGCTGAGTCACTGCTCGACCAAGTCGTAGCGTGGGGAGATGGGATTATCAATGAGCAGTCAGTCCGAGAGGCGCTAGGAGTCGCGGATCGACAGGCCCTTTTTCGTCTCGTCGACGCCGTGCTTACGCAAGATCCGGCTTCCGCTTTGCGTCTGGCTGGAGACTTATACCAATACGGATATGATCCCCGCCGGCTGTGTCATGACTTACTGGAACACTTTCGCAATCTTGTCCTTCTCAAAGTGAATCCCGAACTCGCAGCTGTTGCAGACTTGCCCGACCATGAGATTGCCACCATCCAACAACAAGCCTCTCCACTGTCATTAGAAGACCTTCAACGACTATTTACCCTCATGTTACGTACAGAGGAGGAAGTAAATAAAACGGCGTATGCCCAGCTGGTCATCGAGATGACTCTCGTCAAGCTCGCGCGCCAACCAGCAATTTTGCCGATCGACGAAGCCCTTGCGCGGTTAGAAACGATAACCCAGGCACTATCAGGTGCCTCTTCGCCATCTTTTGCTGAGCGTGTTCAAGAAAAACCCGCTCCACCGCTCACTCCGGTCGCGAAATCATCTCCTCGGGCCCCTGCGCAAGAATCACCACCCTCTTCTCTTCGCCCATCACCGCCGTTGTCCAGAGAAGCCTCTCAAAAGCTGCTAGACAGACCTACTGCTCCCCAAAAGGAAGAAGCAAGTTCTCCCCGGTCAATCAGGGAAGCGACGCCACCCGTAGACGCACTTCCGTCAGGAGATTGGGAACGATTTCTCACGTCGGTGCAAAAGGAAAAAATCTCAGTATTTTTTGCTCTGAAGTCCGGGCGGCTCCTCGAATTGACACAGACAAGCTTGCAAATTGTGCTTGAGAAAGATCCCTATTTCAAAGAGCTTACACGGAAAGAAAACCTGACACTGCTTGAATCGATAGCGAACCGAGTCTTTGGTCGTCCTCTCGCTGTAGAAATCCACAAGAGTGGAAGCGCTCGGGCAGTTACGAGCCCGGCCTCTCCTGGGTCGGTCGCTTCACCTGCTGCCCCTGTTCAGATACAAAAACAACAAGAAAGTCATACTGACGATCCCCTCGTCCAAACTGTCCTCGACGTTCTCGGTGGTGAAGTGCAAAAAACACGCTCGCATCGGTTATCGGGCGAGCCCTCACAATAAACGAAGGAGCACTCATGGCAAACCTCGGAGACCCGATGAAGATACTGTCCAAACTGACACGGCTACAAGAGGAAGTGGCAAAGAAAACGGTCGAGTCGTCCGCAGGTGGCAATATGGTCACAGCGGTTGTCAACGGACGGTTAGAAGTTCTTTCCCTGCAGATTGACCCAGCAGTTGTCACCTCTGGCGATGTGGAGATGCTCCAAGACCTTGTCATTGCTGCGGTCAACGAAGGGATTCGCAAAGCCCAAAAAATGATGGCGGACGAAATGGGTAAAGTGACAGGGGGATTAAAAATCCCTGGGCTCACAGCCTAATGTATGCCCGGCAATACAGCATACATTGAATCACGTATGCAGCTCACACCGGCCCTCTCACGTCTTGTACAAGAACTAGGGAAACTCCCAGGAGTTGGCGAGAAAACCGCGATGCGTCTCGCGTTATTCATCCTTGGAGCGGGCCGAGAATATGTAGAGAATCTGGCTGAAGCAATTTGGGCAGTGAAGGCCGAAACTACCCACTGCCAACGCTGCTTCGGCCTCGCCGAAGGGGAGCTCTGTCCTGTATGCAGCGATCCAAAACGCAGTAATGAGTCCATTTGTGTGGTTGAAGAACCAGCTGATCTCTTAGCCGTCGAACGTGCCCAGGAATATCACGGACGCTACCATGTGTTACACGGGGTCCTAGCACCACTCGACGGGATTGGTCCAGAAGAACTAAAGATTGCTCCTCTGATGGAACGCCTCCGAGAAGGCCAGACGCAAGAGGTCATTATCGCAACCAACCCGACAGTTGAGGGAGAAGCGACGGCCTTATATCTGGCAAAGCTGATCAAGCCGCTAGGCATACGTGTCAGCCGGATCGCACATGGCATCCCAATGGGAGGTGACGTTGAGTACGTTGATGCGGTCACGCTTGGCCGGGCGATTGAAGGACGACGAGAAATGTAATCGGTGTTGATAACCTGATGATGTGCTTTACACGTTCTTGTCCCTTTGCTACAACACTGGCCGACAATCCTCGGTAGCTCAACCGGCAGAGCAATCGGCTGTAATTGTTGCAGCTTCAACGGGAAACCGTCGTTGAAAAACCGGGTGAATTCAGGGAAGCCTAAACCAAACACGTTTGGCAAGGTAATCCTGAGCGAAGCCTGCTGAAGGGTAGACAGTAAGCAGGAACGTGCAGAGACTAGAGGCTGAGGAACCCGTCCAATAACGCCTCACAAGCGCCCGGCGCCCCCCCTTAGCATGCTAGGCGGGCGATGAGATAGTCCGAACCTAAGAGAAATCTTAGGGGTTTCGTAACCGATGGGTTGTAGGTTCGAGTCCTACCCGAGGAGCTTTCACCCTAACAGCCGCATGGAGCATACACCATGCGGCTGTTCCTTTTCCGTTCTCAGAACGTGCCGCGCGGCCGTCGCCGTACGAATGTGCGGGGCGACTTGAACAACTCACAAATGGGACGTTTGGGTACGCACGATGAGCAGTGACGACGGGCATTGGGTCGCGATCCGTTCCGACCGCAACCCGAAGACGTGGGGTTCAAGTTGCCATTCTTCTCCTACTCCAAGTATCGTGAGGTCATACCCTACTGCCGCTTGTAACACGGCTGCCACTGGGTCGTCGCCCTCTACTACTATAAACCGAGTCGTTGCCCCATGCGGTTCCGGAAATTCCTGCGCGAGTTGGCTCTGGACTTCTTGCTCCAGGTGAGGGTGTAGACGGCCCGGACGGACAATGTGCAAAAGCGTTACCTGTGCCCGATAGCGACAGCCGATACGAGCCGCGATGCCAAGTGCCGCTCGATCATGTGCCGTCCCGGTGTACGGCAGAAGGATATGACGGGGAGGGAAGGGGCAGTCCTTATCTACGAAGACTGCCACGTCTGCTCGACTCCCGTGCATCACTTGCTGCACGGTTCCACCGAGTATTGCCTGGCTGAAGACGGGCTTATGCCATCCCATAACAATCAAGCCCACACCTTTGGCTTGCGCCACGTCACAGATATCAGCCCCTGGGGTGCGGCTCAGAAATGCTAAGGGATGGACATCCACCCCCCGTGCTTGTGCATGGGTCATTAACAGTGCGAGAGCGTCATGCTTGACAGAGGGCGACTCCAGGGCTCGTGCCCCCAGTGTCCCCCGTTCAAGGGGACGACTGAGGTGGAGGGCATAGATCAGTGGCCTCTCTCCTTCCGCAATGGCGACTGCCACCTCGAGCAGGGCGGGCCCAGAATGGGCAAGCGCAACCGGCACTAATACTGGAACTCCTTGTGCGGGCGTTGCAAACGTACGGACCTCTGTGCCCCAGCGGTCTCTCGGATAGATCAAAGTAAGGGCAGGAGTGGTCATGAACGTGGTAACGAGAGCCATCATGACCATCATGGCAAAGAGTGTCGGCGAGATGACCCCAAGATCAAGTCCAATGTTGAGAATGATCAGTTCCATGAGACCTCGCGTGTTCATCAAGACGCCGACTGCGCTCGCTTCTCGCACCTTCATTCCAGTAGCAACAGCGGCAAGCGTGCATCCCCCAAACTTCCCGACGGTCGCCGCCCCAATAACCACGAGGCAGATGAGCCAGGATTCGACGCCTTCAAGTAACCCTAGATGAGTCCGCAACCCCGTGTAAGCAAAATACAGCGGGAGTAGAAAGACGACGGCAAAGTCTTCGACTTTTTCCGTGAGTTCTCGCACAAAGGTACTCTGCTTGGGCATCACCGTACCAAGCATAAACGCACCAAAAACAGCGTGAATACCGATAAGGTCGGTCACTGCGGCACTACTTAACACAAGGAGAAATACGCTAGCCACGACATTCTGAGAGAGTCGACCAGTTGTATCGTACAGAAGCCTGACGCGAGCGAGCAACGGGCGGATGAGCAACAGCATGGCGCTGATGTATAAAACAGCAAGTCCGATCGTGACCCCTGTCTCCTGCACGCCCGCCGCGCGGACCAAGGCCACGACCACAGCGAGGAGACACCATGCGGTGATGTCATCGATCGCCGCACAAGTTACCGCGACAGCGCCGACTTTCGTTTTTAGCAGATCTCGCTCAATGAGAATTCGAGCAAGCACGGGAAAAGCGGTGACTGACATGGCAGCTCCCAAGAACAACGCAAAACTCAGCAACGGGACAGCGTCCGGGGCAAGTCGAGCGTGAAGGGAGAACGCAAGCAGGACTCCGAGGAGAAAGGGAACAATGATGCCTGCTTGTGAGATAATCAACGCTGCCCGTCCGCGACCGTGGAGGAGTGCGGGATCCAACTCGAGCCCCACGAGAAACATAAAAAACAACACGCCGTACTCACTCAAAACCTTGAGAAACGGCAAGACAGGCGGTGGAAAGAGTGTAGCAGCGGTATCGGGAGCAATCCAGCCGAGAAATGATGGCCCCAGGAGAACTCCTGCGGCAATCTCACCAATGACCTGTGGTTGTTGAAGCCGTCTAACCCCGATCCCGAGAAGTCGTGACACCGCAATAATGACAACGATACCTACGGTAAGATGCAATAGCGTGCTCTCTAAGGTCATGTGGAGTGCGACGTTGTTTAGAGAGGCATCTGGAGGAGCGGAGAAGAGGTATAACCCGGCCAATCGCGACAAATTTTTATCAACAAGTCGGAAGCTCCTCTCTGCATCACAAGACACCGAAGTTCCAACACCTATCACCTAATCCAGGTATAGACAGTGCGCAGCGTACTGAATCAAGTCGTTCATGTCTAACGCGTCCGCCTTTAGTGGGTATAACTCGGCGAGACAGCGATAGGTCTCGCAGCTACAATACGTCTGATCCACTTCTCCAAACCAACGACAACATATATGCCGACTCCCGCCGCGACAATACGAAGCCAAGCGTCAAACCCAATCGGGGCGCTGTGAAAAAGATGGTTCATGAGTTCGGTGTAAGTGAAGAGCATCTGTAGCCCAATCATTGACCCGGCCCCAAGGAGCAACCACGGATTAGAAAACAGACCGAGCGCGAACATCGAGCGGGTCAATGAACGGCAATTAAAGAGATAAAACAATTCACCCATCACTAACATATTGACCGCGACGGTTCTGGCTTCGGCCTCCTCAGCACCTTGCTGGACTTCCCACACAAACAAACCAAACGCCCCTGCGAGGAGAAGGATACTGACTATCAAGATACGTATCACAAGTGTCATCGAGAGGATTGGCGCGTGCGGGTCGCGCGGCGGTCGTTGCATGACGTCGGTTTCCTTTGGCTCGAAAGCTAGCATAAGCCCGAGGAGGAGCGCCGTCGTCATATTGACCCAGAGAATCTGCACCGGCAGGATGGGAAGCGTTATCCCTGCAGCGATAGCCGTCATGATCACTAACGCTTCACCTCCGTTCGTTGGCAGCGTCCAGGTGATAAATTTCGTCAGATTATCAAACACACAGCGCCCTTCTTCTACCGCCGCTTCAATCGAGGCAAAGTTGTCGTCCGTAAGCAACATATCCGCCGCTTCTCTAGCGACCTCCGTACCTGCCATACCCATGGCGATGCCAATATCCGCCTGCTTGAGTGCCGGGGCATCGTTCACACCGTCACCGGTCATTGCGACCACATGACCGCAGGACTGCAAAGCCTCTACGAGGCGTAGTTTTTGTTCTGGGGTGACACGAGCGAACACGGCGACGTTTTCCGCCGCTTCCGCCAATTGGTGACCTTCGAGCTCCGCTAGCTCTACCCCACTCAGTCCTGGCGTCTGTCCAGCCGGGTTGAGTCCAATAGTTTGTGCGATCGCGGTGGCGGTCAGCACATGATCACCGGTGATCATCTTGACAGCGATTCCTGCCGCTTGGCAGTCTTCGACCGCCACAATGGCCTCCGGACGTGGGGGATCAATCATGCCCTGAAGTCCAAGAAACATGAGCCCTTCTTTTAGATCCGTATGGTGTACCGTGTGCTTATGGGTGTCGACGATCCGCTTTGCAAAAGCCAGGACTCGCAATCCCTTGGCTGCCATGGTGCTGGCCGCCTGTTCAAGGGGCCGACGGACTAACGGTATGGCATTGCCTTGTGCGTCCAGCATCATCGTGCACCGCGCCAAGATCACTTCCACAGCGCCTTTGCTATAGAGGATTCCCTCTGCTCCGTTGGCACTTCTGTGCAAAGTCACCATATATTGGTGCTGCGATTCAAAGGGAAGAACGTCGATGCGCGGCAGGTCGTGTTCCACTCTCTGCTGCGACAATCCAGCTTTCTGGGCCACGGAAAGCAACGCCCCTTCCGTCGGGTCACCCTCCACAATCCACCGGCCGTCTTTTTCCGTCAACGCAGAGTCGTTGCAAAGCAGTCCTGCCAACACACACTCGTGCAGTGCGGGCGCGTTCGCAATCGTCACTGGCTGTTCCGCACGGAAAATCTGCCCGCTCGGCGTATACCCAGTCCCGCTGACGGCGTACAGGTGCTCCCCTGCATAGATCTCCTGCACGGTCATCTGATTTTCCGTCAACGTGCCAGTTTTATCGGAGCAGATCACAGTTGTACTGCCAAGGGTCTCCACTGCCGGCAACTTACGGATAATGGCGCGACGACGAGCCATCCGCGACACGCCAATCGCCAGCGTAATCGTGATCGCCGCTGGGAGCCCCTCCGGAATCGCACCCACTGCCAGCGCCACCGCCGCCATAAACATGGCGAAGGGCGATTCTCCACGCCACAGGCCAAGCGCAAAAGTCGCCGCCGCCAGCACCAGAATGACATGGAGTAAGAGATGGCTGAATTCTTTGATCTTACGAGTCAGCGGAGTCGAGAGCTCAACCGCCTGGGCGACAAGCTGTGAGATACGGCCGGTTTCGGTCGCGTCACCAATAGCAACAACGACGCCGGTTCCTTGTCCGTACGTCACCAGGCTGCCGGCATAGGCCATATTGACCCGATCCGCGAGCGGCGTCTCTGCTGGTAGCGATTTACTTCCTTTGGTCACGGGGACGGATTCTCCCGTCAGCGCGGATTCGTCCACTTGGAGATCACGGACTTTGAGCAGTCGCACATCCGCTGGAACTTTATCGCCTGACGCCAAGAGGACCACGTCACCCCGTGTCAATTCCCGAGAAGGAAGGCGTCGTTTTCTTCTATCGCGGACCACAGTTGCCTCTGTAGTAACAACTCGTGCGAGAGCCGCGATAGCATTTTCAGCCCTCGCTTCCTGAATGAACCCGACCACAGCGTTGACCAAGACCACCCCAAAAATCACACCAGCGTCCACCCACTCTTGTAACAGTGCGGTTACGGCAGTTGCTGCCAAGAGGAGGTAGATTAACGGTTGATGGAATTGCAACAAGAAGCGCACCCACGCGCTCCGTTGTTTTTGCGCGGTAATTTCGTTGGGGCCAAAACGCGCCTGACGTGCCACTGCCTCTTCCGTCGTCAAGCCGGTCTCCGGTTGACTGCCAAGCAACTCAGAGACCTCATGCTCCGGCAAATGGTGCCACTGTTTCTCAAGCAAGGTTTCCATTGCGGTGTTGGACATTACCCCTCTCCTTCCATCTCTGTGAGTCTCCTGAGGTCACAACTCGCACTTCACCCGCGCAGCATTACGAGTGAGGATGGCTACCGAATAACTCACATCAGGCTATTATTTTGTATAGCGCATTTTCTATAGGTGCCCGTGCTTGCTCTGTCTGGGGACAGTGACCACTCGATTCGGCCACACCCGTGTACAGTCACGACTGCACCTCCCTTTTGTCGTGCTCGTCAGACCGGAGGAAACTTTTTTTGTTCCAGCAATCTGTGTCGTCTGTGTCCGCCCACTCAGAAACATGAATCTGCGCCATAGGGTATGGGCGAGCTTTTCCGCGATCTGTCAGCCGTTAGTACCGTAGCAAAAGCCGGGCCGATCTCACACCACTCCAGCAGGGTCTTGCTATCTGTGGAGTTTTACCCCACTGAGGCGTGAGCCGACATCTGTTTCCCTTCTGTCGCGCTACCAAGAGACATTCCATTGTCTGGTTCCTGCACAACTCCTGTTCGTCAAGAAACAACAGAGAAGATTTCTCAGCTCGTGTCGAATAGTGTAGAAAAACCCGTGAACTCAACACTGGCACCACGGAAACAAAAGGCATCGACGCCATCATTCCGCGGGGAAAGGCAACATGTGCAAGACTGGCACGAATACACGAAACTGCTGACCACACTGCTCGTTATTGTCGACCCACTCGCAGCAATTCCACTTTTCCTCAGCTTGACCAGTGAGCAATCGGCGGCGGAAAGAAATCAGAGTGCCCAGGTGACCGCGAGTACTGTAGCGGTAGTCCTGGTCGTCGCCATCATGGTGGGCGAACCGCTGCTGAGGTTCTTGGGGATCAGTCTGGCCTCGTTTCGGGTTGGCGGTGGCATTCTTCTTCTGCTTATGGCGATCGCGATGCTCCAGGCGCAGCACAGCCGCATTCAGCAGGCTCCCGAAGAAACACGAGAAGCCGAAGAGAAAGAAAGTGTGGCGGTCGTTCCGTTAGCCATTCCGTTGCTGGCTGGCCCCGGTGCTATTAGTACGGTCATCATTTACTCACACAGAGCAACAACCTGGTTTGATACTGTCTTGCTTATGCTGGCAAGCCTGGTTGTAGCGGGAACTGTGTGGATTGCGTTGCGGTTGGCCAGCGTGATTGGTGCGGCGTTGGGCAAAACCGGTATCAACATTATCACTCGGCTCATGGGGCTGATGCTGGCCGCCGTCGCTGTAGAATTCATTGCCGCAGGGGCGAGTCAATTGCTCCCGGGGCTGGCTGCCGGAAAATAACCCCCGAGTGGCTTGCCAGTTCTCCATCCAGGCGATCCGTACGGCGCACCGCTCGCCTTCGAGGGGGAGCATTGCAAGAATAACGGCCACGCCAGGAATGCAGGGAACTTTTTCGCGCGCGGGCCTCCGACACGTGAGACGATGAACTCCACCGCTGCTTCGCGGAGTCGGTTTCCTTGGCGAAGCTGAGTTCATCGACATTGACCGCGCCACTGCCGATGCGAGCCACACCACTAACATTGCTCATCTTTTCCCAAAATTCTCCTCTCATCATGACCCAGAGGAACTGCGGCAACCTCTCCATCTGGATGCGCGTCACCACCTCGAACGGCCCGTCGAGAGTGCCAAGACCTCCCAGCGTACGCACAAAAAAACGCCGAGAGCGCCGTGGCAATCAGTGGACTTTCGCGGCGCTCATCCGGGTGCCCTCTTTTCTGTCCTTGCAGAGTCCCGCCCAACCTTTTCTCGCTGATCTTTCCGGCGACGCAGAATGTAGCCCTTGTAAAGAAGCGCGACGGCAATCCACGTAGAAACCAGGGAGAATGGATACGCGAGCAGATACGGGAAGAATGCGGAGAGCATCGCGAATGTCAGGAGGAATGCACCGACCGTTGTCATCAGACGTGCTTCAACGGGCTCGAGCACACGCCGGTTCGTGAACGCCGCGCCGACGGCGTTGCCGATGCGCATCGCCCCGGCCGCCGCACGCCCGACGCTTCCTCCACCGCTTGTGAATACCAGGTGCGGATGACGCGGCCGATTCGGCGCATATACTTTGTGCCGTACATCTAAGACAATCTCCGTCGCATTCTCCAAGTCTTGGACATACATCTCTTCCATCAGACGCGCAAACGGTTCGTCTTCAACCACGACGTCCAACTCGCAGTTCCCCAGCCAACTCGCAATGTTGAGATTTGTCGACCCAACGCGCGCCCAATGAGAGTCGGCGACGGCGGTCTTCGCGTGCAGCATTGTTCCATTCCATTCGAACACGCGCACCCCAGCTTCCAATAAAGGACGATAGCCCGATCGCGACAACGGGGTAAGGATGGGAATATCCGTGCCATTAGGGACTAGCAATCGCACATCAACCCCATCCTTCGCCGCCGCACACAAGCCTTGCACGTAGGTGGTCGTCCCTGCATAGTACGCATCCGTTAACCACAAGCGGTGCCGCGCCAGGGCGGCGACGAGTTGATCTAAACGGAAGATCCCTGCCGTTGCGGGAACGCTCGCCACGACGCGCAAGCTCATCACGCCAGCCGGCGCGAGTGCGTTCCTGTTGAGGAGTTCCTGTTCGGGAAGTGGCTCGCCTATCATCGCCCAGACTTGCGCGAATGCGTGTTCAATATCTGCCACGGCGGGTCCGCGGACTTCGACGCCGGTATCGCGCCACGCATCGACCTGCTTTTCCGGCATGCCCACCCACATCCGCCCGATGCACAAGCCCGTGACAAAACCGACCTGACCATCCACTGCCAGCATTTTGCGATGGTCGCGCGAGAGCCACCCAAACGGAGAATCGAGACGCGGCGGGTTATAGCATCGCACTTCAACGCCACCCGTACGCAAATAATTCCAGAACGTGCGCGACGTTTTGCCGAAGCCGCCCATCCAGTCGTAGATCAGACGCACGCGTACACCCTCCCGCGCTTTGGCGACAAGCGCATCCGCAAACATCCATCCAGTATCATCTTCGTGAATAATGTAGCTCTCGAAGTGAATGTGGCGTTTCGCCGCACCGATAGCGTCAAGCCAGGCCGGGTAATTTTCCTGTGCGTCTTTGAGCGGACGGACATTGTTGCCGTCGATCAACGGCGCCCCAGCAGCGCGCGAAAATGCTTGGTGAGCAAGAGCACGCATAGGCGCCATGGCGTCGCGCTCCCGGTCGGAAAATTGTACAGCGGCGCTCATTGTTTCGGTCTCCCTTCGGTGAAGAGGCACAAAAGCCACTCCTCAGTGTACCCGACCCTTCGCCGTCTCGTAACACCACGCCTACTCACTTCTCGACTCCTCGCTCCTGGCAAAAGTGCACAGTGTCCAAATGAAAACAGCACTCCCCGTCACGCAGCCTGGATTGTCAGGCTGTTTTCCGTCTACTATTGATTGCATAACGAGACGAAAACTCTCATAGTGACGACAGCGATTTCCTTATGCTGTTTCATCACTATGAAGGCGCTGTGGGGGAAACGGAGAGAGAAAACGACGATGATACGGATCATGTATCGGTGGAAAGTGAACCCAGGACAGGAGGAGGTGTTTACGGCGGCCTGGACCCACGGCACAAAAATTATTCGCGCCACCGTGAAAGGAGCGCGGGGCAGTTTGTTGCTCCAGAGCCACACAGATCCCTGTATATTTGTGGCCACCGCGCGCTGGGCCAGTATCGAAGACTGGCGAACGTTTTTACAGAGGCGCCACTGTACAAGGACAGAAGAGAGATCATTCGTCCGTCGCTGATCTTTGCAGTCGAGCATGCTTCTGCGGCAAAATGCAACACTTTCTATGACCAGCTGCCACAAGTGTTTTGTCAACACCTGTGGAAAATTTCTACAGTCGAATTTCATTTTGTGGCAAAATGCAACATTTTCTCCAACCCTTCCAATAACAACAACTGTTGTATCAAAGCACGAAGGAAGCAAGCGAATTCTTGTCGCTCACGTCCACTGGATTAAGAATCTTGTGAAATGGGTGGACCATGGCCATTCCCGTCTTTTTGGCAAACCGTGGCCGCCCGGCATGGAGGACGCATCTGATTCAGCAAGGAGTATCGGGGACATCGCCAGCAACCAGGCAGCTGCAACGATCTTCAGAACACCGCTTCTTGTGGGGCAACGTCAGATTCATCCACACTGAGTACACCCCACGTCCCCTGCCTAATGCGCTGGTGCGCCTTATACGCCAACTCGGGCTCTGACGGGATACCTTGCCGGGCATGCAAAATCAAGCCACGATCCGTTTGCACTCACCCCGGCCGTAAGCGGAGTCTTCGCAGGGAGCAGTGATTAACTTACAGCTCTGGTGTGAGAGATGGAGACTGGGACGGAGCCGAGGTCGTCTGGCGAGCAGGCACGAAGTCTTTGCCAACGATGCCCGAGGACATGATGAACGTAAAAGCTTCTTCAACACTATAGTCCACATCGACGACATCTTCAGGCGAGACCAGGACCAAAAACCCTGACGTAGGATTGGGGGTAGTCGGAATGAAAACCGCCAAGACTGTGTCTGTGGCGGCAAGGTGCAAGGTATCGCTCCGTTCCGCCGCTACAAAGCCAATCATCCAGAGGCCTTTGCTGGGATACTGCACGAGCACAACCCGCTGAAAGCTGCCACCTGGAGTCTGGAAGGTGTCCACCATCCGCTTCACTGAACCGTAAATCGTTTTTACCAGCGGCAGCCGCAGCAGGAGGGTCTCGAAGGCGCCGATGAGTCGACGACCAAGAATGTTGGTACCGACGAGACCAAGCACGAAAATGACTGTGAACGAGAGAACCAAGTTGACGACCGGACCTAAGGATTCAATCCAAATCGAATGATTGGGGCCGATCAGCCGAGCCAGTCCACTCACGAGCGGAGCCCCAGCACTGGCGAAGAGATTAAACAGGAAGGCCACCAGGAGATACGTAACGAACAGCGGGAGCAGGATAAGTAACCCGGTCAGGAAAGTCCGACGGACAAAATGAGGGTTGGCCGTAGCCGACATAGAGCACACCTCCAGGTGATGACAGCAGGGTTGAGCGGGTAACAAATTTACAAGCCATTGGCGAGGGTGGTACGGATGACACGTTGCTCGTGCACATCATATCTCTACGAGTCCCATTCTTGCCCTTCCTTGTCAAAGCTCGGGGTGATGAGAGAAAGTGCAGGTGTATCCATGGCCCCATACCGTCGGGAAGTATTTGTTTCTTGACCGCTGCCACAGAGGCCGCAGTTATTCTTCAGCTGCTTCATTCAAGCCGAGTTTCCGATACAGTGTCTTCCGGTCGATCCCGAGAATCCGGGCCGCTCGCGTCTTGTTTCCCTGGGTAACAGCAAGCACCTGCTGAATATAGGACCGTTCCACCTCCGTAAGGGGCAACTCCTGGAGGGCAACAGCAGCTAACAGATCTTCGTTCGCTGGAAGACGGGGCGCGAGAGAGAAGTCTTCGAGTAGCAGCGTATCGTGATCGGTCAGGGCCACCGCGCGTTCGATCCGATTGGCCAATTCACGGACATTACCAGGCCAGGCAAAAGACAAGAGCCATCGTCGCGCCTCGGCAGTGATACCGACAACTGACTGCCCAAGTTTAGCACTAGCCCGTTGCACGAAAAGATCCACCAAGGGCTCGATGTCATCCAATCGTTCCCTGAGTGGAGGGATCTCTAGGGTAATCACATTCAAGCGGTGATACAGATCGGAGCGAAAGCGGCGATCACGCAACGCTTCTTCGAGCGAATGATTCGTCGCGGCAATCACGCGCACGTTGACTTTGACTTCACTACTGGCCCCAACCGCACGGACCGCACCCGTTTCTAGCACGTGAAGCAGCTTCGGCTGGGTTTCTATCGGCATTTCTGCAATCTCATCGAGAAAAAGTGTCCCGCCACTCGCTTGCACAAAGAGCCCCGCCCGGTCGCTCCGCGCATCAGTGTACGCACCTCTGCGCACCCCAAAGAGTTCACTCTCCACGAGTGCGGCCGGTAGTGCGGCACAGTTCACCTGGACGAAGGAGTTTTTCGCCCGTGGACTTTGATCGTGAATAAAACGGGCCACCGCGCCTTTGCCCACACCGCTTTCCCCTGTCAACAGGACGGTTGAATCCGTCAGCGCCGCGCGTCGTGCAATATCCACGACTTGTCGCATGCTCGGGCTCCGGGCAATCAGCCCATTTGCTTCGCCACTCATCGTGCTGCCGCGCAAGCGGACAATTTCCCGACGCATCTGCCGTTCGCGAAAGGCACGTTCAACCGCAAGAAACAAGGCCTCAATCGGAAAGGGTTTCGTGACGAAATCACACGCCCCTGCGCGAACAGCTTGCACGGCTGACTCAATGCTCCCAAAAGCGGTAATCAGTAAAACGAGTTGGGGAGGTTTCCTCGCATGAATCTCCTTCATCAAATCGATCCCGCGCATGCCAGGCATCTCAACATCCGCAATGACAAGGTCGTAGTCGCTTGACTCCAGATACGTAAGCGCTTCCTCAGGGGAGGTCACACCACGTGTTACAAACCCTTCCTCATTCAACATTTCCACAAGATAGTCCACAACACTTGCATCATCGTCCACAACCAAAATGTATTTGGACGCGGGTGTAGACATCATGAAGCCTCCTGTTGAGCAGTGGGTTTGTACACCGGTAGCTCCACACAAAATCGGCTGCCGAGCCCAGGCTCTGATTCCACGGTAATCACGCCACCATGATCTGTGACCAAAGATTTGACGACAGCCAATCCTAAGCCGGTCCCTCCTTCTGTTGCTCGGGTGGTAAAGAACGGTTCAAAGACCCGCTCCCGTACGTCGGCGGCAATACCAGAACCCGTATCCTCCACCACTAACCGCACAGCGGGCGTTTCGCATCCGCCATTACGAGGAGTCAATTGACTGTTTTCAATACTTACCAACACCTTCCCACCCTTTGGGGTAGCAGCAAGGGCATTAGCAATCAAGTTGAGGAGAATCTGTTGAATTTCGTCCGTATCAACCCACATAGGCGGTAAGTGCGCTGTGCCGGAGAAGGCTAAAGTCACACCGCACCGGTGGGCTTCGTATTGCATTAACTCCAACACATTATCGATCGCTGAACGCACATCACTTCTAGCGATCTGCGCTGGCCGGCGACGGGTCAGGCGTAAGAGTTTTTCCACGATTCGCGTGATCCGGTCAGTTTGCGCTACGAGAATCTCTGCAATACGTTGCACCTCGCCTGCGGCGTGCGCACGGGTCAGCAGTGTCCGCGCGCGCCCTCTGAGCACCTGGAGCGGCGACCCGATTTCGTGCGCTAGCCCGGCGGACAATTGTCCAATGGTAATTAATTTGTCCGCATCTTGGAGTGCTCGTTGTAAACGCCGTCGTGATTCAGCTTCTTCTTCGAGACGACGCCGCGCGTCGCGGAGATCCGCCACCATAGCGTTAAATTCAGCGGCAACAGCACTGATCTCATCCCGACGGTCATCAGGAAGTGCGGACATCAGATTTCCTGCGCGCACCTCTTTCATAGCTTCAGCCATCCTCCCCAAGGGAAGATTGATATAGGTGATACCTGCAATAAGCCCGAGTACGGTGGTCGTCACAACGAACACCATCACCGTAATAAGGATGGTCCGCTGCAGGTCACGTTGAGCACGCTGCAGGTCATGCAACGGACGGACAAGGAGCATCCCCCCCAGAAGAGCACGATGATCATCACTGAGCGGCAACGCCAGAATAGCCTGTTCGACATCTCCTATCGAATGGAAAGTAAACACTTCTTGGCCCAATTGCATGGCGGTTTCTCGGGCACGCTGCAAGCGAGGATCAAGCGGCTGGCTCCCGCGGACGGCATTAATCGACCGACCGGCCTGGTCGTAGATCAAAATTGTAATCGACGGGTCAGCCCGCTCCAGATACCTGATCGTCTCTTCGATATCGGCCACTTGTCGATCGCGGAGGGCATTTTCCACCGCTGCCTGAAGGCTACGCCCCAAAAGCATGGTTTCTTGCTCAACCTTCCTTAATAAAGCATTCCGTTCAATGTGCAGCTCATAGACCCCATACGCACCAAAGATAAAGAATCCCCCAGCGACCAAGACCATACTGAGTTTAAGCGAAATACGGGAGAAGCGGATCTGTTGTTTTCGCTGCCTCGTACTCATGCCACAATGTCCCTCTTTGTTCCGGCCCTACGACGATGTACAACCGACATCAAAAATTAAGACTGCCATAAGGAGAAACGATTATCGTCAAAGAAAGTGTGGCAGAGTTCCCCACCATTAACCACGTCGGAGTTTCTGATGTTTACGCATTGGGGGTGTTTTTTCTCCCATATACCCTAGCTGAGAGGGCAGGGGGGCAGAGAGAATTTGACGACATACCTTAGCCGCAAAGGCGTCGCAATTTGGTACTGTCTTTAGGTGGACGAGAAGCCCACTGCGAATATAGTCTGGATCAAGGTCAAGCAGTTCGCAAATGCGTGCAAAGGCAAATAACCAGCTTCGTTCCTCCGAATAAAACCAGGCACATGTCTCTGCAAAAATGCGTCGTTCACGACGCGTACGCCCCTCACAGCAACGAAACCAGCAGACCACCGCGTCTTGCAGGACAGCAAATAAGAGTCGTTGTTCCCCACGCCAGAACGCATGCGAGTCGCGCGGCGGTGTAAAAAATTGCGACGGCAGAAGGACAGCAGAACCATACTCATCGTCCTCATATGCTGCGGGCCAGTACAGGCGTCGCCCCCGTTGAGGAGGGTCACGTCGCCTTGTGAGAAGAGTGAGGAGTTGCGTGCGTGGAATCCGTACCTGTTTTTGATAACGAAGAGTTGTCGGATCGTGCGTAGCCATGACCAGTGAAGATGTGCAATTCGTAGGCCAAAGGCGCGGAAAAGATGCTCTCCAAAGAAGATAGGGAATAGAGAAATAGCAGCACGCTCTGCGCTATCCCTTCGTATTCCGCACAGGTGCAACGAGAACTTTGTCCACACGTTGGAGATCCATATCAACCACTTCGAAGCGAAATCCTCCCCACTCAAAATATTGACCGGCAGCAGGAATATGCTCCATATACATCATCAGGAAGCCGCCCAAGGTCTGATAGTAGCCACGCTCTTCGCCCGGTAATTTTTCCAGGTGAAAAATCTCTTTCAGTTTTTCCACGGGTAACATACCGTCGAGCAACCACGAGCCATCCTCACGTTGCCAGGCTTGAGGGTCAGAAAACTCACCGATCTCGGGCAGGTTCCCAACCAACGCGGCAAGCACGTCATTCAAAGTCACAACCCCGGTAATGATGCCATATTCGTCCACCACCAACGCCATCGGCAGATGTGTCCGCTTGAAAAGTTCCAACACCTTTGACGCCGGTATACTTTCTGGGATAAAGGGCGCGGGGCGAAGCGAGGCCTTGAGGTCCAATGGCTGACCAGCCAGACTGGCGATTAATAAATCTTTGGCTTGAATAATGCCAAGCGTATTATCAAGACTGTCATCGCCAACCGGGAAGCGAGCATATGGATGTTCGGCCGTTTTGCGCCGTATTTCTTCAAGAGAATCGTTGATCTCTAACCAGATGATATCCTTCCGCGGCGTCATCAACATATTCACCCGCTGATCGTGCAGTCGAAACACGCGAGCGACCATATCTCGCTCAGTCTCCTCAAACGTCCCCGCCTGGGTGCCTTGTGTAAGCAAGGTGTTAATCTCTTCTTCCGTGATAGACGGCTCGGTGGAAGGACGAGCACGTAGCAGAGTCAACACAAGGTCCGTAAAAAAACTCAAAAACCTCACTGCCAGTGAAAAAATAGCAGATAAAACCCGCGCTGGCCCAGCAACAAACAAGACGAGCCGTTCGGCATTGAGCAATGCCAATTGCTTAGGCACCAGCTCACCAACAACCAGCGTCAGAAAGGTAATACCAACTACAACGAGGCCGAGACTCAGGGGTTCTCGATATGGAGCAATGACGGAAATCTGCCCTAGCCAGGCAGCGAACTCCTGAGCGACGGTTACCCCACCAAAGGCTCCAGCCAAGATACCGACGAGAGTAATCCCAATTTGCATGGTTAAAAGGAAACGCGTGGGGGTCGTAGCTAATTCTAAGGCTTTTCGAGCTCTTGTATTGCCGTTGCTTGCCCATTGTTGCAATCGCGTTTTCCGCGCCGAAACAATCGCAATCTCCGACAGGACAAAAAGCGCATGACAGACAATCAGAAGAATAATAACGAGAATGTCAACTGTCATTGCGGCCATGTAAGAAGGCTCGCCGCACATTGAGGAAGAACGAATACACAGCAAGGAGATGGAATGTGATCGATCATCACTAACAAGGCAGCGTCCACTTCTTCTTCAGTTAAATTATCATGTGTTACATAAAGAGACGCCGGACAACCCGGGTACACCGTAACGATAACACGACTATCAGAAGAGTGTAGTATATATGGTGTCTTCCTGTCCCGGTCCGTGACGGGCGTGTTTCTCAGCTGAAGCGGTGACATGGCAATCTCCCTTTCTGTATGGTTCGTCGCTCATTGTTTCGCAAGACCCGTACCACCTCAGCGTCCGCTTTAATGAGCCGTTTTTACCATAACCTCAGGAGATTCTATCGTGTCTAACTTGAAAGGCCGAATCGGCACGGTGAACAATATCGCCGCGCATACTGCGCCAACCCCTGCCGCCACCACAAAGGGCAGCGTCCAATCGCCACTCTGGGCCAGAAGGAAGCCTGCAGTCATGGGTCCAAAAATCCCGGCAAAACTTCCCAGTGTGTTAATCAGTCCAAAGATCGATCCAGCCACATGCGGATTGAACTCCAAGGCAATCGTCGTGTACCCGGCTATTGCGCTCGCAAAGAAGAAGTAAAAGAGAAGTAACAGAAAAACGCACGCGAACGCCGAAGGCACCAGCACAGCACCTAAGAGGAATGGCAGAGACAACGCAACGCCAATCCCAGAAAAACGAGCGCGAGCGAATTGTGGACTCCAGCCGGTGCGTAAGAGATAGTCTGAGAGTGCACCTCCGCCGATCAAACCGACAAAGCCAGCACCGTGTACGGCAACACCGATAGCCCCCATCGCCCCAAGAGAGAATCTTCTCCCTTCAACTAAATAATCTGGGAACCAAAACAGGAACATCCAGCCTACATACGCGAAACACATATAGCTGACAGAAAGAATCAAGAGAGAAGGGTTGGTAAAGACTACACGGAGAGGGAGAGAAGCCGCAGGTTTAGGAGGCAGATTTTCAACTATATACTGGCTCTCTTGCGGAGTGATACGGGAATGGGACTCAGGAGTATCGGTCGCATACCAGAGCCAGATTGCAACCCACACGAAACCGAACACCGCGTTGACATAAAAAACCATCGGCCATGAAGACTGCAGGATAATCCACGTCGTTAAGGGGTAGGCAATCATCTGTCCTACCGTGATACCCGAGAGACTCAAGGTTTGGGCACGACCGAACTCTGCTCGTGGGATCCAGTGGGAGTTCAATGAGGTTAGCGCAGGAATCGTAACCGACTCAAACGCACCGACGAAAAAGCGCATCATGAGCAGCAAGGCGAAACTGGATTGGCCCAGCGGCGTCAGCGCAGTGAAGAGAGAAAAGCCGCAAAAGGCTAACGCCAGGACTTTGCACGCGCTCCACCGATCCGCAACGACACCCCCAACAATTTGCAAGAGCGAATAGCCGATAAGAAAAGCAGAAAAGACAAGACCGAACTGCCCCTTATCCCATCCAGTCTCCTGCATCATGACTGGAGCGGCCACGGAAATATTCACGCGATCGACATAGTTGATGACCGTACTGCAAAAGAGCAATCCGATCATGTGGTAACGGACTGGCCAGATCATAGGGCCTCCCTGAATTTGTCTAACCTCTCACCGACCGAGATGAGAAAGACGGGCCGGACCGAGTGTTGGCAGGGAATGCAGCGTTCGGCTTAACAGCGATAGACGTGGAGAATCTGATATCGCGAAACGACAGGATCATTACTGACAGCCAAGGAGGGAAAAAGAAAAGGAGAGCGCCGGTCATAGCTGTAGGGACTAAACACAGATGCCAAGAGAGAGAGCCCGGACACGTCGGGCCTGCGCTTTGTCAGCCCCTGAACAAGACGCCCCCGCTCAGAAGACGCTGGATTCCTCTCTTGGGCGCTTGCAGTCCTTTCAACCTGGAGAGCCTCTACAGGACCGATAAGCGTCACCTTTTGTCGAGACTCAGCCGCACCTCCGAGGAGAAATACCACCACAAACAACGCCAGGTAGAATAAGTGCATCTGAAACATAAAATAAGCGTAAATTACGATATGCCATTTCTCTTTCATGTCAAGAGCAAAGAGGGGCAAGGAGAAGCGGGGGTTCCTCCGTCTTTCTTTGAGCCACCCCCATCATGGGCAATCGCAAATGTTTTTGCATTTGAGAAAAGGGAACCTGGCAGAAAAAACTGCTATCGGGGATTTCTGGGACAATGCGCAAAAAACCGTAGCATTTCTCCACAACAATCAACCTGCACCCAAATCACGCATTCGTCAGTTTTTCCCAATCATGTGCCAGTCCAGTGAGTCTTGGTATTGCTGAAGGCGCGACTGCCTTGACCTGATTGTCATTAATTCATCTTGCTAATTTCCTTGACTCGTTCCTCTACTACCTCTGGGGGACACAAGGAAATGAACCAGCGCGCTGCTATCAGGAGAACCGCAATATCATCAACCACCCCAAAGATGGGTGTGAGTAATTCCGGAATGAAATCGAATGGAGATAAGAGATACACAACTGCCGCAATGAGGATCGCTTTTGCCCGTAACGGCACTCGTTGATCGTTAAATAGCTGCCAGTATAGTTTCGCAAAACTGGGGAGGTGCCACAGTAAGCGTAGAAACTGCAACGTCGAGAGACTATTTGAAGAGGTGCTCGGCATAGGATCTCTCCTTTAGTCATTTTTGGAACTTCCTCTGCCTATCATGCGTGCCAGCCTCCAGGATAGCAAGGGAAAAATAACCAAAGCTCCACATCCTTATCAGTGTTGCACCTATTCGTTGCGCTTCTTTGTTCCTTGTTATTTTTTTCCAACCCCTTGCGAAGGTGCAGGAACATATGTCATCTACTGCTGCGGTGGGAATAAAGTGCAGGCAGTCCAGATTTTCCTGGTTAGGAGGGATGTATGAGGAAGGAAACCAGTGCTAGTCGGGCGCCCCCGTATTCCACATAAAAACGAGCAAAAATTTCAGTGACAGTGGTTTCGTGGCGGACAGCAATTCCACAAAAAAGGAGAGACCAATTCTATGCGTTTGAACAATTGGGGGCTCGTAGCATTCGCCGCTGCAAGCCTGGCATTAGTGGCAAACCCTGTGTTGGCTGAACTGAAACCCGGTGACAAACTCGACAAATCGAACTGCCAAGAAGCGAAAGCGTTCCTTCCTGAACATGTGACCGAAAAATTCTGCTCCGGACAATACTCAGCAGAAATCGTCGAAGTTAAAGACGAAGATTTTCAGTACAGTGCAAAATTCAAAGCGGGTTCTGAAGCCAACGCTGGCAAGTACTTCATCACTGATCAGGGGTACATGTACGAAAACGCAACTAAGAGCTGGCCACACTGGTGGTACGGCTATCCTTTTCCTGATGTTGATGAAAAAGACCCGCAAGCGGCGAACAAAGTGATGTACAATCACCAAGTTGCCCGTTTCCAGATTGACGATGTGTACTGGTTCCTCGCTATCAAATGGGCGCGACCCAGCGGTTTCGACCGTTCAGTAGAATTTGGTGCTTACGCGCGCTGGAACATCGGTCGCCATTCTGGTCCTCCAGCTGACAATCCGGATGATTGTTATCTCAAGGACTTACTCTTCGGTGTAGCGCCATACGACGTCGTTGGCGTGTCGACGATGAACTGGTGGCATACCGATCCCGACAAATGGCAGTCAACCTGGGCGTTCGTGCCGACCATTCGCCGCGTGCGTCGTCTCAATGCCTCAAACTCCTCTGAAGGGATGTTCGGTTCGACTCTGGCGCGCGACGATGCATACGGTTGGGGAGGGAAGATCCAGTACATGAACTGGAAGCTGGTTGGTGTACAAGACATGCTTGTTCCCATTGCCCCGAGCGGAATTGAGAAACCCATGGTTGCGGGCGAGCCAGCCCCAAAGAAGTTGCCAACCGATCCGAACTTGATCAAGGCCAAAGGGCAAATTCCGGCTGGCCAGGTTGCCCGTATTACCTGGTCGCCCGAGGAAAAAGTCATAGCTGGCTACGAGCAAGAAGGCTGGACCGGCGCCGCTTTTGCGCCGGCGAACTTGAAGCTCGCAAAACGGAAATGTTGGGTCGTCGAGGCGACGCCCAAGGATCCGTACTACGCATATGGGCGGCGAGTCTTGTATATCGACAAGACTGCATACTGGGCATACTGGGCTACCCTGTATGACCGCGCTGGCGAATACTGGAAAACCGTCTTGTGGCAAGACAAGATGGCCTATACCCCAGGTCGTGACATGACCGTGCGTCATCCGTTCTTTGGCTCAGCTGAAGACGTCCGTCAGAACCTGGCGACATTCTTTGACGTCCAGTCGAAGGGCTACTTCACCGAGTATGAACTGGGCTTCCCAGATTCCACGTTCACCTCTTCGAACCTCTCGTCCATGGGGAAATAAGTTGAACGCGAGACGCGAGACGAGTAGCTAATCCCAAAGAAGAACGGGGAAGGAGTTAATGAAGGTTTGCTTCATCGCTCGTCTCCGTTCTCTTCCTCCTATTTTTTCTCCCCCTATTCCTCCTTTCCTTTTCTTGCGCTTGTCGTCTTTGCCTTGCGGATGGGCTTGCTACAATGCGCACTAGGAAATGGTCACCACAGTCAACTTGTTCGTGTACGGCACCTTGCTGAGTGAAGAGATTCGCTATGCAGTGTTGCAAAAGCATTTTTCTACCTGTGAAGCTGAGCTGAGCGGATTCAAACGTATTATCCCGGCTCAGGGATATCCGTACATCATTCCTCATCCTCATGCGTGTGTTCGTGGGTTACTGATTCGCAACCTCGATGCGCTCGCTGTGGCCCAACTTGATGAATACGAGGAAGAAGGGATTTTGTACTATCGCCGCTCGGTCACGGTCATGGTTGACGTTAACAGCGTGCCGAGCGAAGTCTACGTCGGCAATGTATCTGCCCTCACACAGCAATTCGGTCTTGCTATAATGGCCCCAGGAGTAAAGGATTCCTGACTTCCCGCTCTGTCCTCATAGAGCATCTTGAGTATGCATATCTTAATCGTCGAAGACGAGAAAAAAGTCGCCAGCTTCATTAAACGAGGGCTCGAAGCAGAGCACTACAGTGTCGCGGTCGAGTACGACGGTGAGGCGGGGATCTCTCGTTTTTTCGACGGCAAATACGATCTGGTGATTCTCGATGTTATGCTGCCCAAACGTGATGGACTCTCTGTCCTGCGCGAACTCCGGTCTCGTCGGATCGCCGTTCCCATACTCCTCCTCACCGCACGCGACACGACTGAGGATAAAGTCGCTGGGTTAGATCAAGGCGCTGACGACTATCTGACAAAACCTTTCGCCTTTGAAGAGTTGCTTGCTCGCGTCCGGGCGTTACTGCGCCGGAACGCGCCAACACCGGCAGTTATTCTGTCGTACACCGATTTGCGACTTGATCCGGTGACACGTCAAGTCACCCGGGCAGGGAAGTCTCTTGACCTCACTGCGAAAGAGTTCGCCTTGCTCGAATTTTTCCTGCGACAACCCGGACGGGTACTCAGCCGTGCGTTGATCGCGCAACATGTGTGGGGCGTCGACTTCGATACCTTCACCAATGTCATCGATGTCTATGTCAATTATCTGCGTAAAAAGATTGACGCCGATTTCGAACCGAAACTGCTGCATACGGTACGTGGGGCAGGATACGTGCTGAAGACAATTGACTCCTAACTATGCGTTTCTTGCCCTCCACAATCCGTGCCCGTTTGACGCTGTGGTATACGGCTTTACTGCTCGGCATGCTTGTGGGGTTAGGGACAGCCGCGGTCGTATTGCTTGATCGAGGGTTACGAGACAATATCGACACCTCGCTTTTGTCAGTCGCCCGCTCGATTGCCGAGTCGACCCGGACCGCCGCACAACCAGGGCCAGGGTTTGATGAATTTTTAGAATCCGTACTTCCACCAGGTTTTGCCAATCGCTTTTTTCGTTTGCTCGACCCTTTTGGTCGCCCAGATCCACGGTTAGTTCCACGTCATCGCTTCCAGCTTCCACTCAGTCCCGAAGCCCTGCGAAACGCTGAGCAAGGCCGGGAAACCTATCAAACTCTGGCGCTACCGGATGTCTCTTCTTCTCGTCTTCGGGTCCTTACACTCCCGGTCATTGAACGTGGGCGGATTATTCATCTCGTTCAAGTGGCGATGCCGCTCGAAAGCGCCGAAGCCGCACGCGCGCGCTTTCTTCTGATTCTTCTTGGGCTTACCCCTATCGCCTTAGGCGGAGCTGCCCTTGGTGGTTGGTTTCTTGCTGGCCGTGCATTAACCCCAGTCGATACAATGGTTGAAGCTGCGCGAAAAATTGAAGCCGAAGACCTGTCCCAACGTATCGTTACCCGCACCAATAACGACGAGTTAGGTCGTCTGGCCGCCGTTCTCAATGACATGTTGAGCCGCTTAGAACGCTCCTTTACCGCAGTGCGGCACTTTAGCGCTGACGCCGCGCATGAGTTGCGCACGCCACTCACAATTCTCAAGGGAGAGATCGAAGTCGCCCTGCTTTCTCCTCAACCGGAAGAGGAATACCGCCGGGTCTTACGCAGCTGTCTTGAGGAAGTGGATCGGCTCAGTGCCCTCGTGCAGGACCTCTTGTTCCTTGCACGTTCGGACAGTGGCAATGTGGTGATGACCAAAACCCCTGTCAATTTGGCCGAGGTCCTTACCGAGGTCACGCCGCCGCTGCGCGCGCTTGCCGACGCTGCTGAAGTACAGCTCCAGATCCCGCCGGTTCCCCCGCTCTGGCTTCACGGCAATGTGTCCATGTTATTTCGCCTTCTGTTCAACCTGGGGGAAAACGCGATCAAATATACGCCAGCCGGGGGTCACGTCGAGATTCGCCTATGCCAGCAGGAACAGGAAGCTTCACTTGCAGTAAAAGATACGGGCCCAGGGATTCCTGCAGAAGAACAAGAGCGAATTTTTGACCGTTTTTACCGTAGTGACCTGGCGCGTACTCGCAGTGGTGCAGGGTTGGGCTTAGCGATCGCACGTTCGATTGTCTTGCTGCATGATGGCCGTATCAGCGTCGAAAGCACCCTGGGCACAGGAAGCATATTTCATGTCGTCCTCCCAGTTATTGATGCGCCCCATCCAAAAGCAGAGAAAACCTAGTTTTAATCAGTCTATGGCATTCCGCAGGGCTCTTCCTCCGCTTGGGGTGCCTCCGGCTAAAAATTGGCGATCAACTGGAGGGAGCAAGCACGTGGCAGGTCAAGCCATCAAACACGGCTGGGATGTTGAGTAACCGGAGAAGGCCAGTTTGTGTGACTCGGCAGATCACGGCTCCTCCTACTAACACACCATCAAACCAACGTTCCGCCATGACGTGAAACGCGTGACGATCAGTGGTCAAGGCTAAGAGCACGTTCACGTCACACAGCGCCGGCACGGCTGGCGTCCTCGTCGCATTGCATCTGCTCCTCTGCGCGGCGCACCTCTTCCGCCGAGAGCGCCCCCGGCCGCCGACTATGGTGAAGTGGAAATTCTACCCGTTGGGGCTGAGACGGAGCTGGCTGTGCGAGCGCAAGTCGCAGTCCCCGCTCAATTACATCACGCAGCCGCACTCCCTCCAGAGCTGCTTGAGCTTTAGCTTTGCGGAACAGGTCGTCAGGAATTTCAATCGTCGTGCGCATAAAAGCAGCTTTACATAAAGGATGTATGGCAGACAACATGCTCTTGTTTTCCGAAAGCTTGGGAAAGAAAAAGTCCTCAAAGAATTATCCACTTTCTCGGCAAAGCGAGAGCTGCCAATTGGAGCTGACGTGCCTGCAGAGTTTTTTCCCTGATCACTATACTTCACAGCAGAATACTACGAATTTTCATGACGCCCCCCTACTGCCATTCTCGCGACACGTCTGCAAATAAGCTCCCTAATCGTACCTTCTTCGTTTTCGTCCATGAGAATCTTCTAATCTTTCTTTCATCTTCCTCTCATTTCATATCCTTACATTGATCGTCAGAGAGTATTGAGGACATTTTAGGAGAGAGGAGATGATCATGCAGACGAAGAAGATGCTTATTGGCTCGTTAGCCGGATCGCTGGCGATCGGAGGGTTTGCCCTTGGTCGCTTCACCCAGCCAGCCCCTGTCCAGGCTCAGGCAAACACCGTAGAAAAGAAGCCACCCCTCGTTTCGACACCATCAGGACGAGCGCTGCCGTCTTTCGCTAGTCTGGCGACACACGCATCCCCGGCAGTCGTGTATGTGCAGGTTGTGGCAGTAGAAAAAGCCGCACAAGGCGGGCCGGGATTCGGTGGCCCTCCAGGGTCGTTCGGAAACGAGCCGCCTTTTCCTTTCCGGTTTCCATTTCCTATGCCTCCACAAGGCGAATTTCGCCGTCGTGGGTCGGGCTCGGGATTTATCATCCGCAAAGACGGTATCGTACTGACCAATAATCATGTTGTAGAAAATGCCAAGGATATTACCGTGACCCTCACCGACAAACGTGAATACAAAGCGAAGGTGCTGGGTCGTGATCCCAAAACTGATCTTGCTGTTCTCAAAATTGATCCCCCAGCAGACCTCCCCGTCGCACCCCTCGGTGACTCCGACGCTCTCCAGGTGGGAGACTGGGTCATGGCCATCGGCAATCCGTTCGGTTTAAGTAATTCAGTTACCGCTGGCATCGTCAGTGCAAAGGGACGGTCAATTGGTGCTGGACCGTACGATGATTTCATTCAGACTGACGCCTCGATCAACCCAGGCAACTCCGGTGGCCCGCTCTTTAACGAGCGCGGCGAGGTGGTCGGCATCAACAGTGCGATCTTCAGTCAAAGCGGTGGCAATATCGGCATTGGCTTTGCCATTCCCATTAATCTCGCAAAAAAACTTGTTCCAGAATTAGAGCAGCATGGCAGTGTCACTCGTGGTTGGCTCGGTGTCGCCATTCAACAACTTACCCCTGACCTCGCAACCTCACTCGGTCTCTCTGAGCCTCGTGGGGCACTCATTGCCGACGTGACCTCCAGTAGCCCAGCAGCAAAGGGCGGCCTGGAACGTGGTGATGTCATCGTTGCCTACAATGGCAAGCCAGTTGAGGGGTCTTCAGCCTTGCCACTCCTCGTCGCAGAAACTCCTGTCGGTCAGACTGTCCCAGTCAAGGTGATACGTGATGGCAAGACAAAGACGGTAGAAGTCACAATCGCACGCCTCGCCGACGAAAGGGCAACCGCTGATCCTTCTGACCCAACCCAGAAAAGCCAGTGGGGACTCGCGCTACGCGATCTACGACCGGAAGAACGGGAACAGCTCGGCCTCAAAGCCAATGAAGGGGTATTGGTCGCTGGCGTAATGCCAGACAGCCCCGCTGCCGCAGCCAACGTTCAAGAAGCTGATGTCATCATCGAGGTGAACAAAGTTCCTGTTGGCTCGGTAGCCGATCTCAAAAAGGAAGCAGCAAAAGTGAAGGAAGATAGTCCGCTCTTGTTACTCCTACGCCGAGAGAATACGAATCGTTACACCTCACTCACCATGGAGTAGGATTCTGTTCGTGAAACACGCACGGACTTCGGCGATCACCCTTGGCCACCCAACTTCCGGGAGAGACGCGCCGCAGCGCGTCTCTCCACATAAAGCCGTGCCACAACCTACGGTTGCGTTGTAGGCTGCGCGCTCTCACCCAGGAGGCGTGTGATCTGCAAACCGCCAATTGTCTGACTCAGCGAGTAGCGCCCCGGGAAAAATGGGTTGCGATCTGCACTCACACGACGAGTCTCCACATACGAATAGCCCAGCATAATGCCAATGCGCCAGGCTCCGCGACGGATCGTCACCCCTCCAGCCGGTGCAAAGTACTCGGTCAGATCAGGTAAATTGGGCGACAAGGAATTCGCTTTGATCGCCCATTGTTCCCAGGAAAACCCCAACTGGCCGGTCACTCCAGGGAAAAGCACATACTGGATTCCAGCCCCGAGACGCAAACGATCCCGTGCGTCATTCGCCGCTGGACGATTGAGAAACCGCCGTTCATCAAATTCAAGACGGGTATCCTCAAACACCGAGAACTCTGCCCACCGCCCTTGAACGGTAAACGTTAAACGAGAGGTGGCCTTATAGGCCATCCCCAAAGTAATAGTCTGAGGGAGTTGAAACTTGACGTAGGCATCATCCCCACGCCCAGCCACACGGGCATTCCCAAACATAAAGATCGATCCGGGGGTTTTATATGCAACGCCGATGTTTAATTTTGAGGTTGGCGAGTACAGCACCCCTAGGGTGCCAAACACGCCAGGCCCACGGACATCAACGTCGATCTTGCCAACGGGAGACGGGGTCTTAAACTTGAGGCGTCCGTACGAAGGGTTGATCTCAAATCCGAAGTGGAGGTTTGGCTTCAGCGAATACGCGATGGCTGGAGCGAGTGAAATAATGGCCAGTTCCGTAAAGAATTTGTCCGGCACTCCCCGCGCGGGATCAGCGTCATGATTGTAGGTGAACCCGAGTGCACCATACATACCAACACCGACGTGCCACGGAGCCCAACGATCAGTTTTGTAGCCGAAACTCGGCGATACTGGGAGTTCACGGCTAGTGCTATCATAACCAAGTGGATTAGCGTAGCGCGGGTGATATCGAACAGCTAGAGTCCCCATCGACACCGCGTTTGGCAGCAAGGTCAATTGCGCTGGATTATGGAAGAGCGCCGAGACCGGATTCAGCGGGAGCGCGACAACATTCGCGCCAAGAGCAGCCCCCTCCGCCTCTGCGGCGGGAAGAAGCAGTTGGCCGCATTGCCCGTGAGAAGGCCACAGCAGAAACCACATGCTTATGAGCACCGATAACCACAACTTCCACCTGTCTCCTTGGCTCTGTCGCATCGATTCCTGCTCTCCTCTCTCATAGGATATGGGGAAAAATTCCAGGCACCATAACTGATCTGCTTCTGAGGAGAAAGTAAGGGGAAGCGAACCTTCCCTTCCTTGTAGGATTTCCTTCGGCATTCACCGCGCAGCACCCCCCTCCTCCGTCACGCTTCACTCTTCTTTGCATTGTGGTACAGTGCCGCGCAGCACGCACGAAGGAGGACCGTACAATGGCAGTCAAATCAGGTTGGGAAGGTCGTTTTTATGAAGATTTTGCGGTCGGTGACATCTACCGGTGCCGCCTCGGTCGAACCGTCACAGAGAACGATAATATTTGGTTTACCCTGTTGACCTGCAATACCAACCAGATCCACTTCAATAACGAATACGGCAAGCAGACAGAATTTGGCCAGTGCCTCATTAATAGCGCACTTACCCTTTCGATCATTGCCGGTCTAGGGGTCGCCGATGTCAGCGAAAATGGGTTCAATTTGGGGTGGGATAACGTCACCTTACCCAACCCCGTATTCGCTGGCGACACTCTCTACTCAGAATCGGAAGTGTTAGAGTTACGCGAATCAAAGTCGAGACCGCAGTGGGGAATCGTAAAAATCCAAACACGAGGGTACAAACAAGACGGGACACTGGTGTGTCAGTACCTGCGCAACGTCATGGTGTGGAAGAAAGCCCACGCCCCGAATCGTAATTTATTTCCGGAACCAAAGACCACAAAATAATAGCGCTCTTCGATTGCACCGCTCATAATGTGACGCTCAGCATGCAGCGAGCATGTGGCAAGTGTCCCTGCCGGCTGAGCGTCGCGCAGATGTACTCAACGCATAGAGATTAGCAGAAGCGGACAGAAGGAGTGGGGTCCGCAATATCTCTACTCTACAGGCCGTTCATTCTTCCCCACCGGCGCCGGGGCAATATATCCGGCTGGTCGTCGAAACGGCGTTCCGTGACGATTCTTCCACGTTACTTGCTCCACCGGTTCTCGTGAAACGGGACCAAATTTCCCCATTGGGTATCCAATAGTAATGAGACCATATGTCGTGATCGAATCTGGTAAGTCGAGAATCTTCCGGACCTCGTCTTCATACTGACAGGTCACACCGGTCAACGTCGCACCGAGCCCCAACGCACGACAGGCGAGCAAGATATTCTGCATGGCGGGAAACACACTCCCCCCAAGCAGGCGGGCAAAATCGATTGCATTGGGACCAGCAAGGCGCTGCGCGTGAAGCCTCCGCTTACGCAGGCAAGCAAAGAGCATGACGGGCACCTCGGCCATGTGATCGGCAAGGTACCGAGCCGCCCGCATATTGCCATCCATTTTGGCACCGGCATCAAGATAGTTCTTCTCTGCGATATTCCATCCACGTTGATAAATCTTCGCAATCTGACTCCGGATCTCCGGGTCCGTTACCACGATAAACCGCCAGGCTTGCACTCCGCCACCACTCGGGGCCCGAATGGCAGCATCAAGAATTTGATAGATCAGCTCCTCAGGAACCGGATCAGGTTTGAGTCGCCGCATGCTGCGGCAGGTATACATAATGTGAAAGAGATCGGTGTTGTTATCCGTCATAGAAAACAGCTACTCCTTTGAGGGATCAATAGTTTTTCCTGCTTCGGCATCCCTTAATATGCTGTCCAAAACGTCATCAGCAGCGCGTGCCGACGCTCGTGCCGCAGTATAGAGATCCGAGAGGAACGAATAGGAAACCTGGGGCTCTGGATAGGTCACCATATTGAGGCTGGCCGTTACAGTTTCAATCGTTCGACCTTGTCGGTTTAACAAAGAAACAACGAAGAAAGTTGTCTCGTCTACCGGATCAAGTCGACTTTCGATGCGTACTAGTCCTGCCCCAAAAACGACACGGAACGCATCTTCATCCACTGTTTCATGCCATTTGATTTTCCCTGCGCGTGTTCCCTCTAGAAGAACATTGAGAAGCTGAAGAAATTTTTCATTTATCATGAGGAATCTCCAGAGCTGCACCTTTCAAGCGACCATCCAGACGGCCAAGAAAAGCAGCCAGGTCATCTAGCGCATTTCTCATCTTAATTGAAAGAGGAGAAGACTTTTCTCCTTTCTCTTTTTCTTCGAGTCGGCGAAGAATAGATTTTAGATCATCCAGCGTGGCAGTTATAGAATTGCTTTCTTCTAGTCTAAGAGCTGGACTCTCCGCAATTGATGCGACAAGAATCCGTAATTGCCCGCACCGATCAATCGCTCTTCCCCATTGCTCTGACCTACAAGCCTCGGCCAAATCTGTTGCTAATCGAAGCCCGTCAGAAACTTGCCCCACGAGCAGACCCGAGGTTACGCGGTCTAGGGCTGCCTTTGCAAGTTGGCGTGCTTGTTCAGCCGCTTTCCGTGTCCGTATTACTTGCCAGAGGGTCAGCACGAAACCGAACAGAGTCAGCACTGTCCCAAGAACGCTCGCCCGATCTCCATACTGGGTCGCAAAAGCCGAAAACCATGAAAACAGATCCGACCAAGACACAGAAGGCCGCCTTACGCCACTCTACTTCACTACACAAACTCTCGAAGATTGTCGCGCTACTTCACCTTGTACTGTACCAATTCCGTCACACTTTTGATCGGGGTCCCCTCACCCTCGTCGCTGATCGCTTTGACCAAGCCAACACCTTTTGCATACCACTCGATGTGACGTAGGTTGTAGCTCTTCTCCCTTTTATAGACATCAACAAAGTCATTCTTCGTCGAGGTCTCGACCCGTAAACAGTCAGCAAAAATCCCTGCTGGGACTCGGACCTCGTCAGGCTCAATCGTTGCCTTAGCAAAAGCGGACATGTGCTGCTTTCCATCTGACGACCAGGCGTTCGTATGAAACCCTAACTTCCAGGTAGCATTGCCATTGTACGGACTCGGCAGCACCTGTTCAGTCCCCTGACCAATCTGGGTATCCCAGATCTTCCGACCGTCCGAGTCAAGCCACGGATAGCGATGCCAAAAACCATCTTTACGGAAATACGCGACGGTACTTTTTGCTTCCGGAGCGGTGGTCGTGAGCGGTTCGTACTCTTCTGCCACGACATACGACTTTCCTCCAGATAGCTGATGATCGTCCGCAATCACCGTCTCGGTCATGTAATAGATATAGTCTCCGCCGGAGAACACAACCAAATGTTTCCAGCTGTTCTCTTTGGCTAACGGGAAAAACTCCGTCCCCGCCATCGGCTCCCGCAACATCAGAACCAGGGCAACCACTCCCCCCACGAGAAGGCTAAGACAGGAAGCAACGAGAGTTTTCGACATAGGGAAAGACTATACGTCTCCCTTGCCCTGAGCGCAATCGTAAAATTTCTTGCTACGGTTCGCGCTTTCCTGCTAGGAAAAGAACACTGCTGCCACCAGGAAACAGACAACCGGAGCTGCTAAAAACCAGCAATGTTTTCACAGATCTCCCTTTCTAGTGTCTTATTCGATAATGAACATGAGTGCACCACAACCTTTGCCGCAACGAGTGCCTTTTGCTGAAGTCGTGACGCTCCATCAACGTGTGATCTACGGCTATCTGCTGCGTTTCACTCGTCAGGTTCCTGACGCCCAAGATTTATTTCAGGAGACCTTTCTTCGTGCACATCGCGCATATGCTGCGTTGCCGCTCGACGCCGATGTCCGCGCGTGGCTCATGCGTATTGCCAGTAACCTGGCAAAAAACTACGTCCGTGACCGACAGCGACGACAACGTGTATTGGTCGAAGAGAAACAAGACGAGACTGGACGAGAATCCTCTGGGGAGAAAAATATGGATACGGAGCATGTCATTATGTCCCGCGAAACCGCGCAGACTTTGCTCGCCGTCATCGATGCCCTTCCCCGTCATCAACGTACCGCGGTTATTCAACGACAATTTGAAGGGCTCGACTACACCACGATTGCCAGCAATCTCCAATGTTCACCGGAGAGCGCACGAGCCCATGTCTATCAAGCATTACGGAAATTACGGCGGGCCCTGAGTGCTGATAGCACTTCGTCGATTCACAATTCCCGCCAATCGGAGTAACATTATGCACATCACCCGTTCAGATCGGCTTCCGTGTGGATTTTCAGAAAACGCCTTAATCGCTGCCGCACTTGGTGAAGCACCAACCCACGTGAACCTCCAAGTCCGTACCCATGTCGCCGCTTGTCAGCCATGCACCCTTCTTCTCGAACAATACCGGACCTTACGCGAGCGCCTTGCCTCACTTGCGGCTCATGACGATCCTGCTCAAGGGTTGCGCGAGGCAAGGCAGAAACTCGACCAACGTTTGCTCGGCGCTTCTCGTCCACGCCTCAACCTCACCGTCTGGCAGTCTCCCGTGGGCACGATTCGTCTCGGAATGACAGAGAAAGGCGTCGCGCTGGTTGAGTTCGTCAGACCCGCAACCCCTCAATCTTTCCCTCAACAACTGGCGCATACTTTTGCGGTTGAAGAAAGCCAGCAGGACCCGTCCGCTCTCATTCCTGCCTTGGAAGCGTATTTCAGCGGACAACGGAACGCCCTGGGATGGGTTGTTGACGACTCGCTCATGCGGAGTGATTTCCAGCGTGAGGTATTGCGAGCAACAGCCGCCGTTCCCTACGGCATCGTCGTCACTTACCAGAGCATTGCGGAAACAATCGGCCAACCAAAAGCGGTGCGGGCGGTAGCGCAAGCCCTCCGCTATAATCCAATTCCTATCCATATTCCTTGTCATCGGGTGATCGGCAGCGATGGAACATTAACCGGCTACGCTGGAAACCTTGTTGACATAAAGCAGCAAATTCTTGCCATCGAAGGTATTCCGGTCGTGGAGGTCAGCAAGGGGCTCGCAATTGCGAAGGAACGCATGTATGTCGGCTGGCGGCGCGAGCGCTCTTTCTGTCTTCCTCGCTGCCCTTCCCTCAAAGAGCAAACGGCTGGGAATAGAGCTTTTATTCCCTCCGGCACCCGTGCCGAAGAAATGGGCTATACACCATGTGATATTTGCCAACCCACAATGCACAGTTCGTGAAGAACAGAAAGGAGTCGGTATGGCGGCAGGCATCGACCACACCATCATTACGGTGAATAACTATGCGACAGCGAGTCGTTTCTACGGCTGGCTGCTGCCAAAAATCGGATATACGGGAGGCGAACACGACTACGGCACCATGAAAGGCTGGATGGGAAACGGCATGAGTTTCTGGATCAAGCAAGCCGATACTCGTTTTGCTGGCGACACCTTTCACAAGGATCGGGTCGGACTCTGCGAAATTGCCTTCAAAGGGGAGAGCCGTGCCCAAATCGATGCTCTCGCGACGGAGGTGGAAGCACACGGAGGGCAGATTCTTGATCCTCCAAAAGAGTATGACTATGCCCCTGGCTACTATGCGGTGTTTTTTACTGATCCCGATGGGATCAAATTAGAAGTTGTCCACCTCCCCTAACCAACGACAAGGCGCACAGCCGTGCGCCCCGGCATTACCGTCAACAGCGGGCCGAGAGCGAGTCTTGTCGTTCTCTGACACCTTGTGAAATTCCGTCTTTTCAGATACACAGCCCAACCATGAAACTGACGATGAGCACGCCCTCCGTAGTGTTTCTTTTCGGGCTTTTGCTGTTGCCAACCAGCTGCGACCGTTCACAGCCTCCGGCCTCGCAAACCCCTTCCGAGCAATCTGTACCCGCGATCTCTGCCCCCAAAGATTTGCAAGCTGCGATCGACACCTTAACGCAGGCAGTCGAAACCTTAGACACGCCAACGGTCCTCGACGGTTATACCGAAGACTTCCGTAGCGGAACCGGGCGCTCGAAAGAGGACTTACGCGAAGTCCTCGCAAGTTTGCAAGAAAATAACGTTGCGGTAAAAGTCGAGAGAATTACGCTCGAAGATGTCCAAACCGACAAAGCCACGATGCGGACCCAACTGCGCCTGCGCTACACGGACACCTTTCATGACCTTGGCGAAGGAGAGGTCATTGTCACCGACGTTCTCCGCCATTCCTGGCGGAAAGAAGATAGCAAGTGGAGAATTTATGCAGACGAGCGGGTATCGACCTATCGCGAAGGCCGCTTCGGAGATGAGTCACCAAACGTGCAACTCGACGTCCCGACAAAAATTCCAGCAGAGACGAACTACGGGGTGAAAGTCGCGGTCCAGCAAGAAGTGGAGAAGTCCTACCAGGTTATGCTCGGTAACTATCCGGAGGACCCGGAAATCCTCCCTCCACCGGAGATTACGACAGACCTTCCTGAAGACGGCATTCTCAACGTCACGCTTGCCCGTAACCTGAAGGGTCTCAGTGAAATGGTCAAAATTACCGTAATCGCTATAGACCCCGATGGCAGCTGGGTTGGCGCAACGACAATGTCCAAGTTTGTTCCCGGTATCGAGTCAGACGAGCAAGCAGACGAAGCGCAGATCTAACGGTCTCGGGGTGATCCATGTCCGACCCGCGCCCTCGTTTTTTCAGTCAGGTGTACCGCCTGGTCGCACAGGTGCCAAAAGGGAAGGTCGTCACCTACAGTCAGGTTGCAGCTATGCTCGGTGCTCCACGAGCTGCTCGCGCGGTTGGTATGGCGCTCCGGTATCTGCCGCAATCGCTCTCACACACAGTCCCGTGGCAACGCGTTATCAATGCTTCTGGTGCCATTAGTATTCGTGGCGATGTCTTTCGCGTTGAGGAACAGCGCTGGCTGTTGGAAAGTGAAGGCATCGAATTCAACCGCTCGGGGAAAGTCGATCTGAAAAAATATCGCTGGCAGGGGCCGAAGCGGGTGAAGACGGTACAATGGAAAGCGCAATTATAGCGATAAAGGAAAAACAGGATAAAGGAAAATGGATAATGGATAACGGCGGAAAAACGTGAACATACTCGCTCTTCTTGTTCTCTCTCATCCTTTATCCTTTCTCCCTCCACTCCCCCGTCGTGAAAAAGCGCTCGATCTGTTCATAGTAGGGCTGGATATTGTACCCCCCGGCTTTTAACCATTCATCGTTATAGTAGGTATGAAGATACCGCTCCCCAGGATCGCAAATCAACGTCACCACCGAGCCTTTCCGATCTTGGACCTTCATTTCCGCTATCAGCTGAAGGGCACCGAAAAAATTCGTACCGGTGGAGCCACCGCACTTGCGGCCAATCACTCGATGCAAGAAACGGATCGCCGCGAAACTCGCAGCATCAGGCACTTTAATCATACGGTCAACAACATCAGGAACGAAGGACGCCTCAACCCGTGGTCGACCGATGCCTTCTATCCTCGACCCGGTCTGGCACACGACACTCCGATCCCGTGTCTGGTAAAAGTCGAAATACACAGACTGTTCAGGGTCAACAACACAAATGCGCGTCTCAGTCCGACGATAACGAACATAGCGTCCGAGCGTCGCTGAGGTTCCACCAGTACCGGCGCCGCACACGACCCACTCGGGGATCGGATATTCCTCGGCAGCAAGTTGGCTAAAGATCGACTCAGCAATGTTGTTATTTCCACGCCAGTCCGTAGCACGTTCAGCGTAGGTGAACTGATCCATAAAATGGCCACCAGTCTCCTGAGCCAAGCGGTAAGACTCAGCATACATTTGGGCTGGAGTTTCAACCAAGTGACACCGCCCACCGTAAAACTCGATCAAGGCAATCTTTTCTGGTGACGTCGAGCGTGGCATGACAGCAATAAAAGGCAATCCGAGCAGTTGCGCGAAGTACGCTTCCGATACTGCGGTCGAACCAGAAGAGGCTTCAACCACAACGGTGTCGTCACGAATCCAACCGTTACACAGTGCATACAGGAACAATGAACGGGCAAGGCGATGCTTCAAACTGCCGGTCGGGTGGATAGACTCGTCCTTGAAGTACAGCGTGATGCCGGATGCCGTCGGAATATCAAGGCGTAGTAAATGTGTGTCCGCAGACCGATTGAAATCTGCTTCAATCTTGCGTATTGCGTCCCCCACCCATGCACGTGTACGTCCCATCTCGTGTATGATCTTCTTCACGAAGAATGTATAAGAATTGACCACTCCCGGGGGGCGACTGATCGCCCCCCGCAGATTAGGGAATCAGTACAAGTTTCCCCACCGATCCACGCGACTCCATGTGCCGATGCGCCTCGGCTGCTTCCGCAAGGGGAAAGGATTTGCCAATAAGCATTTTCAGCTTGCCTTGCCGCATCAGTTCAAAAGATTTCTCAATCCCTTCTTTATGTTTGTCCGGCATTGCGGACACTGTATACAACACAAAGCCACTCACTTTTAGCGAATTTTGAAAGAGACTCATCAGATTCAATGGATCAGGAGGACCACCCGCGCGTCCGTAGAGAATCAGATGTCCAAATGGGCTCAAACACTGAATGCCTTTCTCTAACGTCGGCTTGCCTACTGCGTCAAGAATCAGGTCAACACCTTTCCCATCCGTCAGTTTCTTCGCTTCTTCGGCGAAGTCCTGCGTGGCGTAATTAATGACCGCATCAGCCCCGTATTGTTTCACGAAGTCCATCTTGCTGTCGCTCGACACGGTGCCGATCACACGAGCACCGGCAGCTTTGGCGATCTGTACAGCGACGATACCCACACCACCAGCAGCAGAGTGCACCAGCACGGTTTGGCCTGGTGTTGTCTGATGCGAGGTATGCAGCATGTGGTATGCGGTGAGCGTCTGAATCGGAAATGCGACCCCATCTTCATAGCTGACAAAATCTGGTAACGGGATCACCTGTGCAGCCGAGACGGTGCAGTACTCAGCGTACGTTTTGACACCGATCGAGGTCACACGCATTCCTGGTGTGAGGTGGGTAACCTCAGGACCAACTGCATCAATGATTCCTGACGCTTCCATGCCTGGGATATCCGGTAGCTTCGGCTTTATCAGATACTGTCCTTGGCGAAAAAAAGTGTCGGCAAAGTTAATGCCGATCGCGTGCGTCTTGATCCGCACCCAGCCTTTGCGCGGTTCAGGAACATCGATATCTTCGTACTTCAAGACTTCCGGACCACCAAGTTCATGAAATTGAATCGCCTTCATGGCATTCGCCCTCCTCGTGCGAAAGGTTTGTTGTCCTCGTACTAGCGGAAGGCTCCGAGTGAAGATAGATGGGGCGGGAAAGGGTAGGAAGCTTCTTTTGCAAGTCACAAAGGAAGTCTTATAAAGAACGCTCATTGCGATAAGAGGAACCGCAGGGAATCCCAGCTACCAATTGAGTGTCCGCTCCCGTGAGCCATAGAGTTGCCAGTAGCTAACAGTACTGGGGCGAACACGTACAATTTTACCGAGACGTTGTGAACGAAAACGAAAGTCGGGATGGCGTAAGAAGCGATGGATACTTTCAGCAGCCTCGTCGAATTCTACGTCCAGAAATACAAGACAGTAGCCAGAATGACGAAGGTCTGGCTTGTAAAAGTCGTGATCGCGAGTGAAAAAGGTTGGTTGACGTAGCGTATGCAGTAAAGGGACAATCTCTTCGCGGTCTTTCATTCCTAGTCGTCCGACCTCACCACCGATACGTCGGAAATGGATTTTCCAAGAACGCAACAATTCTCGTTGCGACGTGACGATGTTCTCATCAAGAACATTCATGCAGCGCGATGTCGCTTTTCCGTTTTTTCAATTAACGCTTCGGTAGCCAAAGCAATTGCTTCAGCAATCGCCTCGGCACTGACTTGTCCGTCGAATTCATAGGAAATACGTTCCCAATCGTATCCTTTCGCCAACATCGCAAGGACATCTTTCACGAAGATACGAGTTCCCTTAAACGTCAACTGACCATGACATATCTCTGGGTCCGCGACGATAAACTGTCCGAGTTCTTTGCGTTTCGCTGTATTCATTATTCCATCCTCAACTAAGTTGAGGATTTTCACTTTGGCATACCTGCTGAATCTGAACAACTCAGTTCAGCGAAGGGACCTTACGTTGACGCTCTCTTGACTTTCTTCCATGCTCCAGGGTCTATAGTGATTGCACTAAGTAAAGAGACAATCTCAAGGGAGGAACAGAGCGATGACGATTCTTCGCGGTGAAGAAATCATTGGGCAGTGTTTCAAGAACGAAGGGGTCGATACCATCTTTTTTATGATGGGTGGGCCCACGAGTGGTACAGCAGGGGCCTGCCTCCGACTCGGTATGCAGGGGATTTATGTCCGCCATGAGCAAGCCGCGGCGATGATGGCTCATGCCTACGCGCGGGTAACCGGCAAGCCAGGCATCTGTATTACTCCTTCCGGCCCCGGCACCGCCAATGCGGTCACTGGACTTGCTAACGCCTGGGCGGATGCCGCACCGATTATCGCCATCGGTGGCTCGGCACCGATGCGGGCTACCACGCTCGACTCCTTCCAAGAGATGGATCAAGTCGCAATGATGAAACCGGTAGTGAAAGCCGCCTATCGGGTCGATATCGTCTCGCGTATTCCCGAGTACATCAGCCTGGCGTTCCGCGAGGCTATGGACGGGAAGAAAGGTCCGGTCTACCTCGACCTTCCCGGAGACATCCTCTCGGCAAAAGTTGAAGATGACAAACTCTACTGGCCAACCAATTATCGAGTCGATAGCCGCCCAGCTGGTGACCCCGCGCTCGTCCGACAAGCTGTCGAGCTACTGCGCAAAGCTCAACGTCCGCTCCTCGTCACCGGCAGTGGGGTGCTTTGGTCTGGAGCTGCGGAAGAAATGCGGCAGTTTATCGAAGCAACCGGGATTCCATTCTTCACGACGCCACAAGGACGTGGTGTGGTACCGGAAGATCACCCCCGCGCATTCCCGGCCGCTCGCTCGATGGCATTCCGTGAAGCCGATGTCGTCCTCGTTGTCGGTGCTCGCGCCAACTCAATGTTATCCTTTCTCCGAGCCCCACGTTTTTCACCGGATGCCAAGTTCATCAACATCAATCTCGATGGCAAAGAGATCGGCCATAACCGCGATGTCGCCGTCGGCATCATTGGCGATGCCAAACTCGTGTTTCAACAACTGACTGCCGAGGCAGCAGGAAAGATCGACGGCAAAACAGAGACAGCCTGGGTCGCGCAACTCGCGGCTAAGCAACGCACGAATGAGGAACGCAACGCAGAATTATTGAATTCGACCAAGGTGCCCATTCACCCCCTACGTCTGTGCAAAGAGGTTCGCGATATCATCAGTCGTGACACCATCCTCGTCGTGGACGGCCACGAAATCCTCAACTTTGGTCGTCAATCGATTCCCATCTTTGAAGTCGGTGGCAGTCTGAACGCTGGTCCACACGGATGTATGGGCGTTGGCGTCCCGTTCGGTATCGGCGCCAAAGCCGCCCGCCCAGACAAACCAGTCGTGGTTCTCAGCGGCGACGGCGCGTTTGGTTGGAACGGCATGGAAATGGACACGGCGATCCGCCATAAATTGAACATTGTTGTCGTAGTCTCAAATAACGCCGGCTTCACTTCACGTCAGACTGGACGCATGACTGCCAGCAACATGGGCCTCGATAACGTGGGGCGTGAGCTTGGCTATCAGCGGTATGACAAAATGGTCGAGGCTCTTGGGGGCTATGGAGAATTTGTCGAAAAACCAGAGGATATTCGTGCCGCGATTGAACGTGCCATGGCCAGCGGTAAGCCGGCACTCGTCAACGTGTGTACCGATCCTGATGCACAAGCGACCACAGACATGGGGTTTGGCGGGTATTAACAGGGGCACAGTCCGGAGAAGCGACCGAGAAAAAATAGACTCCGGATAAAATGAGCCGAACAAAATCACTAACCAAGCTCTGACTGAAGAGTAGCGCATTATCGTAGGGGCACGGCGCGCCGTGCCCCTACAACGTTCGGTCATATTAGCGAACGTGTTTATCAAAAACATAAACAAGAACGCACCTATCACGGCTCCGAACGTCATGCCAACAAAACGATCCCCTCGCGAACACAAACCTCGTATCGCCGACCGCCTCAAAGTCGCGAGAACGGGCCGCTTTGTGGGACGGGCGGCAGAACTCGCGATGTTTCGTTCGGCCCTCCTGGCCGCAGAGCCATCCTTCCTGGTGCTCTATCTCTATGGTCCAGGAGGTGTGGGCAAGACAACGTTACTACGAGAGTTTGCTGGTATCGCCACAGAGCACACCCGTCCGATCATCCAGATCGACAGTCGTAACCTAGAGTTATCACCGTCAGGCTTTCTTGCTGCTGTCCGTCACGCCTTGGAACTGCAAGAAGATGGGTTCGCTGCCATCGCCGCGCAGTGGCCTGAGCGTGCCGTATTACTCTTGGATACCTACGAAATTCTTGCTCCGCTCGACACCTGGCTGCGAGAGACGTTTCTCCCCCAGCTTCCGGCTCACAGTCTTGTCGTCATTGCTGGGCGGACTCCGCCAACCATAGGCTGGTACACAGATATTGACTGGGCGGAGTTGACTCACGTTATTTCGCTGAGCAATCTGCAGCGCGAAGAAAGCCAGTCCTACCTGACAGCCCGTGGCATACCTGAGCACCATCATACGACGGTGCAAGCGTTTACTCACGGACACCCGTTGGCACTGTCCCTGGTCGCAGATGTGTTGGCCCAAGGAGACGACCAGGTGGCCTTTCAGCCACATAAAGAACCGCATATCATCCGTGGGCTGTTAGATCGTTTTCTTCATGACGTACCCAGTCCTACTCATCGTCGTGCACTCGAAATCTGCGCTCTAGCGAAAACCACCACCGAAGCACTCCTCGCGAAAATTCTTCCAGAAGAAGATTCGTTTGCCCTCTTTGGCTGGCTCTGTGGTCTATCTTTTATCGAGCAAGGACCGCACGGGTTGTTTCCGCATGATGTCGTGCGCGAGGTAGTGGACGCTGATTTACGCTGGCGCAACCCGGAACGGTACCGTCAACTGACCATGCAGATCTTCACCGAACTGAGTTCTCGATTTGTCCATGCCAGTCATCGCGAGCAACGCGCAATCCGTCGAGACATCCTCTACATGAGGAGGAATGCGCCGACCAATAAACCGTATCTGGACTGGAAAGACATTGATGACGCCTATACGGAAGCAGCCTCGCCACAGGACCATGAGCTGATTCTGCAAATGGTCCATGCTCATGAAGGAGCACAAGCAGTTCGGATTGCGCAGCATTGGTTACGTCGCCAACCGCAGGGATTTCTCGTGTTCCGCAACTCTCGTAACGAACTGTTCGGCTTTATGGCCACCCTCACGGGGGTGGAGCACGCGACCCCTGAGGATCTCGCGGCCGACCCTGCCATTGCTGCTACCCTGCAGTTCGTGGAACGGCGGGGACCACTACGGGCAGGAGAACAGCTTGTTCACCTGCGCTTCTGGATGAACCGGGAGACCTACCAGACCGTATCACCGACTCTGACCCTGACCGCAATCAATACAACTGTGTATTGGCTTACCACTCCGCGGCTGTCCTGGAGCTTCACGACGATGGCACACCCAGATTTTATGGAGCCCCACTTTCACGGCTTGGGTTTCCAACGCGCACGTGAAGCGGATTTTGTTATCGGCGAACGGCGCTACGGGGTCTTTGCTCATGACTGGCGTGTCGAATCGCCTGCCGCGTGGCAAGATCGGATGACACAACAAGCTTTGACCATCGACGCACCACTAGAACCAGAAGCGCGATCATCTCGCCTTCATCCTTCTGCCCTCGTCCTCTCGCAGGCCACGTTTACTGAGGCGGTCCGGCAGGCACTACGCCACTACACCCGTCCCGACGCCCTTGCCGAGAACCCACTTCTCCACACCCGCCTCCTGATCGAGACGGCGGAAACGATACCAACCCCTGTTCACCTACAAGCGCTTCTCCAGGAGGCAGCAGCAACCCTACGCACGACCCCCAAAGATGACAAGCTGTATCGCGTGCTCAAGCGAACCTACCTGGAACCAGCTCCAACCCAGGAACAAGCAGCGGACCTTCTGGGCTTGCCCTTTAGCACCTATCGGTATCGCTTAACCAATGGCATTGCGCGCGTCGCCGCGTGGCTCTGGCAGAAAGAACTCAACACGACGTAACAGGAATCATCCGTCCCATCTTCAGCCGTTTACGGAGCAGCAATTCCCTCTCCCATCAGGGAGAAGGAACCCAAGCTGGCCGCGTCACGGCTAAAAGTCAGGACCCACCAATTGTGACGAACGAGCGGGAATACGCCCTGTTCGGCCCAGATCTAGCAAAAAATACCCATTACTACTGCGGTTTTAGCAGTTTTTTAGCAGTTTTTCGTCTGGAAAGTTGACATCTCCTGGGATCATCCTCTGGAGAAAAAATTCACTTCAGGGTGCTGGGTTCCGGTAATCCACACACTGAAGCCTAGGAGGATGGTATGGTCGTGCCACAATCTCAGGCTAGCACTGCAGTCGTCATCGGCAGTGGCCTGGCAGGCTTACTTGCAGCTCGGGTACTCGCAGATTTTTTCTCTGCAGTAACAATCGTTGAACGCGATCCTTTACCAACAACGGTGGGACCACGGAAGGGAGTTCCACAAGGACACCACGCCCACGCTTTACTCGGGCGCGGGCAAGAAATCCTCGAAGAGTTCTTTCCTGGGTTGACGCAGCACCTGCTGAGCCTCGGAGCTGCGCAAGGCCACGGGCGCTTCTTTTCCGGGGGTGGGTATCACTATCCAATCGCCTTTGGCTCCCACAGTCTACGAGTTAGCCGCCCGTGCCTCGAAACCGTAGCGCGCGCGTATCTACTGCGTACCGCTAAGGTTCACAGTGTCGAGAATTGTCGCGTTCTTGGGCTAACAGCTACCGAGGATCGGCAGCGCATTACCGGTATACGCTTTACTCGTCACCAAGCCGATGCCCAAGAAGAACACCTGGCGGCGGCTTTTGTTATTGATGCGAGTGGGCGCGGCTCGCGTGCATCAGCCTGGCTGGAAGACCTGGGCTATCCACAGCCCGAGACAGAACTGGTGAAGGTCGATATGGGATATACCTCTCGCTTTTATCGCCGTCTTCCCTATCATCTCGATGGCGACGTGGTCGCAAATATCGCGGCGTCGCCGGCGAACAAACGTGCCTGCGGAATGATGGCTCAAGAAGGTGAACGTTGGATAGTCACCCTAGCCGGCTACTTTGGTGACTATCCCCCCACAGATGAGCAGGGCTTCGTGGAATTTTCCCGGAGCTTACCGGTTTCTGACGTACACGACGTTATTCGCACCACCACCCCACTCAGTGATCCCGTCGCCTATCGCTTCCCGAGCAACCAATGGCGACATTATGAAAAGCTAACACGATTCCCTGACGGATTCCTGCCCATCGGCGATGCCATTTGCAGTTTTACGCCAATTTACGGTCAAGGCATCACCGTTGCCGCGCTCGAAGCCTTGACCCTCCGACAGTGTCTTATGGCAGAAACCAACAACCTTGCGCAGCGCTTCTTCACTAAAACTAAGCGAGTCATTGATACTCCCTGGAGTATCACGGTTGGCAACGACAAACGGCTCGCGGGTGGACAAGCAGTGCCATCGCTCAAAAGCCGATTTCTCCATTGGTACATGGCGCAACTTCATGTCGTCGCCCGCCACGATCCATCGGTGTCGCTCGCGTTTCGCAAAGTTGCTAACCTCTACACAGCTCCGACAAGCTTGCTGCATCCACGTATCGTCCGCCGCGTGTTATGGGGTAGCCTGCGATCAGAGCGGATGCGGAAAACTACAAGCCCGTCAGCAGTCTATTCGCAATCGACACCAGGACTCTGGGACACAGCGGCTTTACTGCAACAGCGGAGAGCGATAGAAGGGCGAGAAACAAAAAGGAGGGAGTAATGACAGAATCCCACGCGGTGCAGGGACACACAACCTCGACACCTGGACCGGAATTAATCGCCCGTGCACGCGCGCTTGCTCCGCTCCTCGCCTCCTACGCCGCTGAGGCGGAACGCTTACGTAAACCCGTCGATGCGGTCATCCAGGCTTTAGCGGAGGCGGAGATTTTCAAGCTGATGGTACCCCGCTGCTACGGTGGTTTGGAACTCGACCTCGACACCTTCTTTGAGGTCGGGGTTGCGCTCGGGGAAGGCGACACGTCAATGGCGTGGGTCACCAATTTCTACATCGAACACAACTGGATTCTCTGTCAATTTCCCGCCGCCTTTCAGCACGAACTTTTCGCTACGCGCTCATATATTCTTGCGCCGGCCATGATCGCACCGGCTGGAGTAGCGGTTCGCGAAGGCAATGGCTATCGCTTACGCGGGCGCTGGCAATGGGCGAGCGGCATCATGCACGGCGATTGGGTCATCCCTGGTGCCCTGGAGCAAACCCCGGAAGGGAAACCCAATCCCCTGTGGTTTGCCGTGCCACGCTCGGAAGTGAAGGTCGAGGATACCTGGTACGTCGACGGCATGGCCGGGACCGGGAGTCATGATGTCGTCATTGAGGATGTGTACATTCCTGCCGAACGCAGCGTATCGATGTTGGAGATGGGGAGTGGGCAGGGACCCGGTTCACAACTGCACAGGGGGCCATTGTACCGCACTCCGATGCTTCCGATCTTGACCCTGGCCGCGGCCATGCCGGCCCTGGGGCAAGCGCGAATGGCGGTGCGCAATTTTCACGAGCGGTTGGCCACTCGCACGCTCCTGACCGGCGCAAAACAGGGAGAAAAACCAGCGGCGCAGATGCGTCTGGCCCGGGCAGAGATCGAGGTCCTGCAAGCAGAGTTGCTAATGCGCCGCACCATAGAAGACGTGTGCGCCCGGCGGAATACGGCCACAATGGCAGATCGGGGCCGGTGGGCTGTCCAACTGGCGGTCGCCGTAGACCATTGCAAGCGAGCGATTCAAACGGTCATCGAGGCCAGCGGCGCCCACGTTCATTTTCTCGACCATCCGGTACAGCGGGCGCTGCGCGATGTGAATACGATCTCCTGCCATATTGTCTTTGACCTCGACGGCAGACTGGAAGCGTACGGGCGGCTGCTCCTGGGGCTTCCCTCGGGTGGCGCACTGCTATGAAGAACCTCAACTTGACGAATCAGTTTTGACAAACACATTCGGTCATAGTTAACCCTGAGACTTGGGTCCCCTCGCCCGCCGGGAAAGGGTCAGGGTGAGGGAGCCAGATAGCATGTTTACCGATTTTGATCGTCACAACTCATGAAAAGAAAGGAAATCTCATGAAATTCGGCGTGCTCTATGCCTTTCGTAATCCACCCCAATGGCAGCAACCATACCCTGATTTCTACCGTGCCCAATTCGACCAGATGCAAGCCGTCGAGCAACTTGGCTATGACGTCGTGTGGGTGACTGAGCATCATTTTATCGACGATGGCTATCTGCCGTCGTTGTTACCCGTTGCCGCCGTGATTGCCGACCGAACAAAGCGGGTACAGATCGGCACCTACGTGCTTCTGCTGCCGTTACACAGTCCACTCCGAGTCGCTGAGGATGCGGCGGTTGTCGATATCATTTCGAACGGACGTCTGATTCTTGGCCTTGGCCAGGGCTACCGTCTGGAAGAGTTTGAAGGATTCAACATCAATCGCGATGATCGGCCGCGCATGACGGAAGAAGGGATCGAAGTGCTCATCGGGGCCTGGTCGCAAGACAACTTCACCTACGATGGCCAGCATTATCAATACAAAAATATCACCCTCACCCCCAAGCCGGTGCAGAAACCCTACCCACAACTCGGCATCGGCGCCCGTGGGCTCAAACCGACACGCCGCGCCGCGAAGTATGGTTGTCATCTCATGGGTGGCGCCTTTGGGCAGTACGACATCTATGTCAAAGCACTGCAAGAATATGGCCGCGACCCCAAGGACTACGACGTGATGAACCTGCGCCCAATCTATGTGCATCGTGACCCCGAGCAAGCATGGAAGGACGCTGGGGAACACATTTTCTATCTTTTCCAAAACTACGGCAAATGGTTCGGCGCAGCCGGGGATCTCAGAAGCGATACGCAAATGGGAGCGATGAATGTTCCCAGTTTCGAGCAAATCAAGGACACCGACTTTTGGCGGAACACGGTGATTGCCGGATCACCGGAACAGGTGACCGAACGGCTCGTCAAAGAACACGAGAGCGCTCCCTGTGACCACCTTCTTTTCTTCGTGCTTCCCGGACTGGCCTATGAAAAGATGGTGCAGTCCATCCGGCTGTTTGCCGAAGAGGTGATGCCTCATCTCCGCCCACTGAAGACGCCGGTGAAGCAGTAAGGACAAGGGGACAGGCTATAGGCTGCAGGCTTCAGGCAGTAGGGAAAACTCGAAAGAAGAAGAACGCGACTCCCGACTTCTCGCTCCAGAAGCCGTGAGAGGCGCATTTGTGGCTCGTGTGGACGGTACCGGCTGTTCTCGTGCCGCTCTAGTGCTTCATGGATGCGCCGCTCCTTGCCGTGCGAGGTCGGTAATCGTTGCCGTAATATCACGACTGAGAGCGGCGACCGTGCGACTCATCGCCGCCGCCAGTGCAGCATAATCTGCCGACCCTGTCGATTCTGTAATGCGCGATTCTCGACTCACCAAGGATTGCTTCCCGTCTTTGCCTAATACCCGCCACAAAGCGACCAACGACACCGTCCCATTGGGGACACCCAGAAAATGGGTCACTTCGACAACGACTTGGTAGTCGAGGGGTACCGCGCCTTTCCATGGAAACACGGCGACGCGCTCTGTAGCCAGCATTTGCGACAGGTTTTGCGCTAATACCCGAGTAAAATTTGTGTCCAACGGCTCTGCCCACTGGTCGAAAGGAGCCTGTTGGAGTTCGTTACCACTTTCGCCTGTCACAATCTGTGGCCGGCTTAAGTATCGTGGGAGTTCCACTGGCCCCACGCCCACTGCTACGCCCGTGGGGCTTTTCCCACCGGAACCGCCAGTTAGTGGAGGGAGCGCCGTCAGCACATACAAGCGGGTCGGCGGCGGCGGTTTTCCCAGACTACACGCACTCAGAACAACAGCGCATAAGAACAGCGGAAGAAGACTGTTTACCTGCAGACGAACCGGATTCATTGCGCCCCCGCTTCGCTTTTGCCAAAGAGGATGGCGTTTGGATTACGTTCTAGATAATCTGCCAGCACACGTAATGCCCGCGCGGCCTCCGATAGCTCGCGCAGCGTCTTCACCAGCTCGTACCCCACCGGTGAGGTCGGCGTCATCACGCCATTCACGCCTTTCAGGGTCTCTTGCGCATTCTCAAGCGCGATCCGCGCCGCCCCCATCGTCTCCGTCAGACTTCCTGTGAGTGTCGCCACTTGCCCATCCATGCTCCGCGCCAAATGCCCGACGTTGCCCATGGCATTGGTCACACTGCCCAGGGCTTCTGTTGCACCGGTCGTTACAGGAACGAGCTGTGTGTTAAGATGGCGTACGAAGTCTTGAACCTCTGTCATCGTCACACTGAGACTCCGGACTGCGTCCTTTATTTCAGGGGCAGTCATCAATTGCTCGACGCTTTGTAGAGTCGTATTAATACGCGTAATAATTTGTTCGAGCGGTATATCTCCGAGCTTTTCCAACGCCTTGCGTATGATTTGCTCCGCTTGTTGCATGGTAGTGGGAATAGTTGGAATCTCCGGTAATTGAGTCAAGGGGTCCACGACCAGCGTCTGTGCAGGCGCCTCGGGGTGAAAGTCAAATTGGATGAACAATTGCCCGGTCACCATGCTTTCTAATTGCAACTGCGCTCGCACCCCTTCTTCCACCAGTTTCTGCATCATCACCTCGGGGTCCGGTTCTTCCCCAACCCACTGTAACTTGTCGCCCACAATTTCCACAATGACGGGGATACGCACCTGCACGTTGTGGGTATCCAGCACTGCCCGAATCTCTGACACCGTGCCAATTTGTACGCCTCGAAAGTCCACAGATGCACCCGTCCGGAGGCCTTTAATATCGCCAGTAAAATACAGGACTGCTTGCCGGGTTTCAGTAAAGAATTTTCCTGAGCCAAAGACCAGAACACCCGCTACCAATAACACCAGGGCGCCCACGACGAAACCGCCAATCAGTGTCGGACTCGCTTGTTTGCTCATGCCTGCTCCTTTCCCCGGGTTAAAAACTGTCGCACTTTTATCTCTGGACACTCTGTAACAAGCATCTTCGGGTCCCCCTGGGCAATCATGGTCTTCGTGTCAGGATCCAGAAACACCGAGTTGGTCCCGATGGCAAAAATACTCGCCAGCTCATGCGTGACAATCACTACAGTCGCGCCCAAACTATCCCGCAGTTCCAAAATTAAGTCGTCCAACAGTTTCGAGCTGATGGGATCTAATCCCGCTGAGGGCTCATCAAAAAACAAGATTTCCGGATCCAACGCCATCGCCCGGGCTAACCCAGCCCGCTTCTGCATCCCGCCGCTAATCTCCGAGGGGTAATAGTCTTCAAACCCTGCCAGGCCTACCAACGCCAGCTTGAGGGAAGCGAGTTCACGAATCTCGTGGGCGCTCAAGTCTGAATATTGTTCCAAGGGCAGCGCCACGTTTTCCGCCAGGGTGAGCGAGGTCCACAGGGCCCCCTTCTGATAGAGAATGCCAAACCGTCGCATCAGCTGCTCACGCTCGTCAGGTTCAATCTGCCACAAGCTCTGGCCCTCAAACAGCACCTCGCCCGCGGCTGGCGCTTTCAACCCAATCAAGTGCTTCAACAGCGTACTTTTTCCGCACCCGCTACCTCCCATAATGATGAAAATATCCCCGCGGTGAATCGTGAACGTGAGGTCGCGCTGGATGACAAAGCTGCCATAGGCCATGGTGAGATCCTGAATCAGCATATGGGCACTAGCCTGCCCGACCGGTTTCCGTGAGTCAGTCATGCTACACTCCCAGCACTTCATAGATCACTGTCAACAATGCGTCCGTGACAATAATCCACACAATCGCCGTGACCACCGCCGAGGTCGCGGCCTCTCCCACTGCCGCCGCACTACGTCCGCTCTGCATGCCGCGCAGACACCCCGCCAGTGCCACGACAACCCCGAACACCGAGGCTTTAATCAATCCCAACCCAAACGTCGTCAGCGAGAGTGCAACTTGGGTCTCCTGAAAGTACGGCACGATCCCCAAATCTAGCATACTCACGCCAATCAGCGCGCCACCTAGAATTCCCAGGAGATCCGCGTACAGGCAGAGCAACGGCACCATGATCATCAGTGCCAGCATGCGCGGGAGCACCAGAAACTCCATCGGCGGTAAGCCGGTGGTAGACAAAGCGTCAATCTCTTCATTGACCATCATTGTGCCCAGCTGCGCGGCAAAGGCCGCTCCGGTGCGGCCAGCCATGACAATCCCGGTCATCATTGCGCCCATCTCTCGCGCCATGGCAATTCCCACAAGATCAGCCACATAAATCTGGGCGCCAAACTGCCGCAATTGCACCGCTCCGACAAACGCGAGAATGAGTCCCACCAAAAAGCTGATAAGCGAGACAATGGGTAGTGCTTGCGCGCCACATTCCTGCACGATCAAGAAAAAATCGGCGCGGCGAAACCGCGCCTGTCCACGCAGGAGCCGCCCAAAGGCGACCACTGCCTCTCCCAAAAACCTGAGCAATTCAGGCACGGCGGCCACATACGCCTGGGTTGCCTTCCCGACCCGTACCAGCCACGCTTCCTTCACAGTGGCGCGGCGCGCGCCTTGGCGTTCTGGCACAGCGGTCGTGAGACGCAATAAGCTTTGCACTCCCTGAGGCAAATTGGCGTATTCACAGGAAATGTTTGTCCGTGCTGCGACTGTGCTCACCTGGGAGAGAAACATGAGTAACGTACTATCCCACGCCGTCAGCTCGCCGGCCTCAAAGGTCAGCCGTTTGACTGCCGCATGCGTCTGTAACTCTCGCTCAAGGTCGCTCGTGGAGGCCCGTCTCGCCTGTAGAGTCCAACTCCCTGTGAGGTGGAGGCAGAGGGTCTCGGGCTGCGGAGAACTATAATGAACTTCACCCCGTGGTCGTTGGGTTTCAGCTACGCTTGCCACGTTCTCTCCCTTCTCTCCTGGGTGTCCAGCTGTCGGGGCAGTCGAGTAGAGTTCCTAAAACCAGCATTCGTTAACGCCATGTTTTGAATGGGAGTGGACCGCGACCCCACTGTCCAATTGATGAAGTACTCTTTCTGTAGTGTCGCCAATACGATACGCAATCCAAGTGCTTTGTGTTCATCATCAAAGCCAATGACTGCCGCGTCGCTCCTGTTGTTTTTCTTATAGAGAACCGCCGCAAGAGGAAGCCCTCCCCTACAATAGAGAAAAAAGGGGAAGCGTGGGAGTGAAGGAAGGCAAAGCGGTTTGTGACGGGAACAGCCGCGTTGACAATCTACAAATTGAAACCACACAATGTCAAGCTTAGAATGCCAAACACGGTGAGCCCAAATAACTGTGCCCGATCACCTTATTCTGTAGCCGCTGCGCCAGTAGGGGCAGAATCTCTTCACTTCTCGCACCGTACGTTGCCCAAGGGTTCTATGCGAGGTAGAAAACTTTCACCATAGACTGTGCTTGGGCACGGACGGGGATATCAGAGAGAAAAGAGCGAAGCAGGAAGTGAGAGCCCGCGCGCTCAGCGCCAGTGGCTCGGGTGTAACCAGCAATGAGATGCTTTCTTGTCGTGCTCCTGACAACTGTACTGACAACATCATGTCGCATCGCGGGCATCCAACCCGTATCGCCGCTCGCGGTCGAGCAACGTTCGCTCCCGCACCGCTTCACCATCGTCAGTTGGAACGTGCAAAAGGAAAACGACGAGCGGATGCAGGCGGACCTTTACGCCCTTCTTCGCCGACAGCGTCCTGAGTTGGTGTTTCTTCAGGAAGCCACGGCGGAGCTGTTAGACTTAACGCCCCTGCCAGGCCGCTTTGCTCCCAGTTGGCAATATCCGTTGCTCAGTGGGTCGGCGACTGGGGTAATGACCTTATCGCAGGTAGACCCTGTTCAGAGTGAGGCTGTACAGACGAGATGGAGAGAATTTTTTCTTGCTACCCCCAAGGTGGCTTTGGCCACGGTGTATCCCCTGCCCACTGGTGCCCGGTTGCTGGCCATCAATGTCCATTGTCTGAATTTCGAACGCTGGGGAACATTTAAGCTCCGCGCTCAGCTCACCGCGCTCAAGAGGATAATGGAGAGACATACGGGACCGATCCTTCTGGGTGGTGATTTCAACACCTGGAATCAACGACGGCTCCGACTCGTAACAGCCTTGGCGCGAGAACTCAACCTCACAGAGGTCCGGGATTTTTCCGGCACCCCAAAAACTGGGGATCGACAGTCAACAATTTTGAACTGGCTTCTGGGTATTGATCGAGATCTCCCGCTTGATCGCGTCTACTATCGTGGCTTATCTCCTCTCTCTGCTGCAGTATTCCCCGCCTCGTCTTCTGATCATAGCGCACTGCAGGTGACGTTTTCCGTGAACGGTGCGAGTGCGACAGATGTAGGAAGTATCCCAACCCCGTAGGCTCTTCGTCTTGGTCTCCTTTCTGCACCCCTTTTGCATCTTTTGGGATCATGTTTGAGGTGAAAATGCGTCCTATGTTGATCGTCGTTAAAACCAACTCGGGAAGGAGGTTATTATGAAAGGCATATTTACGTTTGTGAAAACAACCATCGTGGGAGGACTCGTGTTCCTGGTTCCTGTCGTCGTCCTGGTTATCGTGATTGGGAAGGCGCTCCAACTCTCGATGAAGGCGGCGGAGCCGATGGCGAGATTCATTCCGGTCGAATCCGTGGCGGGTGTCGCCCTCGCGAACATTGTTGGCCTGATCATCATCGGACTCGTCTGTTTTCTCGCCGGGCTTGTGGCGCGGACTTCGCTAGCCAGTAAAGCTGTCAGGGAAGCTGAGACTCGCGTGCTCTGGCAGATCCCAGGCTATGCCTTCGTGAAGGGGATTACCGACAGTTTCAGTGCAAATGAAGAGATGGCAACGCTGCATCCGGTGCTTGCCCGACTCGATGACGCCTGGCAGGTCGCCTTTGAGGTCGAACGCATGCCGGATGGAAAAGTGATCGTCTACCTGCCGGGTGCACCAGATCCCTGGTCGGGCTCGATTCTGTTGATAACGGAAGAGCGTATCGAGCCACTCAAAGCGCCGATGATGGCGGTCATGGGGAACCTAAGAAGGCTGGGACGTGGAGGAAGCAAACTTCTGAGTACGCAAGCGTGAAACAGTCTTTCCCATGACAGCGCACTGGCACCGCAGTGTGAGCGAACCAGAGTAGTCACAGCGAGGCGCAGCCCGCCCGACAAGGAGCGTCCGTAACAGGGACACCTTGTGCCACACCTTATTCCTCATGATGGCCTTGGACTTGTAGTCTCTATAGCCTGGCCTCGTCACTGCTCTGCAAACACCGACACCCGATGAAACGCCACCGCGGTTTGAGCCGGGCTGATAATAGGAAAACCAGCCCCCGTCCGAAAGGTGAACATATTGAGGCCAGGGGTAATCAACGTCGGATCGAGCTGGAGTTCATACTCACGCCAGCCACGAGAAAGAAACAAGCGATGCACCGGTTGTTTATTCACCCAGACTTCGAGAGGATAGCATGCAAAGGTGGGGGTTGGCAGAAATGGGCGCACCGTAAGTTCCATGGAGTAGTGCTTCCGCCCAGGCAGCTCGACCTCGACGCTCGCCTCGCCGGGCATCATCCACGTCAGCGGCCCAGCGGGTTCTCGGCTCAGTGGCCCCCACGCCCCGTGCAGTGGAAAGAGGGGAGTCACACTGCCAAACGCCACCGACAGTAACGGTTCCCTTTTCAGCAGTGCCGCCGAGGCCAAAGGCATCCGCGCTGCCGGTAAGAAATAAAACACTCCATAGAACAGTGCCGAGATTCCCCACAGCAACACGACCCGCCGCGGCGAGACAAAGAGTTCTGTCCGTGGCAACGAAAAACACAGCCACGCGCCGGCGAGCAACACACTCCCGATCACATCGCTGGCCCAATGATGGGCCAAATATAACCGTTGCCACACAATCACGCTCACCAAGCTGGACAGCGTCAACACACCAGTCACTCGGCCCCACCGCGGGACGAAGTAGCGCACGAGAAAAAACCCGAGAGCGCCGGCGAGTAAGATCGCTGCCGCCGCATGTCCGCTGGGAAAGCTGTTGCCGATCATGGTAGGCGTAAGCACACTCGGGCGGGCACGCTCGAATCCAGTCTTGAGCATCTCACAAACAAAGCTACCAAAGAGCACCACCCCTACTCCATGCCAGGCCGCTAACCACTGCCTCTGGGTCACTAACCACAGGACGGCCAAAACCGCCAGAACCGTCAGAAAGCGGAGCGGCCATTCATCGACCACATTGTAGACGAAGTCAAGCTGACATGAACGATGGAACGCGATCCATTTATAAAGAGCAGCATCAAGTGGGATCAGCGCTGGCAAGAAGATCAGTTCTCCCAGCGCAAGGAGGAAGAGCAGGAGAGATAGTCGCGAAAGAGACTTATTCGTCAAAGGCTTTTATTGCTTCGGCTCGCGCCCATTCCATATTGTGACGATGACGATTGGCCATTTCCTTCAGAAACGCCGCGATGTCCGCTGGGGGGTTGAGGGCAAGTGCTTGCTCAATCTTACGCGCAACCCACGCTTGCCCGCGCGCGAGCAGGTTGATCTGCTCATGGAGACTATCGAGCGCGAGCACCTTGTCGGCAAAATCACCAGTCTTCGTCGATGGCGACCCTCCATGGAGACGGATCAAGCCCTCCAACACCGTCGTGTCTCCCGTTTCAACGTCAGTAAAATTTGCGAACAGGTCCTGCAAATGAGGATCAGCGGTCTCTTGCGTCATGGCGTCAAGCAACAGATGCCCGGCTCGCTCAGCTTCTAACAAATGATTGAGAATCGCTTCGAGTTGTGGATTCATGGGATGCTATCTTGGCGCAGATTGAGAATGGCGTCAAACCTTGCTCCTTTCTCAGCTTTTGACCTCTACGCTGCGTTCGTTACAATTCCGTGACATGACAACGATCATTCTGTTAACCATCTCCAATCTCTTTATGACCGCCGCATGGTACGGTCACCTCAAGTTTAAGGAAACCACGCTCTGGAAAGTAATTCTTATCAGTTGGCTGATCGCCTTTGCCGAATATTGCTTCCAGGTTCCGGCCAATCGTATCGGTCACTCCCAGTTCTCTGCCGCACAACTCAAGACCATACAGGAAGTCATCACTCTGATCGTCTTCTGTATTTTCTCGGTTGTCTACCTCAAGGAGGAACTGAAGTGGAACTACATCGTTGGCTTTCTCTGTATCGCGGCTGCGGTGTTCTTTGTCTTTAAGAAATGGTAGGAGAAGAAAGGACATTTCTTAGAAGGAGGGAAGCGTATGACCAACGTACTCGAAGAAAAAGATGCGATCCACGAAACCGTCGCTAACTATTGTTTTCATTTCGACGGGGCAGAGTTCGATAAGTGGGTTGACCTCTTTACCGAGGATGGAACGTTCGATGCCGGATCGCGGGGTGTTCACAAAGGCAAAGATGCACTGCGCGCGTTCGTCAAGAATATCCCTCTGACCGGTGGCAGCCCCATGATGAAGCACTGCGTGATGAACGAGATCGTCAAAGTCGACGGCGATACGGCGTCCGCCAAAAGCTATATCGTGCTCGTGCGGTCCAAAGGCGAGGGGGCACTGGTCAACGGGTTAGCCGGACGCTACGAAGACCAGCTGGTCAAACAAGGTGACCGTTGGTTGTTCAAAACCCGCAAAGTGCACTTCGACCTCATGGGCGATATGCGGTAGGACAGGAAGACAAGGAAAAACAGTAAACGGAGAATTGGGGAGAGGAAAGGATTTTTTGTTCAGCTCTGCTTTTCCGCTTTCCCCTTTTCCCTCCTTGCCAAGGACCAAGCGGCGCTGTTCGTTACAAATGTATGCCCCCTTGTCGAGAATCTTTACAGTGAGGAATTGACGAAACGCTCACAGAAAAACAGGACGAACCTCACTACGCCAGGCTTTCCGTTCTTTCTGTTAGTCCACTCCTTCTCCAGGTTTGCCTCGCCTGCTTGCTGTCGGAAAACTTAACGCCCGACGAAGAGGAAGGACCGGTGCGGGATGGCGTGGTTTTTCTGACATTTCTCTCCACACCGCCGAGGGCTGCCTCTCGACTCCGTCAAGAATTCTGACAGTCCCGAGACACCACCTTACGTCCGTGACCGCACCGGTACTCGCAGGTTCCTGTACTTTCAGCAGAGTTTTCTCTCCACACAACGGAGTGCGCATCTGGCACCGGTTTTGCTGAACTGAAAGTGACACCCTCTTCCACCACCGGACAGGGTGAACGGCAACAATCAGTCTTGCGGCGACAACCAGATTCGCCACCCGACGAGCGTAAGCACCTGTAACAAGAAGTGACTTTTCCGTTCGCCCACGAACGGCCCGTCCACTTATACGCGCAGCAGCTTACGACCATCACGCATCGGTTGCGTCGTTCAGGAAAGGACCTCCTATGAAATGTGCACCGTTCCTGCTGTTTCTCGTCTTTGCCTCGCCAGTCCAGGCGTACCAGTATTATTACACTGGGGTCAGCAATACCGCGAAGGTTGCATACACGACCAGCGCTCGCCTGCGCATGGATGCGCATCCCAGGTGTCGAGGCACAAGTTGTCACGCCATTGCCTGGACCGCTTTATGGGACATCGGTGGCACCAATCAATATGTTGAAGTCGGGATCGGGTACTCTGATCGCGCCCGCTGTCCTAAACGTGCAAGTGTTGCCTTATGGTGGGCATCACCACAAGAGCCGTCGGGGTTTTTCATCGGCTGTGTCCCCAAGGGAACAGAGGTCACGGTTTCCGCCACGCGCTACGATGGCTACGAAGGCGTGACGGCAACGTGGGAGTGGGACGGTGGGTATGAAACCTGGTGGCTACACACCCCCGGTTGGTCGCAAGGACCTGGAATCCACCCGACCAAGATCGAAGTCTACTCTGTCAGTGATTGGTGGACCCCGTGGCCGGTCGCACTCTCAGTCTCAGAGGTCTTGCTCTACGATGAAGACACCGAGGCGTTTCTTCAGCAGAGTGAACCGTACTGGGCAATTCCCGACAGTACCATTAACGCATTTGCTGTTAACTACTAATTTCATCGCCCATTCCAGCGATTTTCGTCTGAGAACGTGCCTAAGAAGTATAGGAACGCGTCATTGCGAGGATCGGTAAGCAACGAAGCAATCTCTACAGAAAACAAGGATTGCTTCGCTCCGCTGCTCAGAAACAAAATCCTCCACCTCCTGCTTCCCCGCTGGATTCCCGCCTGCGCGGGAATGACGGTGCGTTGTGTTTCTCCTGCAGTGCTGAATGCGCAGCGTTTCTGGGGGGACTCGCAATGACAGATGTTCGTTAACTTAATAGCATCGCCCCAAGGGAACAGGAACCCAACATCTACCTCCGCTGCGTTCGTCATAGGCAGTGGGTCCCAGCAGTCCTCTGCTTCTTCCGGCTCCTCTCCTCGCTTGACGAGTGGGCCTCACCCTTCAAAATTTGGACCGACACCTACCCTCGACTCGGCAAGTGAGAATCCGGCATTATAGTCGGAGACTGTTGCTTTTGAGGAGGTGTAGCTATGTCCACGGTTCCGCTCGTCGAGTATCAAGACGCATCACCAGAAGTGCAGGCCATCTTTGATGAGATCAAGCAGGCGCGCAACGTTCCAGACGTGAACAACTTCTGGAAAGCGCTGGCCAATCATCCAGACAACTTACGCCGCATCTGGGCTTCGCTGCGTGACGTCATGCAACCTGGTGCTCTCGATGGACTCACCAAAGAATTGCTTTACATTGCGGTCTCCATCACCAACAAGTGTGACTACTGCACGTACTCCCACACGGCCGCCGCGTTCGCGAAAGGAATGAGTGCGGCCCAGTACCAAGAACTCCTGGCAGTGGTCGGCATGGCGCATCAGACCAACGCCCTCGCGACCGGCCTCAAAGTGCCCGTTGATCCACAATTCATGACTAACGAGAAAAAGTCGCCCGGAACTGTATGAGGTTGAAAAACGCTCGCTATTCGTTTTGAATCGATAGGATGTCAATCAACAGGAAATCTTGGAATACGGAAAGGAGGGTGCGATGGCGAAAACACTCGAACAACAGGTGCAAGAATTGGCAGATCGAGAGGAAATTAAGGAACTCACGGCTCAGTATGCCCATGGCGTCGCTCGCGGTGAGGGTGCCAAGGTTGCAGATCTCTTCACGGACGACGGAGTGTTTCTCAATCAATTTCCTAATGCTCCGCAGACCGTCGTGCGCGGCCGTGAAGCGTTGCAGAAGTTTTACGGTAACATCACACGCAACACCGCCCTCCCCTGTATCCATAACCACCTCATCACGCTGACCGGAGATGAAGCAACAGGAACCTGCTCCATTGAGGTCCGGATCACCCGCAATAACCAGAGTATGATTGGCTCCGGGTATTATGAAGATCGGTTCCGACGGGAAAACGGTCGCTGGAAATTCGTTGAGCGGAACTGCACGTTCTTTCACTTCGTTCCCATTCAACAAGGGTGGGCAGGATAAGCGGTGTTCTCGTAACAGCAGGCTCGTTGGCGACGCCCACTTGCTGGTACACAACAAAAAGAAGAAGAGGGATAAATGGAGAAAGGGGAAAAGGCGAGGGGTTCGCTGCCGTTGGTCGCGCTAATGAAATTTGCTGATCAAAATCGGTAATCCTGCTGTTTATCCCCTCACCCTGTCCCTCTCCCGGAGGGCATTTCCTTACCCACATCTTGCCAACTTAGCGAGATGGGCGCTAGAGGAGAAGCACAGCAGGAGGGAGGCGTGCGATGGGAAGAGGAAGCGTAACCACAGAGGAGAACTGGGCAGTGACGGAA
>JBFWXH010000028.1:0-71817 GCA_050187625.1 Binatia bacterium
CCCAAATCCTTAAGCCTCAATTCTTTTTCGCAAAAATCAGGGATGTAAGAAGTTAAAAAAAATTCATCACATTGGCATTGTTGTTCGCAAGCTCGAAGAAGCGTTCGAGTTTTACAAAGACACCCTCGGTCTCCCGTTGGGCAAAATGGCGACAATCCAAGATCAGGGGGTAAAAGCTGCATTACTGCCGGTCGGTGAAAGTGAGATTGAGTTACTCGAACCGATTACGCCGGACTCTGGTGTGGCGCGGTTCTTAGAAAAGAAAGGTGGAGGTCTCCATCATCTATGTTTTGAGACCGACAATGTTGAAGCGGAGTTGCAAGGTGCAAAAGACAAGGGCTTAAAGCTGATTGATCAGAAACCACGCCCAGGATTAGCTGGAATCATTGCCTTTCTCCATCCGCAAGCTTGTTGCAGTGTGTTGGTCGAGTACGCGCAACCCGTGGATCACAGCGAGCATGCCTCTTTGCTTGGCGAAGCGCGGGATCGCCGTTTTACCACGAAGCGTCTCGATCATGTCGTTATCGCTGTGAACGACCTCGAGGCGGCGGTTGCAACCTATCAAGAAAATTTCGCTCTTTCCCGCGAGCCTGCAGGTGAGGTGCCTGCACTTGGGATTCGTAACACGTTCCTGCCAATTAGTGACGCCAAGATTGAAATTGTCTCTCCCCTGGGGGACAATAGTCCGATTGCGCAATTTCTTGCCAAGAACGGAGAAGGCATGTATTTATTGTCTCTCGATGTGAATCATCTTCCGAGTGCAGTTGCTGCCCTCAGTGAAAAAGGCATCAAGGCGAACGTTGCGAAAGCATCAGATGGTAGCGAATTAGCTTTCATTAGCCCGAAACATACGCACGGAGTGTTGCTCCAACTTATCTCGCGACACTAACCGGCTCTTGGCTTTCCCATAGAGGATTTATCCGTCATGAAAAGAGACAATCTTTGGGTCATGCGTACCTATTCCGGTCACTCCACCGCTCAGGCGAGTAACGAGTTGTATCGCCTGAACTTGAGTAAAGGACAGACGGGTTTGTCGGTTGCGTTCGATCTGCCCACTCAGACGGGGTACGACAGCGACCATGACTTGGCGCGCGGTGAGGTTGGCAAAGTCGGTGTCCCGATTTGCCATATTGATGATATGGATGCGCTCTTTGCGGGTATCCCTCTTGGTCAGATGAATACGTCGATGACCATTAACGGGACAGCGGCGTGGCTCTTAGCGCTCTACATCGCCACGGCGGAGCGGCAGGGGGTTAAGGCCAATGCACTGCAAGGCACCACGCAGAACGATATTGTCAAAGAATATCTGTCGCGCGGGACTTATATTTTCCCTCCGGAGCCGAGCCTGCGACTGACCAGCGATACGATTACATATACTGTTGCTCATGTTCCTCAATGGAACCCGATCAACGTCTGCTCGTACCATCTGCAAGAAGCTGGCGCCACGCCCGTACAAGAAATCGCGTACACGCTGTGTACCGCCATAGCGGTCCTTGATACAGTCCGCGCGTCTGACCGCCTGAGCACTGCTGAGTGTGCTGACGCAGTGGGGCGGATTAGCTTCTTTGTCAATTCTGGTCTCCGTTTCATCGAAGAAATTTGTAAGCTTCGTGCCTTTGGCCAATTGTGGGATGATCTCACGCGTGATCGTTATGGAGTGACCGACCCAAAGTTGCGACGTTTTCGCTATGGTGTGCAGGTAAACTCTCTTGGGCTCACTGAAGCGCAGCCCGAGAACAATGTGCCGCGGATTGTTTTGGAAGCCCTCGGGGTGACATTAAGTAAGAGCGCGCGTTGTCGGGCTATGCAATTACCGACGTGGAATGAAGCACTCGGGCTCCCGAGGCCGTGGGATCAACAATGGAGTCTACGGATTCAGCAAATCCTCGCGTATGAAACAGACGTGCTCGAATACGAGGATATTTTTGACGGTAGTAAAGTCATCGAAGCCAAGACCGACGAGATCAAACGTTCGGCGTGGGCAGAGGTCGAACGTGTCCAAGAGTTTGGCGGGATTATCGCGGCGTTGGATTATGTCAAAGAACGGCTCGTTGCGAGCCATACTGAACGACTTCGCCGCATCAATGCTGGTGAGCAAACTGTAGTTGGCGTTAACAAGTTCACTGAAACGGCTCCTTCTCCACTCTATACAGGTGACTCATCCGCTATTCTCAAAGTTGATGAAGAAACTGAACGCGACCAGGTGGCTCGACTACAAGCCTTCCGGAATTCACGCAGTGCTGCTGAGGTTCATGCCGTATTAGTTGCGCTACGGGATGCCGCAGTCGGTGGTGAAAATATTATGTCTGTGTCTATTCGCTGTGCGCATGCGGGGGTGACGACAGGAGAATGGGCACAAACATTACGCGGAGTCTTTGGTGAGTTCCGTGCACCAACCGGAATCAGCGGAGCGAGCGTTACAAGGACCACGAATGGTCAAGACCTTGACCGCTTGGAAGCGGTGCGAATGCGAGTCCGTCGATCAGCAGATACTCTCGGCAGGCCACTGAAAGTGCTGATTGGCAAACCTGGACTTGATGGGCACTCGAACGGTGCTGAACAAATTGCGGTCTGGTGCCGCGATGCGGGTATGGAAGTGGTGTATGAAGGGATTCGACTCACGCCCGAGCAAATCGTCAACAGTGCGCGTGATGAAGGGGTGCATTTGATTGGTTTAAGTATCTTGTCTGGTTCGCACTTGCGCTTGGTTCCTGAAGTTATTGATGGATTAAAAGCTGAAGGTCTCGGCGATGTTCCGGTTGTTGTCGGCGGTATTATTCCTGAAGATGACGCGAACAGATTACGTCAAGCCGGTGTGACTCGGGTTTATACGCCAAAAGATTTTGAAATGATAAAAATTTTATCGGATATGGTGGATGTCGCCGAGGCAGCGCACAGGTAGCTACGAGAAGAAGGTTTCAGCTGTTTGTCGGAATGGTCCTGCGCGTCCGCCTAGAGAAGGGTAACCACAGCGGATGGCTTCTATACAAGATGTTCCGTGACCACCATACATTTTCATACTGCTATTCCTGCCCTCCTGCGATTCGAACGTCGAGCAATCGCTGCCGCACTGAATCTCCTTGAAGACCGACGCCCGTCTCGCCAAGCGGATGCCCTCACTCTTCTTGATGAAGTGTCTACACTGCCGTCACTAGCCCATATTGTTGGCATCACGGGCCCTCCCGGAGTTGGCAAAAGCTCGCTTATCTCTCGTCTAATTGAGGTAGCCATGCAGGCAGGGAAACGGTTAGCCGTTGTTGCGGTTGATCCCTCAAGTAAAGTCTCAGGCGGGGCACTACTTGGTGACCGTGGGCGAATGAACATTCCCGCCGGTACTCCGGTCTATATTCGCAGTTTCGCCGCGCGTGACCGCCTCGGAGGTCTGAGTCGTGAGGCATTCGCTGCTGTGTTCTTGCTCCGTCATGTATGCGACGTGTTACTGGTTGAGACCGTTGGGGTTGGCCAGAGTGAAACTGATATCGCTCATATTGCCGATACTGTGGTGATGGTGATTCAGCCCTTCTCTGGTGATGTCCTCCAGTTTATCAAAGCAGGAGTAATGGAAATCCCGGATGTTTTGGCCATCAACAAGGCCGACGATGAAGCACTAGCGAGAAGAGCGATGGCTGATGTGAAAGCGGCGTTGTCGTACGAACGGCACACCTGGTCACGGCCTGTTCTTGCGGTCAGTGCCGCAACGAATTTGCATCTTGATAAGCTTGATGCCGCTATTACTGCCCATCATCATTATTTGCAAACTACTGGCGCCCTGAAACCTGCTCGCGTTGAGCGCACCTTAGCCTGGGCAACGAGCGAGATTCTGCATGAAGTAGGCCGACGAGGACTTGCTGCTCTGCACGGAGCCGACGGACTCCGTGCGTTGTGGACACAGCAGCCTGCCCACTGGAGCGAACTCCATCGTTTGACGGCTATCTTAGAGACGCTCCGGTGGCAATCGCAGTGATAAACAGCAACGAAATCCTTTCCTTAACGTTCTACAATCTTGTGGGTCACAACTGTCCATGTATTTCCTGTTTTCTTGAAGTGTACAGTGCCGTGAATTCCTTCTACTGGATAGAGAAACTCAATAACTGCTGTTGACTCATTCTGTGATAAGTTGGTGATCTCAAGATAGGGGCGATCACCTGTTGCTTCCCGAGAAAGAAACTCAACCGGCACCCCAAACTTAGACAGAGGTAACGGTTGGGTAATGACTGTGTTTGTAATCATGATCAAGGGTTTGCGATTTGGGTCGTGCTCTACGTGGTAGTATGCCTGCAGAGCAGGTAAGTCGATTGTCGACTGAACCAGAGTCTTGAGATCACTGGGATTTTGCTTCATAGCGTTTTCCTCTTGTGTAGCTGCGACAACGATTGTTGCCTTGGTGGCAAGAGACAGGTCGTGGGTGGAGGCGATCGCGGACATTCCTATCACCACGGCTAACGTCCTAACACGATGTCTTTTCCGGCTGAGAGCGTTAATCGATAACTCCGCCATAGACTTCCCTTTCAAAACGTTCGCCTTCCTCACCCGGAGTATCTATACCATCCTGATCATCCGCCCAATGAGTCAATTCGTGTAGTAATGTGACTCCAGCGAGATAGACCATTGCCCCTCGTGGGGTTTTACGTAATCCTTTACCACTCTCAAACTCCTTCACGACATCAACGTCGATACGGAGTTCGTTTGAATTAGAGTCCGGGGTAAACTCCCCCAGGGTTCCCTCGGGAAGATCGGTGATTTTGACCATTGGTCCTTTTCCCCACGTGAGTGCCTCCTTAATTTTTGCAGTAGAAATGTCTCCAGAAAATTTCTTAATTTTCCCGAGAATAAAATTGTTTGGAATAATGTCACGGGGGATGCTCACACTGACGTAACGAGCAAACTTCGGATACTTTTTTATATCAGCAGCGCTCATCTGCATACGCTGAATCTCCTTCCATATTATTAGTAGGAAAGAGAAGATGAGGAAGCTGTCAGTGCTATTGCAGAGATGGGTGGTTTGTCAAAACTTCATCCGCACGCCACCGAATGCACCAAGTGGTGCGCCTGGCCCTAAGAATCGTTCGAGGCCTGTCCCATCAAGATTATTCTCGAAGAACGCTCCGTAGGTTTCATAGTCGGAGTCAAAAAGGTTTTCGAGCCGGAGAAACATTTCCCAGTTATCGTGCGTATACGTGAGCTGCGCATTAGCAACGAAGTACGGATCCAGTTGTCCACGTTTGTTGTCTTCGTCCCCCCGTAGATATTGCGCATCGACATAGGTGCCGTCGAGGCTTACTCGCCACCTCGGCGTTAGCAGCAACTCAAGGCCACCATTGACCCGATGCGGTGGTACGAGCGGGAGGCGATTCCCCTTATGCACCCGAGCGAGACGATCTTCTGACGCAAAGGTAAAGAGCTCGATATCATCTCCAAACGTTGCATCCGTCAACGTATAGTTCGCATACCATTGCGTATTGCCCCAGACGCCCTGTAGTAAAAATTCAATCCCTTGCCGTCGAGTGGAATCGACATTCTGAAAAAAGCCGCGTAGACGCGTGCGTGGTTCATTCCGGAAAAAAATGTCATCTTCCAAATCTGTGCGAAAGAACGCCAGCGTTCCGCGGAGATTCGGCCACGGTGACCAGCGTACCCCAGTTTCCCACGTTTTCCCTTTCACTGGCTTCAGTGGGGGATCATCAATAATAGCTGTGGGAACTGGACAGGGAGCGTCGGCATTGGCGCAGGTTAGCTCAATCGCTGTTGGGGCACGGTAACTCTCGCTATACCCAACGTAAAGACTGGCATTGGCTGATACCGCATACGTTGCGCCAATAGCAGGGTTAAACCGTTCAAAACGGTGACTCCCACTGGCGTCTGTTGTCCCAACTGAGCCGTCATCATTTTCTCCAGCCAAACGATCCTTAATGCTTAAAGAAGTTACGTCAAATCGCCCGGAAGCAGTGAGCGTCAGTCGTTCGATTGGTTCCATCGTGAAAGTAAGAAAAGCACCTCCGTTATGAGTCCAATTGCGGATTTGCGTTTCCGTTTCAAATAGACTCGCTGCGGTGTCTGCTTCGCCGCGGTTTTGCTCGCCATCTGCTGACGTTGCCTTCTCGCGCTCGGCAATGCGATGATCGAGTACTGCTCCATTGTAATCGAGACCAGCTGCGGCAGTTACTGGGAGAGCAAAGAACTGTCCTTGATACGTTAGTTGGGTGGTTCCTCCCCACCCCTTCTGCCCCGTCCAGGCTTTTACTTCCTCATCAACGCCAGGGTTGAACTGATCAATGTTAAGAAAGCGACTATAGACATTCGTCGAAAATTCAAATCCGTTCCCCAATGCACGGCGGTGTTCACCGTTGAGAAACCACAACTCGGGGTTAAATTTGTCAGGGTGAGTAAAAACAGCGGAGCGATCTCGCACGAGTCGGCTTTCTGGTAATGGCCCATTCCCAGTCAGACGGTTGTTGATGTAACTCAGCGATACACTGCTGTCGTTATCCCCCGACAAATAGCCAATTTTGCTGAAGAGCTGACCGACATTGCTCTGAGAAAAATCGCGAAACCCATCTTCAAAAAACAGATTACCGGAAAGAAAGTAGTCAAACGCGCCAAGGGTGCCACCAGTTTGCGCTAAGGTACGCAGCCGACCAAAGCTGCCTCCCCATACCTCCAACTGGGTTCCTGGATTGGTCAGTCCACGTTTCGTGCGCATTACCAGTGCACCGCCTAACGTATTGCGACCATACACTGGGTGTGAACCAGGAACGAGTTCGATGCGATCAATAGCGTCTGTGGGAATAAGATCCCAATTGACCTGATCGGCAAGTGGTTCGTTAACCCGGACTCCATCCATAAATACGCTGAGTCCTGGTGGGGTACCAATCAAGAAAGAACTGACAAACCCCCGATAACTCAGATCAGGTTGGAACACATTGTTTTGTACGTGAGTAAGATTGATGCCAGCAAAGCGGCGCGAGAGAAATTCCGAGAGGTTTAGGCTATGGTCGCCAGAGAGGTCTTTGTCCGTCGCGACCTGGACATTGGCCGGAACCTGATCACGTGGGACTGGCACTCCGGTTAGCGGAGTTGTTCCGCGCACTTCGATAGCAGGGAGCGTTGACGTTGCCGTCTGGGCGTCAGCGCTCTGCGAGAATAAAAAAACGAAGAACAACGATACGGGCCATAGGCGCGCAGTGGAGCACCTCTGTCTCATGCTTTCCCGTAATCGTAAAATCCCTTCCCGGTTTTTCGTCCGAGGTACCCGGCGGCAACGTAATTTCGTAACAACGGACAGGGGCGATATTTGTCCTCACCGAGTCCGTGGTGCAGGCGCTCTAAGACGGCTAGGCACGTATCGAGGCCAATGAGGTCAGCAAGGGCTAAAGGGCCCATCGGTTGATTGGTCCCCAACTTCATGCCCTGATCGATGTCGGTCACGCCCCCGACACCTTCGTAGAGCGCATACATCGCTTCATTGATCATAGGCAGCAAAATGCGATTGACGATGAAACCAGCATAGTCTTTTGCAAAGATTGTTGTTTTCCCCATCTTTTTGGCAAGTGCATCAACGACGTGCAACGTTTCTTCTGCTGTCGCTAGCCCACGCACGATCTCTACCAATGGCATCACCACTGGCGGATTGAAAAAATGCATACCGATGACTCTATCGGCACGTTTTGTGACCGCTCCCAGTTGTGTTAGCGAAATCGATGAGGTGTTACTGGCCAGAATCACCTCAGGCCGCGCGATCTGGTCAAGTTGCTGGAAGATCACTTTCTTGATTTCGTAATCTTCCGGGGCGGCCTCGATGATCAAGTCTGCATCGCGCAGATCATGCAGATTGGCTGTTCCTCGGAAACGGCCAAGAATGACGCGCTGCTCATCGTCTGAGAGTTTCCCTCGTTCGGTGAGGCGAACCAAGCCTTTATGGATGGAATCGAGCGCTCGGTCTACTATCGATTGAGAGACATCATAAAGAATAACCGACAACCCTGCTTGGGCAGCCACTTGACCAATGCCTCCGCCCATTTGGCCGGAGCCGATGATACCAAGGGTGTAAATATCTTTCATAGTTATGCTGGGAGCAAATTTTGCTGTTCAAGTTCAGAAATACGCGTAATCACTTGATCCATAAGCCAGCCTGGGGTTGAGGCTCCAGCCGTAACCCCAATGTTGTGTACACCAGCGAACCATTCTGGCTCGACTTCTGTTGGCTCCTCGATGTGATAGGTAGTTGCCCCTTCTTGCCGACAGACAGTTGCAAGATGGCGGGTATTGGAACTGTTTTTTCCTCCGACGACAATCATGACCTGTACGTCACGCGCTAGTTCCCGTGCAGCATCTTGCCGTTCGATTGTCGGATTACAGATCGTGTTGAAAACCTTCAATTCTTTGCAGCGAGGAGCAAGATACGAGAGGAGATCGCTAAACCGTTCCGGTTCTTGGGTCGTTTGTACGACCACCCCGACTTTTTTGTTTGCTAACCTGGCCGTTCGGGCGTCTTCCGGCTTTTCGATGATAGTGGCATGTCCACCGGCATGTCCTAAGGTACCAATCACTTCAGGATGCTTGGCATTACCAAAAATGACGAGATGATACCCTTCGTCAACGAGTTGCTTTGCTCGGTTTTGCACCAAGGTGACCAGCGGACACGTGGCATCAACGACTGTCAGCTCTTTGCTCTTTGCTTCTTTGTATATCTCAGGAGGAACGCCATGGGTGCGGATAATGACTGTCCCTCCGGCGGGCATCTGGTCAAGAGATTCAATGGCCGCTGCGCCTTTATCGGTGAGGGATTGTACAACCTGCGGATTATGAATAATTGGCCCGAGGGTGCGAACAGGGACTTCTTTATGTGTTTCGGTTGTTTGGTATACCATGTCGATCGCGCGTTCTACGCCCCAACAGTACCCGGCATGCACCGCTTTGCGGATCTTTCTCACGCTCTCTCCTCCTCCTGATCATGATGGAATGAGCCGACGGTCCCAGTTTGTGAACCAATCCACAGTTCCCCCCCTTCATATAGCTCCTTTTTCCAGATCGGGACGGTTTCTTTTAACTGATTGATAGCATAATGACAGGCATCAAAGGCCGCATGACGATGACCTGATGATACGGCGATAGCAACACTGGCTTCACCAATATCAACACGACCGAGGCGGTGAAAGATAGCGATTTTCTTAATCGGCCAACGCTGCAACACGTCATCGGCAATTTTTTTCATCTCTTTTTCGGCCATGCCAGGATAACACTCGTATTCAAGACGGATTACTTGACGGCCATCATTGGTGTTTCGTGTCATGCCGACAAACGTTGCCATTGCGCCTGCTCCCGGATCGGCAACAAAGTCGGTTAACGCCTGCATGTTGATCGAGGTCTGCGTGATCCTGCAGAGAATACGATTCTGGTCCGCTGTCATAGCTGCGTCTCTTTTCGTCTCGGTATACTGGAAAATTATTGATACATTTTCCAGGAAAAACGCTTCTGCAACTGTCAGTCCGCCATTCTTGAGCCCCCACTGACCGGCGGAATAAATGCAAGTTCATCATTATCTTGGAGCGGGTGATTCCTGTCAACGTATTCTTGATCGACTGCAAAGGCCATAGATTTCTCCATGGCAGCAAGGTCTGGATGCTCGTGTTTAAGTAGCTCCCAAACGGTCTGTACAGTTGCCCCGGTTGGCACCTCACATTCATCGTCGCTGCGTTTGAGCTTTTCGCGTAGCGCAGCAAAAAAACGTAGTTTAATGTGCATGTCGTTCTCCTCGTAAGAGAAATAACATGTGCCCGAGCTCAGGGAGTACCAGCTTAGTCATTCCCAGTTCTACCGCCCCGGTTGAGCCGGGAAGAGAAATAATCACCTTTCCTTTCGCTACTCCCGCAGTTGCGCGGGTCATCATCGCGGCTGACCCAATATCGTGATAACTGAGCATGCGAAAGAATTCACCGAAGCCGCTAATCTCTTTTTCCAGCAACCCCTGGATAGCCTCAAAGGTGGAATCGCGCGGGGAGATGCCTGTCCCGCCATTGATAATCACGGTATCGACATCATTGCGATCTAATAGGGCGCGAACGGCGGCCGTAATGCGCTCTGGGTCGTCTTTCAGGATTGCATATGACACAACCGGATGTTGCTGCTCTGTCAGCAAGTCTTTAATTCGTCTCCCGCTGGTATCTGTTTCTTCGGTACGCGTGTCACTTGCGGTAATGACCGCACAACGAACCGCACGATGGGCCTTGTCTTTGTGTGCATGAACCGCCATAGCTTCTCTATAGCTGGCCATAACAAAATCGCAACCCTATGGAGGCACGTCGTGGAAACGATTAAAAAACTTGACCAACAACGGCATGAACTCAAGGCACTACGGTATTTGTTGGATTTCTTCCCGCAAAGCATGCAGAATCGTGACGTACTCCCCAGCCGAGACGATTTCCAGATTGCCGATTGCCAACTCATTTACGATGTGCTGCTGTCGGCTAAAACTCAAGAAGAAGCTACCACAGCGATTGCTGCGCTTGATGTAGAAGACACTGATCTCGAATCGTTCCTGCGGCTCGGCGGCAAATTCTACCACGCATATCCAGCGATGGTGAAAGGACGCGGACAAGAATTTCGTACCGGTCAAGTCAGGATGGTGGTGCCCGAAGAATAATCTGATTAACGAGTGCAAGGAGAAGAGAATGGGAAAAACGGAGAAGGCAAAGAAAACGCACCCTTCCTCTCTTTTCTTTCTCCTGGTTTTAGATTCTTACGTAGGCACCAGCCGGAGCCAATCCTCTACATTCTTCTGGGTGTAGAATCTCCGCCAAAATCTCTACGCTATCGACTATGCGTGGCCCTGGACGGTTCAGATAGGCATTACCATCAACAATAAAGACATTATTGTTCTGTACGGCTGATAGTGTTTGCCACTCGGAGTGTTGAGTAAATATAGGTAGGTCTGCTTGTGTTTGATCAAGCTTGAAACCGCAAGGCATAAGGATAACAAGGTCAGGTTGGTATGCGACCAGCGTGTCCCAGGACAGTTTGGGGCTGTGGTCTCCAGCATTGGCGAGGGAATAATCGCCGCCAGCGATCTCAAGCAACTCAGGTACCCAATTCCCCGCCGCAATCAATGGATCGAGCCACTCCAGGCATGCTACTCGCGGACGGGCAAGGTGTCTTGTTTTCTGTTCCAGTTTCCATAATCGTCGTTTGAGGTCTTTTATCAGCTTGTTGCCAGCTGGTTCTTCTCCGGTCACTTCTGCAACTTGCGTGATGTCATCCCAGATATCACGCAACCGTTGCGGTTTGAGGGAAACAACTTTGACCTCTGGAGTGAGGAAACAACGAACAGCATCTTCCACTTCTGATAACGACACTGCGCAAACATTGCACTGGTCTTGCGTGACAATCAGATCCGGCTGTAGCGATTGTAGGAGTCCGCTGCGAATACGGTAAATACTCAGCCCTTCCTGAATAATCTCGCGAACGCGGGTATCAATTGTACCGCTCAACGCATGCGGGTCGAGTTTTGGCTCGGTCAGTACTGGAAGATCACTGACATCCGCAGGATAGTCGCATTCGTGAGATACGCCAACGAGTTTGTCCCGCAACCCAAGCGCACAGAGAATTTCCGTGCTCCCTGGCAGGAGAGAGATGATACGTTCTGCCATAGGTGAGAACCTGATTACATTAGAATACGTGGTTTTTGTTCGTCCGATTCTATCTTGTCGCCGCAGGTTGATCCGCACTTACTACAGAGATACTCGAATTTGTCCCCCTCCATGAGGATCAAAAGTAACTTCTTGCGGACAGGCATAGCTTGCCGGCATTGTGGACAATAGAGTAATGACGCTTCAAGTTGCTGAAAACTCGGCTGGTTGGCCACTGCTATGGTCTCCTTTCAAATAGCGGTTAACGCTTAGCTATCATACGGGCTAAAACGGAAACATGTTTTTTGCTTGCCTGATAATTAATAGCTAAGAGCTAAGAGCTTTGCTGTCAACAAAGCCATTGCCTTGCGTCCTGGGAGACGTTACAACCAAACGTCATAAAATGATTATGAATACGCGCAAAGTGTATATTGAAACTTACGGTTGTCAGATGAACTTGGCAGATACTGAATTGCTCATCGGTATCCTGAAGCCGCACGGATACGAGCCGACGAAAGCGGCTGACCAGGCTGACGTGATTCTCTTGAACACCTGCGCGATTCGGGAACATGCGGAGGAGCGTGTTCTGGGTCGTCTTGGGGAGCTGGTGCATCACAAAGTCCGGCGTCCGGACGTGCGCTTAGGACTGACTGGTTGTATGGCGCAGCATCATCGCGACCGACTCTTCGATAAGGCTCCATTTTTGGACCTTGTCCTTGGTCCCGATGCCTACCGGACGCTTCCCTCCTTACTGACTCAGGATGATCACAATGACCCGCTGGTGGCGGTACGCCTTGATCGTGAGGAAACCTATGCCGACATTTCTCCGGTGCGGGGTGAAGGTGTCCGTGCGTGGGTTACTGTCATGCGGGGCTGCGATAAGTTCTGTACCTTTTGTATTGTTCCATATGTCCGAGGAAGAGAACGTAGCGTGCCTTTCGCTGCCTTGCTAACACAAGTTCGTGAGCTTGCTGCTCAGGGATATAAAGAAGTTGTATATCTCGGACAGACAGTGAATGCCTATCATAGTGAGGAGTATGACTTTGCTGATCTCTTACGTCAGACCGCTATCATTGACGGGATTGAGCGAATCCGTTTCACTTCTCCACATCCTTCGGATATGAGCGAGCGAGTGATTGATGCGATGGCTACCTGTCCAAAAGTCGCACCATATCTGCATTTGCCTTTGCAATCAGCGTCGAATCGTGTGTTGGAAAAAATGGAACGTGGCTATAGTGTCGAGCAATATGCCGCCCTGGTAGAACGATTGCGTGCTACTATTCCTGGTTTGGCGCTTTCGACGGACATTATTGTTGGTTTTCCTGGCGAAGACGAGGTTGACTTCCGTTACACTTACGATTTCATGAAAGCGATTCGCTACGACTCCGCTTTCATGTTTAAGTACTCGGCTCGCGAAGGAACGAAAGCGTACAAGTGGGAAGAAACCGTCTCGGAAGCAGAGAAAGGACGCCGATTGCAGGAAGTCATTGCGTTGCAGGAACAGATCTCAGGGGAGATCAATCATCAAACAATTGGCCACACCGTTGACGTGTTAGTTGAAGGTCCAGCCAAGCGCCAAAAAGATTGGCTCGCGGGCAAGAACGGACAATTTAAGACGGTCGTCTTTCCCAGCACTGAGAAAAGAGAGCAAGAAGGGGCTTTGCTTTCTGTTTATGTCACCTCAGCCACGGCGCATACGCTGATCGGTAACGTTGCTATGGAATGAAAGCGTACAGGTGCGCTGCCGCGCGTCTCTACAAACAAAACTACCCTTTGTGTCCCCTTGTTCCGCTGTTAAAGATCCGCGAGAAAATAGCCGAAGTTATTAGGGCAGGCTTTCCAGGAGAAGCTCGCCATTATGGCGGCTTACCACACGGACAAAAGGGGCCGCCCACATGATCACAGCAGCAGAATCTGTTCAAAACAAAATTCTCGGTGGCAAATATCGTCTCGTAGCACCACTTGGACAAGGAGCGATGGGAGTTGTCTACCGTGCAGAGCAGCTTGACGTCGAAGGACATGTGCTGCGCGAAGTCGCTCTTAAGACACTTCGACCGGAGTTGGCACGCGATCCGGATTTCTCGCGTCGATTCTTACGTGAAGTGCGTGTGGCTGCTCGCTTACGTAATCCCCATACAGTAACTGTTTACGATTCCGGTCTTGATAGTGAAGGTGAGCTTTTTTACACGATGGAACTGGTGAGTGGTCGAACCCTCAAGGATGTGATGCGCAGTGACGGGCTGCTGCCGATCCACCGTGTTGTTAAGATTGTCGGCCAGATTTGTGAGGCGTTGGCGGAAGCGCATGGCCTGCCTGAACCGATTGTTCATCGCGACATCAAGCCTGCCAATGTTTTTGTTGAAGAACGACAGGATGACGACTGGGTCAAGGTTGGTGATTTCGGGATTGCCAAAGTCTTGGGAGAAGAGACAAGTGGTCTGAGTCATAGCGGTGCCTCTCCTGGCACGCCCCGATATATGTCCCCGGAACAGTGGATGGGCAAGGAAGTCGATGCCCGTGCTGATTTATATGCGCTCGGGGTGATGCTGTACGAAATGCTCACTGGAGGGCCGCCCTTTTCTCCTGCCGAGGGCGCACTGGCGCTGATGTACCAGCACCTACAAGATCCTCCTCGACCCCTACCGTCCTCAATTCCACCAGGGATCTGTCGTCAAGTTGAGTTATTACTCGCCAAGGCCCCTGCTGATCGTCCGGCCAATCCTACGGTCGTACGTCAGGCACTCGAGCAGGCTCTCTTAGGAGGAGAGGATGGACAGCGCACAGTCGTTTTACCGCTCAGACAATTGGCGAATGAGCAAACTGTTGTCATTAATCATAGAGCTGGTAACGGGAGTTCTTCCCCGTCGACCGCTGCAGATCGGGCTGGGACAGCTTCAAGTACTAGCGGATTCCAAGCTTCTCACACCGTAGTAAATGTTCCTGAAAAAAGAACTGGTCGGTGGCTGACGATTGCTGCGGGGCTGACTCTAGTGACAATGCTTGGTGGTGGCTTTTGGTATTTGCAAAATACGACTCAACCAGGACAACGCATGAGCCAGACTGACAATGGCAAGCAAAGCAGCCCCCTGCAATCTAATGCTAAGGCTTCACCCAAGACAGATACAAGCCTTATCGGTGCGGCTCGTACCGGAACTGCCGAGACTGTCAGTGCAGCACTGACAGAGGGGACCGACGTCAATGCGCGAGGTGCTGAAGGTCGTACGGCGCTAATGTGGGCCGCCGGTCGTGGCATGACCGAAACAGTCCAACTGCTATTGGATAAAGGGGGAGACGTTAATCTTAAAGACGATGAGGGAAAAACCGCTTTATTGTGGGCGACGAGTCGTCCATTTGAACGATTCGGTTTAGCGCGTGCTCTTGCTGACACTGTTGAAATGCTGCTTGCTCACGGTGCAGACATAACGGTTAGCGATGCGGAAGGCAAAACTGCACTGATGTCAGCGGCAAAGAACGGCTATGACGACATCGTTCGGGTTCTCCTTGCCAATAATGCCCCAACAGATGCGCAGGATAAAGAAGGCAATACTGCGCTTGTATTGGCCACAAGTAACGATCAGCTGGATATTGTACGGCAACTCCTCGCCAAAGGAGCAGCCGTTGATGTGCAAAATGCCGAGGGAAAGACCGCGCTCATGGCAGCTGCCGGGGCAGGCTACTTGGATATTTCACGACTCCTGTTAGCAAACAAAGGTGACCTGAATCTCCGCGATAGTGATGGCAGAACAGCCTTAATGTTGGCTACTAATAGCGGTTCCTCAACTATCGTTCAGGCAGTACTGGCAAAAGGCGCAGACCCCACGTTAGTTACTAAAGGTGGGAGGTCCGCTCTGACAATCGCTGCTCTGAAGGGGCATGTTGATATTATGCAGACCTTGCTGAGTAAAGGGGCCGATATCAATGCAACAGATGAATCTGGTAAGACGGCCCTGATGTGGGCAGCAAATGAGGCGCGCTTAGAAAGTATCAAAGCCCTGCTTGCTCATGGGGCCAATATCAACATTACCGATAACGAAGGAAGAAGTGCACTCATCTGGGCCACTGCGCAGGAATATATTGATGCTGATGTCGACCGGGTACTCACCGAGATTGTCGAAGCCCTGTTAGCCAAAGGTGCGGATACTACCTTTCGCAGCGGAGGAGAAGGTCGTCCTGCACTTCTCTGGGCTGCCGCAAAAGGTCACAGCGGTGCCGTGCGAGCATTGCTAGCGAAAAATGCCGATGCACAGGCAAAGGACTGGACAGGGAAAACGGCACTGTTGCTCGCGAGTAGCGGGAATTATGCTGAAATCGTCGAGCTGTTGATCGCAGCAAAAGCGAAGTAAGAGACATAAGTCAGAGGGACCAAGTGTTGGGGCGGTTGAGAGACCGCCCTTTTTCTTTTGTGCTCGTATCTACTCGAATAACTCCAAGACCTTCTCGGATGGCCGCGCAAGCACGGCTTTTTGCCCTCGAATAATAATCGGGCGTTGCATCAGCACGGGGTGCTGTAGCAAGAGAGCGATCACCGCCTCGCGTGTTTCATAGTTCTTCGCATCAAGGCCCAGGGCGTCAAAGTTTTTATCCTTGCGTACCAAGTCTGCTGGCGGATTTGGCAACATATCCAGAAAGCGTTCAAACGTTGCCCGGTCCAGCGGATTCTTCAGATATTCAATAACGTCGAACTCGACGCCGCGCTCACGTAAAATGTCGAGCGCTCCGCGCGACTGCCCTCACCCAGGATTGTGGTACACCGTAAGTCGTTCCATACTCTCCTCCTTTGTGGGATAGGAACATACTGTATCGAGACTCTCCGTCGTCTTCTAGCCCGTGTTTGACGGTCTCAGGGCAGCAGTGATAACCACAAACGAAAGAAAGGCCGATTATGGATACCAACACATTACGCCGATTCATCGAAACAACATGGAATGACAGCATCATTCCCGCATTGCAAGAGTATTTAACAATTCCAAACCAATCACCCATGTACGATGCTGCATGGGATACCAACGGCTATATGGATCAGGCAACTGAGCTGATCGTAAAGTGGTTGCGTGCACAACAGATTCCAGGATTAATCCTCGATATCGTTCGGCTTGACAAACGAACTCCGGTGATCTTTGCAGAAATTCCCGGCAATTCGGCAGAAACAGTTTTATTATATGGTCATCTTGATAAGCAGCCACCGATGGATGGATGGCTTGAAGGCTTAGGTCCGTGGAAGCCCGTGATCAAAAATGGACGCCTGTATGGTCGCGGTGGTGCTGACGATGGGTACGCCGCATTTGCGTCGTTGATAGCGATTAAGGCGTTACAGCTGCAAGAGGTGCCGCATGCTCGCTGTGTCATTCTCATTGAGGCATGCGAAGAGAGCGGAAGTCCAGATCTCCCATACTATATCGATGCGCTAAAAGAGCGGATTGGGACCCCGAGCTTGGTCATTTGTCTCGACTCGGGTTGTGGCAATTATGAGCAACTGTGGGTCACAACCTCCCTTCGTGGGTTAGCGAATGGGACCCTCTCTGTTTCGACGCTCACCGAAGGGGTGCACTCGGGTGCGGCGAGCGGCATTGTTCCTTCGACGTTTCGTCTTCTTCGCCAAATGCTGAGTCGCTTAGAAGACGAAAAGACGGGGACAATTCTGCCCCAGGAATTGTACGTCTCAATTCCTGAAGAACGCTTACAACAAGCCGCTGTTGCCGCCCAAATGCTCGGCGCGAGCGTCTATCGCGAATATCCATTCCAGCAGGGAACAGCACCGGTCACAACTGACCTGCAGGAGTTGTTACTTAACCGCACGTGGCGGCCGCAGTTAGAAATCACCGGAGCTGCGGGGCTTCCGCCACTTGAACGCGCGGGCAACGTGTTGCGACCTGTCACTGCTGCCAAAGTGTCGTTACGCCTACCTCCGACCGCCAATGCTGATACGGCGACTGACATGTTGAAACGGATGTTTGAGAAAGATCCGCCGTACGGGGCAACGGTGACTTTTACCCCGGAACAATGTGCGTTTGGCTGGAATGCTCCTCCACTTGAGAATTGGTTGGAGGTTTCACTGAAAGCGGCATCATTAGACTTTTTTGGGAAAGAAGCATGCTATTGGGGAGAAGGGGGAACAATTCCGTTCATGGCGATGCTTGGCGAAAAATTTCCCCGAGCGCAGTTCGTTATTACTGGCGTTCTTGGTCCACGATCCAATGCACACGGCCCCAATGAGTTTCTCGACATTGCTACCGGGAAGAGACTCTCATGCTGTGTTGCACGGGTTCTGGCCGATCACTTCCACGCGAAAAGACAGTAAAAAGGGAACGTTTCAACGGAAGGGGGGGAGGCGGTGGGTGCGAACCGCACGGTGTTGACAAACAACCACGAGTAACGCTCGTGGCGAGCGTAGGGCTCAGGGAGCCTTGTCTGTCATTACCGAACGATTCACCGCGAGCCCCACCGCCTGGGGGAAGGGACTCTGGGACATCCCACTGTTCGTGAGATGCAAAAACTCTCGGTCATTCAGTTCCACGAACGTCCGCGAACGGGCCACCCTGCAGGTTATCCAGGGGAAGATCAGGGTCCAGACTCGGAAATGCCAGGTGCTGGTCCAGATTCACGTAGCGAAGCCCAAGTGGCCTCTTCGCTCAGACGCCCATTTTGGGGCAGAAAAATATCTACCAACTGATAGATAACAGAGATAGAAAAAATAACCAAATTTATGGCGACTCAGAAAAAGGAGGGAACAATGAACAGATATCAAATGCTGCTCGGTTCGGCGGCGAGGGAACCGCAGACAGCTCCAGGCTGGCAGATCATACGCTTGCTTCCTGCGAGTGGGTTGTATGGAGCGAATGGCATGCAGTTCGGTCCAGATGGACGTTTGTATGTAACGCAAGCTTTTGGGAGTCAGATTACCGCGGTCAATATCGCCAGTGGCGCACTAGAAGTGATTTCTCCACTCGGTGGGCCTATCGTCGCGCCAGACGATGTGGCGTTCGACTCACATGGGACCATGTACGTCACGGAAGTGATGAGTGCCCGAGTCTGCGCGCGAACACCAGACGGAAACGTCCGTATCGTGGCGGACGATCTCCCTGGGGCCAATGGCATTACGGTTCATCACGATCGTGTCTTTATTGACGAGTTCCGGCGTGGCGGCCGTATTTTTGAATTGTACCCATACACGGACCAAGCCCCGCGGCTTATCGCTGACGACCTGCGTGGTCCCAATGCGTTAATGGTCGGACCGGATGGCAAGCTCTACTTTCCCCTGGTCCCGCAGGGAGAAGTATGGCGCGTGGACGTGGAAACGGGGGAAAAAGAGAAAATTATTGAGGGACTCAAATCTCCTCCGGCGGTCAAGTTCAATCGGAAAGGCGAGTTAATTGTTCCACAGGCGGGGAACGGAGAAATCGTCTGCATTGACGTACAGAGTGGCACCAAGACCGTGATTGCTAAGGTCCGACCGGGGATCGATAACCTGGCGGTCAGCCCGGACAATCGGTTGTTTATCTCTCATTTTGTCGATGGTGGTGTTGCCGAAGTCGACACAGATGGAAGCAACGCTGAACGTCTTCTGGTGCCGTCGGGTCTGGTAGGACCGTGGGGCATTGCTTGTGGTGATGCCGGGCAACTGTACCTGAATGACGGGTTAAGTCTTGCCGTGCTCTCTCCGGCAAAACAGATCGGTCGCTTGGGTGGCTTACTCGATAACAGTTTCCCCGGATTTGTGCGGAGTCTCGCTGCGGGGGCACCGGGCGAAGTATGGCTCACGACCATTGCCGGTGACGTTGTCCAGTATTTTCCTGATGGCCGACCCTTCAAGCTGGTTGCGCGCAAACTCAAAAATCCCTACGGCTTAGCCCGCCTGGCGGATGGGACTGTTGCGGTCGCGGAAGCTGGAACGGGGAAACTCTTACGTATTAACTCTTCGGGGAATCAGTCAGTAATTGCCGAAGGGTTCTCTCGACCCTGCGAAGTTGTAGCTCACAATGAGACGCTCTTTCTCAGCGAGTTGGGCAACGGACGGATCGTGAGTATTGATCAAGCGGGAAAGGCGACTCCAGTTATCGATGGTCTAGATATGCCAAAAGGACTGGCCGTACATAACGGAAGCCTGCTAGTCCTTGATCGTGGGACGAAGGAACTTCGCTCCGTTGACCCAGCAACAGGAGCGTCAAACGTTATTGCCCATCATCTTCCGATTGGCGATCCTCCGGGATGCTCTCGTGGGCCCATGGATTTCTCGGGTGGTCTTGCCGTTGGAGCGGACGGAGCAATTTACATAGCTGGAGACGGAGAGGGGAGTGTGTTGATGCTACGGCAATTGGCGCAGTAATATCGCGACCCGTCGTTCTCATGGGAGAACGGAGAGTCTCTCCGCGAGACTCTTCTGCTCGTGGTCCCAAACTGAGAAACACCGTAGACCCCTCACTTATTCACGAGGTAAACTGGATTTTTTCTTTTTTTTCATGCAGGGTGAGGGTAGCAATTAGGATCTACGCTGAGACAAGAAACTATGGCGATGGTGATTTCCCGCAAGTACGAAGTCGTTGGCCAACTTGGGCAAGGTGGCATGGGTCTCGTGTACAAAGTCCGCCATACCACGCTCCAGAATATTTTAGCCCTCAAAGTATTGCCGGCAGACTTGATGGATGACGAAGAGATGCTCGCCCGCTTCTATCGTGAAGCACGGGTTATGGCGCATCTGAGCCATCCTCACATTGTCCGGGTGATGGATATTGATCGCGACGATAATATGAATCTCCACTACTTCGTCATGGAGTACATTGAGGGGATAACGCTCGGCCAATATATCAAAAACAAAGGGGGGCTCACTCCCCCAGAAATCATCGATATCTCCCGTCAGGTAGCCGGTGCGCTTTCCTATGCCCATAATCATAATCCACCGATTATTCACCGTGACATTAAGCCGGCTAACATCATGATTGAAGATCGTACCTCACGCATGGTGGTGATGGACTTCGGGATCGCCAAAGAACTCGGCAGTGGCAATTCCACCAGCTCCGGTGTCGTGATTGGCACCCTCAAGTATGCATCGCCTGAACAATTGCGCCATGAGCCGCTCGATGGCAGGGCCGATGTCTACTCGTTGGGGATGGTGATGTATGAGATGTACACAGGCAAACAGTTCTTTGCTGGGTTGGATGAGCCTACGGTATTAGGGAAGGTACTATCTGATCAGAATGAGAATGAACCGCACTTCGACGGTGCGACGAATCTAGCATTGGCAGCGATTATCAGAAAAGCGATCGCGAAGTTTCGGGAGCAACGCTACCGCACGATGGAAGAACTCCTGCGCGCGCTTGACCTTTGCGCCCAGGCAACGGCAAAAAAAGCGCAGCCGACAGAGACTGAGCCCGCGCACGGTGAAGCGCAATCAACGGAGACGGTGGACTTGGTGCTGCGTATCGTAGAGTGCGTAGACCCGTCCCAGATCGGCAGAAAGGTCGTGTTAACGCATTTTCCTTTCTCGGTTGGACGCGGGTCGAATTCGGACCTGACCATCACGGGAGACACCGGACTCTCGCGACGGCATGTGGTGTTAGACTACAAACCCGGAGCATTAACCATCTGCGATGTAGGAAGTGCCAATGGGACCTATGTGAACGGGAAACAAGTCGCCCGAGGAAAAGAACAGGTGCTGGCGTTTGGCGATCAGATTCGTCTGGGATTTGATACGGTCTTGAGTTTTACATACGAGACCAAGACTTCTTCGAATCGATGAGGCTCCTGTCTCATCAGTTTAGTGATCCACCCAACCAATAGTAGCGTAGAGCCGTAGGTCCGCGACAAGTATGAGTTCTTCGCCAGCCGCTTTGGTGGCGTCGATGGCGTGAGTGATGCGAATCATTCCTGCCTGATATTCTTGGGTCGACAAAATCGTCAGTTGAGAAGAGTAGCTCTGGGCAAGCAGTCCGCGTTCGATAGCAGCGCGGGCAGGTATGTGTAGCGTTAGATGCTCTGCCACCGTAGTCTCACAACACGAAAAGCCGATTTGTATCATATCCGCTCGTATCTCAGTTGTAGACGGGTAACGCTGGCGATCCAGCTCTACGGTTTCGGGGAAATAGTCATAGACCCACCAGCGATTACATCCAGTATGAGGATCGAGCCCGACAACCATTAATCCTCCATTTTCCCGAAGGACCCGACGAGCCTCGGCCACAAACGCAGGCTTGTCGGTAAAGTGGTGGAATGCATTGAGGCAAAACAAGCGATCAAAGCAGCGGGATAGATAGGGGAGTGCTTCAGCGCGCCCACGCACAAGCGGTGTGTCAGGCGTCGTGCTCTGCGCGCGTTGCAGCATATTCGCGGACAGGTCAAGGCCTGTCAGGAAACCGACTCGAGCCCCCAGCAGTTTCAGCCAGTGCCCCGTCCCGCACCCAACTTCGAGCACGTTACCCTTGCTGTTGTCACCCAGAAACGTAAAGAGGGTTCGTTCAATCCCGGGGTACTCCTGCCCCTGGTACCTGCGATCGTACTGGGAGGAAATGGAGTCGTAGTCGGTAACGCGGGGCATAAATTTATGCTCGCCTGATCTTTTCGCGTTGTTAACCAACCTCTCTCACGTGCAGAATTGTAACCCCAACGAGTTCTTTGTCAAAGGAACGTCAACGAAGCCCCCTTTTCTATGCTGCTGGTAGCCTTTTGCAGTTGGTGGAGATTTACGTAGAGGGCCGAGTTCGGCCAGCCCGAAGGCCTCCATAACCGGCTGCAATGAGCCCACAGAGCGGACCAGCGACGAATGCGGCCGTCATTACTGCTTCCAGTTCACGATCATGTCGATTGCTCGATAACGCAAGGACAAGGGCATATCCCAACAGTGCCCCCAGGATATACCCTCCAATACCATAAGCGAGACCAAAGGCGAGGCGTCTCATGTTTCACGTATTCTGGTAGGGTCTCATTTGTCAGGGTACAGTGCTGTGTCAGTTGAATACATTGCCAGACATCGTCTTCATCCTACCCGCATAATTCCCACCACTTGTTATCTTATCGCTTGAATCTGTGCAAGACAAAATTCTTTGGGTTGTAGCCAGCGTACGCGGACATGTATGTCCGTATGTGATTGGCTGCCCGACAATAATAGACAGAAGAGTGATGCTAAAGTTGCTCACGGTCAGACCCAATGCACGCACAACAACAGGCGCTTGACGGGAAGTTGGTTGCTCTGCTTTCGTGCCGCAGAGGAGGAAATAATAGACATGGCTACTCTCAACGTGAAGCACCACACCACTTTTGTTAACGATGTTCGCCTGCATTATGTCACTGCCGGTCAGGGTGATCCGGTTGTTCTACTGCACGGTTGGCCGGAGACGTGGTACCAATGGCGGAAGATCATTCCTGTGCTCGCGGAGCGCTATACGGTCATCGCTCCGGATATGCGTGGGCTCGGTGATTCGTCCAAACCTGCGACGGGGTACGATAAACGGACAATTGCCGACGATATTTACAAGCTCGTGCAAAAGCTTGGCTTTCAGCGCATCTTCCTGGTTGGGCATGATTGGGGTGGGCCAGTTGCGTATGCCTATGCTTGTGCACACCCGGCCGATGTCCGTCGTCTAGTGGTTCTCGATGTTCCCATTCCCGGTGGAGGGTTAGAACAAATTCCTCAAGCCTCTCCACGGGGCGGCCTCTGGCATATTTCTTTTCATGGCGTTCGTGACCTTCCCGAAATTTTGGTCGCTGGGAAAGAACGCGAGTATCTCACCTGGTTCTATCGTACTGCCTACAACCCGACTGCAATCAGTGAGGAGGATATTGACGAATACGTGCGCTGCTACGCCGCACCGGGAGGGATGCGGGCCGGGTTTGAGTATTATCGCGCATTCTGGACCGATGTCGAACACAACACCGAGAACGCCAAGACAAAGTTAAAAATGCCAGTGTTGGCCCTTGGCGGGAAGTACAGCTTCGGTAAACGTACCCTCACGTCTCTCCAGGCGTTGGCGGAGAATGTCCGTGGAGGTGAAATCGACCACTGTGGTCATTGGGTCTCTGAAGAACAGCCGGAGTACCTGTTACAGCAATTACTCTCGTTCTTTGGCGAAGAATCCTCGTGAGCAGGAGTAGTGTACAGCAAGAGACGTGGTCCAGTGGGGCAGACACAAGAGACTGCCCCATAGCTTCCCTCTCCCGAGGGTGCACTCTAAAAACAACAGGGAATTAACAAGTCGCAGAGGGTCTGTTGATTTGGGTCCAGACAGATCTCATCGATTTCTCGGCAGGTTGCGGTCAAGCGAATCGTAAAGCTCTGGGTGCTTTCTTGCCAGGAGAGAAGAGTGACGGCGGGAAACGGCGGATTGGCAACTTGCGTCTGGTTCGTGCAGACCGGAATGTTCGCGGCGCGCCCTTGTAAGAAGGAGGTGCCATACGTATTGACGACAACCCCAATTGACGCACCGCAGACATTGTCAACGCAGACAGCAACGGTATGGCCCCCAGGACCTAAGTCGTTCCAGTTCACTAAGGCCTCAAAACCGTTGTTCTCGTCGCCGCAAACGGAGCGTGTGTCAGCACGCGAGACACCGTACACGGTTTGCAACAATGCCGTGCCGTCAAAGAGGAGTTGCACCGATTGGGCATCACACACCCAACCAAAGAGCGTCTCGATGCCACTATGGAAGGAGTTTGGCCGTGGATTCTCCAGGGCTTGTTGGGCAAAAACGGGTTGTGCGCTGCCGAACCTTACCAGCACGAAGAGACTGACGATCATCAGCCCACATCGGACAAACCTTTCTCTCTGTCTCCTCCCGCCGTGTTGTGTCTTCATACGCTCCCTCTCCTTTCTCACAGTCTGAGTGTTCTTTTCTGTTTCCTGCACAGCGCCCTTACTATGGCACACTTCCCGCGCCAGGAAAAACGATGAGCTTGCGCCGTTGCTGCTGTCTCGTTAGGGTGGCGAAGCGAGAGTGTGTATGGCTTCAGAATTTGGCCGGGGATTTAAGTTTGGGGTCGGGTTTGCCCTGGGGATAGGGATGGTCCTGTTTTTTCTTCTCTTTGGCGTATCGATGTGTGCGGGACACTTGCATCGGCGGATGTTCGAGCAGATGCAGGAAATGCTGCCGAAAGAACAGCTGCCACCCCAGAAAACCGATGAAGAGCCCCACATCCGCTCTCAACTTTCCTTTTCGTCCGAAGCGCAACGAGTATCGCGCGCGCACTCTTTCGCTGCCAATTGCCTGATGTAGAGGAGGTCTCGTGTCACAGACAGAGATTCACTGGGATGGCCGGACATATCCGTATGTTCCTGGCAAAGAACTGCGAATTGATGGAGCTCTCAAGTTGCATACTCATGCAGTAGAAAAGATCGATCCCATCACCTACGAAGTTATTCGCCACGCGCTATGGAATATCAACGTCGAGCATGGCAATACCATTATGCGGATTTCCGGCTCGCCGAGCTGTGCGTATGGGCATGACTTCAACCCGTCCCTGATGGACGAGAACGGAGATTTCGTTTTCTTTGGGCCGTTTCTGCAATATCTGTCCTCAGCGACAGGTTCTGCCGTGAAGTGGACGCTTGAACATCGCTCCGAGAATCCCGGTATCTCTGAGGGTGACATTTTTTTAACCAACGACCCGTGGATTGGTGCGACGCATCAGTCTGATGTTGCACTCGTGGCACCGGTGTTTTGGGAAGGTGCACTGTTCTGTTGGGTTGGGAATACGCTGCATCAGTGGGATATGGGTGGCACTGCACCTGGTGGCTTCAATCCGATGGCTGCCGATGTTTTTTGGGAGTCAGGGTGTATTCCGCCGATCAAAATTGTCGAAGGGGGAAAGCTCCGCAAGGATTTAGAAGAAGAGTATTCTCGTCGCTCTCGCATGCCGCAACTCGTTGCGCTTGATCTGCGTGCTGAGATTGCGGGGTGCAACGTTGCGCGTGAACGCTTGTTGACCTTGACTGCTCGCTACGGTGCAGCAACTGTCAAGGGTGTTATGCGGAAGTTGCAGGACGACTCGGAAAAAGCCTTCCTCTGCCGACTGGAAACGATTCCTGACGGAACTTGGCGTGAATCGAGTTGGATCGAACTTAAAGGACCAGGGGACCGGCACCTTTATCGTAACTCTCTGTCGCTCACCAAGCGTGGGGATAGACTGATTTTCTCCAACGAGGGGAGCGACCCGCAAGCCGGTACGTTGAACTGTACCCTCGTTGCGTGGAAGGGGGCAGTGGCCTCGATGATTTGTTCACAGATGCTCTTTGACCAGATGTTTGTGGTCGAGGGCGCATATCGTCACATGGAGTTCGAGGTTGTGCCCGGAACCATTTCGTGTGCAACCTTTCCTGCCGCGGTGTCCGCGGCACCACCGGGAGTGTTGTTACAGACGATTGCACTCTCTGGGTTGGTTATCTCCAAGATGTTGGCCTGTTCGTCCGATCCGCAGATGCGGAGTGAGGTGCAAAGCTGCATGGGAGCGGCCATGTATCCGGTTTGTGCTTTCAATGGGATCGATCAACGCGGCGCACCATATGCGTCGTTTCTTCTCGACCCAGTCGGGGCCGCACTCGCAGGGTCTCCGTGGCGTGATGGGGTCGATACCGGTGGCTGGCCGTGGGATTTGCAGAGCACTATGCCCAATGTCGAGGATAATGAATGGTTCTATCCTATCCTTTACCTGTGGCGAAAGGAGTTGGTGAACTCTGGCGGGGCGGGCAAATATCGCGGGGGAAATTCCGGCGAGCTAGCCTTTATTCCGCATGGGACGGAGAGAATTTCACTATTCACTGCCTCTGGGTACTGTGCCGTTCCAGGGCCAGGGCTGCACGGTGGACTTTCCCCGGCGACGACGCGTTTTAGCATGAAACGGGACGCCAATGTCACGGCGCAAATTCGCACTACTGGTCAGATACCCACCAGTGTTGATGAGATGCAAGGAAAACTCGTGTACATTGCTCCGAAAGCATTTGATGTCACGCAGACACCGCAGGATGTTTTTCTGTTGTCGTGGGCTGGCGCAGGGGGGTATGGCGATCCACTGGAACGTGATCCGGCGCGAGTCGCCCTCGACGTTCAACGGGGAAACGTTTCCCGTGAGTGGGCGCACGAAGCCTATGGGGTCCTGCTCAAAGACGACGGCAGCGCTGATCTCGAAGCAACCGACGCGCGGCGAACCAAACTCCGCAAGGCACGTCTGCGTAAAGCACCCAAGCGCGAACGCCATAAGGTTGATACTGTTCATGCGCGACGAATTGCCGAAGGATTGATCCTGAGTGGGGGAACACTGGCGTGTAGCAAGTGTGAACGGGCAATTTGCTCAATGACGGATAACTATAAACTGCACTGTGCAACGATCGAACAGTCCTTCACGAAGGTGAACCCGTATCTTTTGAATCCGAAGACATATGTTGATGACAAGATGGCATTCCGCAGTTACGCCTGCCCCAGCTGTGGACTCTTGTTGCAAACTGAAATCACACGGCCTACCGATCCGCCGCTGTGGGATATTCAACTGGCAGGCTAAAAAGGAAGACTCGCTATGCCGCATGTCGACGATAATGGAGTGAGGTTGTGGTACCGCGTTAAAGGCACGGGAGACCCGCTGGTGCTCAGTGGCGGGTTTGGTCTCCTGCATAATCAGTTTGATTATGTTGTGGATATGCTGGCCCAGGAGTTCCAGGTTATCGACTGGCACTATCGGGGAGTCGGAGAATCCGACCGTGCCTGGGTTAGCCATTACTCGCTTGACCGTTGGGTTAATGACTTGGAAGTCATTCTTAGTCACCTTAACATCACCGATGCGCACCTCTGGGGCACATCGACCGGGGCTCCGCTGTCGATTCGCTATGCAGCACGCTATCCACAGCGAGTGAAGAGCCTTATTGTCTATCCGAGCTTCAAAGCCGGTGTTGCCACACGCAAGATGTTTCAGGTGTTTTTGGATATTACCGAAACCTTCGGCTACGAAGCGTTAGCGCGATTTACGGCGTGGATTGGCTGCGCGGATCAGAATGTCTTTTCGCAGGTTGGCAACGAACTCGCGCTGTTCGAAGCAGCAGCGTTCAGGCGCAATTTTTCGATTGAGTCGTTAGCGAAAACACTGGAAGTATTCTCCCATATCGATCTGACTAGCGATGTGGAGAAAATTACTGTCCCCACGTTACTGCTGTTAGGCGACTCCGGGAAACTGGGCGGGAAAGTGGACTCAGTATCTGAGTCCGTACGGCTCTTCCGCATGCACTGCCCACAGACGCAGGTGGTACAGATTCAAGACGGTGGTGGGACCTACTGCATGCTCGAAAAGCCGCAAGAAACCGCGCAGGAAGTGAGCCGCTTCATTCGTCAGCTGAGGAATCAATAACTCAGGGAAATCGTTGTACCCGGCGCTGAAGCCCCGGACTGAGGCGCCCACGGCGGCTTTAGTCGCATCCGAGCACAGTCGGTGGACATGCCATGGATATGCTTGAAGTTTTAGCGCAGGTTCGAGAACTGTTACGGCAGAAGGGACGGATCACTTATCGCCTACTGAGACCCGGCGCTGCAACTGATGATGGATGCGGTGCATCGCTATGAGGGCTATGTCGCGCAAGCGTTGGGCGACGGCATCTTTGCCTTGTTTGGTGCGTCGATAGCCCACGAAGACCATTCCCAGCGAGCACTGTGTGCCGCGTTGCGCATGCAAGAAGAGATGCGAGCATATAGCGACCAGACCCGCCTGAAACATGGCGTGCCGCTGCAAATGCGGATCGGGATCAACACCGGCGAAGTGGTGGTGCGCTCGATTCGCAAAGACGATCTGCACACGGATTATGTGCCGGTGGACCACTCCACGAACTTGGCGGCGCGCATGGAACAGCTGGCCAATCCTGGCTCAAGGGGAAGCTGCTGCTCCAGCAGTCCCAGGAGCAGCAACCTGAAGCTGAAGCGTGTTTTCAGCAAGCCCTCGCCGTGGCCCGTCAGCAGCACGCCAAATCCTGGGAACTGCGTGCCGCCACCAGCCTCGCCCGGTTGTGGCAGTCACAGGACAAGACGACCGAAGCCCGCGCCCTGCTCGCCCCGGTCTATGACTGGTTCGCTGAAGGCTTTGACACGAAAGATTTGCAAGAGGCGAAAGCGCTGTTGGAAGAGTTGACATGAAGAGCCAATCGTTCCCGCAGAACTCCGCCGCCTGCCCCTATTTCCTCATTGATTAACAAGACATCTTACTTTCCTTGAAACTTGGGCCGTCGTTTCTCCATAAACGCGCGCACCCCTTCTTGGTAATCCTCACTGTTGAAGCAGCGTGTCGACCACGCACGGATCTTCTCCGTGTCACGCAGGTTCGCTGCCTTACTTGCTTCGCGAACGAAGAACTTATGGGCAGCTACGCTCAGCGGGGCATTGTCGGCGATCTTGAGAGCATACTCGCGGGTATAGGACTCTAAGTCGGCTCTCGGCACCACACGGTTCACCAGCCCCATGTGATACGCCTCGTCAGCGTTATACACTCGAGCCGTTACCAGAATTTCTGTCGCGTTGGCTGCGCCGACTACATGCACGAGTCGTTCGACGCCGCGCTCGACCGGGTACGCAACACTGAGACGGGCTGCGGGAATGCAGAAACGGGCATCATCGGAGCATATCCGTAGGTCACACATGACCGCGACCGAGCAGCCGCCACCAAAACAGATGCCGTGGATCATGGCGACCACTGGTTTTTCCAGGGTTGCGAGGGAAGACAAGGCCGCGCCACTGGCACGGTCATACGTCTGTGAGACTTCTGCGTTCGAGCGGACTGTGCCAAATTGTGAAATATCCGCACCGGAAATAAAGGCTTCATTGCCAGCGCCGCGAATAAGTAGGACATGGATGTCATCAGCAGCCGCGACCTGTGCAACGAGATCCGGTAACGTCTGCCACATGTCTAAGCTGACAGCATTGCGTCGTTCCGGTTTATTGAAGGTGATCCACGCGAGTGGTGGTTCGAGATGTAACTGGAGATATTCGCTTGCCATAATGTTTCCTCTAGGGGTACGAATCTAAATGATGAACTTCCTGTTTCAGGGGAAAAGGCGAAAAGGGACAACGGTGAAATAAAAAGCCATCCCAATTCTCTTCCTTTTCCCCTTTGTCCCGTTTTCCCGTTTCGCCCTGATTGTTTAGCGGAAGGCCGGAATCAATTCCCTGGCGATCATACGAGTGTTTTCGTCAACGTAGTCGGGTCGACACGAAGACGGGAGGATGACCGTCCGTGCTCCGGCGTCGACGTACTCCTTGAGACGTTTCTGACATTCCTCCGGCGTTCCAGCGAGCGCGTATTTACCGATCAGCTTCGAAAAATCTTGATTGTACTGTTTGCTGAGTTTTTCGCTTGCCATCTGTTTCGCAGTGTCACTATTCTGATGCACGACGGTGAAGATAAAGAGCCCTGGGGTGAACGGAGCAGCCTCGCGGTTGTACTCTTTTCGGTATTTGTTGATCGTTTCGATGCTCTCGTGCAGTTGCTCTGGTGTGTACATGTAGGGAATCCAGCCGTTCGCATACCGGGCGGTTCGTTGCATGGCTGGCTCTTTACGACCGGCAACCCAGATCGGGGGATGCGGTTTTTGTGTCGGGGCGGGTTCGATCGAGACTTCATTGAGCGTCGTGTACTTTCCTTTGAACGACACGTTTTTCTCCGTCCATAGCTTGGTAATAACTTCTAATGCTTCGTTCGTGCGGGAACCGCGTTGCTTGACCGGCACGCCACACGCTTCAAACTCTTTGGGAAATTCACCACCAATGCCAATGCCGAAGTTGTAGCGTCCGCCGGACGCGACATCGAGCGCCGCGCCCATCTTGGCGACGATGGCTGCCGGGTATAAGGGAAGGAGCACCACTGAACTCAGTAACTTGATGCGCTTGGTCGCCCCAGCAGCGACCGAAAGAGAAACAAAGGTATTTCCAACCGGCCCATAGAACATGACATGTTCGCCACAGCCCAAAAAATCGTACCCGAGTTCTTCGGCCTCGCGGGCAAATTCAGCCACGCCTGTCACACCAGGCAATGCCGTCCCAAATTCAATTTTTGCCATACTCCCTCCTTAATTTCTTGCACGCGAACTTTGCTCCTTCTCATAGCCTTGGAGCGGGAGTGGAATCAACCCATGTTGACAGTGCAAGCCTGTCCTCCCTATCGTCAAGAGACAGGAAAGGGAGAACCCATGGCATGGTCATTTTTTACGCGCATTGTTGAGGAGCGTGTCCGTGAAGCCCAAAAAGCTGGGGCCTTTGAAAACCTACCCGGGAAAGGAAAGCCATTACAGCTGGAAGATCAGAGCATGGTGCCAGAAGATCTACGGATGTCGTATCACATTCTCAAGAATGCCCAGGTGTTGCCGCCAGAGTTAGAACTGCAGAAAGAAATCCATACCCTCCAGGATTTGCTCAAATATATTGAGGAGGAAGGAGAGCGCAAAGCATTAGCAAAAGATATTGAGTGGAAAATGATTCGTTTGGACTTGTTACGCCGTCGTTCGTTTTCATGGCAAACGACGCGGTTCTACGGGAGCAAACTGGTTCGCAGATTGTTGACACGCTAGAGGTTTGCTGATTGCCGATCACCGGAAAGCAGGGTAATGCTGAGCCAATGTTGCATGGGAGGAACAGGTTATGAGCGTGATGCGCCTCGGATTTATCCATGTGCGAGAAAGCGATCTTGATAAGGCATCAGCCTATTACACAGATGTCCTCGGCCTTGAAGAAGTGGCACGAAAGGACGGGAAGCATTACTTTAAATGCTGGGATGAATACGATCATCATAGTATTGTGATTGAGAATGGAGGCTTGGGGTTGGTCAAGATGGGTTACAAAGTCGAAACCCAAGACGAACTTGAAAAATTAGAGACGGCCATCGAAGCCTTTGGGCTTCCAGTGCGACGCGTGTCGCGTGGGGAAAATCTCGCTATTGGCCAGGCCCTGCGGTGCACGTTGCCCTCGGACCATGTGTTGGAACTTTATGCGGAAGCAGAACAAAGCGGTACCAAAGTTGGGCGATTGAATCCCGACCCGTGGCCGGCTGGGCAACCGGCAGGTATTTCGCCATCCCGCCTGGATCATACGCTTTTAACCGCAGACGATGTGAAAACGAATGTCGACTTTTTTACCCAAGTTCTTGGTTTCCGTATGAGCGAGCGCATCATTCCGGCTCTCGGTAACGAGGAACTGCTGGGCGCATTCTTGTTCTGCTCAAATAAAGCTCACGACATCGCTTTCGTGAAGGGGCCGAATGGGAAGCTGCACCACTTTGCTTTCTGGCTTGACAGCTGGAACGATATTCTGCGTGCTGGCGATATTTTAGGGCGTAACGGCATTAAAATCGACTTCGGCCCAACGCGACACGGTATTACGCGTGGCACGACGATTTATTTCTTCGGTGTGAATGGTAATCGCAATGAAGTCTTCTCAGGTGGGTATATGACCTATCCTGACTTTCCCTGCATTACCTGGACCGCAGATCAGATCGGCAAAGCCATCTTCTATATCCATCAGGAAGTGAACGAACGTTTCAGTAACTACACGACCTGAGAAGAAAGGCTACGGGGTAGCCCCGCACTTCGTAGCCTTCACTCTCTCCCCTCAATCCCCTTATTACGATATTCAATATCTATCTCTCGTTGTTTGCTCCCACCCTAAAAAGATAATCACTCTTGCTGCAAAGGCAAGGTGGACAACGTACTTTTTTCGCTTCTCGGATTGTGGGGTAATATCACTAAAAGTGTGTTTCTCTTGACACTCACCAGAGGCGACTTACTTTATAGCAAACGAACTATAAAGAGGAGAACATGCTATGACACTATATCGTTGGAACCCGATGCGAGAGTTCGCTGATGCGCAGAAGCAACTGGCTGCGTTTCTCAACGGTGCGGATAAAGACCGTACGCTTCAGCAAGGCCAGGGGACATGGACCCCAGCCGTTGATATCACCGAAACGCCCGAAGGGTATCGGTTTGCAGTAGAAATTCCAGGTATGGATCCCAACCTTGTCGATTTTGAGGTCAAGGAAGATACATTAACCGTCAGAGGTGAGCGCAAAGGCGTTGGGCTGCAGGATGGAGAGCGCTTTCTTCATCGCGAGCGGCGAACTGGACGTTTTGCTCGTGTCTTTCGCATGGCGAAACCAGTTGACGCTGAGCACGTCACCGCGGAGTATCGTAATGGAGTTTTGTTCGTCGTGGTTCCGTTACGGCAAGACGCAAAGTCGCGGAGAATTCCGGTCCAGGGATAAGTCTGGCCATTCATAAAATAAGGAATCGGAACCCGATCACTAACAATTGCAAGAAGGAGTGTTCAACATGGATGTCAATCGCTTCACGGAAAAGTCACAAGAAGCTTTGCGGAACGCACACGCGCTGGCAACACGTCGAAGCCACCAGAGCGTCGATGTTGAGCACTTGCTGGTAGCGCTTTTGGAAAAGCCCGAGGGGCTGGCGGCGGCGCTTCTCGGCAGTGTAGGAGTTGCTCCTGATACGGTTCACGATCAAGTCGCGCAGGAACTCAACCGGATCCCCCAAGTATCGGGGTCAGGTGCTGGGGCCCAACAAGTGTACATCACGCAGCGGCTCTCTCGATTGTTTGCTGATGCCGAAGAGGAAATGAAGAGCCTCAAAGATGAGTATGTGAGTGTTGAGCATCTACTCTTGGCGATGTTGCGTGATACGGGCAGTGTTGGGCGTATTTTTAAGTCTCTGAGTGTGAGTCGAGAGCGCCTGATGGCCGCCTTACAGAAAGTTCGAGGCCACCAACGAGTGACTAGCCAAAATCCAGAAAGCACCTATCAATCTTTGGAACGATATGGGCGAGATCTCACAAAACTTGCGGCGCAAGGAAAACTCGATCCAGTGATTGGGCGGGACGAAGAGATTCGTCGAGTGGTGCAAGTTCTGTCTCGACGGACCAAAAATAACCCGGTTCTGATCGGTGATCCGGGGGTGGGAAAAACAGCGATTGTTGAGGGGTTGGCGCAACGTATTATCCGTGGCGATGTTCCGGAAAACCTCAAGAATAAACGCCTCATTGTTCTGGACATGGGATCGCTGATCGCCGGCGCAAAGTTTCGCGGTGAATTTGAGGAACGCTTGAAAGCGGTACTCAAAGAGGTCCAAGAGTCCGAGGGTGAGGTGGTGTTGTTCATTGACGAGTTGCATACCGTCGTAGGTGCAGGTGCCGCCGAAGGGGCGATGGATGCGTCAAACTTGCTGAAGCCGATGCTCGCGCGCGGTGAACTGCACTGTATTGGTGCGACGACCCTCGACGAGTATCGCAAATACGTCGAAAAAGACCGCGCGTTAGAGCGACGGTTTCAACCGGTCCTGGTCGATCAGCCAAGTGTGGAAGATACGATCTCAATTCTGCGTGGACTTCGGGAGCGATACGAAGTGCATCACCGGGTGCGCATCAAAGACGCAGCGTTGGTGACGGCGGCGGTCCTATCGCATCGCTATATCACTGATCGTTTTCTTCCAGATAAAGCGATTGATCTTGTCGATGAAGCTGCCGCCAAGCTCCGGACGGAGATTGATTCGATGCCGACCGAACTTGATGAAGTCGCGCGCCGCGTGATGCAATTAGAAATCGAACGGGAGGCATTGCGGAAGGAGACCGATCAATCGTCCCGAGAGCGGCTCTCGAAGCTCGAGAAGGAGCTAGCCGACTTAAAGGAGGAAGACCATCGTTTACGCACCCAATGGGAGCAAGAGAAAGGGTCGCTTGGTGGCGTTGCCGAGATCCAGAAAAAATTGGAATTCGCTCGCCAAGAGCTAGAGAAAGTCAGTCGTCCGGATAGTCGTGACTATGACTTGGGGCGAGCAAGTGAGCTGCAATACAAAGATATTCCTGAGCTTGAGCGACAGATGATGACAGCGAGTGATGGTGGAACACGACTGATTAAGGATCATGTTGATGAGGATGATATTGCGGCGGTAGTGTCCCGCTGGACAGGAATCCCGGTCGCCAAGCTCGTTGAAGGGGAAAAAGAGAAATTGTTACGGCTTGGCGAACTGCTCCATAAACGAGTCATTGGGCAAGAGGAGGCGGTACAAGCGGTGGCAGATGCGGTTCTCCGTGCCCGTTCGGGGCTTAAGGATCCGAACCGCCCGATCGGATCGTTTATTTTTCTGGGGCCAACTGGAGTGGGAAAAACGGAATTAGCCCGAGCCTTGGCAGAGTTTCTCTTTGAGGATGAAGCGAACATGGTGCGGCTCGATATGTCTGAGTATATGGAAAAGCATACGGTCGCTCGCTTGATTGGCGCGCCTCCCGGATATGTCGGTTACGACGAAGGCGGACAATTGACTGAGGCGGTTCGCCGGCGGCCCTACTCCGTCATTCTCTTTGATGAAATTGAGAAAGCCCATCCCGACGTTTTCAACGTATTATTGCAAATTTTAGATGATGGACGGTTGACCGACGGACATGGGCGAACTGTGGATTTCAAAAATACTGCGGTGATTATGACCTCGAACGTCGGGAGCCAGCTCATCCTTGGCTATCGTGGCGGAGATGATCCTGCTGTCTATGATCAGATGAAGCAGGCCGTGCTTGACACCTTACGGCAGCAATTTCGTCCGGAGTTCCTCAACCGTGTGGATGACATCGTCGTGTTTCACAGCTTGTCGCGAGAACATCTGACGGCGATTGTCGATATTCAACTGGAACGACTCCGGCAGCGGCTGGCAGAGCGCCATATTTCTCTTGATCTCACTGCGCAGGCAAAAGAGTACTTTGCCACTGCGGGGTACGATCCAACCTATGGGGCTCGACCTCTCAAGCGACTGCTCCAGCGAGAGATCGAGACAACAGTGGGACGTAAACTCTTGGCCGGGGAAATTGGTGAGCAATCGCGGGTCGTCATTGACTGGGATGGTCGTGCGTTATCCTTCTCCGACTATCCCGCCGCCGAAGCAGCTTGACCTGTGGGCAATGTTGGGACCTCTGCGGTATCGAGGTCCCGGTCAATATACCGGGAATAGATCTCGTATCGTTTCAGAATCGCATTTGTATAGCGGACGGCCTCTCGCCCTTGTGCATAGCCGAAGAGTGTCTTTGGATGATAGGCTGGGTCCTCCAACAGTGGAAGGACCTGCTCCATTGACTCGTGCCAGCAATGGGGATCGTCTCCTAAGAGTCGCGCGAGCCGCTGTGCGTCTTCCACGTGTCCCAAACCCATCACGTAACTAGCAAGAATAAGGGCAAGGCGGTCTCGGCGTTGCCCTTGGGGAAAGCGACGCGCGAGCCACTGGAGGTATTTGACTCCTGCCGCGATGTTGTCACCTGGGGCACGGTAGTTCCTGGCTCCAACCAGTTGTGCTGTAAATGGCATGATCTGCATCAGCCCGTAGGCACCGGCCTCGCTCACTCGCCGATGATCAAAGCGCGACTCTTCGAAAATAAGCGCTGCGACTAAACGCCAGTCAAAACCGGCTTCCTCAGCATAACGTGCAATCGTACGATCATAGCGGGATAAACGCTTGGTACCCGCCAATGTTCCTTCTGACTTTTGTGCGAGTGCCGCGACCTGAGAGGGAGGATGAAAGTATTTCTCAGCGAGAATCTTTTTCAGTCCAGATCGACTTGCACGGTCAAGGTACGTATTCACGGCTTGTAAGAGATACTCTTGCCCAGGGCGAACCGCCCACACAAGGCGAACTGGATGAGGAAGCGACCAGGCCGTTCGCAACAGCCCTGGGTACATGGCACGGGCCAGAGGAGTAAACGGGTTCATGATCACGGTTGCCACTGCTCGTCCATGTACGACGGCACCTAAGGCCGCTTCGGTTGCCTCTCCTCCCGCGTCAAGAGGCAGGATTGGTGGGAGTGTAATCGCGTGTATTCCTGCTTGCAACGTATGCGGATAAATGGACCCTCGCGGCACTGCCACTGGTTTTCCAGCAAGGTCACTCGCTGTTTGTGGAGCCAGTTGGTCGTTCCGTGTGACGATTTCAGCTGTTGTTTCAAAGTATGGAGATGAGATAGCGACGGCATCAGGAGAAAACCCGTCTGCCGTGACAAGACCGGCGACGATATCCCCTTTCCCTTCGTGCAACCAGGATACGATGTCAACGTCAGGGGGTGGAGTTCGTGTCTCCAATTCGACCCCAAGATCCTTGGCAAACCCTTTTGCCAGCTCATATTCAAACCCCATCTGTCGGCCCCGGTGTAAAAAGTACGACGCGGGGCTGTGATGCATCAGGATGGTGATGTGGCCACGTCGCTTCACTTCTTCAATCGTCAGTTGATGAGTTCCACCCGGGCGATTGGTACTTGTGGACGGCTCCTCCATGAGGAAGGAAGAGTTGAGCGGGATGAACGCTTGCGCCGCTGGCTGGGGCTCGACAGAATGTAACAGTCTTTCCAACAATTGGCGAAAGGCTGCCTTTTGGCCCCAAATCCTACTGGAAACAGGTGCCACAGTCTGTGGAGGAAGAATTGGTCGGGGCCAGAACACACTGTATGTCAATCCTGTTGCCACCAGGAACCATACCCCGACACGCAGGTAGACGGTGGTCATAAGCTATTCTCGATACCCTACTTATCTCCGCTTGACAAGAGATCGAGCGTTGACAGAATCCCCTTTTTTTCTTACCGTGCTGAGCTATGGGTGCCCGAGACGAAATTCTTGAGAAAGCTGCCTATCTTTTCTCGACGCAGGGCTATCGTGCAACGTCGCTTGCTCAAGTTGCCCGGGCGGCGAACGTCAGCAAAGCGCTGGTCCTGTGGCATTTCGAGAGCAAAGAACAACTCTTTCGTTCCGCTTTGCAGCATTTCCTTGCACCCTACGAGATAGATGACCAACGATTAGCCGGACTCTCGGAATATGCGCAAATTGAGCGACTCATTGACGATTATTATGAATTTCTTGCAGAACACCTCTCGTCAGTCAAATTTTTGTTTGCACAGGTCCTCCGGGAGGACGAGAGTGCGTCAGAGATCCTTTCGCATGTTCGCCGATTGTATCATATCTATCATGGATTATTGACCTCGATTCTTGAGGCTGGAAAAGAAAAAGGGGTGTTTGCCGAAGGAGTCTGCCCCGCCGACGAGGCCGCACTGATCACGGCAAGTTTAAACGGCTTATTCGTTCAGCAGTTAGTTGATGGGCAGGCCGCAGAATCTGTCCGTAACCTGCTGCTACATTTCAAACGTACGCTGCAAATGCGGCTCTGTCCCTCTTTTGCCCAATCGGAAAGTATTCTTTCACAAGTCTGCGTCGCAGGAGAACGCCAATGATCGAAAAAACGATTGAATTGACAGGGGCATCCTCAACCAGCATTGAGGACGCAGTTTCGTTAGCTATTGCCCGGGCTGCGGTGACAATTAGTGGGATCTACCACGTGCAAGTGACGGATATTTCTGCTGTTGTTGAGGATGGGATGGTCGCGCGCTGGAAGGTCAAAATGAAGGCGACTTTCCCCGTGAAAGATCGTGTACACGAGTAACGCGTATGGATGCCAAGATCCACGAGGTTGGTTCCAACATTTATCAAATATATTTGCCGCTTCCGATGAGGCCCAGCATTGTCAATGTCTACCTTCTCCGAGATGGGGAAGAATGGGCATTGATCGATACCGGCATGAATAGTGATGAGAGTATTGATACGTTCAGAACCGCGATCACTCAAGTCGGATGTCGTCCCGAAGCAATTCGGAAAATTATCTGCACCCATCATCATGCTGACCACTTTGGCACCTCGAAAGTGTTGAAAGAACTCACTGGGGCAGAGGTCTATCTCCACTCACTCGAAGTTTCCAGGATTGAGCGTATGCAGTCAAATACGCCTCTACCAGAAGCGCTCGCGTTTTTTCGCTCGCATGGAGTGCCACTGCCCGAGGGACCGGATGCCATGCCGACGCCTGGTCGGTATTTCGGTACCTTGTACGCACCGAGTCACCCTGACCACCCGTTAGGCGATGGTGATGTCCTCAAGGTTGGAAAGCGTGAGATTGTTGTGGTGTGGACGCCTGGCCACACGGCTGGTCATTGCTGTCTGTATGTACCCCATGACAAAGTGCTCATTGTCGGCGATCATCTTTTGCCAAAGATTACTCCCCATGTTGGCGTCTATTATTTTGGGCCGGACAATCCGCTGCAAGACTTCCTCAATTCGCAACAAAAAGTGCAGAAGTTCGATGTGGAGTCGGTCTTACCTGCGCACGGTGGGGTTTTTAAGGACCATCGGTACCGTGCCCAGCAGATTATTCAACATCATCGCTATCGTTTGCAGGAAATACTGGATGCTATTCGTCGTGGGCGTGCGAGAACCGCGCATGATGTCGCAATGGAGGTATTTGGGGTTGGGGAAGACCGACCGTTGTTTCACATGATGGCAGCGACGTTTGAGACGCTCGCCCATTTGCATCTGCTCATGTATGACGGTAAGGCACGGCGGGTGGAGGAGAACGGACAGGTACAGTTTATAGCTCAATAGATGTTGACAAAAAACTCAGGGTTCAAACTTGAGCCAGTCCTGTCAGTGTATCGCTACGCTCCTTTCGGGAGTCTCTTATGCGCTATACAATTTTTGATATTGAGACGCGTATCGAGAAAAGCTTGGTTCGTGCGGTCTATTTCCCTCGTGAAGATGTGACCGACGAGGAAGCGTACTCCCGCGTACGGCAGCAGCTCCAGCAAGAACAGGGCAATGACTTTTTCCCGTTGTCGTTTCATGTGCCGATCTCTATTGCCGTTGGGCAAGTGAATGAGGAACGTATTTTGACTGCAGTGGAGACGCTCAATGAGGATGATTATGGCGAAGAGTCGCTAGTCCGAAATTTTTGGGCCCGCTTGGAACGCTTTCCTGGCTCTTTGGTGACGTTCAACGGGCGAAGTTTTGATTTGCCGGTCTTGGAACTGCAAGCGCTCAAATACGGCTGTTCAGCTCCACGCTATTTCTCGGGAAAACATCGGAACCGCTATACGGAAGACGGTCACTACGACCTCTATGATTTCCTGACCAATTTTGGCGTGCATCGTTTACGTGGCGGATTTAACGTACTCGCCAAGATGATCGGACTCCCTGGGAAGATGGAAATTGACGGTTCGATGGTACAGCAGCTCTGGCAAGAGGGACGCTTACCCGATATCCATCGTTACTGCCGTCAAGACGTTATCCAGACGTATTTCCTTTTTCTCCGTTTAGAGTTGGTGCGTGGACGCATGACTGTCGGGCAGTATGAGCGGGCAATGCAACGATCTGCGGGCTATTGGGAAGAGTTAGAGATGAAAAAGGGGTAACAAATGACAGGGTAAAAGGGCAAGCGCCAAAGTCTTTTAATTCCTAAGACTACGGTTCTTGCCCTTGCGCTGTTAGGAAAAGGCTCAGCGTCTAGGAAAAGCTTTCTACGCTGCTTTTGCTTTTGGGGTGTGTTCAGATCGCCCGGCAGAAAGCGCATGACGTCTACCGCTTACGCGCCGGAAAGGAGAGAGAACGTGGGAAGCTTCCTGTTGATTATCGCGAGCCAAGAGGCTGCTCTTCCATTCGCGAATGCCCTTGCGGAGATATTCGGCCTCAATATCAAGTGCGACACAGATGTTCTCAAATGAGAACGGCCAACTGTCATCTTCCGATCCGATCCATTCCTCTGTTTCGCGTAATAAACGGCGTTGTCTCCGGGTTGCCCCTTGTACCGACTTTTGGAAGGTCGCGATGGCATCTTCCATCACTGCCAACATAAGGCGTTTTTCGGGCTGGGACGAACGTTCTGCCCGAATCCGGTCGAAAAACTGCGATGGAACCATGAGATCGGCTTCGAGTGTCGCCAATATACGTTCTTCCAGTGTCCCATTTACCATGATCTTTCCTCCCCATTAAAAGAGATACGCAGTCTCCTCTTCGATAAGGTTCATTAACAAAAAGAAAAAGCAGCAGAAATCATGCCATATCGATATGTCAGTGAACAGAAAAGTATTTCTTGATATCAGCGCAGGAAAACCAGGTACGTCATGAGGTAAAAGATAACAGTTGAAACTCTAGCAAATGTATCAAAAGGAGACTTCTTTTCTCTTGACTCCGCATCTTTGTGCTTTTTCCCTTTACCTACTCTGTGGTAGGGTTGCAGCATCTCTTAACACGTCTCACTGTGGTGAACGATGAAACATTGCTGGATAGGGATCACTCTGGTCTTGTTTGTAACGCTCCTGGTAGGGTGTGTGACGCAAACGGAGAGAATTCCGTATCATCGCTATATGGGCCCGCCTGAAGAAGAAGGCATGCTTGACGAATTGCGTCGCGAGTTTGGTTGGCAAAAACCACCACCGTGGGTCAAGGAAGAGCCCTTCTACAAACGTGCTGCGCAAGGCATAAAAAATACGGTCTCCGGTTGGTTTGGGCAAGAAGAACAGCCGCCGACCCCACTTGGTGGAAGACAAAGCCTTCGCGAATTTCAAAAAGAACAACAAGAAGCGATGCGTCGACTGCAGGAGCAGCAACAGAACGAACAACGCGGGCAAAACATCGATAACCGTCCGACTGAGGAGACTCGCGAGTAAGCTGGATGGAAATCAATCCTCAGTAGTGAGCACGGGATTGAAAAGGAAAGCGCCACGTTGCGCTGTCTCATCGTTACTCGAAGAGGAGAATGACCGTATGACCCAACAGTATGATGCGTCCTATCGCGTGCTTGTCGATAAAGATGTTCCCATGCAAACACGTGATGGAGTAACTTTATATGCTGATGTGTATCGTCCTGATGCGGTCGGGAGATTCCCGGTCCTGGTTGTGCGGACACCGTATGACAAAAGTCAGGACATGGCGTTGACGGAGAAGGAATATTTTCCGTCTCGTGGATACGTTGTGGTCGTCCAGGACACTCGTGGCCGCTTTCGTTCTGAGGGAGAGTTCTATCCCTTCATTCACGAAGCAACAGATGGGTACGATACCATAGAGTGGGCAGCGCGGTTGCCGTGGTCAGACGGTAATGTAGGGACTGTTGGGCAATCGTATCTTGGGTTGGTGCAGTATTTTTCTGCGACAACCCGTCCCCCGCATCTCCGGGCTATGAGCCCCGTCTCTGGACCAGTGACGTACTTTGAGGACTGTGTCTACCGACGTGGGGTATTCGAGCTAGGCTGGATGCTCGCGTACTTTACTTCTATGGCGAGGAACACTCTTGAGCGTAAAGGGCTCTATGAGCAGTATGGGCCGATTCTCGATGCTTACGTTTCTCATCCGCACATACCGATGTCACCCCTCAAGCGCGAGGAGTATCGCCATCTGCCGCTGTGTGATTGGGGTGAACGTCTCAAAGCGGGGGCACCCTACTTTGCCGACTTTTTACGCCATTCGACTGACGGACCATACTGGCATGCCACGGATATTCGGCGGCAATTCAATCATATAAACGTGCCAATGTTTCACGTCGGTTCCTGGTATGACGTGTTTCAATACGACACTCTTACGATGTTTATGGGGTTACGCAGCCAAGCTATGACGGCTGAGGCTCGTCGCGCCCAAAAATTGCTCATGGGGCCATGGGGGCACCTCGTCCCGTACGCAGCTCCGACGTCAAAAGGAACCGGAGAGATCGACTTTGGCCCGAACGCCCTGATCGAGCTGCACGACTTACAGCTACGCTGGTTCGATTATTTCCTCAAAGGAGTTGCCAATGCTGTTCTTGATGAACCGCCGATTCGGCTCTTTGTGATGGGCGTGAACCGCTGGCGAGACGAATACGAATGGCCACTCGCGCGGACCCGCTATACGAACGTCTATTTGCACAGTGCAGGAAAGGCGAACAGCTTGCGCGGCGATGGAACGCTTTCGTTTCTTGCTCCCGGTGCAGAGCCGACGGATCACTATGTATACGACCCTAATGATCCGGTGCCGACGCGTGGTGGGACCACGCTGGGCATTGCCTTAGGAGTCTTCGATCAGCGCAAGATAGAAGAACGTGAGGATGTCTTGGTATACACGAGCGAGATACTCACCGAAGATCTCGAAGTCACGGGTCCAATTATTCTCAAACTATTTGCGGGCTCTTCGGTCCCTGATACTGATTTTACTGCGAAGTTAGTTGATGTTCGCCCCGATGGGTATGCGCAAAATCTAGCGGAAGGGGTCATGCGTGCCCGCTTCCGGGAGTCTCGTTCTGCGCCGACTCTCATTACGCCCGGGAACGTATATAAGTATGCGATTGACCTCTGGGCCATGAGTCACGTATTTCTTGCCGGGCATCGACTACGTCTCGAAGTGTCTTCAAGCAACTTCCCACGTTATGATCGTAATCCCAATACCGGTCATGACTTTGGTGTGGATGCAGAGCTACGGACGGCACAACAGACAATCTTTCACGATCAACGGTACCCGTCTCATCTTGTGTTGCCGGTGATTCCACGAGCATAAACTATGGTCCTGAGGATCGGAAACAAGGTGACTCTTGAGGGGATACTGTTTCCTGTTACGTGAACATGATGCTCTGGTACTGGATTGTTGCGGTTGGATGGATTGGTGTTGGATGTAACAATGTGTTTGCCGCCACTATGAACCTGCACGACGTTGTACGAAAAGCTGAACTTAATCAAGTGAAAAAGCTTGTGAGCCACGGCGCTGACGTGAATGCCACTACTGCACAAGGCGAAACGCCATTACATGTTGCCGTTCAGTACGGTCACAGGGCTATCGCTGAGTTTCTTCTTGCGTACGGAGCCCGAGGGGACGTACAAAATGACGATGGTGATACTCCGCTGCATTATGCGGCAGGGCAGGGACGTGCTGATCTGGTCGAACTTTTGCTCAATTCTCAGGTGGATGTGAACAAGAAAAATAGTCAACATTGGACGTTTCTTCGTCTCATGACGGAACATGCGCAAGCAACAGTAGCCAAATTTCTTAATCTCTCAGGACAGGAAGACCTCGCTTGGCAAAAACAAGGGGAAACTGCGCTTCATCGCGCTGTGCAGGGAGGGAATGTAAAAACCGTTCAGCTTTTGCTTGCCGCTGGAGCTGATATCAATGCGACCAATGACTATAACGGGCAAACGCCGCTTCATGTTGCTGCCGGATTTGGGTCTCTCGAAGTGCTCTCTTTTTTGTTGGCGCGAGGAGCCGACAAACAGGCCCACATGGCGCTGACACTGTCTCCCGCCGACCCTGTACGTTATCTCCTGACGCCTCTTCACGTCGCGGCGTTAGCTGGACGCCATGATGTAATCCACCTTCTCCTTGCGTCTTCGACCGATGTCAATGTAAAGGTCCAAGCGACGGGCAATGCCTTTCCTCGCTCTTCTGATACCTATGTCGGTGACCCGAACCGATTAATGGAGCTTGGTCCTCTTACGGACTGCACTCCACTTCATTTTGCCGCGTTGATGGGCCAGGAAGAGGGAGTGATGCTGCTCCTCACTCATGGGGCAGAAGTCGATGCGCGAGACAGTCGAGGCCGTACCCCTTTACACCTGACAGCGTTATGGGACGGGGCGGTTGACGCTGCAGAGCAACTGCTAACTCATGGGGCGATGGTTGAGGCAACAGACGACACAGGGGAAACCCCACTACAGGCGGCTAAAATACATAACCAGAAAACGTTGATGGAACTGTTTCTTATCTATGGGGCAAAAGCTTCGATACGAGAGAAGAAGCGCACTATCCATATCGTTCCAGCACGAAAAACGGTTGCTCCGCTTCCTTCTCTGTTGCCGACCGAACGGTCGTGGTAAAGCATAGGTCAGAGTAAAAGAAAGTTGCTCGCAAAAAGGAGCGAGGGAACGACGATGTTCCTTCGATAAAGGAGGAGTATGAAAGCGCTAGTGGTTGGGGGAACCGGGCCGACCGGACCATTTATTGTCAATGGACTATTACAACGCGGCTATCAAGTCACGATCTTCCATCGTGGAACACACGAGATTCCTGAAATCCCGCCCGAGGTCGAACACATTCACGGTGATCCACATTTCCGAGAAACTATCGACGAGGCGTTGCACGGACGTACCTTCGATCTTGCTGTAGTGACCTACGGACGTATTCGCTTTGTCGCTGAAGCGTTGGTGGGAAAAGTTGGTCGCTTTGTCGGTATTGGTGGTGTGGCTGCTTATCGTGGATATATGCATCCACATGTGCTCTTTCCCTCCGGCCTACCTGTGCCGACCCCAGAAAACTTTCCTGTCGTTGCAAGCGAAGAGGAATTGCGTTTTTCCTACCTTATCGCCATTACCGAACAAGCAGTATTGGAGACGCATCCCACTGCAGCGTATTTTCGTTATCCGTACATCTATGGACCGTACCAGTTGATTCCCCGTGAATGGTGTGTGATACGCCGGATTCTCGACAAGCGACCGCATATTATTGTCCCAGATGGTGGACTGACGTTAGCGACACATGGGTATGCTGGCAATATGGGACACGCGGTCTTATTGGCGGTTGATAACCCCAAAGCCTCAGCAGGGCAGATCTACAACTGTGGTGATGATCAAACCCTGACCTTGAGACAGACCGTGGAGATCATTGCCGACGTGATGAATCATAAATGGGAGGTCGTTGAGATTCCTAACGCCGTAGCGATTCCGTCCAGGCCGTATGCGTTGCAAGAGTCCTCGCATCATCGCATGATGGACCTCTTCAAGATCAAAACAGAGCTTGGCTACAGCGACATAGTGTCTCCAGAAGAGGGATTGAGAAGAACAGTCCAATGGTTGCTGGATAATAAACCGGACCCTGGAGATGAAGTCGAACAACGCCTCCAGGACCCGTTCGATTATGCGGGAGAAGATCGTTTGATCGCCGCCTTCAAGGAGAGCATGACACGCATGGCTGCGGTTCCATTTAACATCGATACCAGCCGCCCTCATCCCTATGCCCATCCAAAGGAACCTGGGCAACAACGGGATCATCGGGATCGGTAAAGGCTTCTACAAATGAAACCAATCCTGATTCTTAAAACTGGGGAACTTCCACGCCAGGTTACTGAAAATCTGGGGCCATACGAGACGGCGTTTCTCCATGTGTTGGGGCCTGAGCGCTGTGTGGTTGTTGATGCCCGCAAAGAGGAGATGCCTGGTCTCGATTGGGCAGGAGTCGTCGTTACTGGCTCTCCTGCCTCGACGTATGACGGTGACGCCTGGATTGCCAAGAGTGAAGCGTTTCTTCAGCGTGTAGCAGATCAGCACATTCCGCTCTATGGGGTGTGCTTCGGCCATCAGCTGTTGGCGCAGACCTTTGGCGGACGTGTCGAGAAATGTCCGCATGGGTGGGAGCTTGGGACCGTAACCATCACACAAACGGAACACGGTAAAGCTAATTCGTTGTTCGCTGACGTGCCGAAGCATTTTGTCGCGCAAATGAGTCATGGAGATGTGGTGACCGAACTCCCGCCCGGCGCTATGGCGCTGGCGCAGAATGACCATTGGGAGTATCAGGCTTTTCTGCTTGGTGAGCGGATTTGGGGGACACAATTTCATCCCGAGTTTACGCCACAAGTGCTCTCGGATCTGATCCATGCGTTGCTGACGGTGCTATCACCGGAAGCCTTCCCGCGTCGCCCTGAGACCGGATCTATCCGCGAATGGCTACTCGCTACGATTACAGAAGCGCCAGCAGCACGACGATGCTTGGAGAATTTCGCCAGAATTGCCCAAGCAGAAGGCTAGGGGCGTAGATACGACAACTGGATTTCTCCGGAGACAATCTGCTGTGTCGCTCGCGCCATTGCCTCTGCGTCATCTACCGTCATCCACACCCCAGCGTGGACAAACCCGTATAGCGGTTCTCCAGCACGAAGCATGGCTGGATATGTCTCTCGCGTTGAACTGAAAGGCTTGAGTTCGGGCATGAAGTCGAACACGCGGGGCTCTAAGACCTGACAGCCGGTGAACATGTACTGCGACAATGGCTCGTGGACGTCGGTATCAGCTGGCTCACCACGAATGCGACAAAGGCGATTGCTCGTATCTACTTCCACAATGCCGTACTGGGTAGCGTTCGGGTCGGAACGCAACACCAGTGTACCCGTGGCCTGTGTTTGACGATGGACAGTAAGGAGGGCGTTGAGGTCGAGGTCGATAATAGTGTCACAGTTGAACACGAGAAACGTGTCTCCGTCGAGAAACGGCTGGGCCTTTTTAATCCCGCCGCCGGACTCTAGAATTGGATCTTCTGGTGAGTACGTAATACGCAAACCGTAGGCGCTGCCATCCCCAATAGCGTCACGGATTCTATGGCCGAGATGATGAAGATTGATGACTACCTCTTCTATCTCATACGACTTAAGCAACAACAAACTGTACTCGATCAACGGCCGTCCTGCGACTGGGACTAACGCTTTGGGGGTGGTCCGTGTGAGTGGTCGCAAGCGGCTGCCAAACCCAGCAGCAAGAATCATGGCGCGCATCGGTTCACTCGGGAAAATGGATGGCGATAATATCTTGCAGTCGTCGGTACTGTGGGAGACGGGCCACGACACGACGGATTGTCGCTAGCGTCGGGGGAATATAGCGGCTGTAGCCTTTTTTCCCTTTCTCTAATTCCAGATAATAGAAGCGGCCGACGACCTTGCTCGCCTTCTGCAAGAGACAAAGATTATACTCTTCCCACAACTGCTCAAGATCGAGCGGCGACCCACCACAATCATGCCAGGTCGTATGGTAATAGTTGACCAATGTCTGCTCCAGTCCCGGTGTAATAACTAAGGGCGTGTCTCGGTCGTTCAGTAAGGTCTCCAAATCATACGTCGCTGGGGCGAGGAGCGCATCTTGGAAGTCAATGACGCGAATGGTGCTCTCTTGCACGAAGAGGTTCCAACTATGGTAGTCACGATGGTTGAGAAAGCGTGGGGCCCTGTCGAGTCTCTGGGCAACGTCTTCGAACATCGCTCGCAGTTCTTTCCCTTCAACTTCAGATAAGGCGTGCCCTTGCCGTTTTTCGAGGCCCCACTCGATAAAATGCTCAAACTCCCACTGAAACAATTGACGGTTGAACGCTTGTTGAAAGGCGATGCACGATTCGTCCCGGCGACGTGTCCCTTCGACCTGGAGGAGTACGAGTTGGTCAATGGCCTGGCGATAGAGTTGCTCGACTTGCGCAGGCGACAGTCCCTGCGCCGCCTCACGTAATGGGGTGTTGCCGATATCTTCCAACAGCAGGAAACCCTCCGCGCTGCCGTCATAATATGTCTCAGGAACCCGAATACCGAGCGGTTTCAGAAAGCGGTACATGTTCAGATAGGGAAGTTCCTTGAGTGGCTCTTTGAAGACCGCCAGTTCGTCTGATGATAAGGGCAAAGCGCTCCCCGCGAGGAGCATTGCCACTGTTGTTGGCGGACTGTTTCCCTGGAGGTGAAGACGCATATAACTCCGGCTTGATGCGTCGCCAGTCAGCGGAGTGACCTGTGTCACTTGGGTCTCGCGCCCCCATATGTTCGTAACTGCGTTATTGACTGCCCGTCGAAGTTTTACATCCATGAGGATACGGAGTACCAAGCGCGGCTTTTGCTGTCAAAGCCTCTCTTGGGCACTACGGACAAAGACATCTTACTGACTTCGTTACGACAAAACGCCAGGCTACCCCCGTGTTCCGTTATGTTTCGGATCTCGGGCGCAGCAATAGGAACACAGGGGTGCCACCAAGAATCGTGGCACTGGCGAGCAGTGCCTCCGTTGGTCGTTCGCGGGTTGTATAGGCGACGATCATGAGAGAAAGGATAATATATGCCAGCGGTACGAGAGGATAGAAGGGAACCCGGTATGGACGACGCAGGCTGGGCTCGCGCCAGCGCAGAGTGATCACGGCACTGACCGCAAGCGTACCAAAAATGGTGAGTGAGAATCCGCTGAAGATCACCAGCTGTTCAAAAGTCCCTGAGAGTAAGAGTAACGATACCCAAACACTTTGCATAACAATTGCCTTCTTCGGCGTGAGATCTGCACCGTTTGTATCGGCAAAGAAAGCAGGGAAGACCCCATCGCGAGCCATAGCGTAGTATACTCGCGGTCCTGCCCACACCATTGCACTTACTCCCCCAGCCAAAGAAAGACATAACAAAGCGGCAATGAGGCGTGCTGCTATTGGACCGAATAATTGCACGGCTGCCTTTTCTGCCACCGGAAGCACAGGTTCTTGCCCCAGTGCGGTCACCGGAAGCGCATACAGGTAGATAAGATTAAGCGTGAGATACACAGCTCCAACAAAGAGAGTTCCCCAAATCATCGTGCGAGGAATACTGCGCTGTGGGTCTTTCATCTCTCCGGCAATGTAGGCCGCGGCATTCCAGCCTGAATACGCATACATGACGAAGATCAGAGAAACAAAAACTGTTCCCGTACTCGCCGCCGTAGGCTCAGCGGTCACGCGGACATTGTTCCAATTACCTTCGCCAATAGTAACCGCCCCGCCAACGAGGAGAAAAATGGCGCCGACCTTCAGTGTTGTCAAAATCCGTTGTAGTCGTTCGCTCGAACCAACCCCAGCAAGATGAACGCTCGTCAGTATCCACACTAACCCAAGCGCAAGCAATTGCGCGGTAAGAGAGGTTTCACTCCCCAGCGGAAAGACCTGAAGAAAGTACGAGACAAAACTGGCTGCAGTCGCAGCGATTGCCGCACCAAAACCTACAGTAAACGAGGTCCACCCACTCAAAAAACCGATGTAGGGATGATACGCACGACGAAGATACACATATTCTCCTCCAACTTCAGGCAGTGCTGCCCCTAGTTCGCTATAAGAAAGCGCACCGGCCAACGCCAAAAAGCCGCCGAGAGCCCAAAGGAAGAGGATCAACGTGGGATTGCCAAGGTCACGAGCCATAAACCCCGTGGTAGTGAAAATCCCACTGCCGATGACGGTAGAGATTAACACGCAGGTGGCCGTGAACGTGCCAATCTTCCTCATAGACTGATTCTCTCTCCTTCCCGATGCTATGCATCGAGTATTGTGCCGTATCCCAGCACGGCAAACCAGACTGGGAGTGGGATAGCTCTCTGGTGTTGGAAATATTCACTAGAAGTTCATGGAAATCTGAAGTGATTGGGATACTCGCCGGAGAAACTTGACAACGTCTCACGAATAAACGGATACTGTTTGTGAATGTCGCTCTTGCGAGGATTATCCTATGAGCCATTTTCGTGCCCCGTGGAGCACATCTCTCATCGCAACTTCAGTGTTCGCCTCTCTGCTCTGTATTGGCGTGTCGTATACTATGAGGGTGGTACCAGGGAAAGAACTGCAACCGTTCCTCTCCTTGATGAGTCTGCTGCCGTTAGGAGTAATTGCCATCTCTGCCCTCTTTACCGTCCGGGGGTATGTGCTTACCTCTGATGCGCTCCTTGTGCAGCGACTGTTATGGACAACGCGCCTTTCCTTGGCGGATCTCGAATCTGCTGTTGTTGACCCTGACGCGATGCGGCGAAGTATTCGTCTTTTCGGCAATGGCGGCTTCTTTTCTTTTACCGGCTATTTCCGCAACCGACATTTGGGGATGTATCGGGCGCTGGTGACCAACCCCCATCAGACTGTGGTGCTGCGTTATCCAAAGAAGACTGTTGTCGTCTCTCCTGATCGCCCAGCGACATTTGTTACCACCCTGCAGGATTTTCGCCACACTTTACTGGCAAGAGGAGTGAGTTGAGTCCCCGATGTCTTCTCGCAATTCTTCAGAGAGTAGATCCCCACAGTACCAGCTTTTCATGCTGGTACTGTGTCTGTACACACTTGGAGCACTGACGACAGATTCGTTTCTTGTCCTTGATCCCCCTACGCGTACGATCCTAGAGTATGCCGACAACGTGGTGTGTGTTGTTCTTTGTGGACTTTCTGATTAGCCTAATGCGCGCCTCGGACAAGAAACAGTATCTGTATACGTGGGGGTGGATCGACTTGGCGTCGAGCATCCCTACAGTCGACGTGTTACGATGGGGACGTATTGCTCGCGTTGCCCGCATCTTCCGTGTATTACGCGGTGTCCGAGCAACAACTTTGATTGCGTCGTTCATTCTCAACCGACGTCCGCAAGGCGCGTTTCTCACAACGGTCTTAGTGTCGCTGTTGCTCATCGTCTTTTCGAGTGTTGCTATTCTCCAGTTCGAGCGAGCACCTGAGAGTAACATCAACTCTCCAGAAGAGGCAGTTTGGTGGGCCTTTGTTACTATCACCACCGTCGGATATGGTGACCACTATCCGATAACTTTTGAAGGACGGATTATTGCTGCCTGTCTCATGGTGGCTGGCGTCAGTTTGTTCGGCACTGTCTCTGGCTTTGTCGCGGCCTGGTTTCTCACTCCTGAAGAAAAACAACAAGAGAATGAACTGGAGGACATCAGGAAAGAATTACAGCGGATCAGACAGTTGCTGAAGTCACAGCAGCATGCCGGCGACGCTGGGCCGCAGCCGTGACGCTAACTCCCGTGGGATTTGCACTCCTGGACGCTCCCAGGCATAGTAAGGACCGTCGGAGAAGCAGGAGCCGGTCAAAATATGCTAGCGGGACCAGCTGGAGAGGGAAGGACAATGCGAGATCTCACCCTTATAGGAGAAGCTGTCGGAGCGTTGCTGAAAGAACGCAAACACACTATCGCGGTTGCCGAGTCTTCTGCTGGCGGATTAATCTCTGCCGCGTTATTATCCGTGCCTGGTGCTTCGGCCTATTTCCTTGCTGGTGGTGTGATCTATACACACGAGGGGCGACGGGCATTACTGTCATTACCTGACGAAGCACTCACTGGGATTCGCGCGAGTACGGAAGACTACGCGCTCCGGTTAGCTCGCACGGTGCGAGAACGACTTGGCACGACTTGGGGAGTCAGTGAAACCGGTGCGACTGGGCCAACAGGCAATCGCTATGGTGACGCTGCCGGACATGCGTGTATTGCTGTGGCCGGTCCAAGTGAGGAGACGGTGACGATAGAAACACGTCACGGGAACCGAGAAATGAACATGTGGACGTTCGCTGCGGCTGCGTTAGAATTGCTCGAACGGCAAATTCGGAAGACTATGTAGGAGGAACATCTCAATGGTCAAGCGTTGGCTGCTTTCTTGTTGTGTTGTGGCGTTCGGAGTCACTTTGCTTGCTCCCTCGGCAGGGCTCACGCAAATTTCATTTGGGGTCGGTGGTGAGAATGTCGAGGCGGAAAGCTCAATGATGCCGTTTAAGATTCAAATGAGAGGAGTGCTCAACGCGCCACCAAAAGACAATACCCTGGGGGTCGTAACGCTATTAATTAGCACCTATCATGAGACTTACGATTTTGATGTAGCAACGGCGACAGCGCTGGACGACGCACGCATTACGTCATGGTCCATCTTACAAAAATACAAAGACGGTAAGCAGAACATAAAGCTGGTCGGGCCAGATGCACTGCTCTCGAAAGTTGGGCAAGCTCCTCCAGGAACACCGATGACGATAACCGGATTTCTCCGCCAACGCCCTGGTACCCTTCAATTAATCAAAGTGGAAACTATGACCCAAGGTGAAGACGCTGGGACGCCAGAAGACCAGTCTGCTGTTGAAGATCAATCTTCCGGCGGCGAACAGTCTGCCACTCGCTAGGGCCTGGGTGTTTCGACTGGAGAGACTTTACAAATCCACAGGTAGTTCGAGATACTCGCGATAAATAAAATCGCGATGAGCAAGCAGTTGTGGTGTAACCGCTGCTTGGATAACCAAATCGGTATTCGTGTACAGCGTCCGGAAGGTATCCGGCATGGGGCACAGATCGGGCGGTAGGGGTTGAATGAGGGCCGCAAAAGCGGACCAGTAAATGTCCAAGGCGGAAAGCTGGGTGCCAATAAAAAATTGACTGCCACTCGCAAGTTGTTGCTCCAGACGTTTGCCTAACTGCCGAAGGATTTCTGCACACCGTGCCGGAGCTGCCTCAGCCTCTGGAGCGTTGTATCCATACTTGTCGCCAATATAGGAAGAAAACGCGCGGTTTTTCTTATCGGCGTTAGGATTTGACAGGGTGGGGTGAATAAGGAGCAAACGCTTTGACCAGCCCAAGCCGTGTTCTCCACAAAGCTCATTACAATACCCGAACATCAATATGCGATCCTCAATGTTGGCGGGAATTAACGCGGGAGTTGGTTGTAAGCGCTCGGCGAGATAGAGTTGTTGAATCCAGGTCGATCGTGGCGGTTCGTCATTCCAGACGAACACTGGGGCTGTTGCCTGGGCTGTCCATTCTTTGAGTGCACGGTTTTCTCCACCGATCTCCTGGCGTACACGGACATAAGGAATCTTCTTGACGTACAAGATACCCTTTGCTGCTTCACTCCACGGTCCCGGTACCCCAGGAGAAAGCACCACCCGGAGACCGGACATGTTACGCGCTTCTTCAACGCTAATATACTCTGCCACAATACCCTTCCTTTCTTACTGACGCATGCCAGTTTGACCGCTCCCTGGTGAATAATGGTATAGAACATTAATGGTGCGTTCTTTGAAGAACCACTGCCCCTCTTCTTTTATGAGCACATCGTCATAGCGACCGGTGACGACACTGACCTTTCCGCCTTGTTCCAGAGAATCGGCGTCAAAATACGTAGACGCAGTGGCAACATTTCCCGAAACGGTCAGCAGCGATTGATAGATTTTATGGCGCATATGGTTATACTGGTCGGGCCGTTGTTGGAAAAATCGTTGATACCATGATTGTATTGTCTCTCGGCCAGAATGCTTGGTGCCGTTTTCGAATGAGACTGAGAAGTCGGCGTTCCGATGAAACAAGCGGCCGAGGTCTTCTAGTTGTCCACGGTCTAAGGCAAAGCAGTAGCGGCTCAGGACTTGACGCACGGCTTCATAGTCCTCCGCCGTTGAGGCTGGAGTCACTATCCGTGTTGAATGCGTGCGGCGAGCCTGTTGGGTGCGCTTGGCAGGCTTGGTCAGTGGAGAGGCTGCTTTCCGTACCGATTTCGCCTTCTGTATCGGTCTTTGAGTTGCCATTCTCGTATGCTCCTTTATAGTTAGCGATCCTATTCCGCGTGCGCGTGCCTCGATTCTGCAACTTGGAGTTATCCTTTGTCAAGCAAAGAGCGTCGTTTTGTGGGGAGGTGGCCCTCACGGGCAGGCCTGCGGGAGATTCTCCGCCTGGCTTTGCCGATTATTGCCTCGATGGCATCGGCAACCATCGCGAGTTTTGTTGATACTTGGATGGTAGCGCGCGTCGGGACAGCAGAGATTGCGGCAGGTATGCCCGCAGGGGTAATGGCGTATACGATGACCGCCCTGCCGTTGGGGATTACGCAGTGTGTGAGTACATTTGCTGCCCAAGCACTGGGACGAGGCACTCCGGAAGAGGCGGCAGCTTTTACCTGGCACGGCCTCTATCTTAGTATCGTGGTTGGCCTTGCGTGTCTCTTCTTGTGGCCTGTTGCCCCGGCGTTTTTCTCTTCGTTTGGCCACGAGCCAGAAATTGTCATCCTTGAAGTCGGCTATTTCCGTATTCGACTGTGGGGGATCGGACTCGCCGTCGCCATTGGTGCATTGAACGGTTTCTTTTACGGGATTCATCGTCCCAACGTTCCTCTAGTTGCGATGGTTGTTAATAATGGCGTTAACATCGTATTAGCCTATATGCTCATTTTTGGACGCTGGAGCGCCCCAGCTTTAGGCTTAAATGGCGCAGCTCTTGCTTTTGTCCTTGGCTCTGTCTTCCAATGGGGACTCCTGTTGGCGGCATTTCTTTCCACTGCCTGTCACCAGGAGTTTGCGACTCGCACGACACGAGGACTGACGTGGGCGCGTATGCGGCAACTATGTGCAATTGGCTGGCCTGCCGGTGTTCAGCAAGCGGTGGACGTTTTCAGCTGGGGAGTATTAATTATCCTGCTCGTCGGCCGTTTTGGCAAAGAACAGCTCGCGGCAAGCAATATAGCGGTCCAGTACATGTCCGTTTCCTTTATGCCGGGGTTTGGTCTTGGGCAGGCGCTGACCGCGTTAGTTGGACGCTATATAGGTGAAGGAAAACCCGACGTAGCGATTCAACGCGTATACGAAGGGTTGTTTATTGCTATTGCGTACATGGCATTTTTGGGGATTATCTATGTTGCGTTTCCTGGACCGCTGATGGCGTTCTTTCAAGCTGAGCCGACGGTCATTCGCGTTGGCAGTTCCATTCTTTTATGTGCTGCGGTGTTTCAGGTCTTTGACGCAATGAATGTTACGTTCGCTGGGGCCTTACGAGGCGCGGGCGACACGTATGGAGTGGCAGTAATTACTATCGCGCTACTGGTGATGGTCTTTGCCCCTTTGAGCTTAGGAGCGGTAGCGTTCACTGACTTGCAAGCTCTTGGTCCGTGGCTCGCTGGTACAGTCTACGCAATTCTTTTAGGCCTTTTACTCTGGTGGCGGTTCGTACGTGGGAAATGGCAGGAGATCGATATTTTTTCGGGACAGGTGAAGCAGGCAATGCTTGCGAGCCCGTCAGAAAGTGCCATCGGCTAACACGACGAGTGACTAGATGTGTGGACAAAAAAGGAGGACCGCAAAGAACGGTTCTCCTTTTTTTCCTGACCGCGGAATATGGGTTGCTGAAGGTCTCTACGCTGCGGCGCTCTGGGTCGGCTCTGGCGCGTGGATTCCCAGTGTCGCGAGTTTGTCAATTGTTCGCTGGTTGATCAGGCCAACGCGGGTCATGTTTTGCCACAATGAAGCATGGAAATCCTTCTTGAAGAACTTGCGGAAGAAGACATACTCATTCTTGCGCGCGACTTCATGTCGCAGCGTGCGAATATCTTCGATCTCTGACTTGCTAAATCCTACTGCCTCGTACGCTTCGCGTGGGAATTGCCCGCCTAGAAGGCCAGCAGCAGCGTCACAGGCAAACTCCTCAACCTCACGGCGTTCGCGTTCGGATAGAGAGGCGATCTCATCCGGCAGGCTCAACATACCGAACCCCATATGGCGTGATTCATCCGCTAAGATACGTTTGCAAATCGTGCTGATCAGTGGATCTTGGCTATGTTGTTCCAACATACGGAAGAGCGAAACCGCAAGCGTTTCGGCGACAAGCTGGGTACCGACCGTTTTCAGATACCATTGCGGCATCTCCAAAATACGATCGAACAGGTTACGTAAGCTCGCAGTCAAAGGATAAGTTGTTCCTATTTTATCCAAAAGGTACCGGGTTAACACTTCGGAATGGCGTGCTTCATCAACGACTTGCGTGGACATGAAAAATTTCGCGTCGATGGTCGGGACTGAATTCACGATCTGACTACAGACGAGCATAGCGAATTCTTCCCCGTACATGAGTTGGCTAATCCGCCATGCAGAGAAGTGCCGGTTTAGCTCGACCTGCTCCTTTGGGCTCATTTTTTCCCAGTATTTTGTTCCGTAAATGTCAACGAGACCGTCAGGAAGAATGCCTTTGTCGGGATCAACGTCCTGGCTCCAGTCGATATCAACGGACGCATTCCATTGATCACGTTTCGCTTTTTCGTACAAACTCCGCATATCCAGGTCCTGCGGCGCAACATCCTGCGTGAAAATCGCTTCGACGGTCGCGGTAATCGTGTGGCTATTGGGAGAAGTCACTGCCATGGCTAGCTCCTTATTATGTAACGAATAAGTTTCAATATTGAACAATGAAGTTCACTTCTAGCGAAGTGTACCTCTACTGTCAAGACAAAATGCCGATGAAAGAGCAAAGCGGGAAGTGAAATGGTCCGGGTTGTCAGAACAGTGGGATAGAAAAGGAAAAATACGTATGAAGAAGTATACAGAACGAATAGCCGCTCTTTTTTTTCTTGGACTCTTGTCTTGTGTGATTGGATGTGATGAGGGAGGAAATCTCAAATCATCGTCTCATTCGCCTGCCCCGTCATCTGTCGGGCGTGAGTATGGAGAGACCTTACGAGGAGCAATCAACAAAGCGAACGATGTCAACGCCAGACTCGAACAGGCTGGAGAGACACTGAAAGAGACGTCTGCGGACCGAGAGCAGTGAAGACCTTAGTGAGAGGAAAAGGAATGTTGTTTAACGACAGAGGGTGAAGTTCTTTCTCCTTTCATAGAAAGAGAAGAGCATGTCTATGAAAAAAACCTTCAAGATTACCATCTTGTGTATGTTCTGTGCGGTTCTTATGTTTGTCGGTGGGTGTCGTTCCCAGGAAGAGACCTCGAGTCAGGAGGGTGCGCTCCCAAGAGTTGATCCGTTGGATTCGACCAAAGCAGTGCAGACTGAACTTAGCAAACAAGCCCAGCAAGCCCTGAGCAACCTGTCCGGGGACCCACACGGGGCAATTCCTTTAGACCAGGAAATTGCCCCGTCAGACCAAGAAACCAATTTTCTGGGACAACCGATACTCGGTGAGTAGCAACGAGAGAAAGGGCCACGGTTGATCGTTACCGACGAGAGGATGCACGGCTATTGCCTTGCTTTCAGACTCTTCAGGATTTTTTTAGCACTTTTCCCTCAGCAACGGCATCGAGTACGCTACGCATCGTCCAGTCATGCTCGCCGCGCTCGGGAAATCGGTCTGTCAAGCGGAGCTGGCCGACAGCGGCCAATGTTTTCTGTGTGCCACGGGCCATGACCGACGAAAATCCGTAATGTTCTAATGTCTCTGCGAGTTCTGCCATCTCATCCGCGCGTCGAGCCGCATGCATTGGGTACGTTGGCACGAGCCATTCTAATGATTCCATGATGCCGGGGAGCAGTACTTTGTAGCGATGCAGCAACTCATCAAGAAAACCAAACTCAGCTCCTGCAACGGTAAGTTCGTAGAGTAACGCGGCCAACCCCTTGTTGAGACCGGAGAAGGTCATCTTGAATGCCGAAGCCTGGCCAATACGATCTCCCAATACGTGTATCCGTAGCGATTTCCCTAAGATCGTCTCAAAGACCACCGTGTGAGGACCGCTGAGATAAAAAATACAACGTCCACGTACATCACGAGCTGGACCAACGATACACGCATCAAGATACGGAGTCCCTGTTGGAGCCACGATCTCACCAACTTCGTGAGCAGTCATGGGCGAGATTGCATTGGCATCGACAAAAAGTGGGGTACGTCCAGTTTTTTCCGCTGCGGCGGCAAGCTCGTGCGCGACAGTTGTGGCAGCTGTTGGTGGGATAATTGAGAGCACCACATCAGCCCGTGCGACAACGTCCACCATTGTATCGAGTACAGTAATTTCTGCCGCTGAACTCAAGCGTCGAGTTCGCTCACTGCGACCTGCGAGCGTTGTCACGACGCTGAACCCATCTTCTAACAACACACGACCCACGTTGTGACCCATATCTCCTGGATACAAAATAGCAATCGTCGGCATGTAATCCTCGTCTCGGCAGCAATAGGCGAATTGTTTCTCCCAGCGCCTTGAGTTGTCAATGACACATCCCCCAATCCCTAATTGGTCTTCGTAGTGTATGATGCCTCAATACCTAACAGTGCAATCAAGAAATGAGGATTGATGCGTTCTCTAATCAGTCTTGTGATTATCGTTCTTCTTCTGGCCGGTGGGGTCTACGCCTGGCGATCGAGTCCTGGTTACTCGGTGTCCCAGATTAAGCAGGCGCTGGAGACACATGATTACAACCTGTTTTCTCGCTATGTTGATATTGATCAAGTGCTTGAGCATACGCTCGATGAATTTAGTAAGAATCCTACGGACGGTCTCAGCGAGCATTCGGTCGGTGGGCTCCTTGACAAGTTGTTACGCAAAGGTGTCGCGAAATTATTGCTCGGTGAGGCGCGGGAGGTCACGAAAGCCGCGTTCTCAATTGTGATCGAGCAAGCGGTGAAGGATCCTCAACGCCAACCTCCAAACCTTCCTTTGTTTGCGTCGCTTGGCGCGTGGCTCATTGCCAAACGAGACGGGGACACTGCGCAATTGGATTTCGAAGTCAAGAATAAACCGATTCAGATTGCGATGCAGCGCACTCCGGAGGGGATCTGGCGTATCGTAACAATTTCCAATTTGCAGGTCTTTTTCCCAAAGCTCGAAAACCAGATCTTGCGTAATCGTGCGAGACCTGAGTGACTGGCTGTTTTCTTCTCGCAGGGAATCGTCGTTTCGTTGACACAACGTACATGCCAACGACATAATTTCTCCCTATTCTACTGAATATAAGGAGCGGTCATGACGCAGAGCAATCCTAAATTGCGGTTCGGTTTATGGTACGCGTTTCGTAACCCGCCCCAGTGGCGACGGTCCTACCAAGACATCTATGCGGAAATTCTTGAACAAATCGCCTGGGCGGAAAATATTGGGTATGATGATGTGTGGTTGACGGAACATCATTTCGCTGATGATGGACATGCTCCGTCACCGCTCCCACAGGCCGCGGCGATTGCCGTCAAAACCAAGAAAATGCGGATTGGGACAGGGGTGTTGCTGCTACCGCTCTATCACCCCGTGCGGGTAGCTGAAGACTGTGCTACGATCGACATTCTTTCCGGTGGACGGTTTGAGCTTGGGATTGGCGTTGGCTATCGGGTTGAAGAATTTTCCGGTCTTGGTATTCCGCGTGAACAACGTGGCGGACGGGCAAATGAAGGATTGGAAATCATTCGTCGCCTGTGGGAGGGAGAGGCCGTTACTTTCAAAGGGAAGTACTTTCAGATTGAGAATACGCGTTTGACTCCTGAGCCAGTGCAAAAGCCACGTCCACCGATTTGGGTGGGTGGCTTTGCCGGAGCCGCAGTCAAGCGTGCCGCGCGCTATGGGGATGGGTACATCGGGACTGGCGATATGAAAGCTCCATACCAAGCGTACCTGCAAGAGCTGCGAGCACTGGGAAAAGATACGAGCAAGCCAAAACTTGCAGGTGGCCATTTCTGGTTGATCGTTGCCAACGATCCGGAAAAGAGTTGGCGTGAAATTGCTCCACATGTGCGTTATCAGATCAACGTGTACCACGAGTGGTTAAGCAAAGCTGGACAAAACCTCTTTCCCTCTCTTCCCGATGACGCCGCGCTGAAAGCGAGTGGTATTCTCAACATCGTCACACCGGAAACTGCGGTGCAGATGATCAAAGACTATGTGGCAGAAGTGCCAATCCAGCGATTCTACACCTGGACATTGCCTCCGGGGTATCCGGTGAAGAAAATGAATGAGCATTTGGAATTGTTTGCTACCACAGTGGCGCCGCATTTTCGGTAAAGGAGGGGATGTCGCTCCGTGAAAGCACCGGGATTGATGGTTATTTGCCGCTGGTCCTGCGTGATGCTGGGTAACCCGTCGGGTATTCGGCGTTCCTGGCTGATCCCGACGAGTATGCCCTGGAACTGTCTTACGGTCAGGAAATAACCCTCGGTCGAGTACGTACAATATCGTACTTTACTCTACGCGTGTGGCGCGTTCGCGACAATCATCGTCGCCGCGGCGCTGAAGATACCGCCGGGACCGTGACACAGCGCTACCTCTGTATCTTTCACCTGTCGTTCGCCACACTCACCACGTACCTGCCGCACCGCCTCGATAATAGTGAACATGCCGTACATACCGGTGTGCGTGTACGATAAACCGCCACCATTGGTGTTCATAGGAAAATCGCCACCGGGTGCGGTGCGTTGTCCTTGCACGAACGCCCCACCTTCGCCTTTTTTGCAAAAGCCCAAATCCTCCAACGCGAGAATGGGTACGATGGTGAAGGCATCGTACAGCATGGCCACGTCAATGTCTTGGTGTGAGACGCCTGCCATCGCGAAGGCTTGTGGACCGGAGGTCTGCGCGCCGGTAGCCGCAGTAAAATCTGGCATCTGGTTCACCCAACAGTGGCCCGTCCCTTCTCCAGTGCCAAGAATGTAAGCAGGTTTTTTCTTGAGATCCTTTGCGCGTTCAGCCGAGGTAATCACCGCTGCCCCACCAGCATCGGTGACGAGACAACAGTCGAGGACATGGAACGGCCAGGCGATCAGTGGAGATTGCATCACGTCGTCAATGGTCAGCGGTCCGCGTTGATTCGCCTTCGGATTCAGCCGTGCCCAGGCACGCGTGGCAACGGCAACCTCGGCAAGCTGTTCCTGTGTCGTGCCAAATTCATGCATGTGACGTGCCGCAATAAAGGCATACGCGGTAAAAGGAAACACGATTCCATAGGGCACTTCAAACTGCCACAAGAGAGAATCTTTGGGCGAACTCATGCCGGGCATGGCCAAACGCGAGCGACCAGACTCACCATGGGTGATGAGTGCGACTTCACATACCCCCGCATTGATAGCCGCCATCGCGTGTTGGCAGTGCTGAATGAACGAACAACCGCCAACCGAGGTGCCGTCAATGTAGCGTGGATGAAGCCCGAGATACTCTGCCGTCTCCGTCGAGAACAGACGCCCAGCGCTAAAGATGCCGTCAACGTCATTCTTGGTCAGCCCAGCATCGGCAATAGCATTACGAGCAGCTTCAGCATGAAGCTGTAAGGCTGACTTGTGCGGGAGAGTGCCCATCTCATCAGATTCAGCAACCCCAACAATGGCACATTTGCCAGAGAGATCTTTGTAATTTGTCATAGCTTTTATCCTTCTCTACTTTGGAACAAGGGCGATCACGCAACATGCAAAACGTAACGTGAAGTGTGTACTTGATACGTGATGCGTGATACGTAGCCTCTCCCTTTTACGCTTTGCGTTTCACGTTTTACGCAGCTTTCGCTGGCCGAAACTTCGGCAAGCTGACGGTGTCAGTCAAATCTTCGAAGACCACCTCTACCGGCATATCGCAACGCAGCTGTTGGGGGTCCGGGGCCACGCCAACGATATTTGTGGCAATACGCGGTCCTTCTTCAAGATCCACAATGGCAGCGATAAACGGTGCCGGGATGCCCATCACGGGACGGTGGACGATTGAGAAGGTGTGCAGTTTTCCTTTGCCACTTGCCCTGATCCATTCAAGATCGTTTGACCAGCAATGCGGACAGATCCCTCGTGGATAAAAGTGACATTTGCCACATGCCTTGCAACGTGGCAGCATCAGTTCGTGTCGTTTCGTTCCTTCCCAAAACGGTTTGGTTTCCGGTGTCGGGGTAGGGGCGAGGTGCGTCAGTTTTCCTCCTTCAGCCATGCCTTCCTCCTGTTGAGAGTTCAAAATGAATTTCGCGCCGCACAGCATGAACTGAGGGAGAGGAACCTGTCAATGAGGAAACAGTCTCGTTGGCCCTGATATCAGCAGGTTCAAGCCAAAGACAAGGGTAACGCGGCAACTCTTGTCCAAAAATAGAGACGGGTATACGTTACCAACACACGTCCCATACGGGAAAATGCCCCGATGGTATGAGGCGTGGGCACTGAGATATGGCGGAATTTCGTTTTGTTCCTACCTGTCTAACCGAGATCTCGCAGATCGAAGCAGCATGCTTACCGCGTGAAGCCCGCCTGCTCGACGCGGCACTCGCGAGAACGGCAACGAACCCCAATGTGGCAAGCCAGTTTCCGTCATTTTATGATCCCCAAAAACCCTCGTTTTTGTATCGTGCCGATCCTTTTATGATTCACTTTCGCATTGGTGATGACGGGGTCGTCGAGTTCCTCAACGTATTTTGGCGGCGAGTGTAAAATGCGAGCTTTTACCTCGGCGTCTTATACAGTGGCTTTGGGACACCATTCCTATCCAATGGATAAATACCGGCTGGTGCCGGCACAGCTGCTTACAGAGCGGGTCCTTTTGCCTGCGCACGTGGTTGAACCGGAACCTCTGACTGTTGCCGACGTGTTACAGGTTCACACAGCTGAGTACGTCCACGCCTTTGTCAATGGTACGCTGGAACGCAAAGCACTGTTACGCCTGGGGTTACCGTGGTCGCCAGAGTTGGTTCGTCGTGCATTTGCGGTGCTTGGTGGGACGTATGGAGCGGCGGAACTAGCCTTAGAAAATGGTGTGGCCGCGAACCTCGCAGGCGGAACACATCACGCGTTTGCTGATCATGGCGAAGGCTACTGTATTTTTAACGACCATGTGGTGGTGTTGCGGCGGTTGCGACGTGAACAACGAGCCCGGCGGTTTCTGATTATTGACCTCGATGTCCACCAGGGAAACGGAACCGCTGCGCTGTGTCAGGATGATGACGAGGTTTTTACTTTCTCCATGCATAGCGAGAAGAATTACCCAGCGCGCAAAGAGCGCAGTTCGTGGGACATTGGTCTACCTGATGGCACGAGCGACGAGGCATATCTTGCCCTCCTGGCGGCTGCACTGCCACGGATTCTCGACCGTTTCAGTCCAGATCTCATTTTTTACCAAGCCGGGGTCGATGTCTTGGCCGAAGATCGCTTCGGGACGCTCGCATTGACCATGTCAGGTGTCGGCGAACGTGATCGGATTGTTTATGCGTTTGCTCGCCAGGCAGGAATCCCTCTGGTTGTCACACTTGGTGGTGGCTACGCCCGTGACATCGCGCGTATCGTTGACGCGCATTGTCAGACCATCCGCGTAGCGACACGCTAAAAAACGGTCGCCTACCTCTTTGTCTACAAATTGAGCGCTGTTCAACTATTCTCTGGTGGTCGAGAGGCGGGCTTTCCTTGGGCACCACCCTTGTCTCTATGATGAATTTCTGTCAGCAAGGGCGGCACATCATCATGTAGAGAAAAGGAACGATACAATGGCACCGATACGTGAGATTGCCGTAGGTCTACAGTTTCCGGACGGTTCAAACTTTGCAAACTGATGCCAAGGAGGGCCCATGAAAAGCTTCGAGGTGCTACGGGCTGCGTTGGCAAATCATGCGACACATGATGGTCCTCTTGCGAGTGCAACCCGTCAGGCCTCGGTTTGTGTCCTTGTCGCCGAGGTCGAACCTATCCCTCATATCTGTTTCATCCGTCGCGCTAAGTGGGCCACTGACCCGTGGTCTGAACATATCGCTTTTCCTGGTGGGTCGCGTTCAGGTGACGAGACACCACTCCAAACCCTGCGCCGAGAGGTGCAAGAAGAAGTGGGGGTCGATATTGGCGCGGATGCGGAATTGGTGCAGTTGCCACAGCTCCGTATTCGGCTGGCGGGGAGAGAGCGACTGCTGCTCCTTGATGCGTTTGTTTGTCATCTGCCAGGGCCACTGCCTGCGTTGCAGTGCGGTCCAGAAGTCGCAGATGCATTCTGGACTCCTGTCTCGGAGTTATGGAGCGCGCATACGCTCGATCATCTTGTGCTGGAAGACCAAAGCGACGTTCTTGTCTACCCGGCAATACGCCTGCCGCAGGGTACGGTGTTCGGCATTACCTTGCGCGTTCTTACCTTACTGTCCGACCAACTCGGGATTCCACTACGCTATTTAGAGGAGATCCCGATGCTCCGGCGCGGCGGAAGAAGGTGAAAATTACGACAAGGGGAAAGTCTTGCATGACACACAAAGAATACTGAACACTGTTGCCGTAAGTATCCGACGTAGTAAGGTAAGGATTCCTTACTTTTCAATTGTTAAGGAACACCCTAGGCTTGCAAAGATTACGGCTAAGAACCAGCTGACGCTCCCCAAGGCAGTGACCGATGCGGTCGAGCCAACCGAGTATTTCGAAATAGAAGTCAGAGACGGTCAGATCATTCTTACGCCCGTACGGATCCAGCGTGCGGACGCTGTACGGGCAAAACTTGCCGAACTCAATCTCCAGGAACAGGACGTTGCTGATGCCGTAGCTTGGGCACGTCGATCCCAACGAAAGACACGTAAATAATTGCTCTGCGGTGAGAGGTGAAGGAGGTGGGAGTGGTGTTAGATACGAATGTGGTGCTCTCCGCTTTGGTATTCGCGCAAGGACGACTCGCTCCTTTGCGCCAGGCATGGCAGCAAGGTCGCTGCAATCCTCTTGCTTCTACGGCCACGACGGCTGAACTGATGCGTGCATTACAATACCCAAAATTCAAACTCTCAGCTGAAGAGCAGAAAGAACTGTTTTCTGATTATTTGCCGTACTGCACCGTTGTCCGTATTCCTGCGACACCACCTAAAACACCGCCTTGTCGTGATCCGTTGGATATTCCTTTTCTCCAGTTAGCCCTGGTTAGTAAGGCTGACCATCTCGTGACAGGAGACAAGGACCTGCTCAATCTTACCGACACGTTTGCATGTTCCATCCTCACTGTTGATCAGCTTCTTCGTTTGCTGGCTAAAAATTGACCTATGAGTACTGTCACTCATGACATTGTCTACCAACTCTAGATCTCTGAAGAACACCAGAAATGGCCTGCAGCCTTATTATAGTTTACGCCTTGATACTTGACTGTTCTCCAGCAGATAGAGGGCTTGCAGACACAGGTGTTTTTCCGAGGCTGTTTTGCTCATCAACTGTTTTTTAAGCTCTTCGGTGTTTCAGCAATGGGCGGAAGTGGCTTGTTCATGACCCTCAAACGTTTCTTCTTAATGGTCAGCTAGGCGTTGTTGCACGAATAGGCAGGGCGGCAAGCATTTGCTAAAGCAAGCGTATGAAGAAGAAGACGCAATACCAAGTCCGCAATTGGGCGGCGTATAAGCGCGCGCTGGTAGATCGAGGGAGTCCGACGCTATGGATCGATGAAGAAGCCCAGCAGGCATGGCAGTACAGCGGTCCCACGTAGCGCGGGGCACAATATGTCACGCGGAAGCGGCGATCCAGTGCGTCCTCACCCTGCGGGCGGTGTATCATTTGGCGTTACGGGCAGCGCAAGGTTTAGCGGAATCGGTCTTTACCTTACTGCAGGTGAGCTTACCGGTGCCGACCTATAGTACGCTGTCGCGGCGTGGAGCACGGAGTGAGGTCGCGTTGTCCTGGCTGCCGTCGTCGGGGCCGGTGCACCTGGTGCTCGATTCGAGTGGGTTCAAGGTCTATGGCGAAGGGGAGTGGAAAGTGCGCCAACATGGGTGGAGCAAGCGGCGGACCTGGCGCAAGTTGCATCTGGGGGTCGATGAAACTACGGGCGAGATTCTGGCAGCGGTAGCCAGTGAGGCCGGGGTTACGGATGATGACGCCGTGCCCGAGGTGCTGGAGCAAGTAGACCGTCCGATACGCCAAGTGAGTGCGGATGGGGCGTATGATAAGCGCAAGTGCCACGAAGCCTTAGAAATCACGGGGGCGAAGGTAACGATCCCACTGCGGCGCAATGCCATTAAGTTAAGCCGGGATGTCATTGCGAGCGCAGCGAAGCAATCCTTGTTTTCTGCAGAGATTGCTTCGTCACTGGCGCTCCTTGCAATGACAGACATTCACTAACTTAATGCTATTGCACTGCGGCGGGATGCGAAGATTTGGCAGCATGGGAATCGGCAAGGGGAGCGGTGGCAGCGCGATGAGAACTTGCGCGCCATTCGCCGTGTCGGGCGTAAGCGGTGGAAGCAAGAGTCGGGCTATCATCGGCGGAGTGTGGCGGAGACCGCGATCTTTCGCCTCAAGACGATCTTTGGGGCGACGTTACGGTCTCGGAATTTCGCCCAACAGGCCACGGAACTCTTCCTACGGGCAGCGGCGTTGAATCGCATGATCCACCTGGGGATGCCGGAGAGTTCTTCGCTCGCTGCCTAATGCTGCCTCATGAAGGGAACCACCTGTTTGCAAATTGATTCGTGCAACAAAGTCCCTTATAGTTATAAAACAATTGATGCCAATAAAGCAGGTCTGCTTCTCCTCTGCTAAAGCTTAATTGCGCGACGTTCTATCTCTAATGAAGAAGAACGTCGCGAATAATAATAGGAGAACATCGAGAAAATCGACGGCCAAAGATTGAAACGAGAGGTTACGGACTTTCCAGTCTGTTGCTTGTTGTGAGCCCCCCGTGTCGTGTGATAGTGCATCTCTACCGATCAGGGAAATACTATGCCTACTCATTTCACATTGACTAAAGACGGTGGTCTCACAACCCTCACGTTCAATCGACCAGAAAAACGTAACCCGCTGAATGAAGAGGTCTTGCTGGAGTTAGATGCGCTCCTTTGCCAGGTCCGTGACGACGCCGAGGTGCGCGTACTGATCTTCACAGGAACGGGAAACACATTCTGTGCTGGTGCTGATTTGTCGTTGACAAAAGGCGTAACTGACCCACATGAGCGCGAGAAAATCTTCGCGGAGTTTGCCCCGCGCCGTACTCGGCTGGTCGAACGTGCTTTGGCGACCTTAACCCACCTGGAGCAGATCACTATTGCGGCAGTCAATGGCTATGCCGTAGGGGGAGGGTGGGGTCTCGTCTTGGGCTGTGACCTGCGGATTGCGGTCACCGAGGCGGAGTTCTGGTTTCCCGAGGTTGATCTCGGCGCGCCACTGAGTCCGACAATATCTGCCTTACTCGCTGCCGATGTGGGCCCGTTACGGGCGAATGAGATGATTCTCACCTGCCGTCACTATACGGCCCGCGAACTGCTTGCCGTGGGAGTGTTGAATCAGATTGTGACCAAAGCTGCGCTCACGTCGACTGTGAGCACCCTTGCGAATACTATTCTCATGAAAAAGTCTGACGCGGTGACGACGTCGAAAGCGACAATCAACGCTCTGGCGCAGCAGCAAACCGTTATCAGACCTGACCTGCTGCTCGCGAGAGACAAATTTGACGTCCTCCTATGACAGCGCAGCCTCTTTCATACACCGCCGTACTCGTCTGCCATCCTGACACGCGAATCCAGGCTGTGGGTGGGATCACGGTGCAGGTACGGTGGCTATCGCGTGGCGCGTTAACGCTGACGTACTCACTTACCGGGGATTGCCTCCGCTTGCGGATTCCACCATCGCAACCAGCGGCTAGAGTCGATGGCCTCTGGCAACATACTTGTTTTGAGGTATTCCTTGCGGTTTTAGGTAGTCAGGCGTATCAGGAGTGGAACTTCTCTCCTTCCGGTGAATGGGCGACCTACAATTTTCGTGGCTATCGCGATCGCTTACCGGAGGTAGAGGAAGCATCCGTACCCGAGATTCGCGTACACCAGATAGGGCAGCGCTTTGAGCTTGACACGTACGTGCGCCTATCGCAGCAACTCTCAACTCAACCGCTACGCCTTGCCCTCTCTGCGGTGATTGAAGATGACGCAGGAATGTTGTCCTATTGGGCCCTGAAGCACCCATCAGGCAAACCAGATTTCCATCATCCTGAGGCGTTTGCGTTAGAGATCGCACCGCTGCGTGGAACGGTCACGAGAAGGGAAGACCAATGAAGTTCGGCATCGACCGTTTGTTGGAGGAGTCTGCACTGCGAAAACCGCTCGCTGGTCGCCGCGTCGCATTACTTGCGCACCCCGCCTCGGTGACGCGTGATGTTGTCCATTCACTTGACGCACTCGCAGCATTTCAAGAGATAAATCTCGTTGCCGCCTGTGGCCCGCAGCACGGTCTGCGCGGCGATAAGCAAGATAACATGGTCGAGTCGCCAGACTTTCACGATCCGGTACATGGCATCCCAGTCTTGAGTCTTTATGGCGAAGTACGCCGTCCCACGGCAGCGATGATGGACTGCTTCGATGTGCTGCTCGTCGATCTACAAGATGTCGGGTGCCGCATCTATACTTTTGTTACGACTCTGCGGTATGTGCTGGAAGCGGCGGCGCATCACCGCAAAGCAGTGTGGATACTGGACCGACCAAATCCGGCGGGCCGCCCGGTAGAAGGACTGCGCTTGCGTCCGGGGTGGGAGAGCTTCGTTGGCGCTGGAGCTTTGCCTATGCGGCATGGGCTGACCCTGGGCGAACTGGCGCACTGGTTTGTGCAGACGTTATGTCTAGATGTAGAGTACGAGGTTATTACGATGGAGGGCTGGAACCCGTCGAGTGCACCGGGCTACGGCTGGCCGCTGGGTGAGCGCACGTGGGTAAATCCCAGCCCGAACGCTGCCAATCTGTGGATGGCGCGGTGTTACGCTGGGACGGTCATGCTAGAAGGGACCACACTTTCTGAGGGGCGCGGGACGACCCGCCCGCTGGAACTGTTTGGTGCACCAGATCTTGCATCGCGCACGTTGCTGACGCAGATGACAGCGCTAGCCCCGCACTGGCTGCAGGGCTGTCGGCTACGCGAGTGTTGGTTCGAGCCGACGTTTCACAAGCATGTCGGCAAGCTCTGCGCGGGCATCCAGATTCACGTTGATGATCTTCACTACGACCACCAGGGGTTTCGCCCTTGGCGTGTACTAGCCCTGGCGTTCAAGGTGCTGCGAACGTTACGGCCAGACTTTGAACTGTGGCGGGATTTTCCCTATGAGTACGAACAGGATCGGTTGGCGATCGATGTTATTAACGGCAGTCCGCTGTTACGACAGTGGGTCGATGATCCGGCTGCGACGCCTGCCGACCTCGACACGCTGTCAATTCCCGACGAAACGAGCTGGCGCGAGGAGCGTGAGGCGGTGTTGCTGTATCGGTGAGCAAATGATCCGATGGTTTCCTGGATGCGTGTGTTTATCCGAGTAGTCTGAGAGGCACGAGGAAACCTCCATGCGCAGAATTGTTCGGCTTAGCGGTCTTTTCGTCGTTGTGTGGGTGACGTTTGTCTCAACAGCGACTGCCGAAACCGTGTACACAGTTGATACTTCGCGAAGTGAGCTGGTCGTACAATTGTTTAAGGCGGGAGTTGGCGCAGCATTTGCCCATGATCATGTGGTCCACGCTACAACGTTTGCAGGCCAAATTCGCCTCGATGCTACTACACCTTCCAATAGTTCGGTTACGGTTGAGGTACAAACTCCTTCCCTTATTGCTGATGAGCCGACAACGCGGCAGAGGTACGGCCTGACATCAACGCTCAGCGAGAAAAACAGGCAGCAGATTCAAGAAACTATGATGTCCACGTCTCAATTGGATGTTGGGCATTATCCGACCATAACGTTTACCTCTACGCAGATCGGAGCCGCAGCGGCTGGCATCTACACTGTTACTGGCAACTTAACCATTCGAGAAATAACACAGACCGTGACCTTTCCTGCGCAGGTCGAACAACGTGAGCAGGCTCTTCAGGTGCGGGGTTCGTTTCGTTTCAATCAGAGCAGCTTTGGCTATGAGCCGTATAGCGCGTTTTTTGGGGCAGTCCGCAATCAAGACGAAGTACGGTTGCACTTTGATATTCTCGCGATCCCGAAGACGGAAACACTCCCTCCTGAGAGAGGGGAATAAAACCTCCTTCTAGCGTATTGAGTGTTGGAAGAAAGCGAATACCATCCGCTCTGTCTTCAGCATGATGAGATACGCCATGAGACGATACTTCTTTCGGCGAACATCGTGGGTGACGGGGATATTCTTCCTCGCTTTGGGAAGCGTAGCATTTCCCCTACGTGCAGACTGCGCAACAGAAGATCTTGATTCCAATCGCCCTGAAGCTTGGGCGCTGAATTATTTCTCGTCGGTCTCACTATTAGCAGGACTTGGCACCCCGTATAGCCGTGAGCCTGGGTCTTGCGAAGTAGGATTTGAAATGCAGTGGCTGCCAAAACTGAGCAAGTCAAAGCGGCGGGTTGGTTTCAATGGTCTCAAAGAAGAAGACCTCAACAAGGCGCCTATTTTTGCCCGACCCCGCCTCACAATAGGTTTGCCCTGGCGGACCGCACTTACCCTGGCCTATCTGCCACCGATACGTCTATTTGGAGTGAAACCGCATCTTTTCGCCTTTGCCCTCGAACGACCGCTGTATGAGCAAAGACCGTGGACTCTCGGCGTTCGACTCTACGGGCAAGTTGGGCAGATCGAGGGAGCGTTTACCTGTTCTCGTGATGTAGCAAAGTTTCCTCCTGGTTCGCCGAACAATCCTTTTGGGTGTAATAAAAAATCGGCCGATACGGTAACCCAGCAGTATGGTGGAGTGGAATTGAGCGGGTCATATCGGATCGAGAGCGTACGCGGACTGACTCCCTATATCGCTGTGGCTGGCAATTTTCTCGACAATAAGTTTCAGGTCAAAGCCCGAACGTTTGGAGTACGTGACCGTAATCGCCGCGTCGCACAAACCTGGACGTTCTCTGCCACTGCTGGGGCGATCTATCCTCTCACTGATCGATTACATCTCAATCTGAGTCTGTTTTACACGCCGCTGTCGATTAAGCGCCCACCGAGTACCGATGGCGAGAACGACGCGTTGTTCAACGTCCGCGCTGGGATTAGCTACCGCTGGGGCTAAGTTCCTGCTTGCCGCTGGGAAGGTCCTTTTAGGAGTTGCCGAACCTCGCGTTAGGGTGAACATTCCTGATGTCTACTAGTACAGCCCACGCATTTGGTGGATGTTATGATTTGTGGTACTTCATTCCGCAGCGGAGGGAAGGATCATCCCGATAGAAGAAGGAAAACTTGCACCGCTGTTCACTCTCAAGGATGCAGCGGGCAAGCCCGTGTCTCTCAAAAGTTTTCGTGGCCATCACGTTATCGTCTACTTCTATCCAAAAGATGATACCCCGGGATGTACCAAAGAAGCCTGTGGATTCCGGGATAGTTGGGGTGGCATTCAACGACAAAACGCGGTTGTGCTAGGCATTTCTCCAGATAGCGATGCTACGCATGAAAAATTCGTGGCAAAATATCAGCTTCCGTTCGCTCTCCTCAGTGATCCAGACAAGGCGGTCATGCAGCAGTATGGCGCCTTTGGTGAGAAGGTGATGTACGGAAAAAAGACGGTGGGCGTTATTCGTTCAACCGTGTGGATTGGTCCGGACGGCAAAGTGAAACGCCATTGGAAAAAAGTTGCGAAAGCCGCCGAACATCCGGCTGAAGTGTGACGCGCCTTGACGGAAGAAGTGTGAAGCTGAGGTTCAAACGGCACAGAGACAAGGAGAACGCCATGCCAAGGTGGGTGTGGGCTATTGTAACGCTGTTGTTGTGTATCAGCAGTACCAACGTCTTTGCTCATATGCCAGCCAATGCCAAGGAAACGTTACGTGGCTTGCCGGGGGTTGCGGTGGTTGTTGAACCCCTCCACCCTGATACCGAACAGGACGGATTAACCCATAATCAACTGTTGACAGAAGTCGAGCAGCAACTCAAGGAGGCGGGAATTCCTGTCTTGACTCAGGAAGAGTGGAAAAACACCCTGGGAGCGCCCTATCTATATGTAAATGTTGCAGCTCTGAAAAAAAGTTATGGCCTCTATGCGTACGCGATTGAAGTCTGTCTAAATCAGTTAGTAACGTTGATTCGCGATCAACAAACGCAAGAGTTTGCCGAGACTTGGGAGACCCGCGAAGTCGGAACGGTAGGAAAAGAGCGACTATCTACCGTGCGCCAGAGTGTCGCCGCTCATGTGGCCATCTTCATTCGTGACTATTTCAGTGTTAACCCTCGTTCAGTAACGAGACGCACACAGCAGCCGCACGGTGGTACCTATAGAGAAAACACACCAAGATATGGGGTGGAAGTTTCACACAGTTTGAGGGATCGGCTCAATAAGGCCGTCCACCCAGCGATAGCCAAACTGCTGTAAGAAGTTCACCACATGCTTTTTCCCT
>JBFWXH010000029.1:0-71549 GCA_050187625.1 Binatia bacterium
TCGTGAGACCATTCCCTTGGCCAAGGAGAAGTTATTAGCCGCGTAGTGGATCGGACATTGGGGAGTCACCTGACAACGAAGATCAAATCTCCCTTTGTCAGATCAAGTCTTGACTTTTACAGAAAAACTTATGGATGTCCATCTTCAGCGCATAGCGTGAGGCACGTACCCACTGGACAAACTGCTGTAACGCCCGATGTGTTCCTTTCTCTACGCGGCACGCATAACTGTGATGAATAAAGCGCCGCTCAAAGATCGGCTCGATCATGTTAATGAGCGCATGATGGACGATACGGTCGCGCAACGGAGCAGCAGAAATCATGCGCCGCTTGGGCGTCGTGATCCAAAACGTATGATACGAGCCAGGATGGTACGTCTGGGCGCGCAATTCTTCTTGTAGACGAAGGAGATTGTCTTCCAGGTCACGGAAGAAGTCACCAGCTCGCTGCAGGTCGCGTTTCCCACGTAAAACCTGGTAGGCTGCGCGGTATAGGTTCGCAAAAGAGGTAAGACTATTCCAAAGCTCATCGGCGCGGTGCATCAGAGGACGATAGATTATTCCCACCTTTCGGTAGGTTCAGAACAGGCTTCGACAGAAATCCAGTCTACAGACGTAAGGAAGGGGACAGTAGAAGCGTCATTCCCGCGCAGGCGGGAATCCAGTTCCTAAAGAATATCCTCCCATAAATCTCGCCACGTCGGGTTGTATTCTTCGATCAAACGCAGCTTCCACGCTCGGTTCCATTTCTTGAGTTGCTTTTCTCTTGTTATGGCAGACGTCATATCTCCATGCAGCTCGTAATACACCAAGCCATGCACGGCATATCTTTTCGTAAATCCTTCGGCTACCGCATGACGATGTTCCCATCCCCGTTTGACCAGATCACTCGTCACCCCAATGTAAAGAGTACCGTTACGTTGGCTAGCGAGAATATACACGCACGGTTGCTTGTTCATGAGAAGCTTTCTGGATGCCCGCCTGCGCGGGCATGACGAAAATAACGATCCTCCGTCTCACATCTGCAAACGTGGGAATCCAGTGAGGAGAACGATCATATATCACCCCGACCGGCTTCGCTCACGCTACCACAGGCCGGGGCGTTGACCGACTTTTTGGCTCTTCGCTCTCCCTGAGAGCTACCAAGCCAGGACACAGGGGTGTAGCTTCCGGTACTGGTCCGCCCGTCCGTAGAGCGTGCGGCATCGCAGCCAGAGATTGTAACCTCTGTAAGAGGAAACTATTGGGCACAGCGAAATCCGATGTTGTCGTTCCTGTTGCCTGGCTCGTTCCTGTTGCGGTTGGCTACGCGGACATTCCTGGCTTCATTGTTCCACGAACCGCCGCGCACAACGTAGCGCTCACGTTCCCCCTGTCCCCTTTCCGCCACTCTTCGTGACGGAACGTTTGAGGTTCCGCTGCCACCCACCGAGCAGCTTCCCTAAGGCGTTGAGTTCTTTTGCCAGATACTCGTACTGGGCAAAACTCGACAGTTTCAATTTCATCGCCAGATGGTTGTACACCTTCAACCGCTCCAAATGGAAGTCCGCCAAGGAGAGGGCTTTGTCCTTTTCGTCAGTTTTGGTTGCCCACAGCAAGCTGTCATGAAATGACAAGGCCGCGTCGTCCATCCGTTTGGCCATTACGAAACGCTGTGACTTGGGAAACTTCTGGGTGTGGCTGAGAAGCCATTCCAGGGTTTCAAAACTTTTGAGGAAGATCGGCGATTCCTTCACAGTTCACCAAATAAATTCGACCAGGGGCAAAGCCCCTGGACCCCAGAATCTAGAATTCCAGCACTCAGAACCCAGAATCTTAAAAGCAGCTACTGGGCACAGCGAAATCCGATGAGGCCGCTCCTGTCGCCCGGCACGGGCCTGCCGCGGCGGGCTACGCGGACATCCCTGGCCTCACTGCGCCACGAACCGCCGCGCACAACCTTACTCTGTCCCTCCTCTGGACCTTGCGGATCTATGACCGCACTTTGTTGGTAATAGTTCACGGCATACCAATCCTGTACCCACTCCCACACGTTGCCATGCATATCGTGGAGCTCCCATACGTTGGCATCAAGCTGCCCTACCCGGTGTGTTTTACCCCCAGAGTTCTCAGCATACCAAGCGTATTCACGTAAAAGCTTCACATCATCACCAAAACAGTAGATCGCATTAGAACCCGCCCGCGCTGCGTATTCCCATTCTGCCTCGGTCGGCAGTCGATACGACTTTTCCTCCTTCTCACTCAGCCGCTGTAAAAACTCCTGAGCATCATTCCAGGAAACGCATTCGACTGGTCGATTTGGATCACCAGGGAAAGCGCTCGAATTTGTCCCCATCACCGCTTCCCATTGCCCCTGTGTCACTGGATATTTCCCTAAATAGAAAGGACGGGTGATGCGTACCCGATGCACAGGTCGCTCATCGTCACTGCCTTCCTTGCTATCCGTCCCCATACGAAACTCGCCAGCAGGGATAAGAAGGAATTCCATACCAATACGGTTGCGAAACGTTGCAACAGGAGATTCTGAGGTGCCCTCTGGCTCCGTTGTAGTCCCGCGTTCAAGGGCCCTATCAATTTCCTCCACAATTGCAGTCAGGCATTCATCAATCTCATGAGGAGTACCTCCAGAAAGCGGAATACCATTGCGAGGTCGCATCTGTGTCTGCGCCAACCACGGTATCCGTTTCCAGAAACAGGGACGGACAAGAATAGGGAAAAGAGGAAGCCTTTCTTTTTCCCGTCGTTCGAGTAATCGCTTGACTTCTTCGCGGACAATAAACTCAGACGCGAGAAAATCTGGTGAGACTAGCAACACAGCAACGCTGGCGGCATTCATCGCCGCTTGGATTTTCTCAAACCACAGGTCACCAAAACCGATTTTCTCATCAGTCCAAAAGTCGAGGCGATCCTGCAGTTGTAGTCCACGAAGATGAGTCTCGAGCTGATTTTTCCATTCTGTGTCCCTGTGACTATAGCTGATAAAGATTGTCGGTTTGCTCATTGCTCTTTACTTACCCCTCGCTCTGATGAACTACCTGTGAACGGCAGACGTCCAGACGAAGTTTCTCCATCACCTGATACCCAATTTACACAGTCAAGATCTGCATAGACATAGCAACCCCGCGTCACGACAGCAACCTGAAAGTGCTCACACTCAACACCTCTCACTTCGGCAACTGCTCTTCATGGACAGGCAAGCTGCCGATAGCACTTAGAGCGTGTCTAAGAAGTAGTGGAACCTGTCATTGCGAGGAGCGTGTAGCGACGACGCAATCTCTGTTTCGGGCAAAGATTGCTTCGCGGAGTGTATCCTGAGCGTAGACGAAGCCTGTCCTGAGCTTGACGAAGGGGCCTCGCAATGACTCGTTTCTTGGGCTTTCTAGACACCCTCTCAGGCGTTTTCCTGCTGCTCGGTTTCTGCTAGAGTTTTTTTCATGAGGGATGGCTGGTTGACAAAATGCCGCAGAACTCTCCCCACCAAGTTCCACCACGTCTAACCCAAACAGCGCTGAAGCAACAAAGAACACTCTCGCAGTATTAAAAGGACACGTTAAATGACTACGTTGCACCACGCCTATCCACAAGATCTGGTGACTTTTCTCTGTGAACGTTGGGATGATCCTGCTGCCTGTCCAAACACCCCTGCAGTGGTAGCGAGCGGCGTCTCTGAACCACTCCCAGATATGCTTACCTTGGAAACGTTGCTCTCTATCTGTTATCAGGCGAGCCTCTTGCGAGAGGAAGAACGGCCGGTGCGGTTTCGGCTTATTCTGTGTGCTCCTGAGCAGTTGGAGGCCACTGCCGGTCCGCCTACTGGATTACATAGACTGGTGTTCACCGCGCCTCGCCCCTGTACCGAGCATGAGTTACGCCGTCTCTCCCCAGCTGTAGAGTTTTACCGATCGCTTATTGGTGTGCGGTTGGATCCGGAACAGGGGCTGCAGATCTGGGGAATTGTCCATTCTGGGCCTCGCTGGCTCCAGGCCGTACACGGTGGGCGAGAGACCTTCCAAGCGTTACCTTCTGCCTTGGTGGTGCGGGTCACCGCACCCGGCCGTATTGCCGTGTGCAAAGGGTTAGTGACACTGGCTACACTGAATGGCGGACGTCTCATCTGCCCCACGCTCGACGTCTTCGACTCTCATTGGCTGCCGGGGAATTTTGCTGCCATGCGCACGGAGCTGTGGGCCTTACATGCTGCGGCACAAGCACGAGCCGAGACTCCCTGGGCGCCGCTGGATGCGCAGTTCGTGCGGATCGTGTCCCAAAATATGGCGCGGCGCATGCTCAGTCTGGTCCGCAACGCGCACCATGGCGGGACCTTGATTTACCTTCCGCCAGAACGGGCAGCAGAGTTCTGTGGCCCGAATCCGTATCTGACCCTGAAGTATACGTTTGCCGACGAAGAACCGCGTCAACGCGTTCATACCTTGATCGTCCGCCTGATGAAAGCGGTGGCCGAGGCGTATGGGCAGCAGGAATTTGGTCCCCAACCCGTGGGCTGGACCGAATACAGAACAAGTCGCGCTTCTGCCATTGCGCAGCTCGATGAAGCCATCTTCGAGATGGCACACCTGATCGCGGGACTGTTTGCGGTCGATGGGGCGGTAGTGCTGACCAAGCGGTTCGAGCTACTGGGTTTTGGAGGAGAAATCTCGGGCTCTCTAGACCAGGGGTCCGTGGTCGCGCGGGCGTTAGATGCAGAAGGCGAGCAGACTGAGGAGGAGTTCACGGACGGGGTCGGCACCCGGCATCGCTCAGTCTATCGCTTGTGTCAGGCCGTGCATGACATTCTTGCCGTGGTGATCTCACAGGATGGCAACGTGCGGTTTGTCCAGTGGAAAAATGGCATGGTGACCTATTGGGATCAGGTCGCAACGAGCTTGTTGGATATTTAAGAGAAATTGTTACCCTCAGTCGCCGGTGCGCCCTTGTATGGAAAGGCGTCTTCGGCCAGTTCTTTGCTGGCTGTTGTCATTTTAGTCCTCCCTCTTCGCTGTCCTGAAGTGCTGCCTGAGTGCGCGTCCGTTCGATTCCGACGCTCGCCTCCCGCTGTGCTCTCCGGCGGGCTTCCTGTAGTGTGATGGGTTCTCCTTCTCAAAGACTCAGGTCCGTTCGATACGTCATCCTGGAGAAGATACCGCGTGTTTTCAAGGACTATGAGCTATCAGGTTTTCTGGGTCCGGGGAAGTCTGAGGACGGATGACGATGCCCGTCCGGTGGGCTCTGTTGAAGTGATCAACGGTCATTGTGTGGCTCTCGCTCTGGTCAATCGTGATTTTCTGGAGAAAATTTCGCAACAAAACCGGAAGAACGCTTATCCTTTTCTCAAGGGGTACAAAATCACACCAACTGCTCCTCCTATTTTGCCGAGAATTCAGCAATTGCTGAAAATTCGGCGGCCTGTACCAAGCTTTTCAGCAGCTTACGAATGGTCTCTTTATTGCTGTGTCTCAATACAGTCGAAAGTCGCAGCAATCGAAGGTGATATTGAGGATTGAAAACGATTTTTATGGGCAAAAAACAACGATCCGGCTGATTAGCCACATGCAAGCGAAACATTTTGTAGAAGTCGTGCGCTTCCTCGGAGTCTGGGAAGCAGAAGGCGGCAAAGTCCTTCATTGCGCGCCCTACATACGGGAGTGGATGCTCCGGGAGCGAGCCAGCAAAGGATAAGGTCCAGTGGAGTTCCGATAACCATCAATATGCGCAAATAAAGGAGAGTCTCAATGCCCTACATTTCGCGTTCTTCACGTCGTAAAGCAAGGACGCAAGTGACCCAGGAATTGTAACTAGCAGTATTTCTCATCGCTCAATGAAGAAGGCGATCGGAGGAACGATGGCAAAGATGCGTGTCATCCAAGTGATTCACCCGAATGGTCCCTTTGAACTCGCTGAACGCGACATCCCGGAGCCCGCTCGCGGACAGGTGCGCATTAAAGTCAAAGCCTGCGGCATCTGCCACAGCGACGCGATGGTGAAAGAAGCCCTCTGGCCCAGCCTGCAATATCCGCGTGTGCCAGGTCATGAGATCGCCGGACGCGTGGACGCGGTAGGAGCAGATGTGGCCAGCTGGAAACCGGGTCAGCGGGTGGGGGTAGGGTGACATGGAAAGCGCTGCTTTGTGTGCGATCCCTGCCGGCGTGGCGACTTCATCCTCTGCCAATCTGAGAAGATTACGTCGCTCAGCTTTGACGGCGGCTATGCCGAGTACATGGTGGCCCCGGCTTATGAGAGTGATCAGCTTGTCGGTACCCGATAAGAACAGGCGCCTTGTCCAGAGCCAAAAGGTACTGCTTGTCCTCGTCGTCACGGCGATCTTTGCGGGGTGCACGGTCGGTCCGAACTATCGGCGGCCGGCAGTTCTTCTCCCCACGTCTTGGCGAACCGGTGCGATGGATTCACGGTCCATTGCTGATCTCAAATGGTGGCAGCTCTTTCAGGACCAGAGACTACAAGAAATTATTGGTGTGGCGCTGCATAATAACAACGACCTGCAACTGACAATCGCGCGGGTCGCAGAAGCGCGCGCACTCCTTGGCGTTGCGCGTTCGGCACAGTTTCCTGAGCTCACGGCAGGGACTCGTTATCACAACGATCGCCTGTCGGAAACGAGTTTTCCTCCCATCGATAAACTCGGCGCGAATCCGAATATGGATCTATACAAAACAGATCTCGACATGTCATTTGAAATCGACCTGTGGGGCCGCCTGCAGCGAGCCACAGAGGCGGCCCGCGCAGAGTTGCTCGCGAGTGAAGAGACCCAACAAACCGTGGTGATGACGCTGGTTGCCGAAGTCGCGCAATCGTATTTTGACCTGCTGGAACTTGATCATGAGGCAGAGATTGACAGGCGCACGCTTGCCTCACGCCGCGCCTCTTTGGATCTGGTGAATCACCGCTATAGCGACGGTCTTGCGTCGGAACTGGACGTCAAACGGGCAGAAGAGGAGTTGGCCTCTGCGGCTGCAACTATCCCCGATGTCCAACGTCAAATTGCGCAAACCGAGAATGGGTTACGCATTCTTCTTGGTCAAAATCCGGGACCGATTCCAGAGCGCGAATCACTGGACAGCGAACCCATGCCACCAGAGATTCCTGCCGGTCTCCCCTCGGCTCTGTTGGAACAACGTCCTGATATACGCGCCGCCGAGCAACGGCTTGTGGCTGCGAACGCTCGGGTCGGGGAAGCGAAGGCAGAGTTCTTTCCGCAGGTCTCGCTTACCGGCGTATTCGGTACCGCAAGCATTTCCTTTTCTGATCTCTTCACTGGTCCTTCTCGAATGTGGTCTGCCGGTCCAACCGTCACGCTTCCCATTTTCAATGCTGGTCGCCTGAGTTCCAATCTGCGTGCAACCGAAGCCCGCAAGCAGCAAGCCCTGGTCCAGTACCGTCAGTCGATCCAGCAAGCATTCCGGGAAGTCGAAGATGCCCTGATTTTTCACCAAAAGGCGCGGGAGATCCGCTTGCAGCGTGAGCAGCAGGTGCAAGCGGCGAAGCAGGCGCTCACCCTCGCCAATCTTCGTTATACCAATGGGGTCTCTTCTTATCTTGACGTGCTAGACACAGAGCGCCAGTTGTTTTCATCAGAGATCAACTTAGCGACTATTATGCGCGATCAACTCAACGCCGTCGTGCAAGTGTACAAGGCTTTGGGAGGAGGATGGGAAGCCGACGTGCTGGTAGGAAGGAACACTCAATTATGAGCGAGCAATTAGAAGAGACACAACAAGAGGCGCGTGAGTCCATCCCGCCGGTTCCTGATCACGAGGACGGAGAATCGAGAGACTCGGCGCCGGAGATTCCCCCTGCTACGCAATCTTATCGCCGGTTGCTGAAGCTCGCTTTGATAGCTCTGGCAATCTTGATTGTGGCAGCCGTCGGGATTCACTCTTACCTCTACGCCCTCTCTCATGAGTCGACCGATGATGCGTTCATTGCCGGGCACATCACTGCAATCGCCCCGAAAGTGGCCAGCTACGTGGATCGGGTTTACATTGATGACAACTGGCACGTAAAACAGGGCGATCTGCTGGTTGAACTCGATGCCCGAGACTTCGAAGCGCAACTGGCGCGAGCTCAAGCGAATTTGGCGGCGGCTGTTGCCCGGCATCGCAGCGCCGAGATCCATGTGAAAGTGGTCGATACGACTGCCGGCGCCTGCGCCACGCGCCCTCTGACGAAGCCGTACGGCAGGCTCCGTTGGCTACCCTGCCCGCGTATGTACTCTTTTCCCTTAAAAATCTCTTAGTCCGGGGTGTAAACAGTTACGAAAGAACATAGCGGATGGCATCTGACTACCACCCGGATCGCCTCCGAAATCGATGGTCGCCTGGCTGTTGTCCCTAGTGGCATCCGGGAGCGGTCGTCTCCGCAGGGCGGCCGCTGGTTTCTCGCAGGTATCGTTCCGCCCATCTGCGCCAGCTCTCGGACATCCTAGGGATTGCGAGGAGGCGCCCGACCTCTTGCCGATCGAAGGCGTAGATGCGGAGAATATCGCGGATAGTGAGCCCGTGGTCGGGGCGCTCAATGACCTGCATCTCATCTCCAGCCCCCACTTCACCCTCGACCAGAATGCGCAAATAGGCCCCAGGGCGCAAGGCTGCGGTGAAGCGGCGAGGGAAGAGCGGGTCGTTCATCCACACCCCCAGCCGCCAACAGGGGACCCGCGGCTCGGAGATTTCCAGCACGGTGGTCCTGATCGCCCAGCGTTCCCCGACGAGGGCCCCGTTCACCTCAATGCCCTCCGTCGTGAGGTTCTCGCCCAGCTCCCCGTACTGGAGCGGTCGATCGATTTCCTGCGCCCACCAGCCGAGGTCTTCCACGGCATACGCATAGACCGCCTTGTCGGGGCCGCCGTGGGCCCGGCGATCCGCCGGGTCGTGGCCGGTCAGGTTGACTCCGCGGGCGGCGACCCGGCCGGCCACCGGGGATTTCCATATGGCGCTCCTGGCGGGACGACCGTTGTATTCGAACTTGCGCGGCAAACCGACGTTGACGGAAAGAACCTTGCCTCGAGTGATTTCCATACGCCCTCCCTAGAGGTTCTCCTTCTCACAGACTCAGGTCCGTTCGACACTCCATCCTGGAGAAGATATCGCGTGTTTTCAAGCACTGTGAGCCCTCAGGTTTTCTCAGGTTCGGTTTTCAATCTAGAGGGAGTTAGTGCGCGTAGCTTCTCTCCCGTTTCCCCGTTTTGGATGGTATTAAATGTTAAAAATATGAGAGCTTGATAATCTGATTGACGAACCAACGACAGAGTTATGAGGACCGACGCCAAAGAACACGGAGACGCTGTACGGAAGGAATCAGAAGACCAATTTCGGAGGATGATCGACACCATTCCCACGCTGGCGTCGTGGTCCTGTCGGCCAGATGGCGCCACCGCATTCCTCAACCAGCGCTGGCTCGACTATACGGGGCTCTCTGCAGAGGACACCCAGGGCTTCGGCTGGCTGGCGGCGTTTCACCCACAGGATCTTGCCGCGCACCAAGACAACTGGCACCGCGCCGTAGCGGCGGGAGAGGCGTTCGAGCATGAAGCGCGCCTGCAGCGGGCGGACGGTGCATATCGCTGGTTCTTACACCGGGGCGTGCCATGGCGCGACGACGCGGGGCACATCACTCAATGGTATGGAACGAGCACCGACATCGAAGATCGCAAGCAGGTGGAGCAGGTCCGAACCGAGCAGGCGCGGCAAGCGGCGGTTCGCGCCGATGTGAGCGCTGCTTTCTCCAAGCCTGCCGACCTGCGCGAGATCCTGCGCGGGTGCGCCGAAGCGATCGTGCGGCATGTCGGCGCGGCCTTCGCGCGCCTCTGGACGCCAACCGAGGATGGAGACATGTTGGAGCTGCAAGCCAGTGCCGGGCTGTACACGCATCTCGATGGTCTACATAGCCGCATCCCGGTCGGGCAGCTGAAGATCGGACTGATCGCCGCAGAGAGGAAACCGCACCTGACCAACGACGTCACGAACGATGCACAGGTGACCGATCAGGTCTGGGCCCGTAGCGAGGGCATGGTGGCTTTCGCCGGTTACCCGTTGATCGTCGAGGGGCGGCTGATCGGTGTGATGGCAATGTTTGCGCGCGAGCGGCTTTCAGCCGCCACGCTCGACACGCTCGGATCGGTCGCCGACTTAATTGCGCAGGGCATCGAGCGAAAGCACGCGGAAGAGAAGCTGCGGCGCAGTGAAGCAAATCTGCTTGAGGCCCAAAGGTTAAGCCGCACGGGTAGCTGGACCCATGATGTTTCCTCGGGGACCGTGACGACTTCACCGGAAGCGCTGCGCATATTTGGCGTAAAACCAGATGAGGATCCGTCAACCGCTGAATTCTTTTTTACCCGGATTCATTCTGAGGACCGACCGCTCGAAGTGCGCAACTATGAGAGGGCTCGACTGGCAAAGGCCAGCTTTGAATCGGAGTATCGCATTGTGCTGCCGGACGGGTCGATCAAGCACGTGCACAATATCGGGCACCCGATCGTGAATGAGGCAGGCGAGCTCCTCAAGTTTGTCGGCACGACGATGGATGTAACCGAGCAGCACCACTCGAGAGTCGAGTTGGAGAAAGCGTTCGAAGAAATTCAACACCTGAAAGATCGACTGCACGACGAAAACCTCGTGCTGCGCGAAGAACTCGACCAAGCTTCGATGTTCGAGGAAATCGTTGGTTCGTCGGAAGCGCTGCGCAAGGTGCTGCGGCAAGTCGCTAAAGTGGCACCGGTGGAGTCTACCGTGCTCATTTTGGGCGAAACCGGCACAGGAAAAGAGCTGATTGCGCGCGCCATCCACAAGCGATCGAACCGCGCCACGCGGGCCTTTATTCGAGTGAACTGTGCGGCGATTCCGCCTGCGCTGATCGCTTCCGAACTGTTCGGGCACGAGAAAGGCGCGTTCACCGGGGCATTGCAGCGACGTCTGGGACGTTTTGAAGCGGCTCAGGACGGAACGATTTTCCTCGACGAGATCGGTGACCTGCCAATGGAGACACAAATTGCGCTGCTGCGGGTGCTCCAAGAGCGAGAATTTGAACGCGTCGGGAGCAGCCAGCCGATCGCGGTGGACGTGCGCGTGCTGGCCGCCACGAACCGCGACCTCAAGGCTGCTGTGGCCACAGGCACCTTCCGCCAGGATCTCTTCTACAGACTCAATGTCTTTCCCATCCAGATCCCCTCGTTGCGTGAACGCGTGGACGACATTCCTCTACTCGTCGAGTACTTGATCGAGCGCTATGCGAAAAAGGCCGGGAAGAAGATCAGGAACATCCCGAAGACGACATTGGAACAGTTTCAAGCCTATGACTGGCCCGGCAATATTCGTGAGCTGCAGAATGTCATCGAGCGGGCTGTCGTCCTGTGTGAGAGCGACACATTTTCCATTGATGAGACGTGGCTGACGCGCGAGTCGCCCCAGCCTTCTGGGCCAGCCGTTCCTCTTGCGACTACGCTGGTCGAGCACGAGCGAGAAATAATCGAAGCTGCATTGGCGGCGTGCCAGGGCCGGATCTCGGGCCCATCGGGCGCAGCTGCCAAGCTGGGAATTCCGCGGCAGACGCTGGACTCAAAAATCAAAAACTTAGGAATTGACAAGCATCGGTTCAAAGTTCGACGGACAGACTGAAGCAGAGTGCAACGGCCAGCAGTCTCCGGCGCGCTCACAGCGTTGTTGGGGCGTCGTTCATTCCTTCTGCTTTAACCCTTCACACACCTGCCTCCACCCAATCGGATCGGTGCGAACCAAACCCGAACCGGATACTCCCGCTTTTTGCCGAGAATTCAGCAATTGCTGAAAATTCGGCAGCCTTTCCCGACATAAGGACAAGCTTTTCAGAGACTTACGAATGGCCTCCTTATTGCGGTCTCAGTACAAGCGAAGAGTGCAGCAATCGCAGATGACATTAAAGATTGAAAAGGATTTTGATGGGCAAGAAACGACAATCCGGCTGATTGGCCACCTGCAAGTGGAGTACCTTGAGGCAGTGAAGGACCAAATGCAGAGCACCGGACCTAGGATGGTGTTGGACCTGGACGAGGTGACGCTGGTGGACGTGGAGGTGGTCCGCTTCCTGGGCAGGTGTGAGCAGGAAGGAACTGACCTCCTCCATTGCCCACCCTATATCCGGGAGTGGATCGCGCGGGAGCAGCGGCCATAGCGAACAAACAAAATGGAGGAAAGCAAAGATGCGTGAACTTCTCAACCAACAGCAACGCGACAATGAAGGAGGATAACCATGTCGACAATCACGACTAGTGACGGCACAGAAATCTATTACAAGGACTGGGGCCAGGGCCCAGTGGTCACGTTCTCACACGGATGGCCCTTGAGTTCTGATGCGTGGGACGGCCAAATGCTGTTTCTCGCGCAGCACGGGTATCGCGTCGTCGCGCATGACCGTCGCGGTCATGGCCGATCAAGCCAAGCCTCCTCGGGCAATGACATGAATGGCTATGCCGACGATCTCGCGGCGCTGATGGAAGCGCTCGATCTCCGAGATGCGACATTGGTGGGTCACTCGACAGGAGGCGGAGAGGTCACGCGATATATCGGTCGTCATGGATCGAAGCGCGTCGCCAAAGTAGTTCTTGTCGCTGCAGTGCCACCGATCATGCTCAAGACGCACGCGAATCCAGAGGGGCTCCCCATGGAAGTCTTCGATGGTTTGCGCGCTGGCCTCGTCAAGGACCGTTCGCAGTTCTACAACGATTTGGCAATCCAATTCTACGGTGCTAACCGGCCGGGTGCGAAGGTCTCGCAGGGCACCTTGGATCAATTCTGGCTCTGGAGCATGCAGGCAGGGCTGAAGAACGCCTACGAATCAATCAAGGCCTTCTCCGAGACCGACTTCACTGATAATCTCAAAAAGATCGATGTCCCAGCACTAGTGTTGCACGGCGAGGATGACCAAATCGTACTCGTCAAGGATTCGGCAAAGAAGTCGGCAAAGCTTATAAAGGGCGCAAAAGAACTCTACTATCCCGGAGCGCCGCACGGCATAACGGCCACACATCAGGATCGGGTCAACTCCGACCTGCTGGAATTCCTCAAGTCGTGAGCGCAGATTCGGTGGACCGCATGAAAACTGAGTGAGAAGTGCACTTGAACCCTCGTCCGCATGGCGGGCGACGACAGAAAGGAGTCACGTATGAAGATCGTGGTTATAGGCGGCAGCGGGTTGATTGGGACGAAACTCGTAAACAAGCTTGGTGCCAGTGGTCATGAGGCGCTGGCAGCGTCACCCACCTCGGGTGTCAACACACTCACCGGCGCAGGAGTCGCCGAAGCGCTCAAGGGCGCCCAGGTAGTTGTCGATGTCACGAACTCGCCCTCATTTGAAGACAGGGCGGTGCTGGAATTCTTCGAGACTTCCGGGCGCAACCTTCTCCCGGCTGAGGCCGCAGCGGGCGTCCGGCACCACATCGCGCTCTCCATCGTCGGAATCGATCGGACGCCCGACAATGGCTATTTCCGCGCCAAGGTCGCCCAAGAGAAACTGATCGAGGCCTCCGGCATCCCCTACACCATCATCCGTTCGACCCAGTTCCTGGAATTCCTCGGCGGCATCGCCGATTCAAGTGCGGATGGAAACATAGTCAGGCTTTCGTCCGGCCTGTTCCAGCCCATCGCGGCGGACGACGTTGCTTCTATGGTCGCTGAGGTGGCGCTCGCGGCGCCGCGAAACGGCATCGTCGAGATCGCCGGCCCGGAACGAGCGCCGTTCAACGAAATCGTCGCCCGCTATCTGAAGGCGGTCGGCGACCCGCGCGAGGTCGTGAGCGATCCCGAGGCCCGATACTTCGGCGGCCGGGTCGAGGAGCACTCGCTCGTGCCGTTGGGCGAGGCACGCCTCGGCCGCATCGGTTTCGACGACTGGCTCAGCCGCTCCCTACCGCAAAAGTACGTTAGCAAGGCAGGGGCGCCGCCCAGATGAAGCAGTGTGCCGGACCGGCGATGAACTGTGCGTTCACTTGTCTATGCTTTTCTGAAGAATACGCCTTTCGATCCGCGATCAGGTCGATCGGGATGAGGGCGTCATAGGGTGGATTTGTATCAACGAAGGAGAACACAAATGTTCACGAGATTTCTCTGCGGAGTTGCCTTCGCAGCTCTCTCCGTAAGCGCAGCTTCAGCCGATGACTTGTCTACTGTACTGATAACTACTGATAAGTCCAAGGTCACGCTGGTCTTTGATCGCGCCCTGCCGAATGTGCCCGGCAAGAGTATGAAAGGCGTGCTGGTCGAATACCAGCCGGGTGGCTCGAATCCCGCGCATACCCATCCAGCCTCGGCTTTCATCTATGCAACGGTCCTGGAGGGTGCGATTCGTAGCAAAATCAATGACGGTCCGGAAAAGGTGTATCGCGCTGGCAAGAGCTGGGCCGAAGTACCTGGCGATCATCATGTCGTCAGTGCCAATGCCAGTGACACTCAACCCGCACGCCTGCTGGCCGTGTTTGTTGTCGATACCGACGAAAAGAAACTGATCACGCCTGACAAAGAGTGAGACGCAAAATCACGCATGAGATCGCGATGAATTTGCATTTAATCAATAAAAATTCATACACGCGACAGCTTCCAATAGTTTAGAGCGGGATGCGGGTAGAAAGCCGCCCCACACTTTTCCTCATCCCGTTCTAGCAATGGAACGATCATGGCCCAACGCGTAGAGAATATAGAACAATTACCCACAACGGCATCGGGGCTTCGCTCGGCATGGAAAGCTAAAGAGGGATTGATGACCGACCGCCCTGTCTTGATCGTCGGGGCCGGACCCACCGGTCTCGTACTCGCGCTCTGGTTGACCCGGCTCGGCACCTCGGTGCGGATCATCGACAAGACCGCTGAGCCAGGCACCACCTCCCGCGCCTTGGCCGTACAGGCTCGGACGTTGGAGTTCTACCACCAAGTCGGCCTTACCGACGCGGTCATCGCCGGCGGCGTTAAGATTGCGAACCTCAACTTCTGGGTGAAGGGTGCCCGTACGGCGCGCGTCCCGTTACAGCGCCTCGGAGAGGGGTTAAGCCCCTACCCCTTCGCGCTGGTCTTTCCGCAAGACGCCCACGAGAGATTGCTGATCGAGCAATTGGACGCTTTGGGGGTGAGAGTGGAGCGGCAAACGGAGTTGCTCCGCTTCGAGCAACACGACGGCGGCGTGCGGGCGGCGCTCCGGCGACTGGACGGCTCCGAAGAAATGTGCGAAGCCGCCTATCTCGCGGGCTGCGACGGTGCTTCATCGACGGTCCGGGGAGAGCTCGCCATTGGCTTTCCGGGTGGAACCTATACGGGGCTGTTTTACGTCGCCGATGTGGAAGCGACGGGGCCAGCGACAGACGAGGAACCGCACCTCGACCTCGAAGATGCCGATTTTCTGGTCGTTTTTCCCCTCCAGGGAAGGGGCCGCTTACGGCTGATCGGGACCGTGCGTGACCTGCCGGGCGGCGAACACGGCACGCTGACTTTCGACGACGTGAAGGGCAAAGCCATGGAACGCCTCAAGCTCAGCATCGCGAAGGTGAATTGGTTCTCGACCTATCGTGTCCACCACCGCGTCGCGCATCACCTCCGCGAGGGGCGCGCGTTCCTGCTCGGAGATGCCGCGCACATCCACAGCCCGGTCGGTGGCCAAGGAATGAACACGGGCATCGGCGACGCTGTGAACCTAGCGTGGAAGCTCGCCGCCGTACTGAAAGAAGGTGCCCCGGACAACCTGCTGGACACCTATGAGCTGGAGCGCATCGCCTTTGCCCGGCGGCTGGTCGCCACCACCGATCGCGGGTTCACCCTGGCGACCACGCGGGGCTTCGTCGCCCGGTTTGTGCGCACTCGGCTGGTCCCGCTGCTCGTGCCCTGGCTATTTCGACTTTCGCCGTGGCGTCGCTTGATGTTCCAGACCCTGTCGCAGATCGGCGTCAACTATCGTCACAGCCCGTTGAGCGCGGGCGCGGCCGGGACCGTCCGGGGTGGGGATCGGCTGCCGTGGGTCGAGATGGAGCCGGGACAAGACAACTTCGCTCCGCTCACCTCGCTAAAATGGCAGGTCCACGTGTACGGAGAAGTGCGACCCAGCGTGGCCGAAGCCTGCGTCGAACTTCTGCTTCCGCTCCACCGCTTCGCGTGGCAGCCAGGAATGCAGCGAGCCGGTCTCCAGAGCGGGGCACTCTATCTCGTCCGGCCAGACGGCTACGTCGCTCTGGCCGATCCTCACGCCGACCCTGAGCGGTTGCGTCATTATTTCGGTGAACGTAGCGGCCGGCATGGGGTATCAGGCCCCGTCAAACGAAAACCTACGGTAAGGGAGGGGCTCGCTCCAGGGAATCGACAGACCGATCAAAATGATACGTGCCATTGCGGGTTCGACGCCCATGGGCGTCGAACCCCAAGGAGGGGGCGATGAATAAGAATATTGTATATATGAAAGCCCATGGTCACATTTTGATATTTTCCTTCCCAGTTGTCGTCCTCAGCCTGGCGTTGGGAGACTACAAACACGAGCCTCCTGGGCTGGCCGCAATTCCCCCGGTCGTAATAGTCAGCCCACCCGTGAAGCGGGAGATTACCGATCACTACGAGTACACTGCCCGGACCGCTCCAGTGGAATCGGTCGAAGTCCGGGCCTGGGTCAGCGGGTATCTAGTCAAAGTCAATTACGTCCAATCGGAGGCAATGGGGGAATGCTATGCTCGACTGGATCGAGCGCCAATCGACTTTACAACTGTTCCTCGTGTGGGTGGTGATGATTATTCTCTGCGGCATTGTGTACTGGCTTGCGAGTATCTCCCGCCATCACGGCCTCATTGCGAATGGCACCGCAATTGACATGAACCTGCGCGGACTCAGCACGGCCTTGCATTTCAGCTTTGTCACGGCCACGTCGGTGGGCTACGGTGACGTTGTGCCCGTGAGGGCAGTCCGCATCCTCGCCCTCGCCATCGCGGAGGCGGTGACCGAGTTACTCGTCTTCGGCGCGGTGATCGCGAAATTTGTGTCGCGTCGCCAGGATGCGCTTGTGCATGGGATCCATTGCGTCACCTTTATCGCGCCATAATCTCCCGCGATTGTTATAAAGGCCCTCCCCGAGAGCCTCCTACTCAGACACAGGGAAGCCACAGGATAAACCAATTTCCGGTTTTCTCATTCATCTTACTCTCCCCACTCTCGCACCTGAGCACAATTCCGTATAGAAAAGCGAGACCATGGTCCAGCGTATTCACGTGATCGTCCAAGGTCGAGTGCAGGGAGTGTATTTCCGTGCGTCGACACGCGACCGCGCTCGCCAACTCGGAGTAGCGGGCTGGGTGCGCAATTGCGTGGATGGGAGCGTCGAACTCGTCGCCGAAGGCGACACCGTTAAACTTGAACAACTCGTCGCTTGGTGTCACAACGGTCCCCCAGGGGCTGCGGTAACCGACCTCAACGTTGAATGGCAGGACGCGACGGGCGAGTTTATTGGATTTGTAGTGAAATACTAAATGGGAGGAACCTATGAACAAGATCAACACCGTCACCGGGACGTGCACTCCTCAAGAATTGGGCACGACTTTGGTCCATGAGCATTTGCTCATTGCCTGGTCGGGCTGGGAGGCAGATAGCATCGTCGTCAAAGGCTTCAAACGCGATGAGGCGATGAAAATATGCGTTGATCGCCTCAAGGAGTTGAAGTCGTTGGGAGTCGGAACCTTTATGGACCCGTGCCCGTCGGATTTGGGCCGTGACCCTGAATTCATGGCGGAAGCCTCGGTGAAGTCTGGCCTGCGTGTGATCTGTGCTACTGGTCTCTACAAGGAGGACTTGGGCGGAGCGTATTTCAAGTTTTACCAACATTTTGGTACGGGTGCGGATGAAATTGCCGACCTGTACACGCAAGAACTCACCGAGGGAATCGGCGATACCGGCGTAAAAGCCGGATTCATCAAATGCGCGACGGGCGTGTTGAAAAACGAAGCCGGCCGGCCGCATATCACTCCTTATGAGGATATGTGCTTACGGGCCGCGGCCCGCGCCCACAAAGCGACAGGTGCACCGATCACGACTCACACAGATGAAGCCATGCTTGGCCTCGAGCAACTCGCCCTCTTTCAGGGTGAAGGTGTCGATCCGAAACAGGTGATCATCGGACATAGCGGCGATACCGCGAATCTGGCCTATCACACCGCGATCATGGACCAAGGGGCCTATTTGGGGTGTGACCGATTTGGTCTGGAAATAATCTTACCGGACAAGTTGCGACTCGCCTCGGTGATCGGCCTCTGCGGTGTTGGCTACGCTGATCGCATCGTCCTGTCTCACGACTCGGTTGGTTGTTTTAAGGGCCGTGCAATGGTCGTCCCCCCAGCCCAGCAACATCTCCTCGCGAACTACCACCCGACCCATTTATTCAAAAACCTGATTCCACAAATGCGCGAAGCTGGTGTCAGCGAAGACAAGATTCGCACCATGCTGGTTGATAACCCGCGCCGATGGTTTGTAGGAGAGTAGCTCTGCGCTAGGAGTTGTTCGTTGTCAGTTATGCGTGAAGGGTTCCGTCCCGCGAAGAATGATGCGGGACGGAATTTTTTCAGTGGAGCGCGGCTTGAAGACAGTATCGTCACGGTCGCTGGGAGGACGTATGCAGCGCTGGCTACGTATCACACTCTGGACAGTTTTTGTTTTCACCCCTTTCGCCGTTTCGCCCTTTTCCCTTTTCGCCTCCGCAAGTAAAGCAGCCTCACGTGATGAGCAGCTGGTCGACGCCCTGGTCGCGAACCTCACCCATCCGAGCCAACACTTTCGTCAGGAAGCCCTCACAGGCTTAGAGGAACTCAACAATCCTGCCGCAGTTCCCGCACTCATCGAACTGATGCGGTTCGACAATCTTTTTGGCATCTCACCGATTCCGGTTTTGGAACACCTCACCGGCCAGCAGCTCGGTGACGATTGGGGGAAATGGCACGAGTGGCTCCAGCAACATGAAGAAATCCGTCCGAACAAGAACTTCCTCGCCTGGAAAGCGAATGTCTACAGCCGCATCGATCCTGCCTTTGGCAATTTTCTGTATCCAGAGGTGCCTTATCGTATCCGCCTGGAAGAAATTGTTTGGGGCGGGGTGCGCAAGGACGGCATTCCCGCGTTAACCAACCCGAAACATGTCACACCAACTGAGGCGACATACCTTACCCCGCAAGATCTGGTGTTTGGGGTTTCCATCAACGGCGACCATCGTGCCTATCCGCTGCGGATTCTTGACTGGCACGAGATGTTTAACGATGTTATCGGGGGTAAACCTGTTACTCTCTCGTATTGAACGTTGTGCGGATCTGGAATCCTGTACGATACCACCGTGCGTGGGACGACATATACCTTCGGTTCTTCTGGGTTTCTCTTTCGTAGTAACAAACTGATGTATGACCATCAAACGGAAAGTCTGTGGCATAACCTGACGGGTGAACCGGTCGTAGGATCACTCGCGAGGAGCGGTATCAAGCTCAAGGTTCTACCCGTCGCTATCACCAGTTGGGAATACTGGCTGCGCGATCATCCCGATACAAAAGTTCTTGATATCAACACTGGCTACGACCGTGAGTACACGCCGGGAAAGCCGTACGGTCATTACTTTGCAAGCCCTACCACGATGTTCCCTGTCGCTCCTCGCAATGACCGGCTTGCCACCAAAGACTACGTCTTTGCCATCCAGTTACGAGGCCAACCAAAGGCGTATCCGTTGGAGATAGTAGGACAAGAGAAGGTCATCAACGATACGCTGGGAGGAGTGAATCTCGTTATCATTGGAGATGCCACGACGCGCACAGTCCGGGCCTATGAGCGCGAGGGATACATTTTTGCTCCCGGCCGTCTGGCAACCTCACTCACTGAGAAAATCAGTGGGGAGACCTGGCAGATAGAAGAAGAACAGTTAGTGCACAATTCCAGCGGAGAAAAATTGCTGCGACTCGGGGGCCATATCTCCTACTGGTTCGGATGGTATGCGTTTTATCCGACGACGGAGGTGTATACCAAGGAGTTGAATGACCATGCGACGAAGTAACACACGTTCACTCCCACACAGCGGAGCTCTCCCGTCAGTCACCCTGGATCTATGAAGCCAGCGCAACTGCTGCGGACGGCTGGGTCACGGTCTTCTCTGATTTTCCTTGGTGACCATTCGCGATACCAAATTCTTGCACTAAATTGCCAAAGAGATCGATATGCCGGAGCATATGACTTGAAGCCAAGAAAAGAGAGAGAGTGCGACGCCGAGCGCTCTTTCCCAGTCGACGCGCAAAAGCTTGACTGACAAGCAGCCGTTGTAATGCCTGACCAAACCTCCTGAGGTCACTGGGGTTCTCAAGTAACAACCCATGCTCGTCATGGACAATCTGTTCCTGAATGCCGCCGACGGCGCTGGCGACGACCGGACGTTCTTTCCACATGGCTTCCGTCACCGTGAGGCCAAAGCCCTCTTGGAGGCTTTTCTGCACAACGATTGTGGCATGGCGCTGTAATGCGTTCACCATCGCAGCGTTCTCTTCGACATCCTCCATCGGTAAACAGACCAAGGATACACGATCTCGCGCCATTGACGGCAACTTATGCCACGCAGCGATACATTCGCTGAGCACCGCGATCCCTTCCGGGTCATCTGTCACTCCCCACACATCAGGACCAACCAGCATCAAGTGCACATTGTGGGTACGATCAAGATGTCTCACGAACCCTCGCATAACGCCGATCATGTCCTTGAGTCGATCCCAGCGCGAAACCTGAACCACTAATGGGGTGGTGGCGGTCGGCAACTTGCCGTTGTGCGTTACCTTGGCTTGCCGCTCAACCAACGCCGTCGACCCGTCAAGCCGAGTGAACTGTGGTTTCGCACGACCGCCGTTTGGTTGCAACACCCCGATACGCGTCAAGATGGTCCGAGCAACCGCCCCACTCATGGCCTGATTCTTTACCGAGAATGCATCTATCGCCGGCGGGACAATACGGAGTCGTTCCTGGTCAAGCCACGTAGGTGCAAAGGCGCGACGAGAAAAGATAAAGGCGTGAGCTGGCGCAACATACGAGCGGAGGAACCCCCATGCCTGCTGCATGATCTCATTATGTGTGTCAGTCCCAATATGACACCGCCAGATCACAACTGCCCCAGCCTGCCGCAGTGCAGGAACCAACCCGGCGGTCTGCGGGTCATGCGCGATCACGATGTCGTGAGGTCGCACCTGTTTCAGTACTTTCACCGCGTTTTGTTGCTGGATCTTGGCGTAATGCGCACGCTCCGCGTCTACCAGCGCTCCCCCATCGCCAAGATTACCGTGCAACTGATTATGGAGACGTTTGGTAATGGCAAAGAACGGCTCGTCACCATGAATCACGAGCCAGCGAGCATCAATTCCACAGCCACGCTCATAACCAAGCAGGGTTTGCAGCATCTCCGCGACTCCGCCACCGGTCGCCGTAGAGTTGATGTTCCACACCCGTCGACCAGCAAGAATCGTTTGCGCGTGTTGGATTGCTGTCTGTAGCTGAGAGGCACGTCGTTTCCCAATCAGTGGGAAAAATCGATCGATTGGCAGGGGTGTGACACGAACTTCCTGAAGCATGTTTCCTCTCCTCCTCTGACAAGGCGTCGATTAGTTCCAAGAATCGGCACAGGGACAAAAATCTGAATCCACCCCACTGCTTCAGCGCGACTTTCCACAGGAGCGGTAACCGCACCCTGAGAGATCTCGGTTCAGAACTTTATGAGTCCATCTATTAGTCACTTAGAGTTATCATTGCCCAGCCACGAGGCCGAGGCCTGATGCTGCCATGACACCGGCCACAAGACAAGGGGAGGCAAAGCCACCAACAGTGCTCGTCTCTTATGCGATGAGACTCGCAAACTCGACAAGCATACTATGAAATTCCCCACCCTGTCCCCCTGCTGGAAAGAGAGGGACCGTAGATCTCAGAGCCACGCACTATCGCAGTTGTTTGTCAAAACTCACGAGATCATCCTCGTTGGAGAGCGGTGACAAGCAACGCTTCTGGGTCACCAAAGTCTTCCCGATAATCTTTCTGGCTGCGGCGGATCACTTCATGTGCTTCGTGCTGATCGTACACATGAGGAATCTCACAACGACGCTCCGTCGCATCCGGGGCATCTTTATAGGTGAGAAAGTAATGACGTAGCCGTTCAACCAACGTTGATGGACAGTCAGAAATCTTCCGCCAGTTGCCGTAGACCGCATCGTCACGTAACACCGCAATAATTTTGTCGTCCGCCTGGTTCCCATCGATCATGCGCAATCCACCAATAGGAATTGCTTGCAGCAGGATATCGCCACGTGGAATGGTTTTTTCTGACAGAATACAGATGTCTAGAGGATCACCATCGCCGATAATGCCTGACCGACCAATACGTTCGCTGCAATACGTGCCAACATGCTTGGCGCATAACGTCCGAGGAATGAAACCGTACAAGGTTGGACAGATATTCGAGTAGCGTTGGGGGCGATCAATCTTTAAGAGGCCACTTTCTTTATCAATCTCATATTTGACGGTATCGGTCGGAACAATCTCAATGTACGAGGTCACGATAGACGGTGCATCTTCACCTGTCGGGATACCATGCCACGGGTGAGCCCGGAATAATAAGCCCAGGAGCTGCGCCACGGAGGTTTGCGAGTTCGTACTCATTGTTGGTGCCTCACTTTCCAGCCACAGGTGATGAACATGCTTGATAATAAATCCTGGCCGTTCCTCTCAGGCATGCATAAAAACAGCAGAGAACGTCAGGGGAACAAACAAAAACCAGGTTCTCATGTCTCTTCCTTCAACTCCAGCCCCAGCGCGTATATTTCACGTTTTGTGATACGATAACGCTCGCTCACCACCTGAGCAAGCTCTTTCAGTGGCAGCCCTGCTGCCAGGAGCTGGCGAATTTCTTCCTTCACTGCGGGACTATCGGCAGCTACCCGTTCAGGTTTCCGGCCCGCGATCAGCAGCCCAATCTCGCCTTTTATCTCTCGTGCTTGCAATTGCGAAAGCACCTCACTCACCGGGCCACGAAGAAGTTCCTCAAACACTTTCGTGAGTTCTCGCCCGATCACAACGTATCGATCTCCACAGAGTGATCGTACGTCGTGTAACAGGTCGCGGAGGCGATGGGGAGATTCAAATAGCACTAGGGTTCGCTCTTCGGATTGTAGCCGTTCAAGGGCTTTTCGCCGTTGCTGAGGTTTGGCGGGCAGAAATCCTTCAAAAACGAAGCGATCAGTAGGCAGCCCGCTAACGCTAAGCAGCGCCGTTAACATCGACGCCCCAGGAATCGGCACCACACGGACCCCTACTGCTTGGGCTCCCTTGATGAGTCGATACCCAGGGTCGGCAATACAAGGAGTCCCCGCATCACTCACCAACGCAATGTTTTTCCCGGCTTGCAGTTGAGCGATCAGGAGCGGGGCTTTGTCCACTTCGATCTGGTCATAGTAACTGGTGAGCGGCACGGTAATCGCGTAGTGCGCTAACAACTTTTTTGTGTGCCGGGTGTCCTCAGCCGCGATCAGGTCTACTTCCTTGAGAATTCGCAGGGCACGGAACGTCAGATCCTCCAGATTCCCGATCGGCGTCGCAACAACATATAGGGTACCAGCCATCATGCAAAAGAGCTTAGAGAAGAACGGGTAAAAATCAACGAGGACAGAACCTCAGACTAAAGGAATGAGCATTTGTGCCGACCGCACTACAGCAGAGGGAGTAGCAGCGAATATGCCTCTTTTGAACTGGTTCCGATCCTTTACAAGTGCGACTTCTCGTGAGCAACCTGGACTGGCCTCTAGTGGGCAAAGACACAATTCTCTGTCCTTACGTTCGGGGACTACGGTATCGGCAGATTTCTCCCATCAAGGTGAAACTGTCCATTGTATTTGCCGGTTGGAAAAACAACTGGGCAAAAACCTCAGTCTGCGTATTCTTGCTGAGGTCGGAAAGGTCTCGCTCATTCGACTCAAAAAGGGGTCCCTCGGACAACTCGAAATTGACAACCAGGTCTTCCCCTTTGAAGTGTCTGAGGTGAACCTTCCGATCATCACCGTAGCCACGAATCCAGAGCAAAGTCGCCCGGTACGCCGCCAGTTACTTCGTCTGCCGGCCTCGTTCTCCGTACGGTTTCGGCGACAGGGAACTAACGGTTTATGGATTTCTGGACGAGGGGTCGATATTAGCGCTGGCGGCTGCTGTTTTACCATTACGCCACCCCACCTGCCCAAGCAGGGAGAGCATTATACCATCGAGCTGAAAATCTCCCTCCCAACAGACGGCGAAGAAGAGTTGACTCTCGACGCCGAAGTACGCTGGGTCAAACTTGACAATGGCGTAGTAGCGGTCGGCGTCGAGGTCCATGACCCTGCCCAACGTCGAGACTTGGCAGAGATTGTCACTACCCTGCAACAGTCGCTCGCGCGTCACCCTGAAGACTATCTGCTAAAGTAAAAGACCGACCAGATAAAAAGGAATTTTTCAGTTGTGAAACTCCCCCTTCCCCACTGGCTGCGGCCCGACTCCCTCTCTTCTCTGCGACGTGCACCATCAACGGCTGCTCGACAGCGTCATCTCGCCAACAAGCCCGCGCATATTTTACGGCTCGGGGGCACTGTCTCAGGCTGTTTCTTCCATAACAAAGAAATGATTCACGCCATTTGTCAGGTAGAAGACCAACGAGCTGCAACGCTTTGCCTACGCATTGTCGCCGAGATGGGGAAAGTGTCGCTTATGGGGCTCCGCGCAGGCACCAGTGGACACATTGAAATTGGGGATTTGGTTTTTCCTTGTGAGGTTACCCATGCCATATTGCCTAAAATCCAGGTCGTGATCTTCCCCCAACATGCCCAACCCGCTCGTCGTCAATTGCTGCGTGTTCCCGCGTCCTTCCTCGTTCGTGTCCGACGGCAAGGGTCCGATGGACTCTGGATTTCCGGCCAGGGTATCGATATTAGCGCTGGTGGCTGTAGCTTTCTCCTGACTCCACCATACATCCCTAAGCCTGGCTCACCCTATGATATCGACATGCTGCTCACCCTTCCGCGCAATGAAGAAGAACGGCCTTTCCTGGCAGCCGAGGTGCGCTGGGTCAAAACCACAAACCAGCATATCTACGTCGGCATAGAAACCTCACATCCTGCTCAGCGACGCACGTTAACTAACGCCACCGCAAAAGTTCAACTAGCGCTCTCCCGCCACCCCGAGGACTATTTGCTCACATAAAAATAGGCGACAGGCTGAAGGCTGTAACCTTCAGATTCTCCCCCATTTCCCCTGCCGGCAACCTCGTCTCTATCCCATAATCCCCGGATTGGCGCCACCGTCGATGGTGATATTTGCCCCATGAATAAACGCCGCACGCTCAGAGGCCAGGAAAAGGATCAAATCGGCACACTCCTCAGGCTGTCCTACCCGTCCGAGCGGGGTCAGCTTCTTCAACGCTTCATCACGGCTGGCGTCAGCTGGTGCGAACGTCGAAAGAAATTTTTCTAATCGCTCAGTGAGAATCGGTCCAGGGTTAATGCCAACAACACGAACACCATGTTTGGCGCCTTCATCAGCGAGGGCTTTGGTGAAGTGATTGACAGCAATATTCGCCGAGCCACCGATCATATAGCTGCCCATCGGCTTTAAGCCACCGGTACCCGCGACATTGATAATTATCCCTCCACCCTGCGGGTGCATCTGTGCGAGCACCTCGCGGGCCATTCGCATATAGCCGAAGAATTTGAGCGTCCAGTCATCGACCCAGGCTTCATCTGTCAGCGTGAGAAAATCCCCTGGGCGCGCGCTTCCTGCATTATTGACCAGAATATCTACACGCCCAAAGGTCGCAACACAACGAGCAACCACTGCTTTGATATCTTCACCTTTGGTGAGATCAGCTTGCATGCCCACGATGCGTCCTTCCCCTTGTTTCCCAGCACGGCGGACGGTTTCTTCTAACGCCTCTTTCCCCCGGGCACAGACCAGAACCGACGCGCCTTCGGCAAGAAAGCCCAAGGCAGCTGCCTGCCCAATTCCTTTGCTGCCACCAGTCACAATTGCCACTTTGCCGTTCAGGTTGAGCTGCATCGGTTCCCTCCTCTTGTAAAAAGGCAAAACGTCAAGCATAAACGGAACAGGAACAAGAACACCTGTCTTTACAGGGTGTTTCACGTATCATGCATTACGTTTTACGCCTTCACTCCGGCTTAAACTTCGCCAGTTTCACGCCGGGCTCATGCTCTTCAAAAACGACCTGGACTGGCATATCGATGCGGATATCCTCATTCTTCACACCAACCAGGTTCGTCACCAGCACCAAGTCGGGGTCCTCGTCAAGTTGGACTTGGGTGACGTTGTACGGCACTTTGTTTACGGCTGCGGGATGATTCGGATGGGTGATGATTGTCCAGGAGTACACCTTTCCTTTCCCGCTCACCTTTACCCACTCCCGTTCAAGCGAGTTGCAATGTGGACACATCGGACGGGGGAGCCAACGAAACTTTTTGCAACGAGAACACCGTTGCATGAGCAACTCATCACGATTACACCCATCCCAAAATTCCTGGGCATCAAAATCAGGAAGTGGACGGGGAAAGTTCACCGCTTCAGCCATCACTGCATCCTCCTTACTTATTCCACGATATTAAACTCAACCTCGTAATAATGCCGTGTATTGCCATTGTCAGTCACTGCCCCAACTTCCCGAATCGCCGTGATCCGTCGTTTCCGGTCGGGATAGGGCTCACTCAAGCCATAGTCTTTCCCAGCAGCAAAAAGCGAATAGGCAGCTTCCTTACGCATCAAGCGATACATGGGACGCTCTGTTACTTCTCCAACTTTTGGCGGTGGTCCACTCCAGTCCCACTGACCATCACGTTCCGTGGCAGAAAAGAAGCCGGTGCCATCTGCGCCAGTTGTTGACTGAACCGTAGAAACACCCCCAGAAAAAAAGCATCCAGCCTGTGACAGGAGGAAAACAATACTGCAACAGAGGAAAAAAGCGCGATAGTACTGACCCATACCTATACCTAAAGCGCGTAGGGGCGACCATCTGATCGCCCCTACGGATTTCTTCATTAGCTCCTTACTTTGTCCTCTAGAGAGCGCCCACTCTCACGAATGCACGTGCACCCCATGCGAATGCGTCGCCCCGGCTTTTTTCTTCCCATGATCATGAGCATGCCCAGGATCGCGAGTGGGGCCATGATCATGGCCCTGCGTTACCGCGTGGCGACGAGGATTCCGCGTGTGGCTATGACCGTGGTCATGGTCATGACCATGAGACGGTTTCGCATATACCGGCTCAGGAATCCCCCGCTGTTTGCGAATCTCCGCAGCTTTCGCCGTTTTGTCATCATATTCCGCGCCGCGGCCTTGTCGATGGGCAATGAAACGATTCAGTGAGGGTTCATCCATATGACAGGACAGGGGAACCCCTGAGTAGCGCATACACAACGGTCGCGGATCACGCGGGGCTTGTTGCGTTTGCACCGTCTCCCCTTCGTGATAACCGTTCCCACCTGAAGCAATGGCAAAAGCCGAGACCGTACGCGGGGCTTTCTTCCCACACTCTGGGCAAGGTTTCTTTTTGCTGCTTTCACTCAACGAAGACAGTTCCTCGAAAGTGAAGTCACACGTCATACAATAGTATTCATAGAGTGGCATTGTCGCCTCATGGTCTAGTCGATTGCCGTCGGAGCATGCGGCAGTTCAGCCCAATCTTCAGGATCATGCGTGATCCAGATCGTAGCCTCGTGCATATCACGAATCGCCTTGCAGCGCTGGATCGATAATGCTGCCTGCACTGGATCAACATCAAGCGGCATGGTCGCGCCAGTATCAAGTTGAGCCCGGAGATGGATCGTGTCGCCAACCAAAAGAATCTTGCGATTGGGTAAGCGAACATACAAAGAACTTTCTCCTGGGGTGTGCCCCGGAGTTTTCATCATGTAGAGGCTACCATCATCAAACAGATCAAAATCACTGTCGAGTTCAATCCAGTTAAAGTTCCGCGTAGGGAGAATATCATTGAGAATGAATACGCCGCGTCGGTCGGCATCTGGCCAATAGCCATACTGCAGCTCTTTCGACATGATCAGAAAGCGGGCATTGGGAAACGCGTGCATGTAGCCGGTATGATCAAGATGGAGATGAGAAATGACCACATACTTAATGTCACTCATCTTGTAGCCGAGTCCCTGGATCTGGCGGTCGAGCAAGACTTCCTTGGGGTAGGTCACTTTAATGTGGTCGGCGATCGGCCCCCAGTACTTCGGATCGTCCGCCACTTGCGGGTGGCAACCCGTGTCGAAGAGCACCAAACCTTTCGCATGTTCAATAAGGTACGCCGGGCTTGGCACAGTAATCAGATCATTGGGAGCCCCGTGCATGAGCAAGCTCTGAGGCACGGTTAATTCCGCATTCGGCAACGCCCACAACCGTTTCGCTTTTCCTTCTGGCATAACGATCCCTCCTGTTTTTCGGCAGTCAATCTACGTGCCTCGAGCACGCCGTGGCGTATGCTAGTAAAGGCAATATATTGTGTCAACCGTCGCCCAACGCGACGACTTCATCAGAGACCCGAGGGGTAACACCCAAAGGGAGTGACCATTGCAAGAAAAGAGGATAGGAAAAGGAGCATCGACCGATGGTTTTACTGGTCGTACAGAGGGGAGCGATACAACATGACTAATCACGCCAGCAGACAGCGCATCCACGGCTATTGCGGACTCTGCATCGCCCGCTGTGGCACGGTGGCCACGGTAGAAGGTGGTCGCTTCACTCGGCTTGACCCCGACCCGTCGCATCCGACCGGGCAGGCGATCTGTGCCAAGGGACGAGCAGCGCCAGAACTCGTCTATCATCCAGAACGGCTGACATATCCGCTACGGCGCACGCGTCCGAAGGGTGCTGTCGATCCAGGCTGGGAACGGATCAGCTGGGACGCAGCACTCGACCTGACTGCCTCCGCCATGCGTCGTATCGCAGACCAGCATGGACCGGAAGCCGTTGCCTTTAGCATCTCCTCTCCCTCGACAACTGCGATCGCGGATTCCGTTGGTTTCATCCGGCGACTAATGAATGCCTTCGGTACCCCCAATGGCGTCACCAGTCTGGACGTGTGTGGTTGGGGCCGTGGTTTCGCCACTCGCTATGTTTACGGCATCGGGAGTGTCGCCACCGGTGCCGGCGGTGCCATGTCGGACATCGCCAATACCGGATGTTTAATCCTCTGGGGCTACAACCCCAGTGTCTCCCGTTTGACACACGCGACTGCTGCAATCGAAGCGCAGAGGCGTGGCATGCGGCTGATTGTGATCGATCCGCGCCACGCCGGTCTCGCCAACAAGGCAGATGTGTGGCTACGGGGACGGCCCGGCACAGACGGCGCCCTCGCTCTCGGCCTCGCGAACCTGATGATCCAGAACGGCTGGTATGATGCCGACTTCATACGCGCCTGGAGCAATGGCCCGTTACTGGTCCGCGCCGATACGGGGCGGATGCTAACCGCACACGACCTAACGCCAGACGGCAACCCTCGCCATTATCTTGCCTGGGATGCAGCAACCGCGCAGGCAGTGACCTATGATGCTTCGACAGGCCGCTACAATGGCAACACCACGAAGCTCGCGCTAGACGGTGAGTACCGGATCACCACCGTGCAAGGCGAAGTGGTCTGCCAACCGGCATTCGCCCTCTACGCTACTTTATGCCGACGGTATCCACCAGAGGTGGTGGAGGCGACGTGCTGGATTCCCCGTGCGCAGTTGGAGGAAGCTGCACGGCTAATCTGGTACTCGCGGCCTGTTTCTTATTATGCCTGGAGTGGACACGAGCAACACGCTAACGTGACCGAGACCGCGCGCGCCATGTCACTGCTGTATGCGTTGACCGGGTGCTTCGACGCCCCCGGCGGTAATGTACTGCTGCCAGCCATAGCGTCTGCCCCAATCACTGGTGAGGACCTGCCAGCGGCACAACGGCTCGCCCCAGCACTGGAAGTGGCAGAACGCCCACTCGGGCCGGCCCGCTGGAACAATATCACGGCACATGCCTTCTATCGGGCAGTCCTGGAGAGCGAGCCCTATCCAGTGCGTGGCCTAATCGGCTTTGGCTCCAACATGCTCCTATCACATGCTGATGGCGGTCGTGGGCGTGTCGCACTCGCAACGCTTGATTTCTACGCTCACGCCGATCTGTTCATGACTCCAACCGCTGCGTTTGCTGACGTAGTGCTCCCGGTAGCGTCGGCCTTCGAGCGCGACGCGCTAAAGATCGGTTTCGAGATTAGCACTGAAGCACAATCATTGATCCAGTTCCGCCAGGCCGTTGTGCCCCCCCCCGGGGAAGCACGGGCGGATACCGATATTGTCTTCGATCTCGCCGGACGGCTTGGCCTTGCCGAACAGTTTTGGAATGGCGACATTCAGGCCGCATACCGTTACCAACTCGCGTCCTCAGGCGTTCCCTTAGAAACATTGCGTGCACAGCCAGAGGGGGTGCGGGTGCCGCTGCAGGCGCGCTACGCTAAGCATGCCGAGCCCGACGCGAACGGCCATCCGCGTGGTTTCGCCACACCGTCACGGCGGATAGAAATCTATTCCGAAACCTTCCTGGAGCACGGCTACGCGCCGCTGCCTGAATTTACCGAACCGACGATCGGACCGGTTATACGTCCCGATCTCGCCGCGCGTTTCCCGTTGGTGCTGACCTGCGCCAAGCCAACGCTTTTTTGTCAGAGCCAACATCGTGCCCTGCCCAGCTTACGCAGACGCGCGCTTGATCCGACAGTGACACTGCACCCGGAATCGGCGCAAGTGCGCGGAATTGCTCAAGGTGACTGGGTCTCGATCGAAACCCCGAATGGGAGCGTACGTGCTCGCGCGCATCTTGATGCAGACCTTGATCCGCGCGTAGTGGTGGGCGAGCATGGCTGGTGGCAGGGCTGCGCCGCACTTGGTGCCGCGCCCTATGATGCGTTCGCACAGACAGGGGCGAATTTCAACCTGCTCATCGGCAACGACATACGCGATCCTGTCAGCGGCACCACATCGCTTCGCGCTTATCTGTGCGAGATTCGACCCGTTACGTAAGCAAGGGGCGGTTTTGTCGAAGGAATCACCTGCCACTGTCGTCAGCCGGAGACAAAGCAACTCCCTTGGCCTACGGCAAGCAGGTGTCATCCTCCAAAGAGGCTCATCCTTAATTTCTCGCCTTGGCAACTTATTTTGTCATTTTCTCTTCTTCTCGTAGTTGATCGACGGGCAACGAGTGGCCGTTGATGAAGGCGGTAAGGTACTGGTATGGGTCGGCGACGACCAATTTCTATAATGCGGCGTTCCAACGTGCCGGATTCGAGGATGACGCGAAGGCGATTCAACGTCTGTGGATTGCCGGCAAACGTCAAGAGGCAATCGCCCGTGTGCCAGATGAGATGGTGACGCGCTTCGGGGCAATTAGCACGCCGGCTATGGTACGTGAACGATTGCAAAAGTATCAGCAGGCTGGTATTGACGCGCTCACGCTACGTATCGAGGCGACCGATCGTACCCAGCGGATCACGACACTCGAACAAATGATTGATTTAATCAGATCTCTAAATGCATAAAGGGTGTCTTGGTTCGCGGCAGTGTAGGGACCAGGCTTTATGCCCGCCCACAGTGAGGGCGTCCTCAAGAGTGGGCCGAGGCAGCAATCACCCTCGCGCACGAGCAAGGATTTCCAGTCTCGCTCAGGACACACAGCTTGGAGCGAAATCGAAGGCCAGTAGCCAGGATACGTGCCCTCTTCGACTTCGCCGCTGCCGCGGCTACGCTCAGCGCGAGCGGGCTGTGTTCGCTCATCGGTGTTGGTATTGTACCAATGCCTGAGGTTTGGTTTCGTTCTCCGCTTCCTCACTGTATTGCTAGCAATTCCCGCAGATGCCGAATCTTGCGGCATCGGACACTGCTATAGCAACCGAGCGTATCGAGCAGTACTGCTTGCAATCCTGTACGTTCAGCCCCGACGACGTCGATACTATAGATGTCGCCGACATATAGTGCCTGCTCGGCAGATTTTTGGAGATGAATCAGGGCAAGTCGGAAGATATAGGGATCAGGTTTCTCGACACCAACTTCGTGCGAATCGATGACCACATCAAAGAAGTCTGCGACCCCACAGTTTTCGAGAATCATGGCAATACGCCCATCCGAGTTCGAGATAACTCCCAGAGTCAATCCCTGCGCCCGTAACTCTTGAAGGACCGGCGGCGTCGAAGGTAACATCACCCGCCAGAGATTGTTTCGTTTGTGGATCTTCCCAAGATGTTCAATCAACTCGTCGGCCAGGGAGGAGGCGACACCTAAATCATCGAAGAGCGCAGCAAAGTAGGGTCGTCGCCGCGTTTCATCGGTATCGTGCACGGCCTGCAGCATGCGACGGTCGATTTCAGCTTTCGCGGCATACTCAGCCCGACGGATTGCGCGCGGCGAGACAGCAATACCGAAACGGCGTAGCTCTCGTGAAAGGAAAAAGTAGTCGAGGTAGACCAGCGTACCGCCAGCATCGAAGAGGATGGTAGAGAGTGGCATGAGAAGTTCCAAGCAGATCTGGTCATTAGGTTATTGAGCCATTGTTGCATTGAAAAATCACTCAATCGTCAATGATTCAATGGCTCAATCTTCTCGTGGCTTGCCTACCTCCCCTTCGGCAACCCCAATTCCCGTTCACCAATAATGCCGCGTTGGATCTCATTGGTCCCAGCGGCAATAGTCCCAGCACGGGCACCGAGCATCCGGTAGGCCCAGCGCGCGTGGTCAACCGCGAAGGGCGAACCCTTCTCCAGAATGGCGTATGGTCCCAGCAGCTCCATCGCAAAATTGCAGATCCGCATGTTCAGCTCTGTGGTGGTAATCTTGGAAATCGACCCACCCGGTCCCGGCGGCAGGCCTTTGAGCTGGCGAGTCAGCCGCCGCAGGTCATTGTACTTAATCGCCTCAGCTTCAACGGCAAACTGCGCTAATTGCTGACGGACAGTGGTATCTTCATTCGCAGGGCGGCCATTCAGCTCAACCCGTCGGGCCAGGTCGCAGAGTTGCCCCAGGGTTTTCTCAAAGCGGTAGAAATTCGCTGTTGCCACCCGCTCAAACATCAACGTCGTCACCGCCACCATCCAGCCACGGTTCAGATCGCCGACGAGGTTTTTCCTCGGTACGCGAACATCCTCAAAAAAGACTTCATTGAATTCCGCATCGCCATTGATCTGCACCAACGGACGAACCGTAATCCCTGGGGAGCGCATATCGACGAGCAGATAACTGATCCCTTGATGTTTAGGGGCATGCGGATCAGTGCGCACGAGCAAGAAAATCCAGTCCGAATGCTGAGCCCAACTGGTCCACACTTTTTGTCCATTGACAACGAATTCATCGCCGTCTTCTACCGCCCGTGTTTGCAGGGAAGCCAGGTCGGACCCAGCACCAGGTTCAGAATATCCCTGACACCACATTTCATCGGCAGGCAAGATTTTCGGCAGAAACCGCTGCTTCTGTTCTTCTGTCCCCAAATGAATGAGCGTCGGTCCCAGGAGATTGATCCCACTCATATTGACGCCCGATGATACCCCGAGCCGCCCAAGCTCTTCATTGAAGATGGCCTGTTCAATAACCGTTGCCCCACGTCCGCCATACTCTTTCGGCCACCAGATCCCAATCCAGCCGCCTTCATAGAGTTTTCTGTGCCAGGCTTTCTGACGTCGCCAGCGTTCATCAGGGTCAAGATCGTCGTCCCCTCCCCCCCGCAAATCGGTTGGGGCGTTGGCTTCAAGCCAAAATCGTACGTGTTGACGAAACTTCTCTTCTTCAAGGGAATAGCTAAAGTCCATTACTCCTCCGTCTAACGTCCTCTATTCGCTCTCAGCAACCCGCTGGCTTGCTGTATTGCTCATTACACCATAGCGTCACTGAGTCCTTCGGTTATTTTTCCTGCTGATTACTGGCTCTGGCTACTAACTGCTTTTTCGTTTACACAAACCTTTTTTCGGCGACAAGAGAGGCGTAAGCCCATACATAAGGAACAGCGATGAGCAATCTTCAGTCACTTCAAGAACAAGGACCGCCACAATCACCCTCCCCGTTCCTCGTGGAGCATATGCACCGTCTTCCTCCCGGACGCGTCCTTGATGTCGCCGCCGGTCGTGGACGCAACATCCTTTACCTTGCCGAGCAAGGCTTTACTGTCCATGCGATAGATAGAGACCCGTTAGCATTGCAGCAGCTCTGCAATATTGCTCGACAACGACAACTCCAACACATAACTACAGAAGTTATTGACCTGGAAGCCAGACCAATGGGAGACGTTGCCTTGCCCCCCCAAGCCTATGATGTGGTCCTTGTCTTCTTCTATTTATTCCGTCCGTTGTTCCCTGCCTTGCTCCGCACCCTCAAACCCGAAGGCATACTCATGTACGAAACCTTTCTCGTCGAGAACTATCTGCGGTATCAACGCCCACGGCATCAGGGGTTTTGCCTCGAACCAGGAGAACTGCGCACTCTCGTCTCCGGTCTCCACATCCTTCACTATGATGAAAATCCACGCGGACACCCCGATCGCCAGACGAAAACCTTCACTGCCCGGTTACTCGCACGGAAAGACCCGGCTGTTTAAAGTCGTTATCAATCCCCTGTCACCGCTTGCACAGGGCACGGCAGACCACTACCATGACCCGATTCTAAGAGATAGGGCGTATTATGGAATTTGCATTTACTGAGGACCAACTACTGTTACAGCAAACTTTGCGACAATTCGCCAAAGATAAGCTCATGCCTAACTACGCACGCTGGGATCGCGGCGACAAAGTGAGCCGCGCAGAAATTAAGGAAGCAGCTCAGCTCGGCGTGTTCGGCTTGCGCGTTCCCGCCAAATTTGGTGGGCAAGAAGCCGATTACATGACGTGTGGCATCATGGCTGAGGAACTCTCTCGTGGTGATTTTAACTACAGCCTGTATATCCAGCTCGGTCTTATCGCCTCAGAGCTGCTGTCCGAGTTCGCTCATCCCGAAGTGCAAGCGGAATGGCTCACCCGTCATGCCAGTGGTGATGCGGTCATCGCCTTTGGCCTGACCGAGCCGAGTGCCGGTTCTGACGCAGCCAACATTACCACCCGAGCAGAGAAAGTCGGCGACGAGTACGTGATCACTGGTGAGAAAGCCTCGATCACGTTTGCCGGCTATGCCGATGCCTGTATTGTCTTCGCTCGCACCGGCACCCCAGGAGCACGGGGAATTTCCGCTTTTCTCGTCCCCCTTGATGCACCAGGAGTGACACGACAGGTCTACAAAACGCCAGGTGAACGCCTCACCCAACGTGGGTCGCTGTTTTTTGATGGCGTACGCATCCCCAGCCGGAACCGCATCGGCGATGAAAGTCGCGGCTTTGCCCAAGCAATGATCGCCTTTGACTTTAATCGCGCCATTATTGGCCTTGCCTGTATTGGTGCGGCGCAGCAATCACTGGATGAAACGATCGAGTACACCAAAGGACGGCAGGTCTTTGGCAAACCACTCGCGAAATTTGAAGGAGTGTCGTTTCAGGTCGCCGAGTATCTCACGCTCCTCGAAGCCGCGCGCCTGGTCTCGTACAAATGCTTGTGGCTCAAAGAGCAAGGGCAAAAACATACAAAGGAAGCAGCGATGGCGAAATGGCTCGGGCCCAAGGTTTCAGCGGAAGCGATCCATGCCTGCATTATCCTGCACGGACATTATGGCTACAGTATGGACTCACCGTTAGAGCAACGCTGGCGCGACGTCGTTGGGTTGGAAATCGGCGATGGGACTCCAGAAATCATGAAAGGGGTGATTGCTCGCGAAGCCTACGGGCGAGAATACACCTCTTATCGAGATTAAAGAGTCACTCGCATATTAAAGATTCCCTCCCTCTCCGTCGATAACAAAATAGAGGTTGGTTTGTGGAGGGAATCTCAATGTTGCTAAATGATGTCCGCAACGAGCAACAACGGTTAGCCTGTCTTCTCGCGGGACATGTCGAACTTCATCGCGCTCCTTCTTATCGAGCGGGAGCACTCGTTGGAATCTTTTTTACCGTTGCCACCATGCTCGTGCTCGGTTGGTACTCTCTGCAGGTTTTGCTACGCACGCCGCTACAATAACGTGGGCAACCCTGGTCTGACCGCAGACATGCACCAGAAGTACCCAGTATTCTTCAGCAAAATAGGCTTGTAGAAATGGAGACGATCAGAGCCAGGACTCCTGTCAGACCGAATTTTTTTCTGAGGGAGACAGAGAGGCCGGCCCTGGCCGCGCTCCAGTGAGGGTGTAGCGTTCGGCAGTATGACGGAAGGGTAAGAGGAGTAAGTGTCCGAGGGAAATCGGGGTCCGGTAATCGGCTAGCCCGATCTCTAAGCCTCGTTGTCCACGGACCGGTTCAGCACGATAGGTTCCACACAAACGATCCCACCACGCCAGCGAGAAGCCAAAATTCGCGTTGGTTTCTTTTACAATCGTCGAATGATGAATCCGGTGCATATCGGGGGTGACGATGATCCCCCGCAGTGTACGATCAATGCGCCCTGGTAGCGCGACGTTGCCATGGTTGAAAACAGACGCGGCATTCAAGACCACCTCAAATAGGACGACAGCCCAGGGCACGGCCCCCAACAACAACACGACCGTGACCTTGTACGCGAGTGAAAGTGCAATCTCGAACGGATGGAAACGCAGGCCGGTGGTCGCATCAAAGCCTAGATCAGCGTGGTGGACCTGGTGTAATCGCCACAACGCCGGGACAGCATGAAAAAGAATATGCTGGAGATAAATAGCAAAATCGAGCAGCAAAAAAGTCAACACTACCGCAAGCCACGGCGGAGTCGCGAGCCAGTACAGTATGCCAGCCTGTCGCTCCGCAGCGAAGAGTGCCGCCGCATAGGCAACACCACCAACGGTGAGCCAGATGAGAGCAGAGTTGCACAGTGTCAGACCCAGGTTTGTTACCCAGCGCTCACGACGTGGCTGCATCAATACTCTCTGTGGGGCCAGCCATTCCCATACGGCCATCACGCTAAAGATGCTGAGAAACATCTCGAAACGAACCAATGCTTCCATACAGTTGACAGTTTCGGCCGTGTTGAAGCATAAAGCAAATATATAATTATGAGATAAAGCATTGGTTTTTCCTATGACATTACACCAGCTTAAACTTCTGTGCGCCCTGGCCAAGCATCGCAACTTGACTCAGGTCGGGGTCGAGTTGTTTCTCAGCCAACCAGCCGTTACGTTACAATTCAAAGAATTGCAGAAAGAATTCGGGGTTCCTCTCTATGAACGACTCGGCAAAACCCTGCACCTGACCGAGGCGGGCACGCTTTTGGAGGGGTATGCACGACGGATCCTGGCCCTGGTTGATGAAGCGGAAACGGCCCTCCGCACGCACCAGCGCGAAAACGGTGGACGTATCCGCGTTGGCGCCAGCAATACTCCGGGAATCTATCTTTTACCTTCTTTATTCAGAACTTTTTGTGACCTCTTCCCAACAGTCGAGTTACGTATCGTCGTGGAGAATACGCAAGCTATTGCCGAAAAAATCTCCCACAATCAACTCGACCTCGGGGTGGTTGGTGGAACCCTTGAGCGCGCAGAGTTAAGAACGATTCCCTGGCTTACCGATACCCTGCTCTTAGCCGTGAGTCCCCAACATCACTGGGCAAAACGTCGCGCAGTCGCTCTGCACGAATTAACAACTGAGCGTTTCTTGGGCCGGGAATCCGGCTCTGCCACTCGTGCGACGTACGAACGTGCATTCATCCAACACGGACTCACGCTGCCTGAAACTGCCGAAATTGGCGACCTGGAAGCGATCAAACGGGCAGTTGAGGTTAACCTCGGCATCGCCATCCTCTCGATCCACAGTGTCGCTCGCGAAGTGGCAGAAGGTCGGCTCGTTTCTCTCCCGTTGCAAGGGGTACAGATCACACGACCGCTGAGCATCATTTATCACAAAGACAAAACACTCACTGTCCCGATGCAGCAGTTACTGGAGCTGTTACAAAGAGAGCCAAAACAACATTCTCCAAGTCAGCAAACAAGAGCACGTCTCAAGAAAGGACGCTCTACAAAGAGGCATCACTTGCGGGATCGATGAGTCTTCGTCCCGACGATGATACAAAAAGCTTGAGCAACGGCATAGTCCCAACACGCTCTCAAGTACCGGTACCCCACAAGGGAAAAGATTTCTGTGCCATAACTTCCTTTTCGGTTACTATCGTCCAACTACTCGGCGAGGAGAGGCATACGCTCTTTCTTTCATTTATCGTTCACGTTTGCGGATCAGAGTGAGAGCTGACGCAGTCGTAAGGCATTCGTAATGACAGACACCGAACTCAACGTCATCGCCGCAGCAGCAATCATCGGGCTCAGCAATAATCCAAAGATCGGGTAAAGGACACCTGCCGCTATCGGCACGCCCAATGCATTGTAGATAAAGGCGAAAAACAGATTCTGGCGGATATTACGCATGGTCCCGCGACTGAGATGACGAGCCCGGGCAATACCCCGCAAATCGCCTTTGACGAGTGTGACTCCTGCGCTCTCCATCGCGACATCGGTTCCTGATCCCATAGCGATGCCCACCTGTGCCTGGGCTAGCGCAGGCGCATCGTTGACTCCGTCGCCAGCCATTGCCACGATCCGGCCCTGTGATTGCAGTCGTTTTACAACTTGGCTTTTTTGTTCAGGTAGAACCTCTGCTTCGATGTCGTCAATGGCTAATTTCCGGGCGACCGCTTCCGCCGTGGTGCGGTTATCCCCTGTCAGCATCACGATGCGTATACCATCTTCCCGCAGCATTCGGACCGCGTCACTGGTTGACTCTTTGATCGGGTCGGCGACACTGACGATCCCTGCCGGACGATTATCGAGGGCAACAAACATCGCCGTCTGTCCATCCTGTTGCAGGTTCTTAGCTTGCTGAGCAAGGGAGCCGAGGTCGAGGTGAAGGTCCTCGAACAAGCGGCGATTCCCGAGCGCCACAGTGCGACCATCTACTTTGCCTACCACACCTTTCCCCGTCTGCGAGCGGAAGTCCTCAGTTCGCGAGAGAGTGAGGTCCTGCTCTTGTGCGCCTGCCACAATAGCAGCCGCCAGTGGATGTTCGCTCCCTCGCTCAAGGCTGGCGGCCAGACGCAGCAATTCAGACTCCTGGTGCTGCGCAACAGCAATAACCGAGGCGAGACGCGGTTTGCCTTCTGTCAAGGTGCCGGTCTTGTCTACGACGAGCGTGTCGACCTTTTCCAGTATCTCTAATGCTTCAGCATTTCTGATCAGGACTCCAGCCGTTGCGCCGCGATCCGTTCCGACCATGATTGACATCGGTGTAGCCAAGCCCAAGGCGCAGGGGCAAGCGATAATAAGGACAGCGACCGCATTTACCAGAGCATGGGCTAACCGCGGCTCCGGACCGTACACGCCCCAAACAAGGAACGTGAGTACCGCGATACCAACCACGGCTGGAACAAAATATGAGGAGACGACGTCAGCGAGACGCTGAATCGGGGCGCGGCTACGTTGGGCCTCACTGACCATGCGCACGATCTGCGCAAGCAGTGTATCTCCCCCCACACGTTCGGCACGCATCACCATGCCGCCCGTGCCGTTTATCGTCCCACCGGTCACCCGATTCCCTTGACTTTTCTCCACCGGAATCGGTTCGCCGGTGACCATCGACTCGTCTACCGTACTTACCCCTTCAAGGACAACACCATCTACGGGAACCTTTTCTCCCGGTCGCACTCGAAGCCGGTCGCCCGGTTGGACGTGGTCGAGCGGAACGTCCTCCTCCGTTCCATTGTCACGCAGCAGTCGGGCGGTTTTCGGAGCAAGCCCCAATAGTGCTTTAATCGCACTACTGGTCTGACTGCGAGCACGGAGTTCCAAAACCTGTCCTAACAGTACCAGTGCCGTAATCACCGCTGCCGCCTCGAAATAGACGGCCACTGCACCACCATGAGACCGGAAGGAGTCTGGAAACAGGTTTGGCAAGAGCGTGGCAACCACACTGTAGATGTACGCGGCCCCGGTTCCGATGGCGATCAGGGTGAACATATTAAGGCTACGATTGATGATTGATGCCCAGCCCCGTTGAAAAAATGGCCAGCCACCCCACAGGACCACTGGAGTCGCGAGAAGCAACTGCACCCACGTCAAGACCCGCGCAGAAATGACCTGCTGTACAGGGCGACCAGGGATCATCTCCGCCATCACCAACAAAAATAGGGGCACGGTGAGGAGCAGACTTCCCCAAAACCGCCGGGTCATATCCACCAACTCGGGGTTGGTCTCTTCTTCCGCAGCCATTGTGCGAGGTTCCAACGCCATACCACAGATGGGGCACGGACCAGGCTCCGCCCGTATGACCTCCGGATGCATTGGGCAGGTATATTCGATATGGGAACTCGGCGGTGCGCTGACCAGCGGCTCCAGCGCCATGCCACACTTTGGGCATGCACCCGGCCCGTCTTGTCGGACCTCGGGATGCATCGGACACGTATGGATTGGTTCCACGCTGGCTGGCTGTACCGCCCGGTGGTGGACATGATTACGGGAGGACACAGTTCCAGATGTCTTGGCCAGATAGGTGGCCGGTTCGGCTCGGAATTTTTCCAGACACCGACGGCTACAGAAAAAATACGTCCGTCCGTCATACTCGGACGAACCCGCCGCAGTCTCTGGCGTTACAGACATGCCACAGACCGGATCTTGCTCTGTGTTCTGTTGTGTGTTGGCCATTTTCATACGTCACCTCTCGATTTGGTCAGTTGGGCTCATCAGCTCCTTCTCTTCCCCTACCCATCATGGGAGCGCACTGCTTCGCCGACACCGGATTTCATGTGTCGTCCCCTTCCTCACCATTACGTTCAGGTCATACCTCAGGAACAGTAACCGACAACGTCACTCCACTTATCGCACAGTAACCCGCTGCATCTCGCCCCGGCAGCAGAGAGCGGTACGGTTACAGCGCGTTCCGCTGCATGAAAAGACAAACTTGACCTCGGTCACGCCGGAGTCAAATGGTCCCACGGTAATACTATAGGCGCGTTGCCCAGCCATGACTCCTCCACGAGGTTTGAGCGGCATGCTCTGCGAAGTTGGTTCGATATCAGTCCACCAACGTAACTGCCCTGGACAATGCGTCCGGATAGTCAGCGAGTCGCCCACAGCAATTACCGGGACTGGCCGGGTAAAACTCCAGACCACTGTGCGGGGCACGATGTGTTGGTCCAATTCTGCAGGGGGCGGCTGCTGCAGGGCTCGATAGACACTCTTGAGATGGGTGCGGAAATAATCATCAAACTCTGCGTCTGCACCAGAGTCCTGGTCAGTCCCGAACCACCAGAACCAGTCGCTCCCTTCCGCCGCATACAGCGCGGCAAACGCGAGTGTCGTGTCAGTCGTAGCTCCCCCGGTCTTGGCCAGAAATTCTCGTGCGCGGCGGAGCAACTGCCACCCACGATTTTCTTCCCGCTCCCCAACCCACGTACCAAAATCTACCCCAGGAGCTGACCCAGCTTCATCAATCCACGAACCGGAGAACAACTGATAGACTCGCCGATGCTCTGCTTGTGGATGCGGGTGAATATGTCGAGCCTGGTTCCCGTCGAGATACTCCTGAAAAGTCACGGTCCTGATACCTGAGTCAGCAGCAAGCGTGGCGTACAGCTCCCGTAAAAAGGGACGTCCGTCGTCTCGATACCCGCCCCAGGCATTCTCACCGTCCAGAATGACGCTGATCACCCGGTTGGCTGGATCCTCAAGATGCGACGCGAATCGTACCTTAATTTGGGCAACAAACGCCTGCGCGCTGACCCGCTCATTGGTGGCACTACTATATTGAAACCCGATGGCATTAGACGGTTCAGTGGCACGAAAGAAAATGCTGATCGCCTCGCCACTGGTTTCATCCTCGACCCGGTACGCCTGACAAAGAATATCAGGGTTATCAGCTTGATAACCCCACTGACCCGAGCGGGCAAGCACGCCATGGTCAGTAGCGATCCACTGGATTCCGTGGCGAGCGAACACAGGAACCACGCTCTGACTGACGGCTCCTTCCGCAGGCCACATTCCCCGCGGCGGACGACCAAACCGGTCAGTATAGAAGTTCGCTGCCAGCCGAACCTGCGCTTCGGCGTCCTCCGGCCAAGCAAAACGCTCAGGCAGCACCGTTCCGTCTTTATCCAACGTGGCCTGATCTGTATCGACTAATAATGGAAGAATCGGGTGGTAGAACGGTGTCGTCGAGACCTCAATCTGCCCGCAGTTCTGTAACTGACGATACAATGGCAGGATGCTGCGGAGGATTTTGTACTGCTCCTCCACCATGGCAACGACATCCGCCGTCGTGAATCCTTCCTGTTGATCGACAAAACGCTTGACGGAGATAACCGTGCCGTCCGGTGCACACACCTCGCCAGTGCGAAATTCCAGACCGAACCACGCCAGATTGAACCACATCTGTAGGTCGCGCAGATCCTGCACGCTGAACGCTTCGCCCCGCGCTTGTTGTTCGAAAAGGGTGCGGTAACGCGCATGCGGATAAATCTGGTGATGCCAGTCGGCGGCAAAAAAGGTCGACAGCAGCGTTCCCCGCTCATCAGCAGACAGCGCATCCGCTGACTTAAGGGTCAACTCCAGCGCAGTGTCGGTTGCTCCGCGCTCGATGTAATCTTCGATCTGCCACAGCAGTACAGGCACGAGGTTGATCGTGAGGTGTACGTCGGGAAAATCCTGTGTGAGCGCAGCCATCGCGTAGTAATCTCGTAACGCATGCAATCGTACCCACGGCACCGGATACGCGCCCTTTGGGTTGGCGCGGCTCAGGTCTCGATAGAGGGGCTGGTGCATATGCCACAGCAGTGCGAGGTGAATCTTGGGGCCGACGGTGAACTCCACCCGTGCAACATGGACTTCCTCTGTCTGTTTCCGACCACACACGCGGTAGACGACACGGTCAGCATCGGCGAAGGGGCCAACCTCGGCATCCCAGTAACTGTTGCCCCCTTCGTTTTGAAGCCAGCGCGCCTCAACGCGGTCTTGTCGTTCTTGCCCGTTCGCAGAGACGACGCTCACGTCTACCCAGACGGTTTGGTCAGGCTCAATCGGATACGTACCAATCCGCAGGGTCGCGCGTTCGCCCGCCGCGAGATGATACGGCGAGCGAGGAGTGTCAGGAGTCAGATGCCAGACCTGCATCGCGTTTTCTTCAGCAGGTTTGCTCAATGCATGAGCCCATCCCTACTTATCTCAGGAAGACCACTTTTGTGCTTCACTCACTATGGTGCTGTTCATGTTCTCCCATCTCTTTCGTCTCACTCCCTTTCTGCGGCGGCTCCTTCCCCATTTTGCTGCGCATCTGTTCATGATGTTCGTGCATCTGCGCGTGCATCTTTTCTCGCTGTTCTAGCATGGTGCTCAAGAGCGTATCTGTCATCTGCTGGTGCTTTTTCAGTTCCGTTAGTAATTGCTTCTCGTCGCTGATTCCTTCCATTTCTTTGCTGTGTTCCCGCAGGGCAATCATTTGCTTCTGCAGCTCTTGGCCCATTTCTTTGTGCATCTTTTCCATCTCTTGATGATGCTTATGCATGTCCGCCATCATGCCTGGTTTATGATGCTTCTCCATCATTCCCTGCATGCCCATGTGACTGCCCGAGCCTTCTTGCTGCGGCGCCGTTTCCTGAGCCATAAGCGGGAGAGGCGTAATGACCAACGCCGCACATGTTGCCAGACCTACCGCCGTCTTTTTCACCACTGCTACAGTTTTCATATGTCCTCCTATGTTACGTTCTTCTCTTTACTGTATTTGTTTGTTCGCTTGATTCTTCTTCGCTCCGGCGTATTTTACATCCGTATGCCAACGCCAGATAGCGTACAATGCGGGAATGATTATCAAAGTGAGCAACATTGCCGACATCACCCCGCCAACCATGGGCGCGGCAAGGCGTTTCATGACATCAGCTCCCGTACCAGTAGCCCACATCACGGGAAGAAGTCCCAGGATATTTGCGAGCCCAGCCATACTCATGGGACGGATACGCTCTACCGCTCCGCGATGGACAGTCTCCAGCAAATCCTGTAGCGTATTGAGCCGTCCCGCCTCCTGCCGTTGCTTGCACGCTTCATCCAAGTACGCCAACATGACCGCACTGGTCTCCGCCGCAACTCCAGCCAAAGCAATGATACCCACCCACACGGCAATACTCATGTTGTAGCCAAGGGCGACCATGTACCACACGCCACCCACTAACGAGAGCGGTACGCCGAGCATCACCATGAGCGTCTCGGCAACAGACATAAATGTGAAGTAGAACAATATAAAAATGATAACGATCGTCAACGGAACAAAAATTTTCAAGCGCTCTTGCACTCGCTGCATGAACTCATACTGCCCCGACCAGGCTAGCACATAGCCCGGAGGAATCGCGACCTGCTCGCGTACCGCCTGTTTCAGCTCTTCCACATAACTGCCAACATCCCGCCCCGCCATGTCTACATACACATAGCCGGAGAGCATGCCGTCTTCGTCGCGAATCATCGGCGGACCCGGACGAAACCGTAAAGTCGCCAGCTGAGCTAACGGGACCTGCGCCCCGGTGGGCGTGGTGACCAGCACCCGTTCGAGTTTTTCGGGGTCGTCTCGTAATTCGCGAAGATAGCGGACATTGATAGGGTAGCGTTCGCGTCCTTCGATGGTGGTATCGATGTTTTCCCCACCGATCGCTGATTCGATGATCTGTCCCACGTCCATCACACTTAATCCATAGCGGGCGATCTCTTCCCGTTTCATATCAAAGTCAAGAAAATATCCACCCGAGACCCGCTCGGCGTAGACGCTGCGGGTGCCGGGCACTTCCTTCGCTACCATTTCGATATGCCGTCCAATTTCTTCGATGCGTTTCAGGTTCGGACCGAAGATTTTAATTCCAACCGGGGTGCGCACTCCCGTGGTGAGCATATCGATGCGCGCCTTGATCGGCATGGTCCAGGCATTGGTCACGCCGGGGAACTGCAGCGCCCGATCCATTTCGTCGACGAGCGACTCATAGGTCACCCCCGGTCGCCACTGATCCGTTGGTTTGAGCTCTACCACCACCTCCATCATGCTAAACGGCGCCGGATCGGTGGACGTGTCCGCACGCCCGGCTTTACCAAAGACCTGCTCGACCTCGGGAAAAGCTTTCAACTTCTGATCCATTTGCTGCAGGAGCATGGCAGACTCAGTGACCGAAATTCCCGGAAAGGTGGTGGGCATATAGAGAATAGTGCCCTCATACAACGGTGGCATGAATTCAGACCCCATGCGCTGGAACGCCGGGATAACCGTCAAAGTCAGTCCCACCGCCAGCAGAACCACGACCACCCGATAGCGGAGCGCCAGACGCAACACCGGGGCATAGATCCGTTGTAACAACCGGCTCACAGGATGCCGCTGTTCAGAGAAGATCCGGCCACGAATCAGAAGAGACAAAAGCGCAGGGATCAGCGTAATCGCCAGAATCGCGCTCATCGCGATAGCGAGATTTTTGGTAAAAGCGAGCGGTTTGAACAGCCGCCCCTCCTGCGCTTCCAGCGTAAACACTGGCATAAAGGCAATCGCGATGACCAGGAGCGAGGCGAAAATCGCCGGGCCTACCTCTTTGGCCGAATCGATCAGCACTTGTGTGCGATCGCCGACGCGCCCATGGCGTTCCCATTCTTCCAGGCGTTTATGCGCATTATCCACCATGATAATCGCCGCATCGACCATGTCGCCGATGGCCACGATGATGCCGCCGATCGACATGATGTTCATGCCAACCCCCATGAAGTAGACGGGAATGAAGGCAAACAGGACAGCGAGCGGCAACGTGAGAATCGGAATGAGTGCAGAACGTAGATGCAGCAGGAAACCGAAGATAAGCACGCTAACAACAATCAACTCTTCAAGCAAATTTTCATTAGCAGTGGCAATCGATTCGCGAATGAGGTCGCTGCGATCGTAGGTCGTCACGACTTTCACCCCTTCGGGCAGCGACGGCGTCAGCTCTTGCAATTTGGCCTTGATACGCTCGATGACGGTGAGCGCATTCTCGCCAAACCGCATGATGACGATCCCGCCGACGATTTCGCCCTGACCATCGAGTTCAACCAACCCACGCCGCATATCCGGACCAAGCCGCACGGTAGCGACATCCCGCAGTAAGATGGGCGTGCCGTTCTGATTGACCCCCACGGCAATCTGTTCGATATCTGACGTCGATTTGATGTAGCCGCGACCACGGATCATGTATTCGACGCCGGAGAACTCGACCACCCGCCCGCCGACATCGGCGTTGTTCATACGGATTTTCTCGATGAGATGAGGCAGCGACAGCTTATACGCCAGGACCTTAGTGGGATCGAGGTTGATCTGATACTGGCGAACAAAGCCTCCGACACCGGCCACTTCCGCGACACCGTCGACACTGAGCAACCAGTAACGCAGATACCAATCCTGAAAAGATCGTAACGAGGCGAGATCCTGCTTGCCGCTCTCATCGATGAGAGCATATTGAAAGATCCAGCCCACCGCTGTGGCGTCCGGTCCCAGTTGGGGAGTGACGCCGTTCGGCAATCGGCCGACAATCTGGTTCATATATTCCAACACTCGACTGCGCGCCCAATAGATATCCGTCCCATCCTTGAACAGCACATACACGTACGAGAAGCCGAAATCAGAGATCCCGCGCACCACCGTAACCCGCGGCGCCGACAGCAGGGCGGTCACAATCGGATAGGTAATCTGATCTTCCACCAGGTCCGGCGAGCGCCCCATCCAGGTGGTGTAGACAATGACTTGGGTGTCGGACAGGTCAGGAATGGCGTCGACCGGCGTGTTGCGCATTGCCCACAGACCAGCGGCGGCAAGACCAAAGACAAACAAGAAAACGATAAAGCGATTGCGCGCGCTGAAGTCGATGATCCAAGCAACCATACGCACTCCTAATGTTGCATTCCCTGCATGCCACCGACCGCCGCCTTCAGCCGGCTCTCTGAATCAATCAAGAAATTGGCCGAGGTAACGACATGATCGCCCTCTTTCAGACCATCGAGCACCTCGACCCAATCTCCAGCGCGAATACCCAGTTTCACGGTCCGCCACTCCAACGTTCCGCCGCCGTGGTGAATGAAAATGACCTGCCGCTCGCCGGACTCCAGCACTGCCTCTTTGGGAATGACCAACCGGGTCCCCAATGGGATTTTCAACTCGACGTTGGCATACATGCCCGGCTTGAGCTGTTCACCCGGATTATCGAGTTCAAAGCGTACCTTCGCGGTGCGGGTTTGGGCATCAAGCGTTGGGTAAATAAACGAGACCTTTCCTTGCAACACGGTCCCAGGATCGTACGAGAGTGTCACCGTTGCCGGTTGTCCCACCTTCACCAGTGGTAATTCGTACTCATAGATGTCGGCGATGATCCAAATATGTGAGAGGTCGGCAATGGTGTAAAGTTCATCACCAGGATTCACGTGCATACCAACAAGCGCCACTTTGTTGATGATGGTACCGCTGATCGGCGAGTGATTATGCAGAGCTTTCAGCACCTTCCCTGTACGTTCGAGATCTTCAATTTGATGATCAGGAATATCCCACAACCGTAAACGTTGGCGTGCAGCGTCTAACAGCGCTTGTGCACCAACGGCCACTTCCTGGAATTGGCTACTGCCCAACGTACGCCGACTCTTCAGTGCCAAAAGATACTCTTGCTGCGTAGCGACCAGTTCAGGGCTGTACACTGTGAACAGCAGTTGATTTTTTTTGACATGTTCGCCCGTATAGTTCACGAACAATTCGTCGATCCAGCCCTCAATTTTGATGTTCACGTGCGCCAGCCGCGTTTCATCGACCTCGACACGTCCCACCGTGCGGATCTCACGCTCCAATGGTCGTTGCGTTGCTAGATCAAACCTGACGCCGATTGACTGCAACCGCTCTGGACTGACAACCATCATATTGTCCGGCGAAGTTGTGGGCGCCGATAATGCGCCATGTTCACTAGGATGCGCTGCACTCGAAGTGGGTGCGGGCTTATGATCGTGCGTGGTTGGAACCGCCGGTGGGGGAGATAGCTCTGCGGCGTGATCACTCGACGAAAACCAGAGCAGCATGATCGGCCGCCACAGGGCCACGACCCCGAGGCTGGCCACAGCCCCGACAACGAGGCCAATAAAAAGAGCTCGAGATGATGAGGTCATGGCGTACTCCCAAGAATTTCTTCTAGTCGGGCGATTGCTTTCTCATGCTCAACCATCTCGCTGTGCAGTTCCAGCTCGTTCTCTTGCAAGGTGAGCAAGCTATTGAGCAGTGTGAGAAAATCCACTGACCCGACGGCGTAGCCAGCTTGCGCGGACTCCAGCGTCAGGGTGGCTTGCGGAATAATGGCGTCTTGGAGAATCGCCACCAGCCGCTCGGCACGTTGGGCCTGCGCAACATTATCTTGTAAGCGAAACTGCAGGTCCTGCTTCACTGCCTGTAGTTCCTGCGCCGCGCTCTCGCGATTGGCGAAGGCTTCCCGCACCCCTTCTCGCTGCTTAGTGGTGTAATACAAAGGAATCTTGATACCGAGCATGAACTGATAACCGTTGGCATTCATCGTGTCGTTATGGAAACCAAACCCGTTGATCTCGAAGTCGGGGAAGTATTCCCGTTTCGCCAGTGCGATGGCCTCGTCGCCACGCTCTACCTCTTTGCGACGCGCACGGAGAAGCGGAGAAGATTGATCGAGGATGGCTGTGAGTTCAGGAAGATCTCGATGCAATGGCGTCACCGCGATTGCTGGTGGCGTGCCGAGGGAATCAAGCGGTGGACGATTGAGCAAGCGGTTGATGTCAGCACGCAATGACTCTTTGCGTTGTTCCAGGGTTGCCAGCCGCGCCAGCACGCGGGAGATCTCGGTCTGCGCGCGAAACACATCTTGTTGGGTAGCACGCCCGACACCATACCGCGCTCTGGCGGTACTCTCGAAATCCTGTAAGAGCAGTTTGTTCTTGTCGACAATCTCGATGGACTTGTGGATCAGATGAAGGTCATAATACGTCTCTTTTAAGCGGGCGATGATACGTAACCGAATCGCCAGGTACTCTTGCTCTGCACGCTCGGCTGTACGTGAAGCAACTTCCCCACGTAAGCGCAATTTTCCAGGAAAGGGGATCTCCTGCCCAAAGCCATACATCTCCTCGCGTTCCATCATATCTTTGTACCCAAAGTTGATCCGCGGATCGGGAAGCGTTCGCACTTGCGGAATCACCGCCTGTGTAGCCTCCCAGCGTTGTTTCGCGGCTGTGATCTCAGGGTTGTTCTCAGCGGCTTCACGCTCCAGTTGAGTAAGGCTCAGTAGTACCGCGGAAGGACCTTCCGCCAAAGCAAGACCGACGAGACTCTCCCAGAGCACGAGCAGGCTTAGCAGTACCCAGCGACACCCTGATGTATCCCACTGTTTCATCATGTCGATGGTCCTGTCTGAGGTTGCAGAGGCGGCAGCTGAGCATGAGGGAAAATCTTACTCACTTCGAGCACAAGAAAGGGGATTGCTCCGAGCATGATCCACGCCACACATTGGGCCATTGAAATGGGCTCCGTGCCAAAGAGGGTTTCCAACATCGGGAGATGATGAATGAGCAGTTGCAGCACAAAGCTTGCCGAAACGATCGCAAACAAGCGCATATTGGAGAACAGCTCTATCTCCCAAATAGGCCGTTCATTACTGCGCGCGCCAAAAGCCCGCAGTAATTCCGCGATCACCAGCGCGGAAAAGGCGGCGTTTCTTGCCTGCGCGATACTATTGTCGATGTAGAATTCATAGGCAAAAGCGACAAGTGCAACACCAGCAGTGAGTATGCCGGTGAACATGATGCGCGCGAGAAATGCTCGATCGATCAGCTGCGCGTCTTGACGCCGAGGGGGACGCTTCAGCACGTCAGGGTCGATTGGATCAGTGGCCAAGGCCAGCGCCGGCAGCCCGTCTGTCACCAGATTGATCCACAAGAGCTGAATCGGCAGGAGGGGCAGTGGCCAGCCAACCAGGGCCGCAAAGAACATGACAGCTAACTCGCCGGCATTTCCCGCGAGTAAGTAGGCAAGAGTCTTGGCGATGTTGTCGTAAATGCCCCGGCCCTCTTCGACTGCTGCAACGATAGACGCGAAATTATCGTCAGCGATGATGAGGTCAGCGGCTTCTTTTGTGACCTCCGTCCCACTGATGCCCATCGCAACGCCGATGGACGCTTCTTTCAACGCCGGCGCGTCATTGACTCCGTCGCCGGTCATCGCCACCACCGCTCCCTGAGCCTTCCAGGCGCGAACGATGCGCAACTTATGCTCCGCCGTCACTCGGGCATATACGGCAATGTTCTGTACCTGCTGCCTCAGGACCCCATCTGTCATCGCCTCAAGTTCGACTCCTGTGACAACACTCGCGCCCCGGTCCAGCATGCCCAACTCTCGGGCAATGGCACGTGCTGTATCGGGATGATCTCCGGTAATCATCACAGTACGAACGCCGGCGCGCTTACAGCGGGCGATCGCATCACGGGCTTCGGCACGCGGGGGATCTTGCAAGCCGACGAGTCCAAGTAACGTCAAGTCCCGTTCGATCATATCGTCGTTGACAGAGGCAGATTCCTCCGGGGACGAGGGAAAGGTCTCCACCGCGCGTTCGGCCATGGCCAACACCCGTAGCGCATCATTGGCCATCAGGGCGTTGGCCTGCAGCATACGGGCGCGGTCGCTGCCTGTCAGCGGCTCGACGCCGTGCTCGGTGCGGATGTGGGTACAGCGCGCCAGAATCACCTCTGGCGCACCTTTGACGAACGCCCAGGCGTGCCCTTCCCGACGTCGAATAATCGTCATGCGTTTCCGGTCGGAATCGAAGGGAATGATATGCAGTCGCGGCAATTCAGCGTCAACACTGACGCGCGTCACACCCGCCTTGGCAGCCGCAACCAACAAGGCTCCCTCGGTTGGGTCTCCGACGACCATTGGACGACCTTCCCGTTCGCTGAGTTCAGCGTCGTTACACCCTACCACAGCGCGTAAGAGATCAAGAAGCAACGGCGCTTCTGCCGCCGCGCACTCGACCCCGTCGACGAAAAACGTGCCGTCGGTCGCATAGCCTTCTCCAGTGACACTGAAAATGCGCGCGCTGGTCACGAGTCTGCGCGCAGTCATCTCGCCCACGGTCAGGGTGCCGGTTTTGTCACTGCAGATAACCTGTGCACAGCCCAGGGTCTCCACCGCCGGGAGACGCCGGACGAGGCCGTTGCGGCGCGCCATCCGTTGCATGCCAAGGGCCAGCGCCACGGTCACCACCGCCGGCAATCCTTCTGGAATCGCGGCCACAGCGAGGCTGACCGCACTGAGGAAAAGTTCAAACGGAGCAATGCTGCGCAGGAATCCGAGGGCAAAGACCAGCAAAACGATGCCCACGCACGCCCACAATAAGCGTTGAGCCACGAGGTCAAGACGTCGCTGCAATGGTGTTTCATCGCTAGTTGCCGTATGCAGCAACTCGGCGATATGTCCGACCTCGGTATTCATACCAATGGCCGTGACGACGGCGCGCCCCGAACCGTTGACCACGCTGGTTCCCAGAAAAACCATGTTGGTACGGTCGGCAAGCGCCGTCTCCGGGGTACAGACTCCCGCTTGTTTCTCGACTGGTTGCGACTCACCCGTCAACGACGCTTCATTTGCGCGCAGCACCGAGGCTTCCAGCAAGCGTGCATCAGCCGCAACCACATCCCCAGCGTCGAGGAGCAGAACATCACCAGGGACTACGTCAGATGCGGCGATGATCGTCGCCTGGCTACCACGCACCACTTTCGCCCGCGGAGCCGTGAGACGCGCGAGGGCAGCAGCCGCCCGCTCGGCACGATACTCCTGGAAAAAGCCAATAATCGCGTTCAGCAAGACAATAGCGATGATCGCAATCCCATCGACAAATTCACCCAATGCAGCTGACACGATAGCTGCACCGACAAGTACCCAAATCACTAGACTGCGAAATTGGCTGAACAGGATGGAGAGCGGCGAAATAGCCTCTCCCTTGCGCAACTCGTTCGGACCGGTTTGCTCTAGGCGTCCCGCCGCCTCTGGCGACGACAGCCCGCGTACGCCATCTGTCTCGAGCTGTGTCACCACGGCGTCAATTGCGAGGGTATGCCAGGGAGTTTTCATCTTGAAAGCTTCCGTTGGAGAGAGAAGAGGTTCACCGGTCCCCCTTTTCTCTCTTATCCATGCCTTTTCTATTCGGCTGACTTGGCCATGTCTTTGTGCAATTTGGCCAGGGCTTCGTACTCTTTCGCGGTTTTGTCGTAGTTCGCGGCGATGAGGTCGCAGTGGGTGCTGAATCCTGACTTGTTCAGCGCGGGATTCTTCTCGTACCGTTCTTTCATCTTTTCATGCTTTGCATGCTTTTGATGGGCCTTCTGTGCCTGTTTCTCGTAATATGCAGCAATCGCTTCATGGTCCGCCGGCGTCTTTGCCTCTGCGATCATTTGGTCGATGTTTTTGCCCTCCTCAGCTGCGCCTACGGGCGTATAGCCAACCGCCCCGACAATGATGAGAGCAAATACAACAGCGAGCGTTGTCATAGTCTTCATAATGTTCCTTCTTTCTTGGGTGACGAAGATAAATGCGTCAGATTAAATCTTTTCTCTGTGTTCTTTTTCCATGGAGGACTACGGGAAGGTTCCATCGCTTCCTCCGTCCGTTGCTCCCCGTGTTTCAACCGTAACGCATCGGAGCCTCTTCTGCTTATTGCTTCTTTTCTGCAGCGGGCTGGGCCATGCTCTCGTGGATCTTTGCCAGCGCCTGCGCTTCCTGCGCTGCCTGGCCTAACGAGTCGGCCAATTTGCGGCAGTGCTCGGCCCATTGGTAGTGATGGCTGGCCCAGGGCATCTGACCGCCCGCCTCACTCTGTGCCTTCTGCGCCAAGCCGGCATGCCGTTCGGCTTCTCGTTGCAATCTGGCTCCTTCTGCCCGATAAAAATCCGCAATAGCTTGATGATCAGCTGGCGTTTTTGCTGTAGTAAGCATCTGCTCGATATTTTTATCTTGTGCCATTGCGATGTCTGGTAGCACATATTTCAGCGCTCCCATTGTCAGCACAGCAACAACGACACTAATAGTTGTCCACATCTTCATGTTGTTTCTCCTCTCTCCTGTAGGGTCCAGAGCTGATTCGTCACAATACGACACAACCTGCCTGCGCAGTTATTCTGGGCGCAACTCGGACGTGCGCAAAGACATGAGGAAAACGGTTGCGCTGCTATCCGAGCAGACGCTTTTTGAGAAAGGAGGAATCAGAGCAGAAAGATGGCGTGGAGAAGATACAGCGGGGGTGGGCGAGAAACGTGGAGCGCGTGAACCTCCTGAAGCACGGACGTACCGACGACACTCCTCGCATCAAGTGGCGAGAGAAAATGTCCAAACAGAGGAAGAACATCGGTATAGGCAAAAGAACTCGACAACGCTTTATTTTGCCCGCCCCTGACTTCGCAACAGAAAGGTTCGGGCGTCGTCCCATGATCGGCGAACGGAGGAGAAGGAAACGTCATGCGGGAAGACTGTTTACAATGGGTAGGAATAGCGGCTTGACTTGGCCCTAATTGATGCAACGTATCCGCGTGCACGAGCGGGTTTAAGGTGCAGAGATTAAGAAAATATCCGACAAGGGCCAACACCACGCCCCAGCTTACACACCGTTGTCGGGTTCCTGTTTTTGATACCGTGCGAGTCATAGATGAGCTTTCTTTCTGCTCTTCACGCAATCCCTGTGCCAGTTCTCCCCTTCGAAAAACGCTCAGGAAAGTGCGGAAGAACGCATCATTTTCTCAAGAGCAGGAAATCTCTTCACGTGTATTCCTATTATTGCGAATCCCTCTGCCTTACAAGTACGCGTTGGTGACATACTGTTGCACCATCCGATGGGTATTGAAGTAGGACGCGTTCAGAGCGATGGCGTGCCGCATGACCGCAATCCAGCGCTCACGATCTTGGTAATAGAGCGGCACGATCACGTCACGCAATTTCTGGTAGAGATCCTGCGCATCCTGTTGATTCACGGCATTCTCGGCGGCTGGCGCGGCCCCGCGCGCGCCAATCGACCAGCCGGTTACTCCCTCAATGTGGCCTTCAATCCACCAACCATCCAGGATACTGAAACTTGGCACCCCGTTATGTGCCGCCTTCATGCCAGAGGTCCCTGAGGCTTCTAACGGTCGCTGTGGCGTATTGAGCCAGAGATCGACCCCAGCAATAAGAAGCTTCGCTAACTCCATATCATAATTCTCTAGATACACGACTGTGAGCTGATCCCGCACCTGCCGCGCTACGGCAAAAAGATGCCGGATCACTGCCTTCCCAGGCTCATCTTTCGGGTGCGCTTTGCCGGCAAAGACGAACTGCAGAGGACCAACATGCTGCACAATATCTAGGAGATGTTGCACATCCGCGAACAGCAAATCTGCCCGCTTGTAGAGCGTTGCTCTGCGCGCAAACCCAATAGTCAACACGTCAGGGGCCAATGACTGATGGCTGCGTTCCTGAACAACGGCGAGGAGCCTGGACTTCGCTGCCACATGAGCGTTCCAGATCTCGTGCGCAGGAATGCTGATGGCATGTCTCAGCATGGAGGGATCATTCCCCCACCCTGGGATGTGTCGATCATAGAGTGTTTTGAAACTGTCACAGGTCCACGTCCACGAATGAACCCCGTTGGTAATGTGGTGGATAGGATAGCCGGGGAACATGGCTTGGGTAACCTCTTCGTGCTTCCTAGCTACTCCATTGACATAACGGCTCAAGTTGAGCCCGAGCCTGGTCATATTCAAGCGGTCTTGCCCTGCCAGCATCTGCAAGACGGGCTGCGAGGTTACGGGCCCTAATACCTGTTGCACCAGATCATAGCCGAACTGGTCGTGCCCAGCCGGCACCGGTGTGTGCGTGGTGAACACACACTGCTCTCTCACACCGGTGAAATCCCAATCCATCGATTCTCTTGTCTTACGGGTTTGCAGCAATTCTAGCGTCAGCAAGCTGGCGTGCCCTTCGTTCATATGAAATTTCTGGAGACCGTGGTATCCCAAGGCTTGCAGCATCCGTACGCCCGCGACGCCAAGAACAATCTCCTGGGCTAGCCGGTAGCGTTCATCGCCACCGTACAAAGAATCAGTTAGCATACGGTCACTGTTTGAGTTGCCCTCCACATCAGTATCGAGAAGAAGCAACGGGACGACATAGCCGGTCAGGCCGACAATGTCGTATTGCCAGGCGCGCATCCGCACGGGCCGTTGCTCGATGTCGACGTGCACGGTCTCGGATAATGGCCGTAAGAACTGAGCGGGATCCCACTGCGCGGGCAGTTCCCGTTGTCCGCCTCCTTCGTCTAACTGCTGCGTGAAATACCCTTTACGATACAGTAAGCTTACCGCTACGACAGGAATGCGGAGGTCGGCGCAGGATTTCAGCGTATCGCCGGCCAACACGCCCAAGCCGCCGCTGTAGGTCGGCATGCGCGCGCCGACCGCGACCTCCATGGAAAAGTAGGCGATGCGCCGATTCCCTTTAGCCTCTTCATAGCTTGGAGTGGTAAGCGCTTCACTATAACGCTCTGGGGAGGCCAGGAACTGGCTCCGGCAGAATTCCGAGCAAAACGAGACAGACTGGCCGTTGTACGACGTCGTTAAGCTTGCTCCGGGTTGCACGGTCATTCCACAGACTGGGTCTTTCAAGGGAGTGCTCATTATTTTCTCTCCTTTTCGCCGTTGCGTTAGTTGCTGACCTCAGGAGGCGACGTATCGCGTCGGCGTGGCTACAAATCGCGTTCGGCACCCCTCGGAGCAGAACATGTACTCACGGCCCTTGAACGTTGCAGTGAAGACATGGGAGCTTTCACTGAGCGCCATACCGCATACCAGGTCCCGTCGCGCCGAGGCGCTCACCGGGCCGCGTTGGATTGGGCGTGCTCGCGCCAAATCGAGCAGCAGGGACAGTTCGTTTAGCAGCAGTCGCGGCAGCAGGAAGTGTTCGCGCACCCGTTCCTGTCCGCGTTCTCCCAAGGCTTTGGCGTGCTGGGGGTCCTGCAACAGCCGCACAAGGGCTGCCGCGCATTCCTCCACACTGTCCACCAGCATACCCCCGACGTCGTCGGCCATCTGCAAAGGAATCCCACCCGCCCGGCCGGCGACCACCGGCGTGCCTTTCCACAAGGCTTCCGACACCACCAGCCCGAACCCTTCCCGGATGGACTTTTGCACGATCACATCGGAGAGCCGCTGGAAGGCGTTCACCTCGATATTACCCACACCCGTCAGATTGGTGAAGATATGAATCAACGGATCGGTTGCGCTCTCCGCCTCGATCCGCCGATACACCTCCCACCCCTCCGGGTCGTCTAACGCCATCGAGCCAACCAGCGCCAATTGCACCTGCGGTATTTCCTGTTTCACCAACTTATACGCGGCAATGACCCCAAGGGGGTCCTTCCATGGGTCGAACCGCGAGACTTGCGTGATCAGCGGACGAGTCAGGCGCACACCGATCCAATCTAACACCTGGCGGGCCGTGCTCTCAGCCAGCAGGAGATTTTTGGGACTCAGCGGGTCGATCGCTGGCGGGATAAGCTCTACTCGGGTGATGGGGAGATCAGGCGGGGCAAACTCCGCCATCGTGAAGACTGCCGCATCGTACTCCGATAAATAACCGCGCAGGAAGTTCCAGATTTCCGGGTTGGGCTGCGCGGTATCGATGTGACAGCGCCACACCCAACGGCTGGTCCCTTTGCCGTGCAGCGGTAAAATGGCCGCAGGCTGCGGGTCGTGGATGAAGATGAAATCGTAGTTCTCTTCCAACAACCGTGCATTGTGCTCGGCGTTTGCCAGATAGGTTGCCTGTTGCGCCGCGCTCAAACCTTGCGTCCCTCCCTGCAATCCGTTGTGCATCGTCTTGGTTACCTGGAAGAATGCATCATCGCCGCTGATAATCTTCCAATCGGCGATCAGGCCGAGGTCATTCAGGAGTGGGACCACGGAGCGCAATAATTCCGAGACGCCGCCTCCATAGGGCGTGGCATTGATATGGAGAATACGCGCCCCACGGAGATCCCTTGCGCAGCGAGCCAGCTCATCGAGAATCGCATCCGGCGCCACCCCACGGTACGCGGCCAGCGAACGTTCGCCAACGTCAACGGTTTCCAGCATGGTTTTCACTCCTCACTTTGAGTAGAGTCGAGAAAGGAGGAAGCTTCTTCAGGTTTCTCCTCCAACGTGTTCTTCGTCTCGTGTCCTGCGTGCGCCGAAGAGCTTCGGGAAAAACATGGGCGTGCGCGCCATGTAGGCCCGGTACTCCTCAGGATAGGTCCGCAAAACGTCTTGTTCTTCCTTTTTGGCGAGTTTCACATACATGGCAATGACAAACGGCCATAAGAGCAAAGTTGCGAGTGTTGGCCACTGAATCATGAAACCCAGGGTAATGATGAAGATGCCTGTGTACTGGGGGTGGCGCATGTACTGGTAGACCCCGTGTGTAACCAATCGCCCTTCGGCGTCGTACACGAGTTGCCACCCTGCCGAGATGAGCCAAATCCCAAGGATCAGCAGCACGTTGCTGACGAGCATGACAATGAACCACCCATTGCCAAGGCCGAGCCAGGTGATGAGATCGCCAAGGAGATGGCCGCTGATATGATCCAGCGGAATTCTAACCCCCAAAAAGTGCGCGAATAGATAGATGGTTAGCGGAAAGCCGTACATCTCAGCGAAGAGCGCGACGACAAAAGCGATCAGCGCTCCCCCAGACCGCTTCCCCATTTTCGTATGCAGCGGGATGAATCTGACAATAAAAAAGAGGCTCAGCACGACCATGGTGATGACGATGCCCCAGTTGCCGTACGCATATTCGTTATGCGGCATGGTGATCCTCCTTCCGGGCTCCGAGGTTGTACAATACCGCCACCACCGCAGCGAAGAGCCAGCCCAGGATGAAAGTCTCGAACACGCCAATGACCATTTCGGTCCACGGCATGTCCCAGCGCATGATGGGACGCACATCCAACCCATGCAAAAGACTATTGAAAAAGCGCACGGCAGCCTCTTGCGGCACAGTGGCCATGACAAAGACACACCCCACGTAGAGGAGAGCCAAACTCGCCCCTACCGCAAAACCGAATCGCGTGACATCAAGTCTATTCATATTTTTTCCCCTTCGAAAGACGCGGTCTTGTACTATGCTGGTGATGTCCGTGGTGGCCACCGAGCATCAACAAGTGACACGCGAACATAAGAATCAGAAAAATGAAAAGGGAGATTCCCTGGTCAACACCCAACAGCGGCAGCACAAAGATCAGCGCTAGAGGGAGAAGACATCCAAGCAACATGCGTAGCGTATGGCTCATCGTGGAACTCTCCTGTGTGAGGAACACGGCCACGACTGTCCCGCCGTTAGCGAGCCGCCGCGCACAGGAAAGACCCGCTTGATTTTTTCTCTCAGCTGCATGAGGTGAATCTTCCTCTCTGTAGGTGAAAAATCCTAGTGATATCGGCCTCTCTCTTTATTCCGATTCCCGCGGAGAGGCAGGGGCTTGCGTTGCCAGCGCCTGGTGTTCCGCAGCCATCGCCTCGAGCTCCTTGGCTGCATCAGCATAATACGTAATGAGCCGCTCGCAGTGTTGCACCATGCGCTTCCTCCCCTGAGGATTCATCACGGTGTACGGACGCTCGGTTCCCTGACGGTACACGTCGCGCGAGAGCTGATGACGCTTGATCGCCGCCCGCATCTCCGCCGCTTCGTTCTGGTACCCGGCGGCGATCGCCTGATGCCTTTCCCGTGGCGAGGGGCTCTCCTGCCCTTGGAGGAGGGACACGACCCCTCCCCACACCAGCAAGAGCGCCCCAGCAAAGACCGCCCAGTTTCGCAACATCTGTCTACTCGGGTAGTGATTACTGCTTGACATGATTCCTCCTTGGTTCTCCTCCACATGGCGCGCCCCCCGGCCTCTGGGGTGTGGAGGATGATATCTACTCCACGACCTTGATGCTGCCGACTAGTATGGCGTTGGTAGTGGTGTAGTACTTCCCGCTGATGTGCACCTTCTTAGCATTCATCTCTGACGAATTGATCAGGTTGTTTAACTGGTCGTTATCTCCGTAGAGCGGATGCACATGTCCATCCCTCATCACCAGGACATGGCGATGTCGTCCCTCTTTGGTGCACAGATCGTGGTCCTTCTTGTCCTGCGAAAAATCGTGGCGCAGACAGTACAGGGTACCCTCGTACTCTCCCTGATTCCTGGCCGTTCCATATTCCCTGAGCATCTGAGTTGGTTGCGCCCAGAGGGGCGAGCTGAGCCAAAACGCTGCTAGGAAGAGGCTGCCGATAAGCCCTACGACTTGCCACCGTGTGCGTTGCGTTTTCATATCCTTCTCCTTTCATAGAGATAGTCCTGAGTCTTTTCTGTAACATCGCGCTTACAACCCTTCACACTCTTCGTCCAACACACGGTTGTGTGGCTGTGTATCCCCTCCTGCCAGCAGCGGCGACGACGGATCATGGCAGTGAGTCGTCACTCCACTTTCGCTCGCGTGCATCGCGAGGAGCGGGGGGCGCTTTGCCTTGATGCCTAAGTCGGGTAAGGAAGTCGTTGAGCTTGCCAAGCTGCTTGAGTGAGGTGACAATCCGGTCTACGCTGCCCCAATCACTCCATCCCACTGCTGGCGCCGGAAGAACCCGCAGCCGCGACGGCAGCGCCTCACACACGCCGGAGGAAAAATTGACCGCCCGCACGGTACGATAGATGTATTCCGTGACAGACGCCGCCTGGGGACCGCCGAGCGCTCGGCGGATGGCCATGAAGTCGCGGTACAGGTCAGGCGCCACCTGCCGCATCATTTCCCAGAGTGTCGTCGCCTGGACCACGCACACAAAGGTGTTCCACACCGCTCCCCGTTTGACGAGCTGCTTTGTCTGGGGGAGATCAGGCTTTTCCCAAAACTGTCGCACGGGCAAGGTCTTACGCCATTCTTCCTTTTCCCCCGGCTCAATCCACCCGTATCCCTCCTCGGCCCGATCTGGCGGCATCCCCACCAATGTCAGCTCCCGGGGGAAGCGCTGCGTCTCGGCGACCGCCTGGCTGACCGTAGCCATGAACCGGTCTTCATCCACAATAAAATGGTCAGAAGGAAAGATGGCCACCGTAGCGAACGGTTCGCGACGCGAGAGGTGCGCTAGCGGCAAGAGAATCCCGGGAGTGGTATCGCGATTGGCCGGTTGGTAAATGACGTTCTCCGCTGGCCACTGCGCCAGTTGCCGCGATGCCTCTTCCTGGTGGTCCGTGCTGACGATCACGAGTATACGCTCGCGGGGAATGAGCCGCTCGACGCGCGCCAGGGTGTGTTCCAGCAGCGAGCGGTGGCCGATCACCGCGCAGAACTGTTTGATGCCTCGCCCGCCGCAGAGTTGTCGCAGGAAGTCGCGCACCCGTGTACCTTCGCCTGCCGCCAGGACGATACCCCACAGCTTTCCTTTATTTATTGCCATGTCCGTCATCGAGTCCTCCGTTACTATCGCGCCTAGGGACTGAGTTCATTGGGCTCCACTTTGCTCTCTACGTTAGGTGCTCCTGGGGAAAGGATGTGTATCTGGCTACTTTTCGACCGGTGAAACGTGGGTTACCAAGATGGCATTTGAAACCGGATAGTACTTGCCACGGAGTTTCACCCTCTTGCCGTTCATACCAGTGGCGTTGAGCTGCTCGTGCAACTCCGCCGTCATGCCGTAGAGGGGGTGCACATGCCCGTCGGCCATCACCAAAACATGGTGACAGACTCTCTGATCCTCTTTGTCTGTCGAGAAGTCTTTGGGTAAGCAGCGCAAAATGCCTTCATACTCGCCAAGCGCGGCAGCTGCTCCGTACGCCTTCAGCATGCCGGTCGGCTGAGCCCAGGCGTCCGCACTAACACCAAGCAGCAACACGAGGGTGCAAAAGCCCGAAACCGCGAGTTGCATCAATAGTTTGCTTTTCGTCATACTCTGCTCCTTTCACTACAGTGGTTGTTTACGTTTCCCCCATTCCCCAGAAGATTGTTTGCCGTTTCCGATAGACGCCGCTCTTTTTTGGCCACGCTGTGGCTATCATGGAGGTTCGGCCATTTGACTTTCTCTGCTGTACAGGCCCGCTTTCAGCTGCGCAGCCAGACGGACAGCCTTTGTTCTCCCGCCGGAGCGCTTCCTCATGGCGGTCCTCTTTCTTCCACAGGGGGCCGGGGGTTTTTCTCAAGCTGTCGGTGAATCAGCGCAAGAGCGACCATGGCCCGCGCCGCATTGAGTTCGTAGAGGGCCAACACGATGCTGTAGTCCGCCAACTCGCGCCACAAGCTAGCGTCTGCCCCACTACTGACTCCCTTCCCCGTATACTGCACGGCCAGCGCGGAATGCCGACCGGAATCCGCGATGAGCCGCAAGGATTCTTCCTGGTAATACCGCGCCAGGCTGAAGTGGTCTGGCGCAGGAGAGAGCAGTGAGGCTGAGACAGAGGGACTGGGCCGCGCCGTGCACCCACTGCCCAGAAGCACCACCAACATGACGCAATCAGTCATCCTCACGCTCTTGGGAGTGCACACGTGTCTTATGGCGCTGACAGCTCTCCACTGGAAGAAGACTCGTGGAAACAAAATTCTGTGGGCCATTAGAATCTTCATTGTCATCCCATTGCGCGTGAAAATTTGGTCTACAGCCGTTCTTTTATTCTCTTGGTCATTTTCATACGTTCATTGCCGGTCTAGTGCATTGTAAGAATCTCTCTAACAGAAGACGGAAAAGTTGCTTCTTCATTACACCGTTGAAGTCCTCCTTGTGTGCTGGACTGCGTCTCGCACTCGCTCGGCGTACTCGCAGTGACAATCGAAGAACCCGTGAACTGGACAGGTCAGACAGGTTTGTTCGAGCCGTCGCTTGAGCGCCGCTCGACCACGGTGCAGACGGACGCCAAGAGTGTTGACCGTCGTCCCTAGATCAGTCGCCACGTTCTTGCGCGGCTCTCCCTCAAGATCCACCCGTTGGATCACTTCGGCATAGTCCGGCCTGAGGGTCGGGAGCAGCTTATAAAAACAGGTACACAGTATCCTTTCCGTTTCCTCCATGGCGCTGGTCATGGTGAGCACCGCCCAATCAGTTTCGATTTTGCTTGTCGCGGCTCGCTGACGGTAATGGTCAGCAATCGTGGTCGCGAGCACCTGGCGTAACCAGCCACGAAGCGCCGCAGGCTGGCGAACGTCGCGAGCACGACTCAAGACGCGCACATAAAAGGCGCTCAACACCTCTTCTGCCTCGTCGCGACTGCCGAGCCGGCGAATGAGGGACTGCAAGAGAGCAGAATGCCCCTCGGTCAACGCGCGACGGACCGCCGCATCAACGGAGTTCAGATTCTCTTCACTGCTCTGCGTGGCTGTCGTCCGGCGAGTCTTCCGCGAACGGTTTGGCTGTGTCCGTGTCCTCATTTGGCCTCTCCAGCAGCAGAGGCGCCCTTCCCGCCTTGCTGTCCCCCTTCGTCTAGCGCCTGGATATCGCCGACGACGATGTAGCCGGTATCCGCATAGTACCGGCCCCACACCTGTACTTTTTTGCGATGCCACCCCTGGGCGTTGATTTTGGTAAAGAGCTCCTCGTTAGGGAAAATCAACGGATGCACCATTGCATCGCCCTCCATGGCCAGAGCGTGACGGTGCCCCTCTTTCTTGCACACGTCCATATTCTCCGGCGTGGGCATGATGTCGCAGCGTAGACAGACGAGGCGACCGGGAAACATGGCGTACCTGTGGTAACGCCCAAGGTAATACTGCCCCATTTCGCCCTGCGTTCCCGGACGCGATGGCGGCAGTGTATGGCTTTCGTCCTCCGCCGCAGGCGCGAGTGCAGCGCCTCCGCTGGCAATGATCCACGCTCCGATGACCCCGAGCAGATGCCAGCGGAAACGATTCCCTACAGTGTTCATGACTTTTTCCTTCTCTGTTCCTGCGTCCGCAAAGAGTTTTCTCATCAGCGGGCGGTGTCACACGCTGAGAGAACCCGGCTGTCAGTACTCGTGTCTTGCCGCCCCGTATTGACGAGGAGGCAACAGATGAACGAGCACCGTCCTTCTGTTGGCGAAACAAGGGAACGGATTCAGATCAAGAGGACTGTGTAGACGAGATATAAGGGGGGAGGATTAGCGGCACGGAAGGTAAGAAAGACAGAGCGCTGCTGCACGCCCGGTGTACGCCCGTCCGGGTTCAACGGCAACAACGTCAATCCTGGCAAGGGAAACCAGGCGGTTTGTGTGGAAAAGGCGCGAGACCCCTCCGCTTTCATTGAGGCGCAGCAACCTAAGCTTGCCGTTCCCGTCTGGCCTTCAGGATTGGGGACCGAAGACTTCGAGGCGTTAGATTGATGGGAACAGTGCTGAGAAGCGACGTCAGGGTTCTGTCCAGAGTGAAAAATTTGGTCAGCGTAGACGAGGGGCTTCATCGCGTAGCACACGACAAAATACAGCATAACAATGGGCAATAATCCCCAACTGAGGCGTTGCTGCCGTATTCACGTCAATATCTGTTTTCTTATCATAACCCACTCACCTTCGGCGTTTATTCCGCAAAAATGGCACCAAGGCAACTCCCTCAGTCCAGTGCGAAAAGGCAGCGCTTTTGCAGACGCTCTTTCCTAAAAATAGGAAATTTCTCAAGATTTCTTCTCATTTTTGCGAATATGCGTTGACGAGCATTTGTTGAAAACCTTTACCTTCCTGGGTCGAGCCAGTAGGCAAATATCCGAGCGCACCAATAGTACGTACCGTCACCACGACACGAATAATTGTCCATATCTTTCTTCACGATCTCGTCCATTGGTGAGTTTCTCGGCGCCGCATTCCTCAGCTTCTCACACCTTGATTCCATCACGCCGAAGCTCTTCACGACTCGCGATACGTGCCACGGTCCCCTTAGGGTGTCGGTACCAGCCCGGATCGCGGTCGTAGCGATCGAGGCGTTCGCGCACCTTGAGAACGGTAAGCAGTCCGCCCATGGTAATGTAGTCGAACGGCCCCGGCCCGCCACGCATGGGGATACTGTTGTGTGGCGCCTGCAGATGACCCCGCTCAATATGGATGCCATGCTCGGCCATGCCATCATTGCCCATGGTCATGTACTCGGGCAACAGCCGTTGAATCTTGGCGTCTACGTCACCTGAGTTGACCCCGATCATGTTGGGAAACTTGTCTCCCATCTGATTCATCACGTGATGAGTCATGTGACAGTGCATGGCCCAATCGCCAGGCTCGTCAGCAACAAAATCAATCGTCCGCGACTGTCCAACGGCCACAAGCACAGAGGTTTCGAGCTGCTGGGCTGACATCGGAATCTGCCCGCCGTCAGTCTCGGTGACGCGGAACTGATAACCGTGGAGGTGGATTGGATGATGACTCATAGCCCCAAGGTTCGCGATCCGAATGCGCACCCGGTCGCCAAGTCGCGCAACCATCGGTTCACCCGCGGGGAAGACTTTTGCATTAAAGGTAAAGATGTTGAAGTCGGTCATTTCATTTGGATTCGGGCGCGACGTGCCAACGTCAATCCGCCACTCGCTCAACATGAAGGCAAAGTCACGATCTGGCTGCTCTTCTTGTGACTGCCGCGGGTGAACGATGAACAAGCCGATCGTGCCCAGCGCCATCTGGGTCATTTCATCGTGGTGCGAGTGATACATGAACGTCCCGTGCTGGCGGAGCGTGAATTCGTAGCGAAAGGTTTCACCGGGTTTGATCACGGGTTGGGTGAGACCGGCGACCCCGTCCATGCCGTTCGGGAGCAGCAGGCCATGCCAGTGGACACTGGTGCTGCCAGGCAGCGTGTTGGTGACGTAGATCCGTACCCGGTCGCCCTCGACTGCCTCGATCGTCGGACCGTGAACGTGACCGTTATACCCCCAGCACCGTGCCTTGAGCCCCGGCGAGAACTCGTGCTCCACCTCCTCGGCGACGAGATGGTACACCTTCACACCGTCTACGATCTTCCACGGCAGCGAGATATTGTTAGGCGTGACCACCGGGGTATAGTCTTTCCCAGGCTCGCCGGGCGGCAGGGTTGGCTTAGGGTCGATGCGCTCACGCAACGGCGTGTTCGGCTCTACTGCCGCGGGGATTTCGTGTAGCCGATCAGGTTCATGTCGATGGATGCCCTCGGCAGCGTGAACATTGCGCAGCAAGACCGCGCCGCTGCTCAGTGCAGCAGCCCCTGCGAGGAACGTGCGGCGATCGATTGGCTGAGTATCGACTGTCTTTGGCTTAGTTTGGGTTTCCATAATGTCGGTCTCCTCACTGCAGAGTCGAGAATGGGAAGCGTGGCAACTGCTCGAGAGTCGGGGGTACCGGAGCGGGTTCTGTCGGCGGCAGGCGCCCCGCAAGAATGAGCGCGAGATCGGCATGTGCCAGCCAGTACTCCCGCAGTGTGTCGATGTAGCGCACAGCCGTCTCGATCTGTTGCTCCTTTGCCCGCAAGAGATCCAGCGGCCCAATCTGCATGGCGTTATATTGCAACTGTGTCTCTTGCAGGATGCGGTCACGGACCGGCAAGAGTACCTCGCGGTAATGCAGGGCTCGGTCGCGCTGCCCCTCGATCCGGTCGCGGGTGGTCCGTGTGACTGCGCGGATGCGCACCGCCAACGCGTGACGAAGTTCGCGTGCCTGACGGAGTTCAGCCTCTGCCCGGGCAATCCGCGCTTGACCGCGATCGAAAAAAGGGAGCGGAAGAATGAACGTCGGTCCAGGTTCCCATTCCGATCTATTCCGTTCACCCTTGCCGCCGAGGATGACCTCGGGGAAGAGCGCGCTTGTGCGGTCGAGTCCGACATTCTCGACGGCGGCCACAATAAGTTGCTCTGCCGCTGCGAGATCAAGGCTGCGCTCGATAGCCCGAGACTCCAGATGCGCCGTGTTCAGTGGGGTGTGTGGTGGCTCAGACAGACGCAGCGGTACTGTCGTCCAGGCTTGCGCTTCTTCTCCCCACAGGTTCATGAACATATTCAGATGCTCGCGGCTCTCGCGCGCGGTAATTTCAGCGAGGCGGAGATCAAGCTTCGCCTCTTCCGCAAACGCGCGCTCAGAGACAAGATCAAGTTCTCTGATGTTACCAGCCTCGCGCAGTCGCTGTGCGAGTTCGAATGCGGCAGCAGTGGAGGCCGCGACTTGGCGGCGCAGCTCGACCATCTGTTCGTTCGCTTGATGCCGGTAAAAAGCCGTGCGCGTCCGCCAGGTAAAATCCAGGACCTCGGCCGCGATACGGAGCTTTGTCTCCTCGAACTTCGCCGCCGCTACTCGCTTACGGAGCGGGGTGTAGAGAAGGTCAATGAAGTCCATCGCCACGCCGAAGCTGAGATCAACGATACCACCAGCGACCGGGAACCCGGTGGTGGCGTCAATCACCGGGTTATGGAGCAGGCTCGCCTGCACCAGATCGGCCTGAGCGATCCCCAACTGCGCATACAGTGCCTGCAGCTCACGGTTATGCAGCAGAGTGATCTGCACGGCAGCGTCTTCGCTGAGGCCGTTTTTCAGCCTTGCCTGGATCGTTGCCAGAATAAGTGAGGTTTCCTCAGGGCCTGGGGTCCAGGAAATCTCTTGTCCGGCGCGCTCACGTACGAGCTGCGAGACCTCGGGGAAACCAGCCTTGGGGTCTACGGCAACAGCCGCACAGCCACCGAGCCCTGCTGTAAATATCACAATGCAGAAAAGGGCGAGACGGCTCATTTGTGACCTCCATGCCTCATGCCATGTCCCGCATGGGGGCTGTGCACCGAGGCTTCCTCTGTCGGGGTAAGGAGGCTTTCAGGAGTAAAGGCTTGCGATGGCGGTGAAGGTGGTGTTTCCGAAGCAGCCGGGTTAGCCGGATGATTCGTGGGCAACGGCGCCGGTGAATAGGCAGCTACGCAACCACTGGCTAGTAAAGTAGCAGCGAGCAGCATGGTCGTCTGAAAAAACAATAGGGTTCGGTTCATAGTAAGCATGCTCCCTTGTTTGCGGACACTCGGGAAACCTGACGAGTATCAAGACGGATGACGCAGAACGCCGCAGACGACTCCACGCGGACCACGTTGGACAACGGCAATCTACGTCAAGCTGTAAATAATCAGAGGGGAAAGGCTAGAGCCGCAGTACCGAAAGTGAGAGATAGCGTGGGGGTGCGGAAGCACACAGCGTAAGATCTCGGCGCCCAGCGAAAGACGCCGCGTGCAGAGCAAATATCGGAGGGGCAAAGGACCAAACGATAGAGAAGATGGTTCCCGCCGCAGTGAGGGCGTCCACGCTAAAGGACGGCGCGGTGAGAAAGAAATGATTGCCACAGTCCGAGCACCGATGGTCGGCGTCCTGCGGCGTTGTCGAGGGCGGATGGCACGGCATCGCCTCGGTGGAATCCGCACTTGCAGCTGGCACTGCGCTGTATACATGTCCCACAGCGACACACATCTGTGAGCAATAGAGTAGGGACACCAGAGCGAAAATTAACAGTGATGATGCCTGCCGCAACCGATGCATATGAGGTACGCTACCATGCGATGGAACGCAGAGTCAACGTCAGCGTGTGAAACTCGTTGACTCGTGCTGGCCTCCCGAAGGGACAGGATGTAGGGGCGCACCCTGGTGCGCAACCGTGCCCGACGGAGTCTACGGTCAGGTCCCACAAAAAGTTTGGTATACACGCTCACTCGGGCTCGGTGGGGCGCTATACTCAGCATACTCGGCTTTGAGGTCAAAGGGAGTAGACAACACGGTAAGCAAGGTCTCCAGCGGCCTGAAGTCGTTCTCTTGTACCGCCGCAGCGAGGGCGGCTTCCACCCGATGATTACGCGGAATGACGGCAGGATTATGCGCGCGCATAAGCGCGGCAGCCGCATGCCGTGCGTGGGGTTCGGACTCTAGCCGTCTCTGCCAGCGGCTCACCCAGGCCTCGTAGCCGGCAGGCGCAGGCTCCCCTTCGGCCACCGCACACAATCGTCGAAAGGTATTGGTGTAATCGGCGGCATGCTCCTGCATCAGGGCCAGCAGTTCATCGATGAGACTGGCGTCCTCGGGCTGTTCGTGAAGCAGTCCGAGCTTACGGCCCATGCCTGCTCGCCAATAGCCTGCGAACTGTGCTGGAAACTGATTGATCGTGCCTTCGGCCAACGCGACAGCCCGTTCTTGATTGTCATCGAGCAGAGGCAACAGGGTATCGGCAAAGCGGGCCAGATTCCAGTGGGCAATGCGGGGTTGGTTGCCAAACGCATAACGGCCATGATGGTCGATCGAACTAAATACTGTCACAGGATCGTAGGTATCCATAAACGCGCACGGACCGTAGTCTATAGTTTCCCCTGAAATGGTCATGTTATCGGTATTCATGACCCCGTGAATAAAGCCCACCTGCATCCAGCAGGCAATCAGCGCAGCCTGCGCCTCACACACGGTCCCCAGCAGCGCGAGGTACGGGTTTGCGGTTTCCTGCAGTGCCGGGTAATGTCGCGCGATGGCATACTCTGCCAGGATACGTATGGCGTCGACATCACCTCGGGCCGCGAAATACTCAAACGTACCGACACGCACGTGACTGGCAGCGACACGGGTCAATATCGCTCCTGGCAGCGTGGTCTCACGAAAAACCGGCTCGCCCGTGGCCACCACTGCAAGCGCCCGCGTCGTGGGAATCCCCAGCGCATGCATTGCCTCGCTGATAATATACTCGCGGAGCATCGGACCGAGGGCTGCCCGCCCATCACCGCGACGCGAGAAGGGGGTGCGGCCAGCGCCTTTCAACTGGACATCGCACCGCGTCCCCTCGGCACGAGTGATCTCACCGAGCAAGATCGCCCGCCCGTCACCGAGTTGCGGCACGAAATGGCCAAACTGATGACCGGCATAGGCCATCGCCAGCGGGTCTGCCCACTCCGGCACGTGATTCCCCGATAAGACCGTCGCACCTATTTCTCCCTCCCACAGCTGCCTCTCCAGCCCTAACTCCCTAACAAGTGCCACGTTCAATTTCACGATCCGTGGGTTGCGCACCGGCGTGGGATTCAGCCGCACATAAAATCGCGACGGGAGGCGGGCGTAACTATTATCAACCTGTCCACTGGCGAACCCAGTGGGACAAAGAGGGGCGTCAGTCGTTGGTGTCAATGACATAGAAAATCAGTCTTTCTTACGAACGGGTCAAAGGATTGAGATTGACAAGTCGCGCGTGGTTCGCTCGGGTATCCATCACTCCACGCGGACGCTCACTACCGTACGTAGTTTTTTCAATAGTACCTGTCGTCCGCCTGCAAGGGAAGGCCTCTTAGGCTGGGCTGTGGCGAGGAGCGCGACTAGAGAGAGGTAATTGTAGGACGATGAGGAGCGGCCCTTCCTTTTTGAGCCTTTTCTCCGGCGTTGCCCCTCGGCGCGATGACTATGAGGAGGAACACGGGTCCCTATCGCAATAAATGGGGCCTGACATTAGCGGTAAAAATATGCTGTTCTATACTGAAACCCATCTCCTCAGGAAGGAAAGTATGTACTTCATTATTGGCGACTATGTGGCAGGGATGGTTATCGGCGCACTGACTGCACTGAGTGTGCGGGCGGCGGTGTGGCCGGGTATGGACATGGTCCTGGCTATGCTTCTCGGCATGGCGGTCGGTATGATCATCCATCTCGTCCTCGGGTTATTGCTCGCGCCATTGCTCGGTATGTTTTACACGATGGCGCCGGCAATGGTGATCGGCATGTATGGCGGAATGCTCTTCGGCATGCGCGATTCGATGGCTGCTGGTTCGCCCACGCTGAGCGCAGCAGCTGCTGTGGGTGCCTTCTTCGGCGTGCTCGCGGTGCTTGGCGTCCAGGTGTACGACCACGCACTTCGAGGTACGGTCGTTGAGATGCAAGAGTAAACGAGAGGTCTTGTATGGACACTGAAACACAACGAAAGTGGGACGCCGCCAGCCGGACTCTTGACTTTTGCGATTGGGGTGATGATCACCGACTTGGACCCCACAAGCGCCGGCTCTTTAGCAAAATCCATGGGGAAACACTCATGGTCGCGGCGGGGACCGGAAACGATTTCAAGTTCTTCCCTCCAGGGCAGCATATCGTGGCCATCGACATCAGCCCGCAAATGTTGGAGCGCGCCGCCAAGAAAGCGGTCGCCTACCAGGGAACTCTCGAGCTTCGTCTGCTCGACGTATGTGAGCTCCCGTTTGCCGAGGCCAGCTTCGACACGGTGGTCACAGTGTGCACCTTCTGCTCGGTCCCGCGGCCCGTGGTCGGCCTGCGAGAGATCTATCGGGTGTTGAAACCAGGCGGGCAACTGCTGATGTTTGAGCATGTACGCAGCAAGATCGGCCCTTTCGGCATCTTTCTGGATCTCATGACGCTCCTCTCGCGCCGGGTGGGGCCGGATCTGAACCGGGACACGGTTGGCAATGTGCAGAAGGCAGGCTTCCGGCTCCGCCGCGAAGAAAACGTGTATCTCGACATCGTCAAGATCATTGAGGCGGTGAAGGGATAAGGCGAAGGTACCGACAAAGTATGCCTCTCAAACCGTGATCACAGGCAAGCACAAAAAGCCTCGTTTCCTCCGCCTGCCTGCAACCGACCGACGTGGCGATTTAGACCACGTAGCGATCCCAGGTGCCGTAGTGTTCACAAATCTTCCCACGCGGCAGACTCAACCCCAGGATCGCCACGCCAACGAGCACCGTGTTGATTGTCGCTGCAGACGATGCCCCCGCGAGTACCCACGGAGCGAGAAGTAACCATCCGCCCAGAATCAGGTTCAGCAATCGCCCGGCACGGACCACTTCTGCCATCGCAATAACGGCGATCGTAATGATAAGGGCGCCAGTGAGATGATTGCTATCGGCGGCAGCCTCGGTGCTCCCGAAAACGGTTGGGGCGAACATAAGCCACAGGCCCAAGATGGAGCTGAGCACGAGCGTCCACGGTACACTCATCCCCCAGACCGCGGCACGGTACACCTGCAGCGGTTGCTGTGGGAAGGTCCCCACGTCCGGCGAGCGCGTATCCGAACCGCCACCCTCGATGGTGTCTCCCTGCCAAAAGGTCCGCCAGAACGGCTTGCCGTCGCGGTAGCTCTTGGCCATGAATTGGCACATCGCCACTACCTCATCCAGGGTTAAGGGAATCATGGGCAGCATAATCAATGCCGCCAGCAGACAAAGCGAGCACCAATGGCCCACGACCACCGGTTGGGAGATGACTAAAATAATATGCGTCAGCCCTAAAGGGACCACCAGGATGCCAAAAAACAGCACCATCCAGGGCATCGTGCGCCAACGCGCAGGGCTGCCCATCCAGCCCATCAAGAATTCAAAGGTGTAGGAAAAAGTGTATAAGCTACGATTTAATCTGACAGTAGGTTAAAGTCTTCGTTGTCCGAAACGCCCGTGAGGGCAGAAAGAGGCAACGAGATGAACACAGCGCAGAAGGTGATCAAAGTAAAGGTTGGCTTGTT
>JBFWXH010000030.1:0-69948 GCA_050187625.1 Binatia bacterium
GAGCCAGCGTATGTCGTACATGTCGCGGAAACGCTTGCTGAGGCAAAAGGGATAGCCCTCGCTGAGGTCGCGTCTGCTACTCAACAGAATACCGCAGCACTCTTTCGTTTATAGAGAAATGGCCTGAGCTGCAGAGTGGTTACATCCGCTCTATTGGGCTCTCGTGCTTTGCGAGACGGTCTCTGCCTTCACGGCATTCTTTGCAAATGCCGTAGATCTCCATCTTATGGGTCGTTGCAACGAACCCATAGCGTTGAGCGACTTCGGCCTGGAGTTTTTCGATCTGCGGCTGGATAAACTCGACGATACGGCCACAGCGTTCGCAGATGATATGGTCGTGATGTCGTTCGTCCTCAAGTTTTTCGAAACGTGCCTGGCCATCGGCAAAATGCCGTTCTTCTGCGAGGCCGCACTCCTTGAGTAACTTCATCGTGCGATACACTGTTGCATAGCCTACCCGCGGGTTAAGCCGACGCACCTCGCTATAGAGTTCTTCGACACTAATATGCCGATCAGCGGAAAAAAAGACCTGAGCAATATCTTCACGCTGAGATGTTGTCTTGAGCCCTTGTTCTTTGATCCATTGCAGGAACTGGCTCAGTCGATCGTTCACGGTACGGACCCTCCGGCCAGGAGGCGACGTAACGCCGGAGAAAGCGAGTCCTGATCAATCCCTCGCCTCACCAACTCATCCAGGAGAATATCTACCCGGTCAGGGAGCGGTAGGTCTCGATCAAGAAAAACCATTTCCTGCCCGCGGACCCGACAGCCTCCGCCACGCACTTGATACCCAACCTCTCGCAGGAGTTTTTCTTCTCGGACGCGAACACCAATGCGCGCCGCGGCGACTTTGAGTTCCTGCAAAAGTACTCCCCCTCTTCCTCCCGACTGCGGTTTTCTTGCCATAATGTATTTATTGTGACCAAGCCCTCTTTACTTGTAAAGCGTGGTTGCTTGTCCAGGTTAATCACCAATGGTAAGGAGGGCGGTGGAAGGCATCCCTCACGTAGGAGCGCGCCATATGATTAAACACATCCTCCTCGCTCTCGATGGCTCTGACCATGCCCGCACCGCCCTCCGTTACGCATTGTGGCTGGCAGAGCGTTTTCAGGCGACAATATCTGGGCTGCATGTGATTGATATCGTCTCGGTTGAAGGTCCATTCTTTCAGGACATCTCTGGAGCGCTGGGATTTGAGCCGTATCTCGACGTGACGGGCAAGGTTCGCCAAGCATTACACGAGCGCGGGCAACGCTTGCTTGAAGAGTTTGCAGTCACATGCCGTGAACGCCAGATCGCTCACGAGACCGCCCTGACCACCGGGATTATTGCCAACGACATTTGTGAGCACGCGCGGACGAGCGACTTGGTCGTGCTCGGTCACCGTGGCGAGAACGAGAAATTTTCTACAGGCTTGCTTGGCGGGACGGCTGAGAGCGTCACACGAAAAAGCCCGCGTCCAGTATTTGTCACCCCCATGCAGTTTCAGTCCATCACTCGCCCACTCTTAGCATATGACGGCAGCCCCCGTGCAAGTACGGCTATGCATTTCGCCGCCGAGTTCTGCGCTGCTTTGCACCTACCACTAACAGTGCTGACTGTGGCAGCCCGAGAAGAAACTGGAGAAAACAAGATTCTTGAGGAAGCACGTCACTATCTCAGTTCCTATGGGCTCCAGCTGTCCTTTTCTTCACTCGTCGGTCATGCCAATCAATGCATTGTCGATTGCCTATCGCAACAAGGGCATGACCTGTTATTCATTGGAGCCTACGGCCATAGCCGCATTATTGAGATGGTTCTCGGGAGTACAACAGAATATGTCCTGCGGAATGCACCGTGCCCCGTCTTCTTGTCACGATGATTCCAAGTAGCATAAGGAAAAAGTATCAGGATAAAAGAGAAAGAATTCCGAAAGTCGCTCCTTCCTTTTTCCCCTTGCCCCTTTTATCCATTTCTCCATTTTCCCTCTATTCCCGTCCCTTTCGCCCTTGCAGCACTTAGGGGTGACCGCTAAGATCACCTGACCAAACGGTCAACTGGATAAAAGGAGTAGACACGAGCAATGCGGTATCCGCTGCATGTAACGACAGACATGGTGAAGTGGCAGGCAAAGAATAAACTGAAGGGGCGGAAGCGATATCCTGTCGTTCTGATGCTTGAACCCCTGTATACATGTAATCTTGCATGCGTCGGTTGTACACCAGAACGACATTCAGGCGATTTGAAAGATCGCTTATCGCTCTCGCAGTGTCTGCAAGCCGCTGACGAAAGTGGGGCTCCGGTCGTTTCTATCTGCGGGGGTGAGCCTACGGTCTATCCTGAGTTACCGGAGTTAGTTTCAGGACTGATCGAGCGTAAACGCCATGTCATTGTCTGTACCAATGCAATCCTGCTTGAGCGCTTTTACGATAAAGCAGCTCCGCATAAGCGTCTGACGATTAATGTTCACCTCGATGGCTTGCGTGAGACGCATGATTTTGTCTGTGCCCGCGAAGGCGTATTCGACAAAGCGATCGAGATGATCAAACGTGGCAAACAGCTCGGCTACACTGTATGCACGAATACCACAGTGTACCGGGAAACCCAGATAGAAGAGATTGAACAGTTATTCGCGTTTCTCACGACGCTCGATATCGACAACATGCTGGTCTCTCCTGGCTATCACTACGAAAAGGTGCAGGATAATCACTTTCTCTTTCGCCAAGAGATTCATCAAAAATTCAAGAAAATCCTCGCACTTTCCAAAAAATATCGTTTTGGCTCCACTCCGTTGTTTCTCGAATTCGCAGCTGGTGAACGAGAATACCCATGCACTCCGTGGGGAAACGTGACCCGCACCCCCTTCGGCTGGAAAGGCCCCTGCTACTTAATTGGTGACAAATACTACAAAACGTGGGATGAGTTTTGGCGAGGTGTTGACTGGGACTACTGGGAAAAACGCCTTGATCATCGTTGCCAGGATTGTCTCATGCACTCTGGATTTGAGGCCTCAGTGACCCGCACCTTCCCTGAAACGCCTAAAGATGTGTGGAAAATGGCGCGGTGGATGTTGTCGTAACTCATCGTACAAAAGTCGCAATGAAGGTCGCTCGTCTCTACGATTCAACCGATATTCGCTTTGAAGAAGAGCCTATTCCCACCATTGGCGCTGGCGAAGCGCTCATTCGTACGCGTGCCTGTGGTATTTGTTCCGGCGATGTTATGGGCTGGTACATGAAAAAAAAGGCTCCCTTGGTATTTGGGCATGAACCCACGGGTGAAGTTGTGGAAGTCGGTCAGGGAGTGACTGACTTCAAGCCTGGCGATCGGGTTTTTGTTCATCACCATGCCCCATGTTTCGCCTGTCGCGCCTGTCATCGTGGCGAGTTTGTTCAGTGTGAGACCTGGCGTTCCACCCGTATTATCCCAGGAGGAATGGCCGAATATTTTCGCGTCCCTAAAGAGAATCTGTTAGGTGATACTTTACTACTCCCCTCCGATATGTCGTTCGCCGATGGCGCGCTCATCGAGCCTACGGCTTGTGTGATCAAGTCGCTCCGCAAGTCGGGACTACATGTTGGCGAGCGAGTGTTTATTATCGGTCTTGGTATTATGGGCCAGTTGCATGTTACTCTTGCGCGCCATGCTGGCGCGGAAAGTGTGATTAGCACTGATTTCGTTCCCTATCGGCGTGAAAAAGCTCTGCAACTTGGAGCAGATTATGCCCTGGACCCTGCCCAAGGCAGCTTGGAAGAACAACTGCGAGAGCGTACGAATGGAGAAATGGCTGAAGTCGTGATTGTCGGTCCTGGTTCAATCGAAGCAATGGAACTCGGGATTCGTTGCGCCGCTAAAGGCGGGGCGGTTGTGATGTTTACGACCAGTACCCCGGAAGCCACACTCCCAGTGTCGCCCTATCATCTGTACTTCAACGAGATTCGCCTCATTCCGAGCTATTCCTGCGGTCCCACCGATACTCGTGATGCACTACGGCTCATCCGCGACGGTGTAGTCACCGCCGACAAATTCATCACGCACCGGTTCCCTTTTCCTGCTCTTCATGAAGCCTATAAAATGGCCGCCGAAGCACGAGATTCCATCAAAACCCTCGTCGAGTTCCCGTAAGACACGTTCCCCAGGAAAGATTGCGACAGCTGCGGCATACAAGAAGGGCCATCGAGAGGAGGTCCAGCTGGTCCCCCGTCTGCGGCAGAACGCCCATCGGTGGCGGGTATTCCGAGCAAACCCAGGCAATTATGGAAGTCCCTCCTGGCACTTCGTTTTGGCCCACGATCACACTATCCAAATTGTCTCACTGTGGTGAGTGTTCATATCGTCTTCCATGTTTTTTTTCCTTTTTTTTTAGGAGTTATGCTGATGGCAGGAATTTTCGTGTAGTGCTATGGCAGAGTCAAAAGGAGGCTATATGAAGAAAATTTTTGTCATCGCCGCATGTTGTGGGACGGTACTAGTATTGGCGTATGCCGGAGCGCAACAAACATCTCCACCGACCGAACCATCATCCTCTAGCGTAACAATAGTCTATTCCGACGGTACACGCGAAGAAGCTGTTGTGTGTCCGGAAACACTCAAAGAGGTCCAGGGCAGGAATGGCCGCCGTTTCTGTATCGATCCCACGAACCCACCTTTTCAAGACCTGATTTTACTTGGGGGACTGCCAGTAGCAGGCATTCCATATGAGGAAGCTCATGCAATAACCGAACGGCACCGTGAAGAGCTAATGGAACTGCCAGGAGTAGAAAACGTAGTCTTGGGAGAAGACGCTCTCCTAGTCTGGACCTCACAGCCGGACATAGTCCCTAAACAGATAGAGGGGTTGCCGATCCAGACCGCGCTAACGGAAAACTCTGAGTGCCCTCCAGGAACAGTACCGGTACCGGAGCTTGGTCGTTGTAAGCGAACTCTCCCATCCCCCTCTAATCCGTCCTCTTTTGTCCCCTTGCCTCCCCCGCCAGGTGTCGTTGTCCTTAAGCCTGGTAAAGTGCGGGAGCAAGCAGATGTCTGCCCGGAGAATTTTAAGGAAGTGGAAGGATACGGGGGGTGGCAGATGGTATTCACGTCTCAACAAACGACCCTTCTGTAGTTCCCAAAGAGGTTGAAGGAGTACCAATAATAATAGATCCTCCAAAGGCCGGTTTTGTCCAACCCCTTTCCCATACCACCACAGCACCGAACATTCGACCTCTCCACGGAGCCGTAGCAATTAACGATATTACCTCCGGGTCGGGAAGTGGCTGGGGTACACTCACAGGGGTCGTTCTTTCAGACGGAAAACCCTGGTTAGTTTTTCCCTCTCACATTCTCAACAATTGCAATCAAACTTCGCCGTGTCCCCCGAGTCTCAATACTCCACTTAACCAATGTCCACACCTGTATATCATGAGTAGCGTGCCGCAAAAGCCGTATCCATACTGGTACCTGGATAATGGGAGTCAGACATATCCGAGCTGCACGGAAGACCAATGTTATTTCTTTCAGCCCGCCGGAACCGTTGCCTCGGCGCTTCGTCCAGTCGCTTTTGGTAAGTCAGTAGTAAAGGCGAATTAGCGGTCGATCATGCTCTCCTTAAATAACAAAGGCGACCCCCCAGACTGAAGGTCGCCCTTGCGCCGTTTTTACTCTGGTTAAATCACTTTCTCATATTTTTCGTTGTCATTGCCTCGATTCTTGCAGCTGCATCCTCAGTTCTTTTTGCCGCTGCTTCGACCCGTGCTGCCGCCGCTTCAGCACGCTTTGCTGCTTCTTCTGAACGGGTCGCTGACTGACTCGCTTGGTTCGCAGCTGCCGTCCAGGTATCTCGTATCTCGGGCTGTTTTGCTGCACACCCTATATTGACGGCCGCGAGTAAAGTAAAAGCCGCAACTCCAGTTGCAAGCCTCCCAAAAGTACCCATCCTACTTACCCCCTTCTATAGGTAAATCAACCTTCCTCGCACATAGTGCCATAAATTTTTACACTGCTCAAATAGTACGAAAATGGTTACCCTTCTTCGTATAGAGCAAGTGAGTTTTTCTAGTAGTCATCACCAAAATCGTCGTCATGACTATGGCCGTGATGGTCCCCACCCACAGGTTTTTTCTTCTCAGGCTTATCGGCTACGGCTGCTTCTGTCGTCAGCATCAATCCTGCAACACTCGCCGCATTTTGCAACGCCGATCGTACAACTTTCGTAGAATCGAGAATTCCAGCTTTCAGGAGATTTTCAAACGCCTCCGTCGCAGCATTGAGTCCGTAATCGTCTTTTCCCTCTCTGACTTTGCTTATAACTACTGCCCCTTCCAGACCAGCGTTCTGGGCAATTTGCCGGAGCGGTTCTTCAATTGCCCGTCTGACAATAGCAACGCCATGATCTCGGCCATCACCAAAGGTCAGCCCGTCAAGCTTCTTTTGTGCCCGTAACAGCGCAACTCCACCACCAGGCACAATCCCTTCTTCCATCGCCGCTTTGGTCGCGTGCATCGCATCATCAACACGAGCCTTGCGCTCTTTCATCTCTATTTCAGTTGCAGCCCCGACCTTAATCACTGCAACTCCACCAACAAGCTTGGCCAAACGCTCTTGTAATTTCTCCCGGTCATAATCAGAAGTCGTCTCAGTAATCTGGGTACGAATCTGCTCGACTCGACCTTGAATCGCAGCTTTCTTTCCAGCACCGCTGACAACTGTGGTATTGTCTTTGTCGATAATGACTCGCTTACAAGTTCCGAGATCACTGAGTGCAACATTTTCGAGCTTGATTCCTAGCTCCTCAGCAATGACTCTACCTGCTGTAAGAATGGCAAGATCTTCTAACATTGCTTTACGGCGATCACCGAAACCTGGAGCTTTCACTGCTGCGCATTTGAGAGTCCCGCGCAGTTTATTGACAACGAGGGTAGCCAACGCCTCTCCTTCAATATCCTCGGCAATAATAAGGAGCGGTCGTCCACTCTGGGCTACTTTCTCGAGAAGAGGCAGCATCTCTCGCAGGTTGGAAATTTTTTTCTCATGAAGGAGAACATACGGATCATCTAACTCAGTGGTCATCCTCTCAGGAGCTGTCACAAAATAAGGAGAGAGATATCCACGATCAAAACGCATGCCTTCTACCACTTCCACTGTCGTATCAAGGCCTTTTCCTTCTTCAATCGTAATGACGCCTTCTTTTCCTACTTTCTCCATTGCCTCGGCCAGGATTTTACCAATAGTAGTTTCCCCATTGGCCGCAATCGTCCCTACCTGAGCGACTTGCTCTTTTCCTCTGACCTCTCGACTTTGTTCCTTGACTCCTTCGACCACTTTTTCAACTGCAGCATCAATCCCACGTTTCAATTCCATAGGATCGAAGCCGGCTGCTTGTAAACGAAGCCCCTCACGGAGAATCGCCCGGGATAAAACGGTTGCCGTCGTTGTCCCGTCTCCTGCCATATCAGATGTCTTCGTTGCCACCTCACGAATCATCTTGGCGCCCATGTTCTGGAATTTATCTTCCAGCTCAATCTCTTTGACCACCGTCACTCCGTCTTTTGTGACTACCGGAGCGCCAAAGCTCTTCTGCAACAAAACGTTACGGCCACGGGGGCCAAGGGTCACCTGGGCTGTGTCAGCAATCAGGTTTACTCCTTCAAGAATTCCCACCCGCGCCTTTTCATGCAGGTACACGAGCTTCTTCGCCATCCTACGCTCTCCTTTCCCATGCCATATGCGTTGGTTTTCTTAACAATACGAATGATATTGCAAAGTATGCATCTTTTGACAAATTGCAAGGGTCAAAAGATACGGAAAACGCAGGAATCTGCGGCTTCGAAAAGCACGGCATGGACAAAAGTCTTTTACCAGCTAGTTCGTAATACGGTCGCCGTTGAGCGAAAAGTCCGCGACGAATCCTTGCTCAGATCGTTACGATCTCGAGCGGAGACGCGGGCATAACGGGAGAATCCCCATTCTAAGGATTCTTCTGCAGTTGCGAAGCGTACGTGACTGTTTTTCCCACCAAGCACGACGACGATGAGAGCCCGGTCTTGGCGCTGCGCGGTTGCTACCAGGTTATAGCGAGCCCTTGCCGTGAAACCGGTTTTTAGCCCGTTCACACCGTAAACTTTGCCGACCAGTCGGTTCGTATTCGGTAACGTCACCCGGCCATCACGGAATGGGGCGTGATCAAGCGAAGTCCAATCAACAATACGTCGATACTTCAGCAGTTCTATCCCAAGAATAGCCATATCCCGAGCGGATGAGATATCCCCGCCTCCACCAGGGACTGGCATCCCGTTAACGGTTTGATATTTCGTCTTGCGCATCCCTAACGTCCGAGCCATTTGGTTCATTGCTGCTACACATCCACCTACTGACCCCTTCATTCGCTCAGCAACCGCAACGGCCGCATCATTGGCAGAGGTCACCAACATAGCCCGCAATAGTTCACCGAAGGAAAAGACTTCACCGGGACGAAGTCCGATAGTTCGCCCACCTGCTCTACTGGCCCTCTGACTAATGACCACTGGGGTAGTAAAAGAGAGGCGCCCTCTTTCGATATCTTTCATCGCCAAGAGTCCTACCATCATCTTGGTTAACGAAGCAGTGGGCCACTGACGATCAATATGTTCTGCACGTAGGAGTTGCCCGGTTTCTGCGTCAGCAAGTAATAGAGCAGAGAAATCTCCCAGGGGCTCAGACTCCGTGACCTGAACCGGACGCTTGGGAGTTATTCGTTGAAGCCGAGAGCGTCGCTTTTGTTTTTTTTGGGACGACGATACAACGTGACGATCCTTTTTTCGGGGAGTGACCTTTTTTTTGGCAACACTTTGACGTTCCCGCGATTTCTGCGCTCGTACATCCTGACGAGGCTTAGCTTTACTCTTTGCCTGGGCCTGAGAGCGAGAGATTGAAGATTGACTCGCGAAGCTGAAATCAATAGTCCCGCCAACGCAACAAAGAATTACCCAGCCAATCAATACGCCTCTCCACCACCCCATCATCCACATGACTGTTATTCCTCCCCACCACTCTAATGCTAATGTTTGCTTCAAGGTTCCCATGAATAGCCCTCGCGTAGCCTATGGGAAAAACTGACATTTTCTTTGACAGAAAAGTCAATCGTAACACACTTCAAGAGAACGAGGCAAATTACGAGAATATACGCGCAAGGGCTCGCGACGGAACAAGGAACTGGCCAGACCAAAGGGCAATAACCCGAAGCAATCTTTCTTTCGTTTTGGATAAAGCGACACTAGGCTAGAAGCTTATACAAAACAAGAAGATCTTCTCGAATAGAGCGTAAAAGCTGGAGGTGGTCCTGATTCTGCGGCACGGTCGCAATAAATTCTGGAGCGAGAAACGGAATGGCAGGTAGAGAGTCTCTGTTTCTGTCGTTTTCGTTGTCGTTCTCTTTGAGCTTCTTTTTTGCTCCGGCAATGGTAAACCCCTCTTCATATAAGAGGGTTTTTATCTCAAGCAACGTCTCCACATCTCGGCGACGATAAAGACGATGGCGCGACGGGGTTTTCCCTGGTTTAAGAATAGAAAATTCCGTCTCCCAATAGCGTAGAACGTAAGGTTTCACCCCAACGATTTTGGCTACTTCACCAATTCTAAAGTAGAGCTTATTCGGTAGCTCTGGTTGTTGCGCCACAACGACCCTGACCTGCGAAGGATATGGATGTTGTTTTAGCACTAGACAGCAGGAAAAAGAAAGTCCTCTGAGAAAAACACCGATTCTTCTCGGGCTTTCAGGAGATCACAAAATGTACTCTTTCTATTTATGCACGGACCTCAACCCCGAGGGTCTGAACAAGATGCTCAATGACCTGAGTATGCAACACATTCACTTCGCTTGCCGTCAAGGTACGATCAGCCGCACGGTACGAAATCGAATACGCCAAACTCTGCTTATTGGTAGGGATAGGGGCCCCACGATACTGATCAAAGAGACGCATCTCAACAATAAGCGGGTTCGCTAAGGTTTGGACCGCATCGATAACCGACTGCACCGGAAGTGATTCATCCGCAACCAGCGCAACATCACGCACGGCGGTAGGAAATCGTGGCAGAGGCTGATAACGCACCGCAGATCGTACTCGGGGGAGGAGCACGCCTAAGTCAAGCTCACACACCCACGGCGTTTCCGCGAGATCAAGAGCAACGCAATGTTCAGGATGAACCGCTCCTGCAACACCACAAGTTATGCCATCAACTGTCAACCGTGCCGCTTTTCCTGGATGCAAAAATGTGAGGTCTGCCGCCCGCTCCCAGCGCAGATCCGCTTCGCACCGCAATTCACTCCACAACACCTCGACCACGCCTTTGAGGTCAGCAAAGTCGATAACTGCTCCTTGTTGCAACCCAATTGTCGGCCACTTGCCATACAGCGCTACAGCAACACAGAGCCGCTCCTGCCGCTGCTGAGGAGGGCTAGGGAGGTGAAAGAACACTTTTCCTAATTCAAACGCTGTAAAACCAATCTCCCCTTGTCGCAGATTCAATTGCAGGGCTTGCATGAGCCCACCTAACAAGCTCACGCGCATCTCTGCTCCTTCAGCGGACAGCGGATTGATCAACGTAATCGCCGGACCTGTTGATGGTAAACCGGGGAACAAACGATTAAGGCGCTCTGCGGTAAAACTCAAACTGAGCAGCTCCGACAATCCTTGCCCAGCCAGGCACGCACGAAGACGTCGCGTCCATGTTCCTTCGTCATCCAGAGTCTTCTCATGTACCTCTGTACGAGGCAGCAACGTCGGAATGGTCTCATATCCACGCAGGCGGGCAACTTCTTCTATAAGATCAACTTCTTGAGTGAGATCTGAGCGATATGAGGGAACAGTAACATCCCAGACGCCCCCGCGTCGACGTTTTACTTTTGCCCCCAGGGTCCGCATGCATTGTTGCACCGCAGTTGCCTCGATAGCGACCCCTAAGAATTGTGAAACACGCTGGCCTCGGAGAGCAATCGTCGACGATGGGAGAGGATGCGGACACGCATCGATGACTCCACGACTCACTTGGCCTCCAGAGATTTGCACTAACAACGATGCAGCACGATCAAGCGCTAGTACCGCGCCTTGAGGATCGACTCCACGCTCGAACCGATAGGCAGCTTCACTACGAAGACCCAACCGTCGGGCAGTTCGACGCACCGTTTCCGGAACGAAATATGCGCTTTCTAACAACGTGATGGTTGTCTGGTTGTTAACCTCAGAGTTTGCACCTCCCATCACCCCAGCAATAGCAACTGCCCGATCTCGATCACAAATCAACAAATCATCCGTTACCAGCGCACGTTCCTTCCCATCGAGCGTTGTAACAGTCGCAATCTCACGCGCACGCCGGACAATAATCTCTTGTCCGGCTAAGGACGGGAGGTCAAAAGCATGCAACGGTTGACCTCGTTCAAGCATGACATAGTTGGTGACATCAACAATATTATTAATCGCCCGGATACCTGCCGCTTCCAAGCGCCAGCGCATCCAGAGTGGTGACGGAGCTACCCGCAGGCCGTTTACGATACGTGCGGCATAACGTGGACAGAGATCTGCATCGGCAATAGTTACACGCGCCTGTTCATGAGTTACCAGCGTACTTTCACGCACGCGAGGACGAGCGGCGTGTAATGGTACACCGGTTAGTGCCGCTATTTCTCGGGCCAGACCAAGTACGCTGAGACAGTCGCCTCGGTTCGGTGTAATCGCAATATCAAGAATGGTATCCCGAAGCCCGAGCACTCCAAACAGCGATTCCCCTAACGGAGCTTCATGCCCGACGATCAATAAACCACTATGGTCGTCCGACAATTCCAGTTCGCGCTCGGAACAAAGCATCCCACACGAAAGTTGTCCGCGGATTTCTACTTGTTCGACCTGTTGTCCACCCGGAAGCAGCGTTCCTGCCGGAGCAAAGGCCACTTTGTCACCGGCGTGCATATTCGTTGCGCCGCAAACAACCGGAATGGTGTCACTGCCCAGAGAAACATGACAAACAGTGAGATGGTCCGATTGGGGGTGTGGATCAATGCGGACGATCTGAGCAACCTGGACCGGTTCGACTCCTCGTTCATGAATGGCCTCGATTTCAAGCCCTGCCATTGCCAGCCGATCGGCTAAGCGATCAAGCGAGAGTTCGATCGAGACAAATTCGCGCAACCAGTTCAGAGTAACTTTCATACATCACGAAGTTAGAATTGTCGAAGAAACCGCACGTCACCTTCGTAAAACAGCCGGATATTATCAATACCGTACCTGAGCATTGCGATACGATCGATTCCCATTCCAAAAGCAAACCCGGACACGGTCTCAGGGTCATATCCAACCGCCCGGAAGACGTTAGGATGAACCATGCCCGACCCTAAGATCTCCATCCACCCGCTTCCCTTACAGACCGGACACGTCGATCTGCTTCCTCCACACAGTACACAGCCGATATCAACTTCAGCGCTTGGTTCAGTAAAAGGAAAGTAACTCGGCCGAAAACGAACGGGCGTACTTGCCCCGTACATGGCATGGACAAATGCGGTTAACACCCCTTTGAGATGAGCAAAGCAGATGTCCGTCCCAACCATCAATCCCTCAAGTTGCACGAACATCGGCGAGTGTGTCACATCATCATCACAGCGGTAGACCGATCCCGGAGCCACAATTTGCAGAGGCGGTTGCCGGCTTTCCATGACTCGAATTTGTACTGGTGACGTGTGCGTCCGCAGCACCGTCTCTGGCGCAACAAAAAATGTATCCTGCATCTCTCGCGCAGGATGATCTGCAGGAATATTAAGCGCAGCAAAATTGTGGTAATCGTCTTCGATATCCGGGCCACGAGCAACTTCAAACCCCATTGCCGTAAAAATTGCGAGAGTATCGTCAAGAACCTGTAACAATGGGTGTAATGAACCTCGAGGCCGCCTTCTGCCAGGAATCGTCAGATCAATGCGTTCAGCAGCGATGCTACGAGCACGTTTCTCCTCCTGCCATCGTGCTCGTAGGTCTGCAATTCTGTCTTCAAGAAGCGCCTTTATTTCATTCGCCGTCTCTCCAATACGGCGACGTTGTTCGGCAGGAAGGTCGCCAATCCCTCGTAGGACTCCGGTCAGTTCGCCTTTGCGACCAAGAAACCGTATTCGTAGGGTCTCAATTTCCTCATCGTCGTGGCAGTGTTCAAGCGCAGACAGCGCTTCATTGCGGATACGTGCGAGTTCGTGTTCCATAAGGGAAACAAAATCAGAGAGACTGGCAGACCATTGAACGATTGAGTCATCAGGTCATTGAGTCATTGAAAAAAATCGCTCAATGGTTCGATGATTCAATGACTCAATTCTGGCATCAAGCGGCTGCGCGCCGTTCTTTGGCAAGATTGGCAACTACAGCAAAGGCGTTCGGATCATCGACAGCGAGTGCCGCAAGAATCTTTCGATCGATAGCGACATTCGCCTGTCCGAGCCCATGAATGAATTGATTGTAATTAATGCCATTCAACCGGGCAGCAGCGTTAATCCGTGTGATCCATAAGCGACGGAACTCACGTTTTCGCGCCTTCCGATCACGATAAGCGTACACTAATCCACGCTCGACCGTTTCACGCGCCTGCCGATATTGTCGCCGCCGGCCACCAGTGAATCCCTTTGCAAGCTTCAGAATCTTTTTTCGACGACGGCGCGCCTTGAATCCTCGTTTTGCCCGTGGCATGGACGTTTCTCCTCTCAGTCTCTACAAATACGGCACCAAGCGTTTGATCGCCCGTTCATCAGATGCTGCAACCAGGGTTGTCTGCCGTAGGCGCCGTTTTTGCTTTCTCGTTTTCGCTGACAACTGGTGCCGCAAAAACGCACGGGCGCGGCGAACTTTTCCTGATCCGGTCATCTGAAATCGCTTCGCCGCAGATCGGCGAGTCTTCATTTTTGGCATAGCTTTTACCTCGGAACAACTAAAATTGACATATTGCGCCCTTCTAAACGCGCTTGTCCTTCAAGTTCTCCTATATCTTGTATTTTTTCGTAGAATTTATCGAGCATTTCTCTGCCGATCTCTGGATGCGTAATCTCCCGACCTCGAAAAAGAATAGAAACTTTCACTCGCTGTTTCTTTTCTAGAAATCGCCTCACGTGATTCACTTTAAAATCAATGTCGTGCTCACTCGTTCGTGAGCCAAGTTTCACCTCTTTGACCATGACCTGCGTCTGGTGTTTGCGGGACTCTTGAACCTTCTTCTTCTGTAAGTACCGGAATTTGCCGTAATCCATAATCCGGCAAACCGGTGGCACAGCGGTAGGGGAAACTTCGACAAGGTCAAGCTCTTTTCCTTCCGCCATACGTAAAGCTTCAGCGAGGGAAAGAATTCCAACCTGTTCCCCCTCTGTATCAATGACGCGCACTTCACGTGCACGAATCTGTTGATTAATCCGGACACCAGCTTCTTTGGCTATGGCGCACCTCCCGGTACAGATTCAGCAGCAACACGGGTAATAAAATCTGTAACAGCAAGAGGGGGGATTTTTTCCCCTTTACGTCCGCGTGGTGCCACCGTCGCAGTGTTAACCTCTTTGTCCCCTATTACAATCATGTAAGGAACCTTTTGTACTTCTGCCTCACGAATTTTAAATCCAAGTTTTTCATTACGCACATCCAGTTCCGCCCGTATCCCAGCATCCATTAACTGCTTTTGCACCTTCCGTGCATATTCTTCCTGACTGTCAGTCACGGTAAGAATTCGTGCCTGTACAGGAGCAAGCCACAGTGGAAAATCACCAGCGCAGTGCTCTAACAAAATAGCGATAAACCGCTCTAATGACCCAAGCACAGCTCGATGCAGCATCACTGGAGTCGCTTCGGTTCCTTCCGAGGTGACATAGCGAAGCCCGAACCGTTCAGGCATTGCACAGTCAATCTGTATTGTAGCCAAGGTCCACGACCGTTCGAGGACGTCACGAAAATCAAAGCCAATCTTAGGGCCGTAAAATGCACCTTCGCCAGGTAGGATCGTCACACTATACCCTGCCTGTTCAAGGACGCGGCGAAGCGCTGCTTCAGCGGCGTCCCACAGTTCTATTCGGCCTAAGAACTTCTCAGGTCGCGTTTGAAGGGTTACCTCAATGCGATCAAAGCCAAAGGCGGTATAAACCTCTTTCGTCATCGCGATGAACCGGTTCAGTTCATCATCAACCTGTTCCGGCGTACAGTAAATATGCGCATCATCCTGCGTAAAGGAACGCACTCGGGTTAAGCCAGAAAGGACCCCAGAACGCTCAAAGCGATGAAGACGACTAAAATCAGCGTATCGGATGGGTAAGTCACGGTACGAATGCTTACGTGCAGCAAAAAGATAGCAATGTCCCGGGCAATTCATGGGCTTCACCCCATACTCCCCATCTTCCACGTCCATAAGAAACATGTCGTCGTGAAAGGCCTCGTAATGCCCGGAAGTCTTCCATAGATCAGTTTTGTAAATGAGGGGAGTAACAATCTCAGTGTATCCGTAACGATCATAGAGGCCACGGATATATTGGACAAGGAGATTGTAGATAATTGTCCCTTTTGGGTGAAAGAACGGTGCACCAGGGGCAATGGGATGAAGTGAGAAAAGATCTAATGCTTGTCCAAGCCGACGATGGTCACGTTTTTTGGCTTCCTCCACACGTTTGAGGTAAGCCTCCAAATCTTTGGGGCTTGCCCACGCTGTACCATAAATACGTTGGAGTTGCTCGTTCCGTGCATCACCTCGCCAATAAGCGCCAGCAACACTGGTCAGTTTGAAAGCAGGAATATAACTGGTCGCAGGCAAATGTGGTCCGCGGCAGAGATCGATAAATTCTCCTTGGCGGTACAAAGAAATGGGCTCAGTTGCTGGAATACTAGCGATAATCTCTGCTTTAAAGTATTCGCCCATGTCATGAAAGAGGCGAACAGCATCATCACGCGCGACCTCCTCGCGTGTGATTGTAAAATTTTCCTCCACGATTTTTTTCATTTCCGCCTCGATCTTTTCAAGATCTTCAGGCGTAAAGGCACGTTCATGTTTAAAATCGTAGTAGAAGCCGTTCTCAATGACCGGACCAATAGTGATTTGGACATCAGGGAACAGACGTTTCACCGCTTGGGCCATTAGATGAGCACACGAATGTCGAAGGACATCAAGCCCTTCCGGAGTGGAAAGCAAAACTGGCTCAATCTTAGCGTCCTCTTCTAAGGGAGAAGACAGATCGACGACTTTACCGTTGACCCTTGCAGCAACGATGTTTTTCTGGATAGGCAAGACCTCGCGCGCACTGGTTCCTTTAGCAACGGTGCGTTTTTCACCACTTGGAAGACTCACCACAATTTGCCCGGAACTTGCACTCATATATCTGCAATCAGCATGAGAGAGGATCCCCCAGATACACAGCAAGTGAGGAAGCACGAAAGGCTAACACGCTCCCACACTTGCTGAATAGATGCGCTTTCGATTCTGCCCCGAAAGCCCTAAAATAGGCACGAGCGGGATTGAACCGCTGACCCCTACCGTGTCAAGGTAGTGCTCTTCCGCTGAGCTACGTGCCTGTAAAACGAGAACCTCTAGAAATACCTCTGCCCCGTGTCTAAGCACCCCAATTCAGTACCTTACGATTCTCGCACAACGTGAACCGTAATATTCCCTTGCACTTCACTATTTAAATGAATCGGAACCGTATACGAACCAAGTTGTTTGATTGGCTCATCCAACATAATTTTCCGCCGATCAACCGTTACCCCTTGAGCAGCAAGAGCTTTCTCAAGGTCGAGGTTAGTCACCGACCCAAACAAGCGGTCCTCTTCTCCCGCTTTCACAGGAATCGTCACCGTTAATGCTGACAACCGTTCGCTTAGACCAACGGCTTGTTGGCGGTCTCGTTCTTTCTTTGCTGCAACCATGCGTTTCTGATGCTCAAGAACCTTCAAATTACGACGGTTTGCTTCTATCGCGAGTCCACGGGGAATCAGGTAATTCCGACCATATCCGTCACGAACTTTGACAATATCGCCAATGCTTCCCAGGTTCTGCACATCTTCTTGCAAAATAATATCCATAGCGGCCTCTACTTTTACGGCAGCAGAAAAGAAAACTCAAGTTATAGAACGCTCACGCGACGAGACAAGGGGGACAAGGTTTCCTTATCTTAATTCGCCTTTTTCTTTATACTCTTCCCGAAGAATAGGGAATAAGCGCAATAGCTCTCGCTTGCTTGATCGCATTCGTTAGTTTTCTCTGATGCCACGCGCATGTTCCCGTAATCCGACTGGGGATAATTTTCCCACGCTCAGACACGAAATCTTCCAACATCCGCGTTTCTTTGTAGTTAATATTTGCCCCTTTATCTGCGCAGAAGCGACAAACTTTACGACGCAACCGACGCCGTGCTGGAAATTTGTCATCAACCGCAACATTTCTTCTCTGTGCGCTTCGTCCACCTCGGTTTCCTACTCTTGGCATAGCTTATCCTTCACTGGTCGCAATAGAACGAACAAGATCTTTACTCACAACTATACGTATCAACGGTTCTTTTCTATTCCTCAGGGCTCTCTGCAGCAGTCGATTCCTGTTCGGCAGGAGCAACTGCAGGTGCGGTTGGAGGCGGCGACTCGGGCAAAGGTTTACTAACGGTCGAGAGAAATCGCAACACATCTTCATTGATGCGCAAGTTTCGCTCTAGTTCTTTCACTGCGGACGGGACTGCCTCATACTCCAGACGGATATAGTAACCTCGTCGCTGCTTCTTAATCAGATGGGCTAACTCTCGCATGCCCCACTCTTCTGCCTGTCGAACTGTCCCTTCCGTCCCTTCAATAATTTTCTGCATCCAGGTGGATAATTCCTTCACTCGGGCCTCTGGTAGCTCTGGGTGAAGTATACATAAGGTCTCATAACTCGGCATGCACTCTCCTTACAACTCATTGGACAACGTCATTCGTTAATCAGCGAACAGGTTTGCTTCGTATCCAGAGATCAGAGAAAGATTGCCCCTCTCTTTTTTCTCAGTTCCACTCATATATGAACATTAAATTCCGCCATTGCCTTCTCAATGCCGCCGGCTAAAAGCACCTCAACAGCATTAGCCGCCTGCTCCACCGCTGCGAGAATAGACGCTTCTTCTTGGCGAGTAAAGGGCTGCAAGACGAAGTCAGCAGGATCTTGTTTCCCAGGAGGACGGCCGATACCGACCTTGATGCGGACAAAATCCCTTCCTTGTAATTCGGCAATCATCGACGCCACGCCACGATTGCCACCAGCTCCACCTCCACCTCGCTTTATCCGTATCTGCCCGAGCGGCAAATCCAGGTCATCGTGGATAACAAAAAATGCCGCCATTTCCAGGCGATAGAAATCACGAATTCTCGCCGCAGCTTCCCCACTGCGATTCATATACGTCTCAGGCTGAACGAGAAGGACTTTTTTATTTCTCCACATCCCATCGCCGACAACTGAAAGGAACGCCCGGCGAGAAAGACGAATTCCCCAACGTTCGGCAAGACAAGCAACTACCCAGAAACCAACATTATGACGTGTCCTCTGATATTGTGGCCCTGGGTTCCCTAATCCAATAATAACGTGCACTGCGATGTTCAGAAATCTACGGAATAGAGGAGAAGTGGGAAATTCTTCCTTGCCCTACTCAGTTGTCAATACGTAAGGGAGAAAATGAGGCTGAACTTCCTTAATTTCTCGATCCTCAAAGAAACCGAGAGCAAGAATTGACACTTCTCACTTCTCAACTCTCATTCGTTTTCTTCTTTTGTTTCCTGAGCAGTTGGAGTTTCAGCAGCAGCCCCTTCTTCAGTAGGAGCCTCAGGTTGGGCAGCCATTTCCGGCACCACCGTCACAACCGCTTCCTCCGGGTCATCCAACGCTGTGACACCCGTCGGAAGCGCGATTTCCCCAACTCGAATAAAATCATGGATACCCACGCTAGACACGTCGATTTCAAAGAACTCGGGAATTTCCCGTGGCAAACACTCAACAGAGATTTCCCGCCGCAATGATTGCAACGTTCCACCAGCGGTTACTCCTTGCGCCTTTCCAACAAAATGCAGTGGAACGGTGACGGTGACCGGTTTGTTCTCATCAACTTCATAAAAATCAATGTGTACGGCATGGCTGGTCACAGGATGGCGCTGTACTTCTTTCAAGAGAGCCAGCCGCTTATCTGTCTCAGAGCTAAGGGATTGTAACTGGATAAGATGAGAGCCAGCCAGATTTCCGAGCTTCAGATTGAACTCGCGCGCATCGACTACTAACGACAATGCTGCCTTTCCCGACCCATAAAAAACAGCTGGAACTTTTCCACTTCGGCGGAGCCGACCAGATTTTTCTTTTCCGGTCCCTTGCCGTGATTCAACAGTTAGGACAATAGTCTCCATATAATCCTCATGCCATACTCACACAAAAAGCGAGCTTATAGATTCTTCGTTATGAATGCGACGGATCGCTTCCCCCATGAGAGGGGCCAGCGAAAGGACTTTGATTTTTTCGACTCCTTCAGCCTCAGAACGTAAGGGGATCGAGTTTGATACCACTAATTCCTCTAGGACTGACCCACGAATACGTTCTATGGCAGGACCAGAGAGCACTGCATGCGTACAGCACGCAAACACTGCTTCTGCTCCAGCTTCATGGAGAGCGGCGGCGGCGGCGGTCAACGTACCTGCAGTATCAATCATATCATCGACTAAGACCGCGACTTTCCCTTCGACATCGCCGATAATGTTCATTTCAGCGACATCCACATTTGCTTTTCCAGGGATTTTCGACTCCCCTTCTCGTGCTCGTCGCTTGTCAATAATTGCCAGGGACGATCCCAGCCGTTTCGCAAATGCCCGCGCCCGCTCAACTCCTCCGGCATCCGGAGATACTACAGTCACTTCCTCACGACTCACATGCGAACGAATGTACGGTAATAACACCGGAGCAGAAAATAAATTGTCCACCGGAATGTTGAAGAAGCCCTGAATCTGTCCAGCATGTAACTCGGCAGTTAAGACACGCGATGCACCAGCCGTCGTCACCAGATCAGCAACAAGCTTAGCACTAATAGGAACCCGTGGCGCCACTTTTCGGTCTTGCCTGGCATATCCATAGTACGGGATAACAGCAGTAATCCGATTTGCCGATGCTCGCTTAAATGCGTCGAGCATCAACAACAATTCCATCAAGTTATCATTCCCCGGCGTACATATAGATTGAATCACAAAGACGTCACCGCCGCGTACATTCTCGGTGATCTCGACAGCAATCTCACCGTCGCTAAATCTGCGAATGTCAGCAGCACCAAGCGAGGTTCCCAAGTACACACAGATCTCTTTCGCCAACGGCAAATTTGAATTTCCAGCAAATATCTTCAGTGGTGCATCTCGCATAGTATTCCTCTCGTGCGGGAAGACCGAAATCCGAACTGGGGAGACAGGATTCGAACCTGTGAATGCCGGGGCCAAAACCCGGTGCCTTGCCAGCTTGGCTACTCCCCATCATGCATATCAATTAACCCTAAATACGGCTCAACTTCCAGCAGAAACTATGTAACCTGAGAACCAGCAGGAGATCTTTTCCCACCCGCTCCTGACCTACTCTTCAATCCCTAACTTCTCTACCAATCATATTTTTTCTTCCGGCAGATGATTGCTGAAAGCGGAATTTACGTAGCAGCTTTGCCTCTAGAAGTCTACGGGACGAGGAGGCACAAGACGTAAACGTAGTCCGCAAAAAGAAGCTTTCTCACCACCTTTTCCGTTTTACGCTTGAGATCTTCCTGCTTAGCGAAATTCACTCAAATGCTCAACAACAAACGCTTTTCCCAATTGCTCGAACGGAGTCACGGCTCGTTCTGCTACTAAGCGATCGGTGAACATGCCAAATACTGCCGAACCACTTCCAGACATCAAAGCGCTTTCGGCGCCATGTTGGAGCAATAGTTGTTTCAGCTCTTCAATCAACGGATAAGCTGGGATCACAACACGTTCGAGATCGTTCACTATGTTCTCGACAGTAGGCCATTGTCCATTGGTCATTTCCCCGCTTCCAACCGGACGCTCCTGGCAAGGAAGTTCGTCAAAGCGGCGATATGCCCAGGGAGTCGAGACCGCAAAGGGAGGAACAACGAGCACAAACCATTTTGGCGGTAACATTGGAAGCGGAGTCAGAATCTCCCCAATCCCCTGCACCCGAGCAGCACGGCACCCAATAAAAAAAGGCACATCAGCCCCTAATCGGGCGGCTACTGTACACAAGCGCTGCTCATCGAATCCCAACGACAGCAGGGAATTCACACCTTTCAGAACTGTGGCAGCATCGCTACTACCACCTCCGAGTCCGGCACCCGCTGGAATGCGTTTGCGGAGATCGATCGTAACGTGCGCCTGTATTTTCGCCTCTCTACACAGCAACGCCGCAGCCTTGTACGCAAGGTTCGTCTCGTTTGTAGGTAAAGTAGGATCATCGCACGTTATTGTAATGGCCTCCTTGCTATCCCACGTTTCCCCCTTCATGTTCCTCGCTTCAATCCGGACTTCATCACACAAACTAACGGGCACCATGAGGGAATCAAGCAAGTGATATCCATCTGGCCGTCGTCCGGTAATGCGCAAGAACACGTTAATTTTCGCTGGAGCACGCAGGTACATATAGTGTTTTTAGCTGCTCGGCATTGCAGCCGAAAGCACCCTATGAAACAACAGCAAAATGGACGTATTCTTGAAAATAGCGGTCGATGCCGCTCAACAAGCTGGAGGACTGCTCAAAGACAATTGGCAGAAGGCCAAAACCATTGAGATCAAGACAGACATTGTTGATCTCGTCACTAATGTCGATAAAGCCTCGGATACATTAATCACCGGGATTCTCTGCTCCCATTTCCCCGAACACCAGATTATTGCGGAAGAATCTGCGGTGTCCGGACAACCTAGCCCGTATCGTTGGTATATCGACCCGATCGATGGTACGACTAACTTTGCTCATTCGTTTCCCCACTTCTCCGTCTCCATCGGCCTGATGCACGAACGGCAGATGATCGTCGGCGTCGTCTACGACCCGATTAAAGACGAATTGTTCTGTGCACTACGCGGGCACGGCGCAACACTTAACAACCATCCAATTCACGTCTCGCCGACACCAACGCTCGACCAGTCTCTGCTCCTTACCGGTTTCCCTTATGATCGTCGCAAACGCAGCGCCTATTATCTAGGCTTTTATCAAGCCTTTATGACACGAACCCAAGGAGTGCGGCGCGTTGGCTCGGCTTCCTTAGACCTCTGTTATGTCGCTTGTGGCCGCGCCGACGCCTTCTGGGAATGGCGACTGCATCCGTGGGACACTGCCGCAGGATCACTGATTGTTGAAGAGGCTGGCGGCACGATGAGCGACTTCATTGGTCAGCCATTTGACATTACCGGTGAACAAACCTTGGCCACCAATGGTTTATTACACCAGGAAACGCTCGACGTTCTCCAGCAGGTTCTTAGTTCCGCTACTGAGAAATAAAGGTGGACAGAGCGTACTCGTTTGTTACGCCCCGTCAATAATCCGATGCGCACGATCGACCAGCTGCGGGACTTTCCACTCAAACTCGTTCGCCTTGGGATTCGAGGCGGTTCCTTCAATGTAGTGACGATACAGCCCTTCAAGAATGATCGCCAGCTTCCACACAGCCAGGCAGTGATAAAAGGCGAAATGTTTCATGGTGCGCCCGGTTTTTTCCTCGTACCGTGCCATCAATTCTTCGCGTGAGTGGAATCCGGGTTGTGAGGTAATGTAGTTGCTTTCTTTCGGTTCAGGATCTGGTGGATCACCTGTGGGCCCCCAAAAGCAGAGAACCCAACCAAGATCGGCCAGCGGATCACCGAGTGTGGCCATCTCCCAGTCAAAAATTGCCACCAAGCGGGTCGCTGGCGGTGGGGCAAACATCACGTTATCAAGCTTGTAATCACCATGGACAATACTGGTTGTACTCTGTGGCGGCAGGTGCGCGTGTAACCATTTCGTGACCTCATGGATACCGGGGAGCGGACGAGTGCGGGGCAACGTCAGTTCAAGCTGACCGACCCAACGCCGCAGTTGCCGTTCAAGAAATCCCTCAGGTTTGCCTAAATTCGCCAGCGACGTTTTTTTCCAATCAACGGCATGTAATTCAACTAACGCGTCGATTATTTCTTCTCCAATCTTCCGACGATCAGCAACGGCGTCAAACTCAGGTGGGAGTTGTTCACGAATCACTACTCCTTCAATACGCTCCATTAAATAGAACGGCACTCCAATGATAGAGAGGTCTTCACAGGCCACCGCCGGTCGTGGAACGCGCACGCCGGTTGGCGCAAGACCAGAGAGCACTCGATACTCACGAATCATGTCGTGAGCCGTAGGCAGAATGTCCCCCCGTGGTGGGCGACGCAACACCCAACGTTTTGGTCCCCAAGAGACGTAAAACGTTTCGTTGGAAAATCCCGCCTCGTGTTTTTCCACCACGAGCTCACCTTCCTGAGGCGGCAAGTGCGCGCACAAAAAGGTGGCAAGTTTCTCTACGTCGATCAGACCCGCCAGTGACATATCTCTCCTTATTGATTCATTGAGTCATCGGGTCATCGGGTCATTGAGAAAATCAAAACGTCGATACATTACTAGATGGTTCAATTCTTCAATGACTCAATGGCCAAATGGCTCAATCACTCAATTCTTTAGATTCCAAAAAACTTTTGCGCATTGCTGCCCAAAATCTTGTCGACCGAAGCCGCCGGTAACCCCGAGAGCAGCTTCCGCGCTTTCTTCATCGGTTCAATAAAACCCTCGGCATGCGGGTAATCCGAGCCGACGAAGAAACGGTCATCCCCAGCAAACTGCACCATGATCGGAAACATTTGTTCTTCAGGATCGCCGTTGATCCAAATGTTCTGGGCAAAATATTCGCTCGCCGATTTCTTCATCTGTGACGTGTGTTGCATATATTTGAAGCGGTAATTCAACCGTTCGAGCCATTCGCCAACCCAGCCAGCCATCGCTTCGATAGTCGCTACCCGCAATTTGGGAAAGCGCTCGAAGACACCATCATAGACCATCGTCGTCAACGCCATGCGCGGATCTTGAATGACATTCATGGTCACAAACATGAAGCCAGGATCACGATCTTGATACCACTGACTCCCGGTGTAATGACGGTGACCAACCAGGTGAATACCGACACTGAAATCGAGATCCTGTACCGCGGCCCACACAGGATCGAGGTCAGGATGACCAAAGCTGCGGCCTTTAATTGGCATCGCTGCCACAAAGATCGTCTTGCAGCCGAGCTTGGCAACTCTTTGTAGTTCTTTGACCGCCAGCTGCGAATCGCGCAGCGAGATGTGGGCCGCCGGAAAAAGCCGGTCTTTTTGTGCAGCGATAATCTCAAATGCCCACGTATTATACGCGCGACACAGCGCGTCGGCCACCAAGGGATTGTCCACACCACCCTCCCACAACAGGCCCATCGTCGGGTAGAGAATCTGCAGGTCGATCCCTTCTTGATCGAGGAACTGCACCCGCTTTCCCATGTCTTGCCATTCAGCGTTGTACATCAATGTCGGGTCGAAATTGCTCAGGTTGCGGCCGCCCTCTTTCTGACCGTAAGCAACCACAGCGGAAAGCAGTTCTTCGACGTTGACAATCCGCAACTGCCGCCCCTCGACCATCAAGGCAGGTTTTCCGGTTGACGGATCTTTGACCACCCGCATCGCTTGTTCACGAAATTGTGGATCAATGTAGCGATCAAACAAATCCAATGGCTCCATAAAGTGGCTATCGCCGTCGATGACTGGCATGATGGTTCCTCCTTACCTGAGCACCTCAGAGCAAACCCAGGATCCCTTGTAGATACGTAAATTGCCATTTATACTTACGCACGTATGCGCAAGAACTCAACCACGCAGGAAACACGGCCATCTTCTGTGCAGCGGAAAAATTTCTACTTACGAACAGACACGCTGAAAAAAGCGCAAAAGGCACTCGGGGCAAAGACAGAAACCGAAACCGTTGAACGAGCGTTGGAACTGGTGGTCTTTCAAGAAAATGCCCTCAAGGCATTTCGGGAATTGTGCGAGAAGGGAGAGGTAGAGGATGTCTTCGGCCACTACCGTCGTACAGTTTCCCAGTAAGTCGATCTACGATACCAGCATTTACCTCAACGCGATCCGCAACCGAAAATATTACGACCAGCTTTTACCGCACTTTGCGCGTACGCTTTCTACTACCTATTTCTGTGCAGTTGTTGCACAGGAATTAAAAGCAGGGTGTTACACTTCTGTGGCATTCAGCCGAGTGGAAAACTTCATCCGCCCATTTCGTCGCACTGGACGTTTAATCACTCCCACTTTTTCTGACTGGGAAGAGACCGGGGAGCTACTTGCCCGCATGCTGAGAGAACAATCGCAATTGAAGGACAAACTGCCACAATTGATCAATGACACACTCATCGCCTTATGCGGTCTGCGGCTAGGGGCAGTTGTGTACACGGCCAACCGAGACGACTTCGCCCTCATCCAGCATTACAAGCAGTTTCATTTTGCTGTGGTGTAAAAATTCGACCAGGGCTCCATCTAAGATATTTATCCCAATCCACCCCCTATCCCCACATCCAGCGCCGAACTAAGCACCCTATCTGCAGGGATTGAGAATTCACAGGCGCAGCGAAAACCGACATTGCCACTGCGGTCGCTAGGCTTGCGCCTGAGTCGGCCGGAAGCACGGGCTCCCAGCGGTATATCCATCCACGAACCCCCACGGGCCGAGCGGAACTGTCCGCTATTCAGACCTTGGGGATCGATGTCCGGGTTTGGCCGCTGTTTGTAATAGTTCTCCCCATAATAATCCTGCACCCATTCCCACACATTGCTGTGCATGTCGTACAGGCCCCAATCGTTCGGCTTGAGTTGTCCGACTGGATGCGTTGTCCCTCCAGAGTTTTCCCTATACCAGGCATACTCTTTCAGTCTGGCGTCATCATCACCAAAACAATAAGCTCCCGTCGGCCCGGCTCGACAGGCATACTCCCATTCGGCTTCTGTTGGTAAACGATAGGCCTTCCCTTTTTCCTGTTCACTCAACTTCCGCAGAAATTCCTGGACATCGTTCCATGACACTTTTTCCATTGGTCGATTCGAATCACCCTTGAAATAGCTAGGATTATTCCCCATCACTATTGCCCACTGCCTTTGTGTCACCGGATACCTGCCCAAGTAGAGAGGTTTGGAAATCTGCCCTCTTCGTGTTGGTTTTTCATCACTAAATCCATTCTCCGAACCCATGAGAAACTCTCCAGCAGGAATGAGGATGAACTGCATGCCGATGCTGTTGGTAATTTCGGATGAGAGAGGCAAGTTTGTTTTTTCGGCCTCCTCATTTGGCCTTTGACTTCGCTTGCACTACGTTGCCTAGAAACAACACTTTCCTTCCCATACCTCCCCTCTGAATTCCCGTCTGCACGAGCATGACGGAGCAGTGTTGATTGAGGACCAGAAGAACTTTTTTGACCTCCTAAGACTTGGATCAATGGCACCAGGGCTTTTTCTTCTTCCTCTCTACTGGCGGTACTCCCTCGGTGCACTATCTGTAGGCGTAGCAAGTCTTGCCGCAAGTGTGTAGAGGCAAGAAAAGAATGAAGAATAGAGAATGCAAAATTAAGAATGGAAGACAAAAAGGGCCTCAGGTAAGATCGGAGCCTCTGAACTCTTCATTCTTCATTTTCAACTCTCAATTTTTCATTATATGCTGGCGGCTTGGGCGTAACGACAAACAGTAGTAACGCCACTAAACTCGTTGCCACCGCACAGGTGAAAGCCAGATGGTAGCTGCCAGTAGTATCACGTAAATATCCGGCGATCATCGGTCCCCAGGCACCGAATACACCCGCAGCAGCGAACAGGAACCCGGCAATCGCCCCGGCATGACGGCGGCCAAAGTAATCCCCAACCAGTGCGGAAAACAATGTCGCCATGCTGCCATAAAAGAAGCCGAACGCGGCTGCTCCACAATAGAGCGTGACCAAACTCTGCGTCGAGAAAAACAAGACGTAGGCAATCACGTGGATGACCAGACTGATCAACAATCCCTGTTTGCGCCCGATGCGATCCGACAACGGCCCTAACGTCAAACTACCAATGAACGAACACAGGCCCATGATACTCACCGCCAGCGCACCTTGTGTTGAGGAAAAGCCCAAGTCACGCGCGAACGCAACGATATGGACGAATGGCACCGGGACAGTCAGCAACATAATGACAAAGACTAGCCCCAGCAGCCAAAACGACGAGAATCCCCAGGCTTCTTGTAGTGACCAGCCGGTTAGGAGGGTGGAATCTTGTCGAGCGAGAGAATAGCTCGAAACTCTATTCACACCATCCGGCTGTTCAGAAACAAAACTCGCTGCCCCTTCCTCCTCCCCTGGATTCCCGCCTGCGCGGGAATGACGAACCTCTTCCTCACGTTGAGTTGGAGCAATTACGGGGTCACCATCCGGTACAAGTCCCAAGAGTTCCGGGCTCCGCACCATAAACCGGGCAATGATATTCAGGGCGACCAAAATCACCACGCCGCAGCCGAAATAAACCGGTCGCCAACCGTAGGAGGCGATCAGAGCCGCAGCTAATGGGGGACAGGTGAGGATGCCACTACTACTGCCACTCGAGGCTAACCCAAGAGCAAGTCCACGTTTACGCTGGAACCATTTGACGACTGTCGTATTGCAAGGGATAAACGCCGTGCTCATACCAAAAGCAGCGATGAAACCATAGAAAATATACATCTGCCATTTGGCCGATACTTGACTCGTCGCCATGATGCCACAGCCCAACAACAGACCACCGATAGCAATGACCACCTGCGGTCCTTTGCTATCGGTAAAACGCCCGCTGAACCAACTGCAGGCGCTATAGACCATCGTGTAGAGCGAAAAGGCCCCGGCAATATCGGCGCGTCGCCAGCCGAGTTCATCCAGCATGAAGGGAAGAAACACCCCGAAGGAATACTGAATACCATAGGTGAGGAACAGAACGAGAAACGCGCAGGCAGTGACGATCCAACCGTAGAAGAGAGAAGGGGCAGTAAGCATAAATCACGCGGAGTAACATTCCCTGTTGCTTAACACGAGGACAACAGAGGGACATTACGACACGGGCTCGTGCTTCGACTCCACCGTTTACACGGTTACGCTCAGGATGAGCGGCTCAGTTTCTCTCACCAACGCTAGCCCTAACTCGGCTGCAAGACCACTTGCGGTGTCGTTTCAACCGGCTCACGGCGCGTCGCAGGCAAGGTCAGCGCAAGAAGGGCGGACATCAACCCCGCCCCTGAGCTCGTCATAAACGGAATCGCGTAGCTCCCGAAGATATCATACAGTTCACCACCCATCAGACCACCAGAACCCATGCCGACGGCGGCAACCATGAAGAATACCCCAAGAATCGACCCAATCGAGCGTGTACCAAAATACTCGCGGAACAGCATGGCATACACCGGCATCGGCCCACCGTACCCGAGACCAAATGCGATAGCCCATAGATAAAACGATGACGGCGCATGGGCATTAATGAAGGGCGGCACCATGATCGCTTGCAGCCCCAGGAAAAAAGCCATGGCCCATTTCCCACCGACGCGGTCAGCAAGCATACCGCATATAATCTTGCCAACCATACCCGACAACGCCATGACCGCTGCGACCCGAGATGCTGTCGATCCGGCTAGCCCCATGTCGGTCATGTGGTTGAACCCGTGCAGAAGAATACAGGAGTGACATACACAGCAGCCAATGACCATGAGGTTAAGCGTCCAGAACGCGCGGGTCCGCGCCGCTTGCCCAAGAGTCAAGTGCACTTGCGGCATGTAGTTTGTCGCGGCTCCACCCTTTCCCAGCGGTTGAACAGTACCAGCCGCGCCTTCTTCATAATCGCGGATGAGAAACGCCAGAGGAATGATCAGCAAAGTCCCGACTCCTAACCAGATATATGCACCACGCCAGTCAGTCTGAGACAGCAGGAAAACCGTCAAAGGAGCAAACACCGCTGGACCGACATTCTGCGATTGCGCAATCGCCAGCGCCAAGCCTTGGTTGCGAGTAAACCACTTCGTGATCAGTGCAGTCAGGGGCACGGCAGCCGCCGAGCGTCCAATCGCGATGACCACTCCAAACGCAAAATAGAGATGCCAGAGGGACTGGATCTGGCTCATCAAGAATGTACCGATAATGAAGATGATCCCACCAACAATTAACAATCGTCGCGAACCAAAGCGATCCGTCAGGATACCACACACCAGGTTACCGACGCCGAAACAGATCCAGTTGACCATTGAGGCAACCGAGATTGTCCCACGATCCCAATCGAACTGCCCAGAAATCGATTTGAACATGACACCAAAGGCATCGACGATCCCAAACATAATGAGGCTGAGGAAAAGGCCAGCGAACACAATGATCCACCCATAAAAAAACCGACTCTGCGGTTGTTCCATCTATCCTCCCTGGGGTGCGTGAAAAACACAGGAATGTTGTTTGCTAATAGACACTGACTGCAGAGATGAGTCAAGGGAAAAGGCGGAGAACACGTAAAACGTAACGAGTAAAACGTAACCACCGCCTCCACCACCTCCACTTACGTGTTACGTTTCACGTATTACGCATTACGTTTTACGAGTCAGATTTCCCTCCCCATCTTTTCTCCCTCATAAATCACCGCCTCTAACTTGCGCGGGGCAACGGCATCGCCGATACGGTAGAGTTCTTTCTTGAGTGTCTGACGAATTTCTTGGAACAAGGAGTCATTCGGGTGCCGCACCATCGCCAACACCACGGTATCGGCTTCAACCGTGCGGCGTTCGCCACCCCAAATGTCGTAGACCTCCACCGTTTTCGCACGAATGCTTTCCACAAACTGTTGGGCCGTCAGTTTGACCCCCGCCGCTTTCAATCGTGGGAACAGATACGACATCTCCAACGTTTTCAACGTATCCTCGCCAACAAAAAGGTGAGGTGAGACTACTTCGACTTGCACCCCAGCTTTCGCCAGCACTTCGGCCAAACCAAGCGGGAAGTAGGCATTCGTTTCGTCAAGAATCAGTACCCGAGTTCCCAAAGCCGTAGGATCAGCTAAGGCTCGTCGTGTCGCAGTGGCGACATCAAGCACGTGCGATTGTGTCACCCCAGGGATCGCTTCACGCTCGGGTCGATACGGACTATAGCCCGTCCGGTCATAGAATGAGCCCGTCGCGCACACCACAATGTCAGGGCTCTCGTGTCGCAGCAGGTCGATGGTCGCTTTGGTTCCCAGACGTACGGCCACTCCAGCTTTGGCCAGTGGTCGTGTCAGGTTATCAATGGCTCCTTGCCAGCCTTGGCGCGTCGGCAGTTGTTTCAACAAGTTGAGGTGTCCACCGAGTTCGTGTGTCTCCTCATAAAGGGTCACCGCATGCCCACGCTTAGCAGCGGTCGTCGCACATCTCAGCCCAGCAGGACCTCCACCGACCACTGCCACTTTCCGTCGGTCTGTCGGAGCTACGATTTCTAGAGTCCCTTCTCCCCATCGACGTTCCCGCCCCATTGCCGGGTTCAAGACACAGGTGACCTCAACATTATCGATAAGGCGGCTGACACAGACATTGGCACCCACGCAACGGGTGATCTCCTCTTCACGGTTCTCACGCGTCTTGTTGACAATAAAAGGATCAGCCATATGGGCACGCGTCATCGCTACCATATCCGCCGCGCCATCAACGAGAATTTGCTCGGCAGTAACAACATCTACGATGCGACCCACGATGAAAACCTTGGCCCGGTCACCAACAATCGTTTTGGCCCGTTTGCCAAACGGCGCCATAAACCCTTCAGCCATACTGCCCATCGGCGCAACGGCAATATGCAAGGTGTGATACCCACCACCAGAGATATTGAAGAAATCGAACAAGCCCGTCTCAGCGAAGATCGCTAATTGTTCTTCGGTCTGCTCAGGGGTGATCCCGCAATCACCAAGAAATTCATCAAACGATAACCGTAGACCCACGGTATAATCCGTCCCAACCTGCCGCCGTATCTCCCTGCCGATCTCGATGGCAATCTGGCAACGATTCCGCACTGATCCACCGTACCGATCCGTCCGCTTATTAAAGGCGGGACTGAGAAACTCCCCGATCAACTGACTATGAGCCGCGTGAATCTCCACGCCGTCAATACCGGCAAGCTTGGCGTTGCGAGCAGAGAGGCCAAAGTACATGACCATCTGATCAATATGCGACTGCTCCATCACCATCGGCGTCTCGTTGTAGAGCGCCGAGGAAATACGAGATGCTGCCCATAACGGACGCCAGCTGTCGATGTACATCGTCCCCTTCCCCTGCGCGCCACAGGCAAAGAGCTGGACAAACTGTTTACAACCATATTCATGAACGGCGTGGGCGAGCTTTTCATATTGGGGAATCACGCGCGGCTCCCAGGCAATACAGCCGGCATGGTAGTTCATACCTGAGGGATGCACGGCTTGTTGCTCCAGCACTAGCAGCGCAGCACCGCCCCGAGCACGTTCGCGGTAATAGGCAATGTGACGATCGCTGATGAGTTCATTTTGACCGTACAGCTGTGTATGGCCAGTAACCATAATGCGATGCTTCACAGTTGTGGAGCCGATGGTCAGCGGGGTCCAGACATGGGTTAGCAATGCGGTATCGGGCACGATTTGCTCCTTAGTAGAAGAAACGAGACCGTCATTGCGAGGAGTTGGAAGCGACGAAGCACTCTCTGTTTTCGGGCAAAGATTGCTTCGCTCCGCTCGCAACGACGCCTTACCTCTATATGCCATGAGGTTATATGTCATGAGGTGGAGGTTCTGTCCCGTAGTCCTGACATTCACTCCGGCAACATCGCCGTGCATTTGATCTCTACCAGCAGGCCCGGCATGGCCAGGGCGGTGGTCCCGATCCCTGTCCACGTCGGCAGTCGGTCAGGATTGGTAAAGTAGCGGTCCTTCACTTGTATGAAGAGTTGCAAGTCACGCATATCGGTGTGGTAGGTGACCATTTCCACAACGTCGTCGAACGTCGCCCCAGCCGCGGTGAGCACCTTTTTGACGTTCTCAAACGCTTGCACAAACTGCGCCTCTTTGCCTTCAACGACATTCAGATTCGCATCGCGTCCAACCTGACCGGCAATGTACAGCATCTGTCCAGCCTTCACTCCAGGTGAATAACGAAAACGTTCGTGGATATTCTTCATGTCTGTAGGAATGACGGATTCACGTTTGGGCATGATTGACCTCCTTTTAGTAGGACACGTCGCATGTATCAAACTGATCTCAGCTTTTCTACTTGTCAGCGTTACCGTCTTTCCAGTAGAGTACGCAGCAAAGGAGGACAGTTATGATTCCACGAAGTATGTCTCACGTTGCGTTATGTGTCAGTGATTTTGATCGTTCGCTCCATTTCTATCGTGATTTGCTGGGGTTTCAGGTTGCCCAGGAAGGCACTGAGGGCGAAATCACGGAACAGCAGCGAGGAATTTACGAACGACAGGATCGTAAATTTCGTTTCGTCACTTTGCGCTATGGCCAGTCGAACACCACCCCGTTCGGCATGAACGAAGATGCGCCGATCGTGGTCTTGATTGCCCCACTCGAAGCACCCCCAAGCGGCACGAGTATTAAGGTTGATCAGATCGGCATTTCACATGTCGGCTTTTGGGTGAAAGGACTCGATGCGGTCTACGAGGATCTGAAAGACAAGGGAGTCACCTTCGTTTCCCCACCGCACGTCCTGGGTAAAACCAAAGCCGGAACGATCCGTAGCGCCTTTGTGCAAGATCCGGATGGGATTCTGATTCAGATTGATGAGATGATCCCCGCGGAACAATAGGTTGGAGGCTGAAGGCTTTAGACTGAAGGGCTGAGCTGCTTTTCCCTACGGCGTCAAGCCTATCGTTATCCGTTTCTCCATTTATCCTTTTTATTTATGCCGATACGGCATTTACAGCAGTGCGAATATCTTCAAGACACATCTGCACCCGGTCAAAATGAGTGCGGAACGACAAGACACAAATACGAAGGACGAACGTTCCGTTTAAGGTTGTTCCACTAAGAAACACCCGCTTCTGGGCATTGATGCGCTGCAGTACCTGCTGATTGAGTTGATTTAGTGCGCCCGTAGCCAGGCCGGGGCGCACTAGGCGGAACGCCACAATCGACAACTGCGGCTCGGCAACAATTTCAACGCCAGGGATTTTGCGCAGTTCTTCTGTCGCCCAGCTCGTCAGCTCCACCTTTTCCTGTAAATTACGACGAAACGGTCCAACCCCGTGTAACTTGAAGGGCAACCACACGCGCAAACCGCGAAACTCACGTGATAACTCGGGAGACATATTGGCAAAATCGATCTGTTCTGAGTTTTCTCCGGCAGCCGGGAGGTAGGCCGCCATGACACTGTGCGCCCGTTTTAAGGACGTGCCGTCTTTCACCAACAATGACCCCGTGCCATACGATAGAAACAGCCCTTTGTGAGGATCGAGCGATACAGAATCTGCACGCTCGATGCCCCGCATCACCGACCGACCGTGGTCCGTCAAGAGAAAACAGCCACCATACGCGGCATCGACATGAAGCCACAAACTTTCCTGCGCAGCAATGTCTGCAAGTGTAGACAGATCATCGACTGCACCGGTGTTGGTTGTCCCGGCGTTGCCGACTAACAAGAAGGGAGTGAATCCTATCTCACGATCTTCCACAATACGTCGTTCGAGAAGATCAAGACGAATACGAAAGTGCTCGTCCGCAGGAATTGCCCGCACATTTGCTGGCGGAAATCCGGCAAGTAACGCGGCTTTTTGAATCGAATGATGGGTCTGATCGGAGACGTACAACGTCCCCGTTAAAAAATTCTCTGGTAAGCGTTCACGGCGAGCTGTGACCACAGCGGAGAAATTCGCTAACGATCCACCAGTGGTCAGAATCCCCTGCGCAGAGTCTGGATATCCAACGACATCACAAAACCAGCGAATTACCGTGGCTTCGAGCTGCGCTAGCCCCGGTGCCGCAATCCAGAGAGCGACAAAACGATTCACTGCGTCAGTAATGAGGTCGGCCACAGCTGTATGAAACAACCCACCACCAGGGACATAGGCCAGGTAGCCGGGGCCAGCGGTATTGAAGCTGACAGGGATAAGCTTCTGAAACAGTAAGGTCAGTAACTCGCCATAGGATTGTCCAACCTCCGGAAGTGGCTCGACTACCAGGCGCACGGTTTCTTCGCCCTTTTCAACCGCAGACGTCGATTGCTGAGGTAACGAGGCGATATGGGCAACAATGTACTCCATCGCCTCGGCAACCAGACGGCGCATGTCGTCAGGAGATAGTTCTAATGTGAGGTCGGGATTTTCCATACGTGTACAATTACTGCTTTTTGCTTTTTCGTATCAAGCTACGGTAAATGGTTTCGACCCAGGCTTCTTCAGAGATAGGGCCCGTCGCGAAGGCGTTCCATTCCTCAGGCAGTCCGTCCGCCTTACTGGCTTCCAGGCTTTTGCCAGCGGCTATTCCTTTCTGAACAACTGCGATCGTCTGCACCAACATCCGGTGATACGCTTGCAAGTCAGTAAGGGTTGACAGAGGCCCATGCCCAGGAATGATTTTGACATCAGCAGGTAGTTGCTTGATGACCGCTCCGACATTGTTCGCATACCCTTCGACATCACCACCATTCTCCAGATCGACAAAGGGAAACCAATTGGCAAAGTAATGGTCCCCCATGTGGACAACATTCGAGCCGGTAAAGAAAATCACACTATCCCCATCCGTGTGGCCGTGCGGAAAGTGTACGACTTTGATCTCCTCACCATTGAAGTGAACCGATAATGACGAGTCGAAGGTGATCACCGGCCAGGCTTCCTTTGGATCAGCGGGAATGGTTCGTCCCATAACCGTCGTCTCGGTCATCAGTCGCTTGCGGACGTTGGTGTGAGCGATAATCGGGGCTTCGGGACCAAAGACTTTGTTGCCGCCCGTATGATCAAAATGCCAATGGGTATTGAGGACAAACTTGAGCGACCCACCACCGGCGTCTTTCAACGCTGCACGAATTTTGTCAGCCAAAGGCGCAAACTGATCATCAACAATGAGAATACCATCAGGACCCACCGACGCCCCAATATTTCCACTGCCCGGGTCGGCTTGCAGCATGTAAATGTTACCATCGACCTTGGAACCTTTGACTTCAATCTGAGAAAAATCTTGCTCCTGTGCCGCAACTTGACCAACCAGGACAACCAGTGATAGTACGCATGAAAGACCAATACCATATCGTCTCATCCAGTTCCCTCCTCGTTCCTCCAACAAAGTGCCTGTTGCTGTATCACAGTTGTCAGAGGTCGTGCAAAATGCGTATACAAGTAATCACGCCGACGACACGCAAAAGGGGGACCCCATGAAATTTGGACTGATGCACGATTTTCGCAATCCTGGCCCGTGGTTTCGACCATACAGAGAACTATATCGATTGCTCATTGATCAATGCGTACGCGCGGAGGAGCTAGGGTACGACAATATCTGGCTGACTGAGCATCATTTTAGTGGCGATTACAACCCGGCGCCCCTCCATGCAGCTACGGCAATCGCGACACGGACAGAACGGATTCGTTTAGGTACGTTTGTCCTCCTGCTCCCGTTCTACCATCCTGTGCGGGTCGCTGAAGATGTGGCCTTTATCGATAATCTCTCGAACGGACGTTTCGACCTGGGAGTCGGTCAAGGGTATCGCACCGACGAGTTCACCGGCTTCAACATGGCGCGTAATGAACGCTCGGCCCGCTTTGCCGAAGGGCTCAGCTTGTTGCGCCGCTTGTGGACTGAAGAGACAGTCTCGTTCGAGGGGAAGTTCACCAAGATCACCAATGTCCATATTCAACCTGAGCCGGTACAGAAACCGCATCCACCACTGTGGATCGGGGCGCGAACCGAAAAAGCTATCGAACGCGCAGCCCGTGAAGGGTATCATCTCCATCTCACCATCGGCCCGGATTTAGTCCCGAAGTACCATGAGTTTTTATGCAAATATGGTCGTAATCCGGCAGACTTCCATGCCAGTCATCTGCATTTTGTCTATGTGGCTCCGACCGAAGATGAAGCCTGGGAAGACATCCAAGAACAAACGCATTGGATGATGCAGACCTACGCGCGCTGGTTTCTCACCGGTGGCGATGTGGCTGGAGATGACCGCTTATGGACTATCAAAGAAGCGAAAGACATTCGTCATTCTCCTGTGGCCCAGCGCTGGATGATCGGCACGCCAGAGCAAGTCGCCCCCAAAGTCGAGGCCTTGCTGAAGAAATCCCAGATCACGCACTTTGTGATGGGCATGCAGATTCCAGGAGTCGATCCACGCAAGGGCACGCGGTCGATGGAGTTGTTCGCGCAGGAGATTATGCCGGGGCTGAAAAAGGCGCTGGGGAATTAACAGGACGACAATGGGGGGTAGTAGGTAGATACTGCTACGCCTACCCCGCTTGGGTGTGGCCATGAGACGGATTCTACGGACAGCTTCATACAGGTTCTAGTGGCAACTCAACCTCTCCTACTCACCACGCCGCATAGGCAAGTGCCTCGTTGATGTCTTCAGGTTCTAGATAGGGGTAGAGTCTTAGGATCTCTTTCTGTGAGTGCCCTGATGCTAGTAAACCAACAATCATTCCTGCCGTCACCCGTAGGCCGCGGATGCACGGGCGGCCACCCATGACGGCAGGATCGAACGTAATGCGTCTCAGTGATTTCATTGGAATTTCTTCCTGCTATCAACTCTTTATTGACCGAGAAATTGCCTTGCCAATCCCGCAATTGTCATATTTTCCGCAATAACGTCATGTGGAACAAGCAGGTACTTCCACGGCTTTCCGCCGTTTTTGAGAGCATGGTCCGTGGCGTAAGCACACCATTTCACCGCTGCATTTTTCTTGGCTTGCACCTCGGCGTCATCCATATCGCCACGAGCTTTCACCTCAGCCATGAAAATGTTGTCCGCTGTCTCCGCCACGAAATCCGGTTGATATTCCAAGTGGTCGCCATTCCAGCGGTAAAAAATCTGGAACTGGCCCTTGGCCGGTCTAAACCACTTCAGCGTCTCTCGGTCGAGAATGACCGCAAGCTTTCGCTCTGAATCTGATTGAAACTTTTGTACCGGATAGAGGCACCGGGCGAAGCCACCAAACACGTACTTCGCCATATTGCTTTTGTCAGTCGGCGCGGAACGAAAATTCAGCGGTGGTTCGTCCGCCGCAGTGGTGTAGGCGCTTGGCTTTAATTCGCTGAAGCCCTTGCTGATTTTCACCTCGTAGGCCACCGCTTCTTCCCAATAATAGTTTTGCATCTGGGCGTGAATGAAACGGGCAATATCCCGCCGATGCAAGCGTAACACCTTATGTGCGTCCTCTTCCGACAGATAGCGGAGGAAGTGCTGAACGGCTTGTCCAGCAAGGTCGTAGAGTAGGTCGGCATGTTCATCGTACGCTACGTCGTCAAAATCCACTAACCCGCTGACGATATAATCTTCAAGTCGGGCCTCTTCGACGCTGCCTTTACCAACCCCCAGCGCTTCGGCCTGCCCCGTGCGCAAGTACTGTACCCATAATTCCTCTGAAGGAGCCGGATAGTTCAACGCACCAAGTTCTAAAGTGAAAGGTTTGAAGCCTGAACGTACCTCTCCCTTCGGCACGACAAGAATACGGGGAATGTCGATAGTTTGCTGCACGATGAAATCTGAAGTTTTTTGGACGATCTCTGCGATCTTCGACTGTTCGCCGATGCCAGCCAGCTCCAATTGAGCCGGCGCTATGGCTTCCCCCACCTTTGCGACGATTTCTTGCTGGATCTCCTCATGCAGTAGATAGGTCGAACTGGGCAGACGTTGGTAGTCTTGGATGATCTTATAGGTTTCCTGAGCAACTTTCCGTTCGGTGTCGTTCGTGAAGAGTGGTTGTGGCGGGGGCACGATAAATCCCCCCACGCTTTGCGTTTCCCCCCTTTGGGAAAGGGAGGGAGGAGAGACAAATTGATCCGCGATGTTCGACCGCGCCACTACCGTCACCGTTTTCTGGAGATCGGTGCTTGGATCGAGAATGACCTGCTGCAATCGAATCGGTGACTCCGGACGGCTGGCCTCGTCAATAATCTCCTGAAACTTGTCATGCGCAACAATGTTGAGCCGGTCCACTGCCGCCACACCAGTGCGTTTGCCGTACGGCAAGCGTAAGCCGCGTCCGATTGACTGCTCGATGAGAATGCGCGCGTTGGCCGCCCGTAACGGCACGATGGTGTAGAGATTGGTCACGTCCCAGCCTTCTTTCAGCATGTTGACGTGAATGACAATCTCCGTCGGTTCTTCCGTGCTTTCGACCGCCAGGAGCCTCTGCACCATCTCGTCCTCCTCCGCACCGGTCTTGCTGGAATCCACCTGAATCACTTTGGTCTGGTAACGACCCTCGAAGAAGCTGTCAGACTGGATAAGCTGTACGAGTTGCTTCGCGTGCGTCGTGTCACGGGCGATAACGAGCAAAAATGGTTTGACGATGGGGTTGCCGGTCTCACGAGCGTAGGTTTCCAGCTCCACTTTCACACTCTCGTGCAGCCGCACCCCATCTTCTAATTTGAGTCGTTCGATCTCTTCGGCGGACATGCCAGCCGGATTGAAATTCTTACGAGTGACTACCGCGGGTTCCTTCACAAAGCCATCAGCCATCGCCTTGCCGAGCGGGTAGTCGTAAATAACATTCTTGAAAGGGATCGCGCCCCGACTGGTCTCCACGAACGGCGTAGCCGAGAGTTCCAGACCGAGCACAGGCTGCAATTCGTTGATCGCGCGTACGCCAGCGGACGCGCGGTAGCGATGCGATTCATCCATAAGGAGCACCAAGTCCTTGAGCCCAGCCAGGTAATCGAAATAGCTTTCACCGATGTATTCCGACAGCCGTTTGATGCGCGGGGACTTGCCGCCTCGAACTTCGGAGTTGATCTTCGAGATATTGAAGATATTCACCTTGCAGCGAATGAACTCGTCGAACAGGGTGCCCGCTCGTGATTCGTAGTTGTCGCCAGTAATAATTTCCGGCGGATCGGAGGCAAACTCGGCGACGCCTTTGAATACGTATTTGGCGGTGTTCGGGGTGAAGTCGGTGATGAGTTTATTGTAGATGGTCAGATTCGGCGCCAGGACGAAGAAGTTGTTCAAACTGTGCGCGAGGTGCAAGTAACTGATGAACGCGCCCATCAGCCGCGTTTTGCCCACGCCGGTAGCCAGTGCAAAACAGAGAGAAGGAAACTCTCGCTCGAAGTCAGTCACTGTCGGAAACTCGATGCCGATGGCGGTCAGGGCGGCGTTCAGCTCGGTTCCCTTCTTCGGCGGAACGATTTCCGTGATGCGGTCAAGAATGTCCAGCGAGCGGCGCTGCGGTGGGCGCAGGCTCAAGCGCCCGGCAATGGCGTTGACGTGGCGGTTCATTCCTTTCTCCCTCGTTTTCTTGCTGGGGTGGTCTCCTCCATGACCTCAGCGCCCAGGCTTTTCAATTCCCGTTGAATCTCCGCCTTTAACTCCGCCTCTGTCGGTAGATGAAGTTTATAGCGGCTGGTATCTGTTTTTTCTGGTCTTCTCCGAGAGTGTACTGCACGACCGCATCGTTTTTCTCCATACACAGAATGAGGCCAAGCGTTGGATTGTCCCCTTCTGTACAGCACTCCCGATCGAAATAGTTGACGTAAAACTGTAGCTGGCCTAAATCTCCATGACTCAATTTCCCTACTTTCAAGTCGATCAGCACATAACATTTCAAGACTGCATGGTAGAAAACGAGGTCGATATAGAAATGGTCACCATCCAGAGTAATACGTTCTTGCCGGGAAACGAAGGCGAAGCCTTTGCCGAGTTCGAGGAGAAAGGATTGTAGGTTATCGATAAGAGCTTGCTCAAGGCGAGATTCCACCAGCCGTGGCGATTCCGGTAGACCCAGGAATTCGATCACAACCGGGTCTTTGAAGACATCAACAGGCTTCTGTATTTCCTGTCCCTTTGTGGCTAACCGTAGCAGCCCTTTTTTATCTTTACTCAACGCGAGTCGCTCATAGAGCAGACTATTGATTTGCCGTTCCAGTTCACGGGCGGACCAGTTATTCTTGACGGCTTCTATCTCATAGAATGCGCGGGCTTCCGACCTACTCACGCGGAGCAACCTACGATAGTGCGTCCAAGAAAGATTAGAATGAAGTTGGCCGGGCTGCCAAGATTCAACACGCAGTGCGTGGTGAATTTCGGGGAGCAGCCGAACGGAAGAAATCGAACGCACCGCGTTCGATTTCTGGTCAGCCAACAAAAGAGGGTATGTCAGATAAAAATTGCGGCAGTATTCAAGGTTTCTGACTGACCATCCTTTTCCGACATCTTCCGTCAAGCGAGTAGACAATTCCGCAAGCAATTTTTCCCCATACCTCGCCCGCCTTTTCCCCCGCTGTTCCTCCTCCACAATCTCCTGACCGATCAACCAATTGGCCATCACTTGAGTGGTGTTGACCGAACGCGCGGCGGATACACGCGCCGACTCAAGAACCTGCCGGATTCTCAGATAGACATCGTTGCTTTTCGCGGGCTGCTTCATAGCCCCAGCTCCAACTGCCCCGGTTTGGGCGGAGCCTTGGGCAGGTTTTCGACCTTCAGGCTGTAATCGTTACGTCCCCATTCGCAACGAGAGAGAACGGCAATGGGAATCTTTTTAACCGTGAGGTTCGGATAGCGGTCTGCTTTGCCGCGAAAAGCGGAGCAAAGCACGAGTAGCGTTCGGTTCTCCCCCACTTCATCGCTCAATTGCTGGAGCTGCGCGTGACTCAGATTTTGTGTGGTGACGTAGATGAAATCGCGCTCGGTGGAATGTCCGTGATGCCAGTAGACCGTATCACTCGGCGCATAGGTGAACCCTTCCAGTTTACACACCGCCTCAGCCAGCATCTCGGCGTTGTAGGTTTTGTTAATGATCCAGTTGCCCCACTTGTCTTTCTCTAATAGCGATGGCGCGAGACGGAAATAGCGGAAGCCGCCGCCGCCTTGCCAACCTACGGTTTTGGTAATGCCGCCTTGGTCCATACCGTCAATAACCTTCTGTAAGCGCGGGATGATATGCGTGTGGCAATGCTCGCCCAGCTCGACCATGATCCAGCGCCGGCCCATTTTGTGCGCTACCGCACCGGTCGTGCCGGAGCCGGCGAAGGAGTCGAGGACCCAGTCTCCGGGCTGGGTAGCCAGCTCGATAATGCGTTTTAGCAAAGCCTCTGGTTTCGGTGTTGGGAATGGATCTTTGGGGATAAGGCCCAATTGTTCCTTGCGTCCATCCTGAGTATGACCGACTTCTTCCCAAGGCCAAATTGTTTGAGCAACCGTACCCTCGTTACTAACAGTGCTCAGAAATCGTTTGAACGCAGGGACTTTATTAGTTCCCTTTTTCCCCCACCACAGTAAATCTTCGCGTATGTGTTGCTCATGTTGTTCTTTGCCGTATGCCCAGACTCTTGAACGGCTAGGCCAAATCTCTTCTCCTGTGACTTGATGACGAATTGGATAATAAAGGTTGGGGCGCTCCTCCGCTGTTTTTGCACATGTATAATCGCCAGCCTTCCAAGGCCCCCGCGGATCGTTGTCGGGATTTTTATATGCTGCATCTGCTTTCTCAGTTCTTGAGAGTTTGCAAGGCCGCCAAATCTCTTTGTTTTTAGAAAAAGCGAGAATATGATCATGACTGTCACTCAGCCAAATTGCATCATTCGCGGGTGCGTATTTTTTTTGCCAAATGACGTTAGCCACAAAATTGTTCCTACCGAAAATCTCGTCCATCAGGATTTTCAAGTAGTGGCACTCATTGTCGTCGATACTCACCCAAATTGATCCATCTTGTGTAAGGAGGTTTCTTAGCAGTTCCAGGCGGTCGCGTATAAGGCTGAGCCACAGTGAATGCTCTACTCCATCGTCATAGTGAGTAAACGCCGCGCCGGTGTTGTACGGCGGATCAATGTAGATGCACTTAATCTTGCCGGTGAATTCTTGTTCGAGCGCTTTGAGGGCGAGGAGGTTGTCGCCAAAGATGAGACGATTGTCGAAAATGTCGTGGTCGGTCACACGGTGCAAGGCATGATTCGACTTTTCTGGGTCTTCCAGCAGAATACGCGGCTCCAGCTTGGGCCGGTGTTCTTTGCCAATCCAGGTGAGTTCGAGTTTTTGTTTACGGGTCACGAATAGCTTCTACCTTTTTGCCCGTGGCAATTCAAAAGGGTCGTACAGCACCTTGAATTCCTTGCCGTTGAGAGGGATGAGAAAACCTTTCCCTTTTGGAGCCTTCTCCGCCTCAAGCACGATTTTGGGCCACCAATGCACGAGGTCTTCGGCTTGGTTCCAGTATTTACGACTTGCCCAGCCATCGCCGAAGAAAAATGCCGTTAGCCGCGATTCCTGCCACGCTTGCCTTTCAGCTTTTCCCCGCGATATGCGTGGATCGCCAGAAACAATAATCCAATCTTCACTCTCTTGCGCCAACGCACGTATCCACTCCGGATCTATCGTGTTGGCCGGAAATTTGTCCCGCAAATGGACAATCAAGTGACCTTGTCTCTCCGCGAGAATGTTGAGGACTTTTGCAAAGACGGGAGCGATGCAGTTGTCGAGGAAAAATTTCACGCGGCTAGACGTTCTTCGAACAACACGGCGTCACGCACTTCGCGCTCAGATACCTCATACCACTTAGCGACAAACGCAACCGACCCTTCCGCCTTGAAAGCCCCTGCGAGAACCTTGGTTGGGACACCGCTTCGCGCGACAATAGGCGTTCCGAAGCCTCTTTTCGGATCAATCACAACAATGTGCCTTTTCCCTAAGGGCCACCAGCGTTCGGGATCGTTAGACGCATTAAACTCTATCCCCTCGTAAAGATAGGGAGCAACGATCTCATCAAATTCATACTGGTTCTCGACTATATTAAGCAAGCGTTTATCGTCCGTCCCTCTTACGATCTCTGCGAAAATTGAACGTCCGTCTGTCTTGAAAATACGGGTCGAAAATGGATGATGTCGCCCTAAGAGTTCTTGCGCATTTAAGGCTGCTATCCTGACCGCTTTTCGACTCACACCATGTACCAAAAACGCATCGAGGAAGCGCACTTCCAATAGATCGAGAAAACTCAAAATTGGTCCTTTGTCAGCGATCTGTTTTGTATCTCCCGCAATCAATGGAGGGGTACGGCGAGTCTCTCCCTTGTACCGATACGTATAACCACGCGTCCAGCGGCTGATTCTCTGTCTGGGAATTTTAATGAGGCGTTCTGCCTCCGCGAGGCTATAGACGCCTTTACCGATGTGTTGAAAGGAAATGGGAGCCATTACTTGCCTCTCGTGTAAACTTATTCCCAACCAAAAATCGACTGATGGTGCAAGAGGGGGGCCACAAGTATGGTGGACCGAAGTGTTCACGCGGAATAATCACTACTTGCGGGGTGACCTGCGGGGTGACTTGGCGCCGACACAGTGACCCTGTTGGCAAGCACGGTCATGCCAACCTCCACCGGACCGTGAACAATTCCACGCTATCTCCCTTTTGCTGCAACTTCCCCTCAATATCGGCGATAAGCTGTTCTCGTCGCTGATCAATCTCATCTTGCGCATCGAAGAACGCCCGACGCTTGCCATTGCGCTGAGATTCGAGCGCCTTGATCTGCTTCTGACCGGCGAGCTTTTCCTCCAATGATAGCGCTAGCGTCGCAGCTCGTTTCGCTTCTTTAATCTGTCGATCAATGTCTTTGATTTCCCGTTCAAGCGCCACTTTCAGGTCATCGGCCCAGTCATCAAGCTTCTCAGCTTCCATCCCAAAGAATCGTGCGTTTCGTTCTGAAATGGTCCGCTGAATGGTAATCCTTCGCTGTTCTACCAATTCTCGTAGCTTCCCGTTGGAAGTCGCGCCAGCAAGCGGCGTTACTGAGGTCGCCGGTAACGAAAGAAGCCGTCGCGCTTGGTGGCGTTGTTGTACGACCGCGTCTCCAAAATCGAGCACGGAAGAAAGAACTTCTCTTGTATTTCCTGATGCCACTGCTTGCGCAGATTGGCGGGAGTGATAATGAGAATGCGCCGTTTCCGCTCTGCCCATTTCTGCGAAATGACAAGTCCCGCCTCGATAGTTTTGCCAAGCCCGACCTCATCCGCCAATAGTGCACCTTTGGAAAGCGGAGACTTGAACGCAAATAGTGCAGCTTCGACCTGATGTGGATTCAAGTCAACTTGCGCGTCCACCAAGGCTCCGGCCAGCTTCTCAAGGCTGTCTGCGGAACACCGCTTCGTCAATTCATAGGCGAAGTACTTGGCTTGATAGTCAGTTAGGTTCATGAGATTTTCCCCAATCTTATGGAACGAGACGGAGATCTGCAACGTTGCGTACAGTGGCTAAGGTTGTGATTCTCTCGGTCCTTCGCTCAGTTTTTCTGCTGTGCCATTACTCACTGATTGAGGGTTTCTTACACGGTCTGACTCAGTTTTCCCCTGCCGTGTTGCACTCGCCCGTATGATCAGGTACCAGCAACCATACAAGCTTTTCTATGGGGAGTGACATCTATGAAAACTGAAGACGCAATCAGTTTCTTGTGGCAAACAGCGCAAAAAGGTCAGGCTCCAGTCGCCTTTTTACACAAAACCTTGTCGATGGATGAAGCGTATCGAGTGCAACTCGGCATACTTTCGCACTGGCAAGCCAAAGGCGAGAAACTCGGCGGCTGGAAGATCGGCCTCTCTGCTGCCGGCGCACGCCAGGCCTTTGGACTTTCAGCCCCGATCAGTGCCTACTTGCTGGCGAGTCGCCATTTCTCCAGCGGTCATACCTTTTCCTATGCAGCGATCAGCAAGCCGGTTATTGAGTCTGAACTCTGCTTTACCATCGGCAAACGACTCGCTGGGCCTGGGGTCACGCGTGAGCAAGTGCTTGTTGCTGTTTCCGCTGTCGCCCCAGCCTTTGAGGTGGTCGATATGCGTTTTAACATTGGCGAAGACATGCCGCTTGGTGTAGCCGACGGTATTGCCCAGTGGGGCTATGTAACCGGAATAGCGGTCTCACCTTACCCTGCGCAACTTGAGTTGGGAGAAGTCACAGTGGAAATGCGCCGTAACAGTGAAGTTTTCGCCAATGTCGTTGGCAAAGACGTGATCGACAACCAGCTTGATTGTATTGCCTGGCTTGCCAACCATCTCAGTACACTCGGGCTAACGTTGGAACCCGGCCAGGACGTCATGACCGGATCGTTCACCAAACCGACTCCGATCGCTAAAGGTGACCGCTGGGAGAGTACCTTCTCCGGGGTTGGAGCGGTTTCAGCGACGTTTGCGTAAACGAACACTTCTGCGGCTGTGTTTCTCTGCGTTGGGATCTGGTGTCACCACATCCCAACGCACGCTGTCAGGGTCAATGCGGTAGAGTTCTCATTGGGTGCATGACAAAATTCTGGATTCCGGGTCGCGGTCTGTGGCCTTGCCCAGAAAACGTCGAACCTTATTCACCAATAAATTGCCAGGTACCCGTTCCCACTTGAACGCTCGCACTGCACACCTGACATTTGGTACACTAAAAAAAAGAAAATTTTTGCTGACAGACTTGGTGGAGGGTGCGGTGGTGCATAGTGTTACGTCTGTTTTCCCTATCCCTATGAAAAAGCTCTGGTATACGCTCGTACCGGTCAGCCTCGCTTTATTTATCGCTCTTGAGCCACCACTCGCCGAAGCCCGCGGGAAAAGAATTCGTCCGGCTGTGCGCCGCCAACAGGCCGCTCGGCCACCTCAACCTCCGGCGCCACCGCAGTCGCCAGACGTCTTATTGGAACGTTCCGGATTGGCCGATGAGGAGGTCGGCTACCTCCTATTTGACCCACAGACGGGACGAAGCCTCGAAGAGCATCGGGCAGACGAGCATCGAATTCCAGCCTCGACAGCGAAAGCGGTGACGATGATTGCCGCCCTGAAAATCCTCGGCGCAGACTACAGATTCCAAACGACATTGTTGACGACTGGCGAGGTGGTCGATGGCACCCTTCGCGGTAACATCTACCTTCGCGGCGGTGGCGACCCGGTCCTCACTACCGATGATCTGCGCGAAATGGCGGCTCTGCTTCCTCAGGCTGGCATCACTCGCATCGCTGGGGATTTTATCTTTGATGACAGCTTCCTCACTCGCACCGAACAGATCGACCAGAACATCGCGGTCACAGCGGCATACAATCCTGGGTTAAGTGCGCTGTCGGTGAACTTCAACCGTATCCAGATCCACTGGCAACAGCAGCAGCAACGACGTGGACCCTCGGTTTTCAAGACCGACGTCTTTTCTCATGCCAAAGGGGGGTCGGTTCCGGTTGATCTGATTACCCTCGGCCGACTAGCAGACGAGTTTGACTCGGAGATCGCCTTTCTGCATAACCCTATGGACTATGAGGGCATCACAGTCGACCGCTGGTTACTCTCCCGCAAACTCCGATCGCAGGGGTGGGCAGTTCTGCCAGTGAAACTTGATCCTGGGTTAATCACGGCCACTCTGTTCCATACTTTATGTGAGCAACAGGGAGTAACGCTTCCCCTTCCTCAGCGTGCACCAATTCCAGCCCAGGCGCGGGTCCTCTATACCCACTACAGTGAGCCACTTCCAGAAATTGCCTCGAAAATTCTCCGTTTCAGCAACAATCTGGCTGCCGAACTTGTCGGACTCGTTGCCTCGCGACGGCTCAGTACTCACCCGTTATCATTACGCGAATCCGCCGCAAGGTTAACTAACTGGTACCTTCGTCAGCTTCCGGACCACTCGTGGGACGGATTTGTCTATGCCAATCACTCGGGCCTGACCACGGCAACTCGCATTTCTCCACGGCAAATGGCAACAATTCTGCGCTACGGGTGGCGATTGCCCGTCGGTGAGGCAACCTTTCCCGACCTTTTATGGCCACCAGGATGGGCCCGGAATAGAAATAATCCAGATCAGGTGCCGGTTCGCGCTAAGTCCGGCACCATGAATTTTGCGGATGGGCTAGTGGGGTTTCTCACGACAGACCAAGGCCGCGATCTTGGTTTCGTCGTTCTCATTACCAACTTTCCCCAACGTCTCGCCCAAAATGAAACACAAGATGTACGCACAACAGCCGCCGAGACGGGAAGTAGCGGTTGGACACGTCGAGCAAAAGTGTTGGAACGACAGTTAGTCCAGAGTTGGATGGCGCGATACTGAATAGCCCGCGCCCATCTCATTCCCGTCGTTTCGCCAGACGACCCAACTTAAAATTATCCCACGTCACGATTGATTCTGGGGAGAAAACGATCCAGCGTCGCGTTGACCCACCAGCCGTTGACGCCACTGGCGGCGGATTGTCCACTGGTGGCTTGCCATGTCCGCCATTATATTTTTTGGCCATTTGTATGCGAATTTCTGCCAGATGTGGGTCCGCTTGCTCCGCAGCCGCATCCTCGAGCACCCGTGCCATCCCCAGCATCATGATGCCTTGCAGCTCAGGAAACTTCTCATTGCGATCAACGAGAACAGTACACGTCGGATCTTTGCGTAAATTTATCACTTTCTGTCCACGCCCATGCGTATACACCTTCCCACCGGCCCAACCAAACCACATCGGCGTGAGGTTGATTCGCTTGCCCGGCCCTACTGTCGCAATTCGCATGTTCCACTCAGTCAACAAAATATCGTCAATCTGTTGCTGCTCCAATGCCAATTCTTTTGCGATTGCCATGAATGCTCCTTAAAATCTTTTTCACGACTCCGTAGAATAGCGATTGCCTTCATTGCGGGGACAACTTCTCCAGGTTACAGAGCAACCGCGGGTCGCTGTTTCCAGAAACCTGTTGCTTGCTCAAAAGCATGCGCAAGCTGTAAGACACTAAAGTCGGCCTGATGACGGCCAACAATCTGCACACCGACAGGTAACCCTTCAGGCGTGAAACCACAGGGAACCGAAATTGCCGGGAGACCGGTGACCGTGATGTAGTAGCATGAGCGCATCCAGTCGAGGTACGTCTCAAGTTTGACGCCGCTGATCTCGGTGACATACCGCTGCTTCACGTCGAACGGGGGTACCTGCGAGACCGGCAAGATAAGAAACTCATATTGCTCCATAAACTGCCGCACCCGCTGATAGAGTTCCGTTCGTTTCCGCTCCGCACGGCCAATCTGCGGACCGGTCAGCTTGGCGCCTTCTTCGATGTTCCAAACTACCGTGTCTTTCATCTGGTCACGGTGAGTACGCAGCAGCTCACCAAACCCCAATTCAAACAGCCACGCGCGCCAGACCGTAAAACATTCATCTGCATCACTGAGATCAGGGGTCACCTCTTCGATTTCGCAGCCAAGCGCGGCAAAAACCCCACGTTGTTGCTCCAGTACTTTGGTGACTCGCGGATCAACCGGCAGTCCGCCCAAGGTCTGACTCCACGCTACTTGTACCTTAGCAAACGAGCGTTCGAGCGGGCGACGGAAAAGCGAGCCTGGTTCACTAATCGAGAGCGGCGCCCGCGGGTCAGGCCCAGCTAATACACTCAGCAGTAAGGCTGCATCTTGGACGGTACGCGCCATCGGTCCTTCTACCGGTAACGGACACCAAGCGACACGGGAGGGCCATACCGGTACTCTCCCAGGGGAGGGACGAAATCCAACGACATTGCAAAAGCTCGCAGGGTTCCGTAGTGAGCCCCCCAAATCACTACCATCAGCTACCGGCATCATGCCGCACGCCAAGGCCACTGCCGCACCGCCACTACTGCCGCCGCAGGTCTTGGTCACGTCGTAAGGATTCAGCGTTTCGCCAAAGACAGGATTGAAGGTTTGTGATCCAGCTCCAAATTCCGGGGTATTGGTTTTGCCAATGGTAATCGCGCCAGCCGCCCGCATCCGCTCAACGATGATCTCATCTTGATCGGGAACGAAGTCTGTGAAGATCGGCGAGCCAAAGGTGGTGCGAATCCCTTTGGTCAAGACCAAGTCCTTGTGGGCGATCGGCAGCCCAAGTAGTGGACCCAGATCGCGCCCACGCGCCAGGGCTTCATCTGCCCATTGCGCTTGCTCTCGCGCCTGCTCAGCAAGAAGGGTGACAATGGCATTGACCTGTGGGTTCACCCGCTCGATCTGGGCGAGGTGTGCGTCCATCACTTCCCGACACGAGATTTCCTTCGCATGGATGCGGTGGGCAAGGTCCGTCGCGGTCATAAAGCAGAGTTCTGTGTTGGTCATTGTCGTTCCTCACTCTGTGATGACCGCATCAGCTTCGACTTCGATGAGCATGTCAGGATGGACCAACCGAGAGATCTCGACCAACGTCGACGCTGGACGCACCTCACGAAAGAACTCAGCATGCGCTTTGCCGATAGCCTCAGTATGATCAAGATTCGTTGCAAACATTCGCGTACGCACGACATGCTTCATCGACGCTCCCGCTTGTTGTAACGCCGTTTCGATGGTCCGTAGGGCAGCAAGGGTCTGGGCGTAAGCGTCCCCTACCCCCTCGACCGAACCGTCTGGTTTGATGGCGGTACTTCCAGAGACAAACACCTGGTTGCCGACTTTCACTGCTCGTGAGTATCCGAAAATCGGTTCAAACGGTGCCCCAGAAGAAATGTTCGTACGAGTGGACATGACTCCCTCCCTCCTGATTAGCGAGATGTGAAGCGAAAGTAAACGTAAACCGTCATTTATAACCGCCCCTTCCCAGGATGTCTTACGTTTTACGTATTACGTCTTTCTGCCTCCTTCTACCAGCAACCGCAGTATAACGACAAGCACACGGCTTGACAGTCAGCGGCCAACCGCGTTACCGTCGCGACGGTTTTTCGAACAGAAAGGTGTACTATGGATTTTGGTATTTGTATCGCCTCGAAAATCGATGACGTTGGCTACATCGCACGGGCTGAGAACCTCGGCTATTCGCACGCCTGGGTTGCCGATAGTCAAATGATCTGGTCAGACTGCTATGCCGTACTCGCACTGGCCGCACAGCAGACACGCAAAATTAACATCGGCACGGGAGTGTCGGTCGCTGGGACACGCATCGCGCCAGTCACCGCCAACAGCATCGCCACCATCAATCGGCTCGCTCCTGGTCGGACGTTCCTGGGAATTGGTACGGGCAATACAGCCATGCGCATCATGGGCCACAAGCCGCTCAAGTTAAAAGAGTTCGCCAGCTATCTCAAAACGTTACGCGGGCTATTGCGGGGAGAAGAGGTCGAGTTCACCTGGCGGGGCGAGACTACGCCAGTGCGCTTTCTGATGCAGGAGCAGAAGTTTATCGATGTCGAGCATCCAGTACCGATTTATGTCTCGGGGTTTGGGCCGAAAGCACAGGCACTAGCCGGTGAGTTTGGCGAGGGCCTCGTCATGTCCATTCCTCCCGACCCAGGGTTCATGCATCGCGCGCTGAATAACGCACAAGCTGGAGCTTCGCGCATCAACAAAACCTTGAACGTGAACAATTTTTATACGGCCTCGCTCACCACCGCCGTGATTCTCGAACCAGGTGAGTCGCTCACCTCCGAACGCGTGCTGCGCGAGTGTGGCGCGTTTGTCATCGCTTCCATTCATTATGTCTACGACAAAATCCGGCAGTTCGGCGGCGACCCGCCGGGCCACCTGCGGACAATCTGGGAGGAATACAGTGCGTTAGTCGAGAACACTCCTGCCAGTCATCGCCACCTGCGCATTCACGATGGACATTGCACCTATCTGCTGCCCGAAGAGGCCAAGTTCGTTACCCCGGAGCTGATCAAAACTACCTGTCTCGTTGGCACTCCTGAAGAGATCATTGGCCAGATCCGTCAGCTCGAAGAGGCGGGCCTGCAGCAGATTATGATTCTACCGTCGTTGGAGACCCAATACCGCGTGATAGAAGATTTTGCTCGCACGGTCATGGAAAAATTGTAAGAGGAGATCATCATGAGCGAAACAACACAACCATCGACTCCAGTTCAAGGTTCGTGCTTTTGTGGCACAGTACAATTTGAAATTACGCTGCCAACCATGTTCTGTGTTCACTGTCATTGCTCGATGTGCCGGCGTGTCCACGGCGCGGGTTATGTGACGTGGATCGGTGTACCCTATAGCCAGTTTCGCACGACCGAGGGCAAAGACCACCTAAAGATCTATCGCTCATCAGATCACGGCTGGCGCTCGTTTTGTGACGTGTGCAGCAGTTCGCTCTTTTGCGAATCGACCAATCATTCTCAACACATCGACATCGTGCTCGCAAACCTGCATGGGAAGATCGACCGCGAGCCGCAAGCCCATTACTATTTCACTGACCGCATTGATTGGGTCCATCTCGATGATGCATTACCCCGCTTTGGCGGGGAGAGTGGAACAGAACCGTTAGAGCGTAAGGAGTAAAACGTAATGCGTGGCACGTAATACGTAACCACCCACTCCGCCCTTTCCAGTTTCCATCTCAGGCGTCACGTTTCACGTTTTCTGCTTCATGCTTTCACGAAGGAGACCCACAGATGTCATCCACAGAACTTATCCGGCTCGGTATCAGTGAAGCATTGGACCTTATTCGTACCCGCCACCTCTCGCCCGTCGAATTGACGCAAGCCTATTTGCAACGGATTACGTCGCTGAACTCAGCGTTGAACGCCTACCTCACCATCATGGCCGAAGAAGCCTTAGCTATGGCGACGGCTGCTGAACAAAAGGGCATGGCGGGAGAAGCCCTCGGACCGCTCCACGGCATTCCGGTGGCCCTCAAGGACAACTGCGATCTCGCTGGCGTGCGGATGACGGCAGGAACGAAGTTCCTCAAAAACAACATTGCGACCACAGATAGCGAAGTAGCGGCACGCCTGCGGCAAGCAGGAGCAATCTTCTTGGGGAAGCTGCATATGCACGAGTGGGCGATCGGTGCGACAACGCGGAATCCGCATTTCGGCCCAGCGCGGAATCCGTGGAACCCAGGCTGTATTCCCGGTGGTTCGAGTGGCGGATCAGGCGCAGCGCTGGCGGCGGATATGGCTTTGGCAACGATTGGGACCGACACTGGCGGGTCGGTCAGAGTGCCTGCTGCGCTCAATGGCATCTCTGGTATTCGTCCTACTGTCGGTCGGGTCAGTATTCGTGGGGTCGTTCCCGTCAGTTGGACCTTTGACACCATTGGCCCGATGGCTCGTCGCGCAGAAGACGTTGCGCATCTCCTGCAAGTTACTGCAGGCTACGATCCGTTGGAACCAACCTCTGTTGATGTGCCTGTGCCTAATTACTTTGCCGACTTGCGCTCTGGCGTGAAAGGGTTACGGGTAGCGCTTCTCGGTGGCCATTTCCAGAGTGAACCTCTCCCAACTGTGACGGCAGCCGTGCAACAGACGGCACACGTCCTGGAAGATCAGGGTGCATCCGTCGAAGAGCTTGAACTGCCCGGGGCAGAGACGACAATTGATCGCATGAGTGAGCTGATTCTCACCGATGCCGCAGCGTATCATCAAGCCCGACGCGCGGAACGCCCCCAGGACTTTGGTCCGGATGTCCTGGCGCGTCTCAACCGAGGGGCCGCTGTCACGGGGGTCCAGTACGCCCTGGCTCGACAAGCACAGCGCGAGTGGCAACGCCAGATTGAACAAGTGTTTGCTCGTTACGATATTCTGCTCGCCCCAACCTGTGGGATCGGAGCACCGCTCATTGAAGAGAGTGACGGAGTCGAGACAACGCGCTTACTCACGCGCTTTACCTATCCGTTGAATCTGGCCGGCATTCCCGTCATTAGTATTCCCTGCGGTTTTACGGAGGACCATTTGCCAATTAGCTTGCAGATCGCTGCCCGCCATTGGCAAGAAGCGCTCGTCCTACGCGTGGCTTGGGCGTATCAACAAGCCACAGATTGGCACCTACAAAGGCCTGCACTGACTCATCTCACGAGTTTTGGCCAGCAAGCTCGGTAATACTCGGGAAAGGTAGCTGACAGTTCTCCCTCCTGCCGAGAGAGAGACAGCGTGAGGGAGTCTGAGGAGAAACCTATGAACATCGGCATGTACGCAACTACCCATGGTCTCATGTATCGCGACAACACCAACGCATTCCTGCGCAGTCTCCCTGCCACTGCCATGCAGCCCGTACGGGTCGCACAATTAATAGAACAGGCGGGGTTTCATTCGATGTGGTTTCCCGACCACGTGTGTATGCCACTGCAATCGGCGAGTGAACATGTCGCCAATGTCTCAGGTACCCGTGCTTACGAGTCGCACCATGCAATGCTCGATGCAGCCGTGGTGATGGGCGCAGTTGCCACCAATACCAAGACCCTGAAGCTCGGCACCAGCGTCTTGATCTCCCCGTATCGCCACCCGCTCAGTGACGCGCGACAGTTTGCTACCGTTGACCAGCTGTCGAACGGTCGGCTGCTGTTCGGTGTTGGGGCGGGTTGGATGCAAGAAGAGTTTGATGCGATCGGTGTGCCATACACGGGGCGCGGGCAACGCACTGAAGAATGCATTGAAATTTACAAGCGGTCATGGACACAAGAAGTCGTCAATTTCCAAGGCAATTATTACCAGTTTGACAATGTCTCAATGGACCCTAAGCCCGTGCAACGTCCACACCCACCGATCATCTACGGCGGCGTGACACCGGGCGGTGCCCGTCGTGCGGCCCGTCTGTGCGACGGCTACTATCCGATCTTTCTCGATACCTATGCTGACCCGACGCGCTACGCCACCCAGCAAGACTTAATCCGCCGTGAAGCTGAGCGCCTCAAACGCGATCTGTCCCAGTTCTTTATGATCGGTGTTGCTTCTGCCCGGCTCACATCGGCAACTTCTCCAGACGCACAGGAGAAACCGCGACGCATCTGTACCGGTACGGCAGAGCAGGTTCTCAGCGATCTTGAGCGCTTTGCTAACGCTGGATATTCATTGATCATTCTCTTTTTCGACTGCCCCTCTGGGCAGATGACAGAATTGGAAGAGCAAATCCAACACTGCGGCCAGGAGGTCATTCCCCACGCCACCCGTTTCGTACCAAAAGGGGAATGGAACACAAAGTTATAGGACAAAGGAGAAACCGAAAAAGGTCAATAGCAAATGCAAATACGCCGGAATACGGTAGACACAACGAAATTCAACGAGAAAGCAGATCTTCCTTTCGAGTTACGTCTCAAAGACTTCGAGATTGCCATGCAGGATGTCTATGATTTCTTCTTTGATGTCAATACAGGACTGGCCAACAAAGGACTCGAACGTCTAGACGACCTGCTGCGCCCCGCAATTATGTCCGGCCTCCTCTCAGACATGCTTACCGCAAGCCTGGCGAAACACTCTCGAACCCTAACGGAGAACAAATTTTTTAATGGGCACCCTGATCTTGTTGTGAAAGGCATCTACCCAGAAAATAAAATCAAGGCCGGGACAGAAGGACTTGAGATCAAAACGACTCGTAAAACCGGTGGTGTGGTCGATACTCATGGCGCACGTAATCACTAGATGTGTGTTTTTGTTTATGAAGTGGAGAGTGAGACCGAACCCGCACGGGCCCGATCTCCAATGAGCTTTACATAAGTTTATCTGAGCTAAGTCTTTGTCTCAGACTTTCGGAAAAATCCTCGTGGCGAGCTTGGCACTCGCGCTGCAACTCTTCATCGAGAAGGAATTGAAAAGCCACGCCGGAATTGGATTTATCGCACCTAACACTCCTTTATTTTAAGCCGTGCAAGTTTAGGAATCGCGGCACAGGCCATATCGAAGTATTCTGGATCCTTCTCTATCCCGATGCTTCGGTACCCTACCGCTTCTGCGGCAGCCAGCGTTGACCCTGAACCAGCGAACGGATCACAAATGATTCCTTCCCCCAATGGCAACACACCACGAACGATTTGCCTGAGAAAAGGTTGCGGTTTAAGGCTAGGGTGAGGTGCTAAGCTTTTCTCCTTCTTTCTGGTTGGTGCAGACTGCAATACATCACCAAACGGCTTATGCGACGATGGACGGCGAAATCCCCCAGTTTTCCACTTGCGCAAGTTATCCTGAACACGACCTTCAATGGGCTTCCTAAAGATAAGCCATGGCTCCCACATCGCGCGAGGCATCACACTGACTTCGGGAAACTCGTCGTGCGCGGCCTTGGGTCGATCTCCACCCCGCATCGTCATCACCAAGCGTATGATTTCTCCCCGCCGTTCAAGGCCAGCACGAGTAACCGCACCAGCCACAACGTAAGAGAGGAGAGGATTGCTCGCCATCACGACATTGGCTCCTGGTACGAGAGCTGGCATAAGCAAACGTGCCCACACGTAGAAAAACTCGTCGAGGGCTCTCAAATCTTGTTGTTTGAGTACCGTGAAGCGAGGAAGTGGGGCTCTCTTTACACCATCAAACGAGGGAGGAATACGCCAGACTCCTCCTTTTCCGTTTCTGAGCTTCGCTTGTTGATCCCCAGAATACTCAAAAAGACTATAGGGAGGATCAGTGACGACCGCGTGAATACTCATTGGCTCTCGTCTTTTGAGCCAATCCAGGCAATCATCGTGGAGAAAAAGCACGTGGTTGTAAACAAATGGCTCTTTTCGCTTGTCGGGGGGCATCAACTCAAGATTGAGAGAAGAGGAAAAGTTTTCCTTCACCAGATAATGTGCTCGCTCAGTACGCTCGAAGATCTTGGAGGTATTCAGCCGTAGGTATGACCTCACAGACGATGGAGACGCAGGACCTATTCGCTGTTCGACTCCTGCATGAATTTCTGACAACGATGCCCCCTGCAGATTGACAGATAGTACATCAAGAATTGCGTCCCGCACCTCACCCGGTCGTCGTTTTTCTCCCATACAAAACCACTTCCTAATTGAGGTGCGATAATAGACGTCCAGACGTCAATTTACAAATAAGGGTTCTCTACTCTCACGTCTCTCACTCGTACTTATCTACTGCTTCTCATACCACTCAATCGCGCCTTTCAAGCCCCGCTCTTCACGGACTTTTTTGATTTCTTCATTCCCCGAGCCAAAGTGGAAGATCGCGTCATACTCCGCCCCAGAGAGAACCGAGGCACGAAACCCCTGATAATCGATTGCGCGGTTGATCGAGATTTTTTCCAGCGCCAGCTTTTCTGCCGGCACTTTAACAATGCGCCGTGCGTACCCGTAGGTTTCCTCTTCAAGCTTCTCTGCCGGAAAGGTCCGAGTCGCAAAACCGATCGCTTCTGCTTCTTTCCCGGTGATTTGACTACCCGGCAAAAAGGCCATGTACTTGGTGCGGTGCGGTCCGACCATCCAATTCCACATCGAGCTAACAAACCCGGCACCGGCAGGAATTGACGGAAAACCGATCCGCGCATTCTCGGCGACAAAGATAAGATCTGAACAGATACACAGTTGTGTCGCCCCAGCCAGGCAGTATCCGTGGACCATGGCAATCACTGGTTTTGGCAGATCGCGCAGCCGTAACCAGCGTTCAACCATGCGCTGGAGCAACGCGCGATCATGATCAACCATGAACGGCTTCTTTCCTCCACTCCCGCCGCCCCCACTCAAATCGTACCCAGTTGAAAAGGCGCGTCCTGCCCCACGAATTACCAACACTTTGATATCATCGTCAGCGGCGACCTGATCGATCACCTGCGAAAACTCACTCAGCAGCGCCGGACTCAGGGCATTAAGTTTCTCTGGACGGTTTAGTGTCAAGGTGCCAATCCGCTCGTTCTTTTCAAGTAGCAGAGTTTCCATTTGTTCGTTTCCCCCTTTTCTCGTTCCATATTTTTTTACGTATTACGCTTTCCGTCTTACGCATCACGTTTCCATACCAGGTTGCACGGCAAGAAGTAACATGCAAAAACCCGCGAAAACATGTTGGGCATGTAATCGTTTATGCTAACCAGTGACTTGCTCCAGACTCGAACCGAAGGCCCGTATCTTTACCCACGGTATATCAAGATTGATGCGCCACGATTCATTACGATGGCTGAGGAACTGATCGCCATCTATTGTGAGCATGAAGGCAAAACCCGTCGTGAGCTGACCGACGCACTGCAACGTTACGCCGACGACAGTACCGACTACCGTATTCAACGCGGACTGGCGAAATTGTTAAGCGATGACCGGTGCGAGTTCACCGAACGGAGTGTCGCGCCCCCGGCAGAGATACGCCAACGCCTCTTCAGCTTGGCACGAGAGAATCACCCGGTCGTTCTGCACCCTGACCTTATTCATCCGGTCACCAAAGATGAGCTACTAGCCGAGGTTGCGCGCGAATATAAAACTGAGCCCGAACAGGTAGCGTGGTCTCTGTATGCTGACCTCAGCGAAAATCACATTCTCACTCGCTTTGACACCCCGACCCCACAGTGGCTTTTGCAGCGGTACAACGTCGCGCTCGCCCAGGCGTTGCTCTATCGCTGTATTCGCATGAAGCTCTCTGTGTTCCGGAATATCCCCAGCCGCTACAAGCAGCTCTTTAAGTTCATCAAGTTTTACCAGTTGATGCATACGATTCAGGGCGACCTCGACAGCGGCTACGAGATATTGCTCGACGGGCCGGTGAGCATGTTTCGCCTGTCACAGAAGTATGGATTACAGCTTGCTGTCTTTCTCCCAGCATTGCTCCTCTGCACCCGTTGGAAGATGGAAGCTGAGATCGTCATGACAGACGGCTCGCATCGGTTTTTCCCCCTTGATGAAAGTGTCGGACTTGTCTCCCACTACCGAGACAGCACCATGTACGACTCACTGCTAGAGCGTACCTTTGCCGACCGCTTTACCGAACTGGAAAGTGACTGGCAGATCGAACGAGAAGTCGCAATTATCAATTTGAAAGAGACTGTCTTTATCCCCGACTTCGCCTTTCGTCATAGTGATGGACGGACGGCGTTATTGGAGATCGTCGGGTTTTGGCGCCCTGACTACCTGGCCAAGAAAATCATGAAGCTCAAACGTTCCGGGCGTGAGGACATGGTCGTCGCGGTCTCAGCGGACTTGAATGTCGGCGAGGAAGACCTGCGTGAGGTGCCGGGGAGTGTGTTCTTTTTTAAGAACCGGATTAATCCAAAGGAAGTCATTGCTCGGTTGGACCAAGTGGGGCGTGATGCGACGCTTGAAAGGTAGCAAATCGTGACAAGGGAGAAGGGCGAAATGAGAAAAGGGGGAAACGGCACAACTTTCTCAGATTTGCTGTCGGTTCTCGCAGATTCCAGCAGCGGCGGCACCAGGGGCGTGTGACCGTCGATCTGTGGTTGCGGTTCGTTCACCACCTTGCCTTGCTCAAGAGTGATTACCCGGCCCGCCGAAAGGATAGTCTCCTGACGATGGGCGACAATGATCCGCGTTACTTGTCGCGCACGGATCGCGGTATTGACGGCTTTTTCTCGGACCACATCCAGATAACTCGTCGCCTCGTCGCAACAAAGAGTTCGCGGTACGAAAGAGCAGGTGTAACTTCTGTGTTGTGAGCTGATGGTTGACCGTCTCCACTAACAGATTTAACCAGTGTCCACGTCGGCCTTCTTGCCCGTTGAAGAGTTTAATGGTCTTGATCCCACGCAACGTTTCCAGGAAGTGACTGTCACGTCGAGCGGCCCAAACGATAGCCTCGGCTGAAGCGTGGCGTAGGGGAGTATAAGAAGCCCAACGCAGGATGGCGTACAACAACGCGCCCGCGACCACAACCAAGGCTAAGGTCGGTGCAAAAATAAACATCACAAAGAGCGTGATACTCGCGAGAAGCCCATCGAGCACAACCTCGACCAGGTCGGTCGTAATAGCCTGGAGAATGGTCTCTTGAGAGCCAAAACGCGACATCACGTCACCCAGGTGACGTGCCTCAAAATAGGACGCCGGCAAATTCACGAGATGAGAGAACAGATTCGCTCGCCCCTGGACCTTCAGCGAGGCGCCCAGTGCAATCAGCAGCCAACCACGCATCGCCGAGATTGAAGTCCGAATAAGCAGGAGTAAAGAAAAACCTAGGGTCAAAGTAAGCAGAAGGTCATGGTCCGCCGTTACCAGCGCGTTATCGACCACCCATTGCATGAACAGCGGACTAACGACGGCTAACACCTCTATGATTAACGCCAGGACAAAGAGCTGTCCAAGAGAACGCGTGAGTCCTACCATGCGCCCGATCAGGGCCCGCAGTCGGACACGAGGCACGGCCTGTGCAAGTTCAAACCCACCAACGGGAGTAAGTTCAAGCGCAACACCGGTGAAGTGCTTGGATACCTCCGACAACGACAGGCGGTGAACGCCAACGGCAGGATCGTGAAGGACCACTGCTGTGCGGCTCACGCTCTTCAATACCACGAAGTGGTTCAGATCCCAATGCAAGAGACAGAGAACCTCGAGCTAAGGTAAAAATCTGCGAGACCTCCCGTTCCCGTTGTTACCCGTCATCAATTTGTGTTCCCCCTACCGCCGCTGTAACACTTTGTTGTCGCCGATTCAGGGTGTAGGTGTACGCTCCACGGGGCAGGTACTCTGCCTCGCGCTGATATTTTCGCTGTCGGGCGGCGATGATGCTTGCTTGTCTGGCCAGCAGTCGCGGATGGTGAGTGAGGGCGATGTTGACCGCGTCTTGCACAGTGAGTGGTGTAACCGCCGCCACCAACGAGGGAAAAGCTATCGCCCAGGACAGGCAGAGGAGTAAGGCCACAACCGGTGGTGGGTGATGCATAGAGATCCTCCCAAGCGTGAAGCGAATTCAATGTTATTGGTACACGTTCTTTTCCAACCAGTCAGCTCGGCTATTCGGAGTAGTCGCGGGCGGGGGAACAGAGAATTTTCCGATGTAGTCACCAGGTTCCGTTTCCGACCTCTCCAACCATGCTGGGAAGCGCACAGCGCCCAACATACTCTAGGCCTCAAGAATAGGGGAGAAAGACAGGTAAAAGCGCACTCGCCTGTTTTTTGCCCGATCGCTACGCGCATCCCACCCCACCCACCACAATAAGCGCCCTGGGAGCAAATCTGGGGTTCCTCTACAGTTTTTCCCGGTCACTCCGATATTCGACAAAGGGGCGAGTGGGAAACTCAACGCCACAGGTCCTAACAAAATGCAAAGACAAGTGAACTGGCTCGATGTTCAAGTTACAGAACATTGCTGTTGGTAAAAAACTCTTTATTCTGAGCGCCGTGCTCCTCACAGCTACCGTAGCTGTATGGATTGCCGGTCAGCGAGGAATAAACCAATTACATGCGTTAGTCGGAGTGAGCGAGCAGCAGCTCGACGCCGCACGCGCTATTTCTACCGTTGAGCGCACCCATGACGGATTACGGGCGGTTGTCTTTCGGGTACTCATTGCCACTGAGATGGGAGAAGAACATGAGCGTACAGAGGCGCGTGGCGAACTCTCTCTCTATGCCGATACACTTTTGGGAGCGCTGGATACACTTGCGGGGTTACCTATTCAGGAAGATATCCAGCAGTCGTTGGCAACTACCCGCACTAACGTGACGACCTATATTACTGCCGCACAAGAGATTGGTGAAATTGCGGTGAGCGGGAAGCTCAACCTCGCTCGCATGGATCTTCCTCGTTTACAAGCTGAGTTTCAGAAGAGCAGTGAGGCACTCCAGGAACTCGGTCTCCTTGTCCGCGGGAATGCGAGTTGGAGTCAGACTCAAAGTGAAGAATCCGCACAAAAAGCAACCCGTGATTCGATCATCGCCCTGGTGCTGGCCATCGCCCTGGCATTAACGCTCGGTTGGCTCATTACCCGCTCCATCACTCTACCGCTACGAAAGATGACAATTGTAGCCGCGCAGCTCGCTACCGGTGACGTATCCCAGCACCTGAGCTACCAATCCCGCGACGAAATTGGCGCACTGGCCACTGCCTTTGGCACTCTCATCCAGTACATCCAAAATCTCGCCAAAGCTGCGGAGATCGTGAGCAAAGGTGATCTCACCGTCCAGATCATCCCCCAATCTGAACACGACATCCTGGCGTGGAGCTTTGCCCGCATGGTGGACAACCTGCGCGCCATGAACCGTCAGATTCAGGACGGGACCAAGGTACTCACCTCTTCAATCTCGCAGATTCTCGCTTCGGTTTCTCAGCTGACAGTCAGTACCACTGAAACTGCCACCGCAGTCAGGCAGACGGCGACAACACTGGAGGAAGTCAAGCAAATTGCCCACACTGCGAATAGCAAGGCGAAAGAACTCGCCCTTCGCGGTGAGAGCGCAGTGACCACCTCCCAGAAAGGAGAGCAGGCTTTAGAGCAAGCCTCCACTGGTCTCAATCACATCCGTGGACAAATGGAGTCGATCGCCAATGGTGTCCTCGGCCTGGGAGAATACAGTCGCGCGATCAGTGACATTATTGACTCGGTTAACTCCATTGCTGACCAGTCCTCGCTGTTAGCGCTGAACGCCGCCATTGAAGCAGCAAAGGCCGGAGACCGTGGGAAAGGCTTTACCGTGGTCTCCCAGGAGGTGAGAAACCTGGCGTCCCAGTCCCGCCATGCCACAGCCGAGATTGAGACCATCCTCAACAACATTCGCAAGGCGGTCAACACTGCCATCCTGGTGACTGAACAGGGAACAAAGTCCGTTCAGGTTGGTGTGTCACAATCCCTTGAGGCGGGAGAATCGTTTCAGTATCTGGCACAGAGTGTCAACGAAGTTGCGCAAGCAATGACAATGCTCGCGACCTCTAGCGAGCAGCAGCTCCTCGGTCTCACCCAGGTTGTTACAGCTATGGCAGACATCCAACGAGCAAGCAACCAGAGTGCAGAAGGGATGGGAGAAATTAAGGACGCAGCAAAGACTTTGCACGGAGTGGGCCAGACCCTACAAGCTGTGGTTGAACAGTACAAGCTCACCCCGGATGAAATCCACTAATAGAGAGACTCCTCTCCCAGAAGAAAGAAAAAGAACTAGTGGAGAGCCCAATGAAACCCAATGGTCCTGTTCGTCTACAGCCGTTACAACGCGTTGTTCCTCGCTGCGTAGGCGTCTTCCTCATCGTCGTACTCCTCTCCGTTCCCACCATTACGAGCGCACAATCGGACCTACCATCGGAACCTATGATCGAGGACTCCTCGACCGGCGAGGAAATGCTTCTATTTCAGGAGATCCCGTCCGTCTTTGGGGCCTCGAAGTATGAACAAAAAGTCACCGAAGCCCCGTCCGTCGTGACCATTATAACGGCAGACGAGATCAAGAAGTACGGGTACCGGACGCTGGCAGACATCCTGCAAAGTGTCAATGGTTTCTATGTCACCTACGATCGCAACTATAGCTATATCGGCGTGCGCGGGTTCAATCGCCCAGGTGATTACAATACTCGTCTCTTACTGTTAGTCGACGGACATCGCATGAACGATAACGTGTTCGATCAGGCAGCCCCCGGCACTGAAGGTCGCATCGACGTTGACCTCATCGATCGCGTCGAGATCATTCGTGGCCCTAGTTCATCATTGTACGGCGCTAACGCCTTTTTCGGCATCATCAATGTGATGACCAAACGTGGGCGTGATGTCCAGGGGATCGAATTATCTACCGCAGGAGGTAGCTTTGAGAGCTACAAAACACGCATGACCTACGGCAACCGCTTTGCCAATGGTCTGGAAGTGCTTTTCTCTGGTTCGTTTTACGATAGCGCGGGACAGAAACGGCTGTTCTATCGTGAGTTCGATGACTCCGCGACAAACAATGGTGTGGTCCGTCGTGCCGACGGTGACCAATATTACTCCCTGTTTACCAAAACTGCTTTCCGCGATTTCACCCTGTTTGGCGGGTATCTGGTCCGAGAAAAGGGGATTCCGACGGCAGCCTTCCAAACCGTGTTCAACACGACCCGCAGCCTCTCCGTGGATGAGCAGGGCTATGTCGACCTCACATATCAACATGAGTTTGGCAACCAATGGCAACTCCTCGCCCGAGCGTACTACGATCGCTACTACTACCGCGGCGATTACCTGTTCGATTACTCCGAGACTGACGAGCCTTTTCTCGTGCTCAACCAAGATGCCACTATCGGGGAATGGTGGGGAACAGAACTGAAGTTGACCAGACGCTTCTGGCAAAAGCACCGCATCACTTTCGGTGGAGAGTATCGCGACAACCTCCGACAGGATCAGCGCAACTATGACGCTGTTCCCTTCACCAATTACCTTAACGATCGCCGCAGTTCGCGGCTTTGGGCAGTTTACGTGCAAGATGAATTCACGATTCGTGACAACCTGATTCTCAATGCCGGGGTCCGTTATGATTATTACGATTCGTTCGGTGGCACGGCGAATCCTCGCCTGGCTTTGATTTACGATTGGCACCAGACGATCTTCAAGTTACTGTACGGTGAGGCCTTCCGCGCGCCTAACGTGTATGAGCAATTCTATGGGTCCGCAGACACGTTCTTGGCGAATCCCAACCTGAAGCCAGAAACGATTACTACCTATGAATTTGTGGTGGAGCAACCTCTCGGCCAATACTTGCGGGCCTCAGTAGGTGGATATTATTACACTATCGATAACCTGATCAGTCAGGTCACATTAGAGGATGAACGTCTTTCTTTTCAAAATGGCGAGACCATTGAGGCCAAGGGGCTCGAATTCCAGGTCGAAGGGAGGTTGGAGTCTGGCTGGGAGGGGAGACTGAGCTACGCCTTGCAGGAAACGCAAAATCAGGAAACCGGTCAGACTCTCACAAACTCTCCTCATCACATGGCGAAGTTGAATCTGATCGTCCCACTCTGGCGCGACACCGCCTTCGTCGGATTGGAGACCCGCTACGTGAGCGCACGGCGCACCCTCACGAGAAAGCGTGCCGAATCTTTCCTGGTCACAAATCTGACAGTGTTCGCCCATCATTTCTTCCGTAGCCTGGAGGTGTCGGGTAGCATTTATAACCTGTTTGCTGAAGAGTACGGCGACCCGGGCTCTGGCGACCACCGCCAGGATATTATTCCACAGGACGGGCGGACCTTTTTGGTAAAACTCACCTATACGTTCTAACTTTGCTGGAAGTACATTATGATACCCCTCAGCCATCTCACGAGAAGCTTCATTCTTGTTGTATTCTCACTAGGCGGATTGATTGCAACGTTTCTTCCTGGGGTCAGCTTTGCCGAAGAGGGTCGCATCGTCATCCTCTTGAGCCAAGACGAGGCGGCGTATCAAGACATCCAGGCGGGCTTTCGAGCCTACCTTCACCAACAAGGAGTGGCTGCGCAGTTCGAGGAGTATCAGCTCCAGAATAGCGCTATCAAAGCAATACAGGCCCTGGATGACGCAAAACAAAAAGGCGTACACTTGCTCTTCACTCTTGGTACAGCGGCTACCCAACCTGCACTCAAGGAGGCAGGGGAGATTCCAGTGGTAGCGGCATTAGGAGCAAGTGCAGAGGAGTTACGGAACGCTGCTAATGCCACAGGAGTCGTCCTCGATTTTCCCGTGCAAACACAATTTCAATGGATGCAAAAATTGCTTCCTGCGGCAAAAAATATTGGTATTCTCTATAATGCTCATAAAACTGGCGATAAAGTTGAGGACGCAAAACATACGGCCCGAACGCTGGGATTCACCGTCACCGCACAGGAAGTGAAGACGACGCAAGAACTCACCAGGGCCTTGGATAAGCTCGCCAATGAAGCAAGAGTCCTGTGGGGGATTACTGATCACACGATTTATTCGCCCCAGACTGCCGAGAGCATTTTGCTGTTCTCGTTCCGCAACCGGATACCATTTGCAGGACTCTCACTCGCATGGGTCAAAGCTGGTGCCTTGTACGCTCTGGACCGCGACTATCGTGACCTCGGCATCCAATGTGGAGAACTGGCGGTGCAGATGCTCCGAGGGGCAAAGGCAAAGACGTTACCTCCGGTCGCTCCTCGCAAAGTGGTCTATGCCCTTAATCTCAAAACCGCCCAGCACATGAAGTTAGACATCGCTCAAGCACTCATCGACGGTGCACAGCAGGTCATTCAGTAGGACGCATTCGCGGGGTCCAGCTCTTCGATTTTTCTGGACTAGCTGTCGGCGGAACGTGCCGCTTTCCTGGTCAGGGTCCGCTTAAATTCCGCCGTCTTTTTGCCGATATCGTAGGAACACGATGGGAGGTGCATCCCATGTCGCCATATTTGTCTTTTGCCACTTCACGTTCTTTTCCTCGCCCGCTCGGACGAGCGGGATTTGGTCTCACTGAACTAATGGTAACTATTGCCATTCTCGGCATCCTGACCGGGCTGACCACAGTGAGCTTTCGTGAAACGCGCGAGATTTACAAATTGCGTGGAGCTACCTGGGACGTTTTCTCGCAATTGCAAGCTGCGCGTATGGCCGCCGTGAAAGACAATAATCGCTACCACGTTTCGGTTTCTGGCCCGACATTACGAATTCATAACGATAGAAATAATGATGGCGTCGAAGACGACGGGGAGCCGATCATCACTCGCGACCTCAGCGCTGATAGTGCGTGGATGACCTTTACTGCGTCGGATGTTGTCACCTTTACCGCACGGGGAACTTCACTTGCTACCGTTACGATTACGATCACCAACCAGTTCGGGCACAGTAAAGGGGTCGTGGTCAGTCGCGCCGGACGGGTACGTGTTTTGTAGGACCTATTCTATGAAAACAATGCATACGTCAAGGACTAACATCCAGTGGAGCCAGGGGTTTAGCCTCATTGAGGTCCTTATTTCGCTCACCGTTTTTGCCTTTGTGATCAGCGGCTTTGCCAACTTGCTGGTCGGCAGTCTTCAAGCCAATGGCTATGCCAAACGTATGACTACTGCGGCAACGGTTGCACAGGATAAATTGGAAGAAATCCGTAACGACACTGCCGCCTGCACCAACAGCAGCGTGACTCAAGGAGAGATTACCTACACCGTCACCTGCACGACCGCTGCAGGACCAACCGCAGGTACGCAAGAGATCACCGTGACGGTGGACTGGGACGATCAGGCCGCACACACGCTCACCCTCAAATCACTTGTTGTCTTATAGCGAGACCGGGATGAAAAACACAAAGGCTGGCTTTAGTCTCATCGAGTTGTTCGTCACCATGGTCATCGTCAGTCTGGCTATGACAGCGATGGTTGCCGCCTTTGCGGCACAAAATCGCATCTATATCGAACAAGACCGCCGGGTCGCATTGGACGAAGATCTCCGCATGGCGATGGGTATCGTCACTGACACGCTCCGCCGCGCAAACTTTGGGGTACCCACCAGCAATCTGGCCCTCTGGGTGAACTGGGTCACGAACTTTAATGCTAACCCCTTGGTGGGGGATACCAACCCTGACACCCTCGCGATAGCAGCCTGTACTTCTGAGCCAGTGGCAACGTTGGCAGTCGATACTCTAGACCCAGCGTCGAACAACGTGACAACCCTGACCCTCGATACCGCGGCTCTCTTGAAGAGCGGCAATCTCGTTCGTATTGGCGACGCCACTGAATATGCTCGTGTCACGGCAGTCGCTCAGGATACCCCGACGATCACGATCGATACCGATCCGCAAGCCAGCGAGAACCAAAAAATCAAACGCCGCTATCTGACTGGAACCCCGATCTGCCGGGTCGATGTCGTCACCCTGTCGGTCGATAATGACAAAGTCTTGTGGCTCGACGAGCACAACGGCATTAGTGCTGAACCCATCGCCGAAGGCATCAGTGATTTGCAAATCACTACGGTTACCGCCGGAAAACAGTATCAAGTGACCCTAACAGCCGAAACCCAAATGCGCGACGGCAGCCTGTATGAACAAAGTCTCACGTCTGATGTCACACTAAAAAACTGATGAGGAGTTTTGGCGTGAACCTCCGTAGACTTGGACTGTCTCTGCATCCTCTCCTCGCCCGCGCCGACGGGATCACTATGTTGGTAGTGCTACTCGTGCTCATGACGCTCTCGGTGCTAGGCCTGTTCGGAGCCTACAAGACCCAAACCGAAATCCGCATTGCCCACAATGACCTACGAACCAAACAAGCACTGGCCGCGGCCGAAGCGGGGCTCAATCATGCCTTTGCACTCATCAAACAGGGCGCTGTCGATGGCTTTACCAACGAACTCAGTAATGGCGGGACTGGTGGCAGCTTGGTTAGTCTCGGTAGCCCGTTAACGATAGACGGCATCTCCTATCTCTCACATCATTTTGGCAACGGTGTCGACGATGGCTACGCCGTCCGGGTCGAAGACAATTTCGACGAAACCTCCGGAGGCAATGATCCGACCAAGGACACCGACATGCGACTCAAGATTATTGCTATTGGGCGCGTCGGGGGCGCGGAGCGGATCGTAGAAGCAATGGTCGAAGGAGAATCTCCGTTTGGTACCGGGATTTTCGGCAAGCTGTTTGTCAAAACCGCTGGGGGCTCCATGGTCGATAGTTTCGATTGTAAGAACGGCCCCTACGGTGGGACCAATGTCGGAGCGGAAGGGAACGTTCGTAGCAATGGTAACATTACTTTGGGAGGTGCAAATTCCGGGATCCACGGCAACGCGACTGCAGGAGGCATTGTGGATATCGGGAACGGCGCGATCACAGGAACCACTACCAACAACGCGCCACCGTTGACTTTTCCACCAGTGCTTCCCTGTGGCCCCCCATACAGTAGTGGCAGCAACCTCCATCTTCCAGCAGGGGATAGCTATAATTCCGCAACGGGAGAGCTGAAGGGCAATTCCGGAGCGACCATTGTTCTTGCCAATGGCACGTACTGTTTCAGTCGGATGACGCTGGGTGCAGGAACATCCATTCGCGTGAATGGACCAGTGACAATATATTTAACCGGGAAGAGTGACATGAGCGCCGGTAGCGTCCAAAATACTACACGGTTGGCCAGTAACCTGCGCCTCTATTCAAGTGGCGCGGGTAGCAGCGAAGAAATATCGCTGTCTGGGAACAGCGTAGCTTACATGGCCGTCTATGCCCCTACAGCCGGCGTTCAACTGACCGGTGGCAGTGATTTCTTCGGGGCAATTATTGCCGACAGTATTCAAACGACCGGAGGTACCAACCTCCATTACGACAAGTGCTTGGCGAATACCCCCTTCGGTGAGCTGAAGCTCACCAATTGGAACGATGTGCGAGAATGATGACCTGCCGTATCCTTGTTATATCCTCACGCGCGATCCTCACTCGTACTGACGGCATCACCATGCTGGTGGTCCTGCTGGTGCTCATGTCCCTGTCCGTCGCAGGTCTGTTCGGCGCCTATAAAACGCAAACCGAACTTCGCATTGCCCACAATGATCTGCGAACCAAGCAAGCACTGGCCGCGGCAGAAGCGGGCATCAATCATGCGTTCGCGCTTATTGTCATGGACGCTGCGGATGGGTTCAATGACGAACTGAGTAACGGCGGTATCGGTGGTGGGCTCAGTAGTCTGGGCAGCTCGGTGACAATTGACGGTGTTAACTACGTGACTCACCAATTTGGCAACACGTCAGATGATATTTACGCAGTACGAGTCGTCGACAATTTTGACGAGACCAGCGGGGCGAACAATCCCAGTACAGACACCGACCAAAAAATCAAAATCATTGCCATAGGCCGAGTCGGGGGGGCGGAACGGATGCTCGAAGTCATGGTCGAAGGAGACTCGCCGTTCAAGCATATGCTGTTTGGGAAGAAATTTGTGACTCTTTCTGGAGGGTCGGTCAGCGATAGTTTTGATTGTAATCTCGGCTCGTATGGCGGAACCAATGTGAGCAACGAAGGCCACGTCCGGAGTAACGGCGATATCACTTTGTCCTCTGGCTCTACTCAAGTCCGGGGCGATGCCACCGCCGGGAAAGAGGTCAAGCCCAGTGGTGGAGCAACGGTGGTAGGAAACACTACAGAGAATGCGCCGCCCCTCGTGTTTCCACTGGTAGATCCTTGTGGTCCCCCCTATAGTGGCATGAGTGGAATTAGCTGGACTGGGGATGGAAGTTATAATGCGGCGACCGGAGAACTCAAAGGGTCAAGTGGAGCCAATATCGTTCTTGCTGATGGCACGTACTGTTTCAGCAAGATCACCTTGAGTGGTTCAAGCACTCTGACGGTGAACGGGCCAGTCGAAATTCATCTCACGTCCAAGAGTACGCTCAGCGGTGGCGGGATACAGAATACCAGCCAGCTGGCATCAAATCTCCGCATCTACTCCAGCGGAGACGAAATTGCCTTATCTAGCGGCAGTAGTGCCTATATGGCGATTTATGCACCGGAGGCCAAAATCACCTTTTCTGGCGGCAGTGACTTTTACGGTGCGATCATCGGGCTAAGCATCACCAACAGTGGTGGCACCCAGATGCACTACGACAAGTGCCTACAAACCCTCCCTGGCAGCAGCCTGAAGCTCACGAATTGGAACGACGTGCGGGAGTAGTTTTTCTCCGCGGACATCTGTTTCTGCTCAACGCTCAAGCGTCGGGCTCACGTCCCCCAGCCTAAGCAAACCATGCTCCCGGGCAGCTCCGGCTGCCTTCGTTAGTTGAGCCCGAAGCTTGAGACCGAGTGAGGGCTTCTCTGCGGGAGGGTTTCACAGGTCCTAGAGAAAGCAACAAAAGAAGCCCCGAACTATCTTGACAACCGGCGCTCTTCTCGAGTGCAATACAGTACTTTTCAACTGATGTTCTTGAACGATGCTCAAGCATCACAGGGCACGTCCATAGAAAAAGTTGTTCTGACCACAAAGGAACGGTACCATGCACTCCTGTAGCTCCGCTGCTTCCCAACCGCGCAAAGATAGATTCCTCTCTTCCTCCTCTCTCCTTTGGCTACGACTCCTCACCTTCGGAGCCATTCTCCAGGTCACGGCTTTTTTCGCCCATGCCCTTGAGACGACGCTGGTCCCAGCGAATGCCACCTGGAAGTACCTGGACAACGGCTCTAACCAAGGCACAGCGTGGCGAAACCCGGGATTCGACGACTCTGCGTGGGTCGCAGGCCCGGCCGTGATACTCATCCAGGCCTCCTTTGCTGCGCGTTGTCGCGCAGCGGTAGGATGGCTGTACCACACAAATCCATTCCCACGGAGGAAGCCTGGATGAACTTCTATACGCAGCAGCATAAACATT
>JBFWXH010000031.1:0-69403 GCA_050187625.1 Binatia bacterium
ATCTGTTGCTGCACGGTTGTGGGGACTCCTACCTCTGGGAGCATGCCGTCTTCTTCCTCTCTTTGCTGCGCCCTCCTTCTTTATCGCTCCCCTCACCTTTCTGCCACCCTAACCCTCAAAGTCGTGTTTTATCACTTGGAATGCATCTATCTGGAAAACCTGCCGGACAGTTTCCGCTACGACGAAGAAACCAACCCAAGCGGCTTCCGCAGTGAAAAGGCTATCCCGGATGGTTTCGAGATCGAATACCTGGTCCGCCCGCAAGATGCCATGAAGACGAAGGGCCACAACGGGCAGGCCCATGTGCGTATCGACAAACAGCCCGGTGAAGCGCCCAAGTGGTTCCTGCTCAATCATGCGGAGCAGGAAGGTAAGGTGGAGCTGACTATCGGCCAGACCCTGGCCCGGCAACTGCTGCCGGAGTATACCCTCGGCTACTCCTCCGGAGAAAACGAAATCCTCAGCCTGCCGTTTTTCAAGATGCGTTTTGTCCAGTTCGACGAATACTGGCAGAGGCTGAAAGGGCAGCTGGACTATCCCGGTCGCCCAGAATCTCGGCTGGTTTACCTCGACAGCGGTTTCAGTCAGGCGATCCTGCTCTGCAACCTGCTGTTTCAGGATACTGACGCGCTTACGCCGTTCCGTGAGGATGTGAAAATCGAGGAACTCAAGGAGTTTCGCATCATCATCCGGCGCAGCATCGAGGTGGACGAAAGCCAGATCCCGGCATTTGGCAGTCAGGATGAAAACAAACGGGAATCCATCGAAGAGATTGTCAAGAACCACCCGGCTCTGAGCGTTATTGAGGATGAGACTGGCACCAGGCGTTACCGCGTCAACCTGGTGCAACTGTTGGACGACAGCGACACCACCGACAAAATCATCCCGCGCCTGATGCGCTGTGCCACTTGCTGGTATCTGGACGAAGCCAACGACACGCTCTATCTCGATTACTTTGTCAACGATGCCACACGGCAGGCCTTTCACGAAAACTTCGACTTCGAGGTCAATCGCTCGCCCATTGCTCTGTTTCAGGCCTTTCAGGTGTTGCTGACACTGAACCTCTTTTCCGCCAGCGACCGACTGAAAGCCGAGTTGTATCAATCTGACAGCCACTATGTGAGCGAGACGGTGCCGACTCTGGCCTCAGACGAGCGCATCATGCGCTTCAAGTTCGTCAAGTTTCGCAAGACTGATGTGGCCGAGCCGGTGATGCTTAAGAATCTCTCCGATGGTGAACATCAGCTGCTGCATACGCTGGGCCTCTGCCTGCTGTTCAAGAATACCCAGAGCCTATTTCTGCTCGATGAGCCGGAGACCCACTTCAACCCTGACTGGCGCGCCAACCTCATCACTCGCCTGCATCAGAGCTTTAATGGCAGCGACGGCCACGAGATGCTGGTCACCACCCACGCGCCATTTTTGATCTCCGACAGCAAACCGGAAAAGGTGCTGGTGTTCAACAAGGCCGATAGCGAGGTCTCTGTCAGTCACCCCGACTACAACACCCTGGGCGCGTCCATCAACAAGATCACCATGTCCACCTTCGGTAAGCGCGAGACCATCGGACTTCGTGCGCAGACAATGCTTGATGATTTTCGATCTCGCTCCAAGAACGACAACGAAGACAAAGAGCAGCTCATCGCCGAGATCAACCGCCAGCTCGGCGACTCGGTGGAAAAGGTGTTGCTAATCAAGACCATCCTCGACAGCATGGGAGAACAGAGCTGATGCTGTTTGCCTATACCTATGTCCCGCATGCGATGGAGAAGATGCAGGAATTCATCGACTTCATCTTTTTCGAGGTGTGGTGTAAAGCGCCTGGCAATGGTGACTTTCGGCTTGAACTCTTCGATGCCAACGCTGAACTCAAGATGCTGATGGAGTCTTTCTACTACAGCGACACCCAGGGTGGAGACTTCTTCTACGGCCATGTGGAGTGCATTTACCACCTGTTTTCTCCATTATCCACGATGCAGATCGCCCAGCTTAAACAGTGGTACCGGGATAATAACGACATCGAAAAGATCTGTGCCAATGATCCGGGGGTACAGATTGCCCGTTATGCCGAGATTAAGGCCATCTATCCCGATCTGAGCGAGCAATTGGCTTCGTTTTGCAAGGGGCTCCATTCCCAGCAACTGCTCGACCTTGCGGCACTGCGGGAAAAAATTGGCCAGATTGATGAGCACTACCAGGCTTTCATGCAGGTGAATGCCACCGGCAAATGCCCGTTCTGCGGACTTGGCGACATTAAGGGCGTCCATCACACCAAACGGGAGGCCTACGACCATTATCTTCCTAAGGCGCTCTATCCATTCAACTCGATCAATTTCCGCAACCTCGCCCCGGCCTGCCACGAGTGCAACAGCACCTACAAGCTCAGCAAAGACCCTGCGTACAATGCCTATGGACGGCGCAAGGCCTTCTATCCCTACGCCACAGGTGGCCAGGGTATCGAAATCACCATCGATCTCGGCACAGCGGATATCGATAGGCTTGCCCCTGCGGACCTTCAACTCTCCTTCGGCCCGGCGGCCATTCAGGAGGAAATCGACACCTGGAAAGAAGTGTATGGCGTCGAAGAGCGCTACAAAGCCAAATGTTGCGGCAGTGATGCCAAGAACTGGCTAGAGGAGGTTCGTATTCTGCGCGATACCCACGGCATGGCCCCTGCAAATTGGCTTGCCACCGTGCAACAACAGACCGAGAAAGCGCCGGTTGCCAATAGCAACTTTTTGAAAAAAGCCTTCCTCGAAGGCTGCCAGCGTGCCGGTCTATTTGCTGTCATTGCCAAGGAAGGAGCGACACTGTGACCCTTGCTCCGCAATTCACCATCACCAACCGCATGACCCAGGCCATTACCCGCATCGAGCTGGCGCGGGGTTTTCTGGAAGCGGCGCAACTCTCCGCTGACTGGGTTCGCGAGGTGGGTGAACAGGCATTGATACTGGAGGTCCACGATTAGAAATACCGGCTGCTATGAATTTTGGCGACAACTGCGCGACAAAGTTTGCGACAAGAACAGGTGAAGGAGAAAGCTCTATGCTCCTGCACTATTTTCTCTTGCCGTGCAGCTCATCCTGGCCCTGCAGATAACAACTTGCTAAAAGTCGTTCATGTTACTCTCTGACTTTGATTATGAGCTTCCTCTGGAACTTATTGCCCAAGAGCCGGAAGCAGAACGTTCTCGGTCTCGGCTTCTGTATATTGATCGTTGTTCTGGCCAGCTCTCGCATCTCCAGTTTCCTGATATTGTCCGACTTCTTCCCGCAGATTGTGTGTTAGTGCTGAATGATACCCGTGTGTTTCCGGCTCGTCTGCGTGGATATAAAAGTAGTGGTGGTCGTATTGAGCTACTTCTCTTGCATCGTCGTCCAGGAGAAGACGAAATCTGGGAGGTGATGTGCAAAGGGGGACAAGGGGTACGCCGTGGCGCACGGGTGAATTTTTCTCGGGAACTCTCCGGAATGTGGATTGAGGCTCCGTCCGGCGGTCGGGGGATTATCCGGTTTTTCCCGCGTGGAGACTTTCAGACTGTTCTTGAACGTGTGGGCGAAGTTCCTTTGCCTCCGTACATTAAGCGTGCAGGAGGGACGAGACGAGAAGATAGAGATCGTTACCAGACTGTGTACGCCCGCCATAGTGGCGCGGTTGCGGCACCTACGGCAGGATTACACTTCACACCGGAATTGCTATCCGCGGTGCAATCGCGTGGTATCGAACTCGTGTATTTAACGTTGCATGTTGGAGTGGGAACTTTTCAGCCTGTACGTACCGAACACATCTCGTTGCACAAGATGGAAGAAGAGTCATATGTTATCACCCCCGAAGGGGCACAACGTATCCAAGAAGCTAAGCGTGTTGGGCGAAAAGTTATTGCTGTGGGAACGACGACGACTCGAGCGTTAGAGTCGGCATGGACGAATGATGGACAAGTCAAAAGCGGTTCATACCGTACAAATCTCTTCATTTATCCGGGGTTTGTCTTTCACGCGATTGACGGTCTGATCACGAACTTCCATTTACCACGTTCGACGTTGCTTATGCTTGTTTCGGCTTTTGTTGGACGTGACCGGTTGCTCAATGCTTACCGTGAGGCTGTCAATTTGCGTTATCGCTTCTATAGCTATGGAGACGCGATGTTGATTCTCTGACGGCTGTTGCAAGGTCGCGGAAAAACGACTAAAACGAGCCGACAAGTCTGGCAGTTAGATCAACACATTCGTCTGCTCTCCTCATGTTTCGCTTTACCGTCACTCAGAATGACCCTGTTACCCGTGCGCGTCTCGGACAGCTCGAGACGCTTCACGGCACAGTTGCGACGCCAGCCTTTATGCCCGTTGCTACCCAAGGAACGGTAAAGGCGACGACTCCGCACGAGCTTCGTGAAATTGGCGCGGAGATTATTTTAGCGAATTCCTATCACTTGTATCTGCGACCCGGAGTCAACTTGATCGAAAAAGCGGGGGGGATACATCGTTTCATGGGATGGGATGGTGCGATTCTCACAGATAGTGGTGGTTACCAAATCTTCAGCCTCAAGGACCTCTGTCGCATTAGTGAAGCCGGTGTGCACTTCCGTTCCCACCTTGACGGGTCCAAGCATTTTTTGACACCGGAATCAGTTGTCGAGACCCAGGAACGCCTTGGTGTCGACATCGCAATGGTGCTTGATGAATGTGTCTCAGCGCCGGGGGAATATCACGACGCTGCGCGAGCCAGCGCTTTGACGACTCGATGGGCTGAACGCGCGCAGAAAGCAAGAAGGCGTTACGATCAAGCCGTATTTGCTATTGTGCAGGGGGGCATATTTGCCGACTTGCGAGAACAAAGTGCGCGTGAGTTGACGACCTTAGACTTCCCAGGATATGCGGTAGGAGGGTTAAGCGTCGGTGAAGATCCGTTGGTGACTCATGAAGTGGCTCGCCACACAATTCAGTTTCTCCCGAAGAATCGGCCGCGATACTTAATGGGTGTAGGGATGCCCGAGCAGCTTGTTCGTTATGTTGCGCTTGGTTTCGACCTCTTTGACTGTGTGTTGCCGACACGTAATGCACGTAACGGAACGCTGTTCATACGTTCAGGAAAACTCAACATTCGTCGAGCGGAATATGCGACCGATATGCGACCGATTGACGACGAGTGCGGGTGCTACACGTGTCGTCATTTCTCGCGTGCGTATCTGCGCCATCTTGCAGTAGCGGGAGAAATCCTTTCTGCGCGATTAAATACCTTGCACAATTTATATTTCTACCAAAAGCTTATGCACACTATGCGGATAGCATTGGCCCAGGGGCAATTTGCCGAGTTTGCGCGTCCATACCTGGAGCCAGTGACTGTCGGGAAAGAAGAACATGTATGGCAAATTTAGCGTATGCCCAACAAGCAGTAGAAGGAGGGGGTCCCGGACCTCTCCTTCAATTTCTTCCTCTTATCATGGTAATGGCCATCTTTTACTTTTTGCTGATTCGTCCACAGCAACAAAAAGTAAAGGCCCATCGTACGATGGTAGATAATCTGAAACGGAACGACCGCGTCATGACCAACGGAGGCATATATGGTCGGGTAACTGAGGTGGGTGAAAGGGAGGTAACACTGGAAATTGCGCCCAATGTGAAAATTCAGGTTGATCGCTTACACGTTGAAACACTCGTCGGCGGTGGAAAATCAAGCGGCGGTGGTGGCACGGAAAAGAACGAAGGAAAGGGAAAGTAATGCAGAAGGGGATTCTGTATCGCGCACTGTTGGTCCTAGCGTTGATTGTGTGGGCTATCGTGTATCTGATCCCGTCCACGATGGACAAAGTCCCGGAATGGTGGGCTTCGCTTCTACCCTCTCGCAAGATTAGTCTTGGGCTTGATCTTCGGGGTGGGACGCACTTGCTCTTGAATGTTGATATGGAAAAGGCGCTTGAAAACGCTTTGGATCAAAATGTCGAAGAGATCAGACGGGAAGCTCGAGAAGCAAACATTCCTGGAGTGCAAGTTCAACGAGTGGACACCTCGATTCGTATACGAACAGTCACGCAAGAAGCGAAGAACAATATTGAAAAAGTCCTCTCTGAACAATTCCCCATTCTCACTACGGAGAATGCACCGACGCCGGCGGAAGGAGAAATTGCGCTGGTCCTCGACCGTCGGGAGGTTAATCGCATTCACGAATACGCGATTGATCAATCACTAGAAACCATTCGTAACCGTATCGATCAATTTGGTGTAGCTGAGCCGACTGTGCAGCGACAAGGCAGCCAGGATATTCTTGTGCAACTTCCTGGGATACAGGACACCACTCGGGCGAAAGAACTACTCAAAAAAGTTGCCGCGCTTGAATTCAAATTGGTTGCGGTCGGAGAAAACGGTGGACCGGACGGGACGGAGGTTTTGTCTGGTCAGGAGCGAGATCCGTTGAGTGGCCAAATTCGGAAGACTGAATACACATTGGAAAAGAGAACCCTGATGACAGGGAACGTGGTGTCGGATGCGCGGGTGCGACCGGCTTCTCAGCTTGAGGGGCCTTACGTGGAACTGATATTGAACGATCGCGGTGCGCGTTTGTTCGAGCAGATTACCGGAGAAAACGTGAATCGCCAACTCGCGATTATTCTTGATAATACGGTGTATTCTGCGCCTGTCATTCGCGAGAAGATCGGCGGGGGAAGAGCATCGATTACGGGCAACTTTGACATTAAGGAAGCTCGAGATCTGGCCATTGTTCTGCGTGCGGGTGCTCTGCCCGCACCGGTGACGATTGCTGAGGAACGTACCGTTGGGCCATCCTTAGGGAAGGATTCGATTCGTCAAGGCGTGCTCTCATTTTTGGTAGGTGGCATCTTGGTTGTCATATTTATGATTGTTTACTACAAACTTGCTGGAATACTGGCGGACTTGGCCGTTCTTCTCAATGTAGTACTGTTGCTCGCGGCGTTAGCTGCGTTTGAAGCGACACTGACATTGCCTGGAATAGCCGGAATCGTGCTGACGATTGGTATGGCTGTTGACGCGAACGTGCTGATTAACGAGCGCATGCGCGAAGAGCTCCGCCTGGGCAAGAGTGCTCGTGCGGCTGTTGAAGCGGGGTATGAACGTGCCTTACCAGCGATTCTGGATTCGAACATTACGACATTTCTGTCGGGACTTATTCTCTTCCAGTTCGGCTCAGGGCCAGTCAAGGGATTTGCTGTTACCCTGTGCATTGGTATTGTCACCACTGTGTTTACCGCTGTGTTCTGTACTCGGCTGGTATATGATTATTTGCTGACGAGCCGACGCTTGACCACTCTCAGTGTTTGAAAGCCTGAGAGTAGAGGGATCTGAGATCAACGGACATCAGAATTATGGAACTTATCAAGCCCAATACCAACATTGATTTCATTCGCTATTCACGGCTGGGAGTTATTTTCTCGGTCTCGCTCGTTGTCTTAGGCCTGGCCTCGTTTATCTATCATGGTGGTCCCAATTACGGAGTTGACTTTATCGGTGGGACTGTCGTTCAGGTACGCTTTCCACAACAAGTCAGCATCAGAGATATTCGTGACTCGCTGGTTGCTGCAGAGATTAATGGAGCAACCGTGCAAGACTTCGGTCAAGGAACAAACGAGTTTTTGATTCGGATGCCGGTAACCGAGATCGGAACCGAAGATGTCTCGGCAAAGGTGCAGAGTGGATTATCCAAAAGATTTGGTGACAAGGGATTTGAGATTCGTCGTATCGAGACCGTAGGGCCAAAAGTTGGGAAAGATCTGCGACGAAAAGCAATATTGGCAGTCTTATTTGCGACCGTGATGATGGGTATTTATATTGCCTTTCGTTTTGAGCCTCGCTTTGGGATTGGGGCGGCTGCAGCGTTATTGCATGATGTCCTTATTACAGCGGGGGCGTTATCGTTGATGAATGTGGAATTTGATCTTACCACTGTTGCTGCCTTACTTACCGTGGTTGGGTTTTCAGTCAATGATACGGTCATTATTTGCGACCGTGTTCGTGAAAATATGCGGAAGATGCGACGAGAAGGGTTGACGTCAATCGTCAATAAAAGCATCAACGAGACTCTCAGCCGCACAGTGATTACAACCGGCACTGCTGTGTGTGTCATTATCGCCTTACTCATTCTTGGTGGGGAAGTGATTCATGGATTTGCCTTTGCCTTGCTTGTTGGCTTTCTCATTGGCACCTATTCATCCATTTACGTTGCAAGCCCTATTGTATTGTTGTGGGAAAAAGAGGGGGCGCGCCGGTGAGCATAGCTCGCCAGATCGGAGTACGGCGTTGGGTTATGCGTACTCCTGATAAGGACAAGGTTGCGACGCTGTGTAACCTCAGTGTCAACGCTCATGTGACCGTCTCTCCATTAATGGCTCGTCTTTTAGTAAATCGCGGCATTGATACGCCAGAGAAAGCTGCGGAATTTTTGTCTCCACTTCTGCGAACAGGCCTCCGTTCTCCGCTCTTATTCCCTGATATGACGCGTGCGACCGATCGGATTCTCCAGGCACGTGCGCGAGGAGAACTCGTGTATGTGTATGGAGACTACGATGTCGATGGGGTGACAGGAAGCTCCCAACTGTTATTGTTCCTGCGTGAGATTGGTCTCGATCCGGGCCTGTATATCCCTCATCGGACAAAAGAAGGGTATGGGCTAAATACACAAGCTATCCAAAGTATCGCTGAGCGTGGTGCGAAGGTACTCATCACGGCAGATTGTGGGGCCACTGCTCATACCGAGGTGAGGCTTGCGCAAAATCTTGGCGTGGATGTCATTATTTGTGACCATCATTATGTTCCGGAGCAGCGACCACCAGCGTATGCAGTGCTGAACCCGATGGAGAAGGGCTGCGCTTTCTCCTTTACGGGGCTGTCTGGGGCTGGAGTCGTATTCTACCTTCTTATGGGACTACGGATGCGATTGCGGGAACAAGGAGAGATCAACGTTCCGGATCTACGACGGTATCTCGACTTGGTGACCCTTGGAACGGTGGCGGACTTAGTCCCGTTACTTGAGGAAAATCGCGTGTTGGTCATGCACGGATTGAAAGAGATTGAGCGGAGTCAGCGAGTCGGGATTGCCGCATTACAGGAGGTGAGTGGAAAAGCGCAGGTCTCGAGCAGCTATATTGGTTTTCGCCTTGGGCCTCGTTTGAATGCCGGTGGACGGTTGGCGGAAGCCCAGAAAGCGGTTGAGCTGCTGACCACCATAGACGAAGACCGAGCAAAGGTGTTGGCAGCTGATCTCGATGCGGAAAATCGGACCCGTCAGGGAATCGAGGAACAGATTCTTAAGGATGCTATCGCGAAGGTTGAAGCGTTCCCAGACTTGCCGAACCGTCGGAGTCTCGTACTGGCTTCGGACGAATGGCATCCTGGAGTCATCGGTATTGTTGCTTCACGTCTTGTTGAACGCTTTACTCGTCCGACGTTTTTAATTGCTATTGATGGTAAAAAGGGAAAGGGATCGGGGCGGAGTATTAAACGGTTTCATCTCTACGAAGGTCTACACGCCTGCGCAGCAGTGCTTGAAGGATACGGGGGACACCGACAAGCTGCGGGACTTTCTATCCAGGTTGACCAGATTCCATTATTTGCTGAACGATTTGAAGCTGTTGCACAGTCTCGTTTGTCTGCAAGTGACATCATTGGCGAAATAGAAGTTGACGATGCAGTTGATGTTGCAACAATTACCGCACAGACCATGGATGACGTGCAATTACTCGAACCTTACGGGCAAGGGAATCCTGAACCTATCTTCCTGGCTCGTGGAGCTCATGTTATTGCCTCGCGGGTTGTAGGCAGTAACTCGGTACTCGGAAGACCTGGGCATCTGAAGTTAGTAGTGCGTTCAAGTCAAGGTGGACGACCGATCGACGCTATTGGTTTTGGCATGGGACATTGGCCAGCAAAGCCGGGGGTGCGAATTGACATGTTGTATACGCCGGAATTGAATACGTGGAATGGTTATACTGGCTTGCAACTACGCCTACGGGATCTGAAATTTGAGTAAGTCTCTAGAATAACAGCGCTATTGACCATTTTCCGGGGCTATGACATACTCCGACCGCAAAATTTTCAGAGAGAAACTGAATCCCACAGTGGAAGAGAAAGAAGTTCTACTGAATAGTAGACAAGCAGCAGAGTTGCTTGATGTCAGCCCTGATGCTGTAAACGAGCTGGCGCGGAAAAACACACTGCCAGGCGTAAAAAGAGGTCGGCAATGGCGGTTTCGCCGCCAGGACATCGCATCATTGAGGAAACAAAGGCAAGGGCTAGTAGCGGCGTGAGCTATCGAGGGAGGGTGGTGTGATTTCCGCGAGAAGAATGAGGGAAATAAGAAACCCCCACGAAAGTAAAATCTATTCTGATTTTTCTCGTTTTTACGAAAAAATCTTTTCACCGTTTTTTGAAAAGCGAATTCATTCAGTTATTCGAGATCTACAAATTCCTCCCGGCGCAAAAGTGCTTGAGGTTGGTGTGGGGACTGGACTCTCGATGTCAGCCTATCCGACTCATTGCGAGGTGACTGGAATTGATCTTGCCGCGGATATGTTGGAGCATGCTCAACAAAAAGCGCTAGAGAATGGATGGCATCATTTTCGTCTCTTGGAAATGGATGCGCTCAATTTGCAATTTGCCGAGAACACGTTTGATTACGTGCTCTCATTCCATGTTATTAGTGTTGTTCCAGATCCCGTACGCATGATGCAAGAGATTCATCGTGTCTGTAAGCCTGATGGCACTGTGGTGATTATCAATCACTTTCGTTCAACGAAACCGGTCATTGGTCCACTTGTCGGATCGCTGACTCCGATTACGCGCCGTCTTGGATGGAATGCTTCGCTCCGTCTCACCGAAGCATTTGACGGTGTTCCTGTCCAGATCCAGCAGTGTTTTAAGACCTCTCCTTTTTCGCTATTCACGGTCGTGGTGGCAGAGAATCGAAAAGTATTACTCACCGGACAGGTCGGCTAAATACTGAGTCCTGCCATAAAACTGCGGAGTTGGTCTATAACCGACTCCGCAGGGGCGCAGAAAAACAGCTAGCGTTGTCGACTACAGGAGTTCACGTAAGATTCGCTTGTATCGCGAGGCTCTTGTGTTCGTGAGCGCGTAAGTTGCCTTTCTTACTGTGGGCGCAAAGACCTGAAACACAACGTTTCCTGCGAGAACCCTTACTACGAATTTATTCTTTTGCTCGGGAAAGATAGTCGCCGGTTTCCGTATCAACTCGGACAACTTCCCCTACACTAATAAAATTCGGCACCCGGACGACCAACCCTGTTTCTAGCGTTGCCGGTTTCAGTTCATTGGTGACGGTCGCTGTCTTCATTGCTGGTGGGGTGTCTGTAACTGTAATGTCCACTGTTTTTGGCAACGAAATCCCCACCGGTTTGCCTTCGTACAGATCAATACGAATCTTCAGATTTGGAGTTAGGTAGAGGACTGAGTCACCCAGCTCTTCTTTTGATAAAGAGATTTGCTCATACGTCTCTGAGTTCATAAAGAAATAGTCATCTCCAGACTGATAGAGATATTCCATTTCTTGTTGCTCGAGGGCGACACGATCGGCTTTTTCTTCAGATCGGAAGCGATACTCAGTCTGTGTTCCACTTCGCAAGTTCCGTAATTTTGTCCGGACAAACCCTCGCCAGTTTCCTGGTGTTACATGCGTGAGGTCCATGACTCGGTGAAGATCATTTTGATGCAAGATAATATTACCGACACGCAACTGAGTTGCGGCTACCAACATACCAACGCTCCTCCTTCGTACTATTGAGTGATACACACTGTATCATCCAGGTTTCATGAGGGAAAGTGATTTACTGCAGCTGGGTTTCGCCAGGCGAAAGAGGTGCGAAAATCGGTGATGCATGGTGATGAATGATAAACCACTGCCCATTCTGTTTCTCTAATATATTTGTCGTAAGAATTTGGGAACGTGCAGGGCCATCGTATCCCTGTGATTCAAGGTTTTCTATCAAGACTACCCAAGCGAGAGAGCCACAGACTTCTACGCGGACGTCTGTGAGGGTAAACTGCATGGCAAAAGTGTTCTCAAAGATGCGTTCCCAGCTTGCCATCACTGGTCCCCAACCACACAACAAAGGCCAACCGGGGTGCACACACTTGATATGGCTGGCGCGCAACCAAACTTTCTCCATCTCTGCGATCTCGAGTGTTTCAAATGCGTGATAGAATGCTGCATTAGCCGTCGTGACTTCGCCGACCTCGTTTTCCATACACTCCTCCTTGACTATGTTGCGTTCACGTTGCGAGGACAAACAAGAAAACTTCAAAAAGCAGCAAATTCATGGTTTTGGTGCCATAAAGACGAGCATCGTTAGGCGTTCCGGGCCTGGATTCCGTACTCCGTGCTCTGCTCCAGCTGGGGCGAGAGCTATTCCTCCTGGGCCTAATTCTTGTACCTCTTGTCCAATCGTCACTTCAGCTTTGCCCTGGAGAACGAAATAGACCTTGTCCGATGCTCGGTGAGCGTGAGCAGTTTGTGTCTGGTTCGGTTCAAAACAATACACGTCACAAAACATTCGTTCCGTGTCAAACAGATTGATCTTCTTCATCTTCTCGGTTGCATAGGACACAAGAGAAAGAACATTATGTTTGAAAATATCCATACGTCCTCATTTTTTGCTTGTTCTGCTGTCTGTATACTGCACGCTCCTAGTGGAAAACAAGCAACCCGAGAGTTGCCTGGAAAAATGAAATCTCAGCTTGCCGTTTTGGCTCAGCTGTGACATCTGCTGATAACAGCGAGGAGAACGAGGAAAACGTGCCAGAGTTACCTGAAGTTGAAACTGTACGGCGGAGTTTAGTGCCACTACTGGTTGGCTTTAAGATTACGGCAGTGACAGTGCGTGAAACTCGGTTGCGTCGGCCTATTGCCGACGATTTTTCTGCGTCGTTAGTAGGGAAAACGATTCGTGCTATCGATCGTCGGGGGAAATACCTTCACTTTGCTCTTAATGATAATTGCATTTGGCTGGTCCATCTCGGGATGACTGGGCAGTTAGTTGTTGAGGAACCGAGGTCAGCATTACTGACCCATGACCATATTGTAATTACTTTAAGCTCCGGTCGCTGGCTACGTTATCATGATCCACGCCGTTTCGGTCTGATGGCCGTTGGCACGGTTGAAGAAATTCACTCCATGACCCTTCTTGGATGTGAGCCTCTCAGTCGAGAGTTTACTGGACGTTACTTGTGGGAAAAATCGCGCACGACTCGGCGGCCGATGAAGGATTTTCTTATGGATCAGCGCGTAGTGGCAGGAATCGGGAACATCTACGCGAATGAACTGCTGTTTCGTGCCGGGGTGCATCCGGGGCGTATCGCTATGACTCTTGACTCTCTCGAAGCTGAGCGAATTGTCAAGGCGACAAAAACAGTCCTTCGAGAGGCGATCCGACACCGGGGTAGTTCAATCTCTGACTATCGTGACGGAGAGGGAAAACGTGGCGCGTTTCAGCAACGCTTCCGAGTGTACGAACGTGAAGGGGCTCAATGTCATATCTGTAGAACGCCAATTCAACGGCAGATTCACGGAGGACGTAGTTCATTCTTCTGTCCTACTTGTCAACGCTGAACATCTCGGAGTAATGATTCGTCCGAAGTCCCAAGACTGCTCTTCCCCTTGTGTTGTGGATAGGTTCCCTGGCATACTAGGCGCGCCGGGAAGCTGTACCCATCTTTGTGAGAGGAGGCGGTAGGCGTGGATCTTCCCCACTGTCAGAAATGCAGCAAAGGGCTGCTTGTCCCCTTGTCAGACTTTGGACCGCGAGGGGCAACACTTGAGTACAAAGTCTGGGCATGCATCAATCCAGACTGTGGATTTACTATCCGGATCGATAAGGGAGTTGTTCTGTACGGTGTGAAGATTGGTGAAGCCAAGCGATTTGAACGCTGACTTGCAGTGCCGTATGGCGCTGGCAACGATGCCTTCTCCGTGTGTTGGCGTGGACCGATTTTCGGTGCTGTTCCCCGCCCCTTTGTGTGTTGTATCTTTTTCTCCAGGTTGCCGTAGTGCTGAGGAAATAATCTGCTCCGGTCAAAAAAAGAGGCGGACATCGTGTCCGCCTCGACTATTTCAGTGGTTGGCAGAGAAACCTCTCACTTACTCGGCTGTGATTCCACCAAGGTAATTTGTGTATTGCCGATGGGACGGGAAGGCTGCGTCCCATCGCAACGACGCGTTCTGACTGTTCGCGAATTGGAGTGAATAGGCAACGGATTGAATTGGTGTTGATAAACCTCCACCTGACGTTGTCCATGTCGCTGGACTGAGTGGACTATATCCGCAATAGCCGAATTGTCCGCACACGAACTTAATGCGGAACCAGCCACCTGGGGCCCCGGGGGTAATGATGTCTGCCGTCGGCGCAAAGTTCACCTCGTCTGGTAGACTGAACGTGATGGAATGGGCGTTTTCGTCCTCGTCGTACACAGCCAAATTCACTCCAGAGGCGGCACCACTGGTCACACGATCCTTCCATAACCACACCTCTGTCCTTCCGCCTAACGATGGTACAGAGAAATACCGGACAATCAAGCTTAACGGCGAGTCACCAAAAGTCGTTGCAGGTGGGTACCCCGCTGTATTAAACGTTTGTACCCGATCACCACTGAACCCGTCGATCCGCTCGCGGTTTCCATAACTACCCGCAGGAGCGCAGGCTGCAGAGCTGCCTTGTTCTTCAATACAACGGTTCAGATAGAAACCGATCTGTACGTTTTCATCAAATGCTACTGCTGGGTGTCCCAACCCACTATTCGATGCTGCGAAGGTGGTTGCGTTAGGAAAGACTTCACTTTCAATACTCACGGCGTTGAACCCAGTCGCAGAGCCCGCAGGAAGATCGACTAAGTACAGATGTCCAACCAAAATGTTCCAATCCAAAAATGGATACCCCGGTTGACCAGGGAAATCTGACGTTGGTTGAGAGACCACATCTGCGGTAACATACCCAGCCAAAATATCGCCTACCCGAAGCTGGTCGACGACGCCTGTCGGGGCTTGAAAGACCCCGCACGGGTTTTGCAAGCTATTGGGATTAACAAGCAAGTCGAGCAGACTACAGGAGAACACATCATGTGGTGTGAGATTCACACTAAAGTCGTAGACATGCTGTGATCTGACGTTCCATACCGTGATGTGTACCCAAGTATGTCCAGTATTACTGGGAACCCGGGCTGCGGAGAATGCTGCAGGTGGGTTTGCGGTGTTGGTAATCGTGACAATGGTATCCTGTCGCGTTGTGCTCGTTGGCGAAGGATTCACCTTAAAAAAGGGAAAAAGTAGCGTTGCTGCTGGGACATCATCTGGAACTCCGATAACTGCGTGAGCTGTATTTCCAACTGTGAGGAGAAATGCTGTTGTCAACAACATCCCCCAGTGCCTGATTCCTCGGCGCATGTCAAACCTCCCTACCAAATAGTTTGAGATTACCTATCGGCAGAAAGGAATTTTCTTGAATCCAGGGAGAAAAGACGTCTGGCTCCACAGATTGGGAGTCAGAACTAAGCTTAGCGAGAGGAAAAAGAAAAAGAGCTGGCGGATTTCACCGCCACATCGTCAGGCTGCGCAGCGGTCACACAGACCTTTGAGTTGGACGGCGACTTGTTTGCTTGTGAGCGACCGTGGGACTCCTTGAGCCGGGGAAATACGCACATTGACCCCTGGTAAACATGCTACCTCGCCACAATCGGTACACATAAAATGCGGATGCTCGCTGGGATGGCGTCCTTCCCCTTCACGCCGTGGTTCAAAGCGCCACACGTGATCCCCAACATCAGTACGCAACAGTAAGCCAACTTCAGTTAAGTCTATCAGGTTGCGATAAATGGTTGCTCTATCAAAACCTTTATCCTCCAGCGCTTCAACAATCTCCGCGTGACTCATTGGGGTCGCGACTCCTTGCAAATGTTGAAGGACGGCAACCCGTGGCGTGGTACTGCGCAGACCTGCCGCGCGAATTAAGGAACGCAGTTGATTAATAGATGAAGGCACTTGCTGGCGTTTCATAGCGGCATCACCCTAGCGCGTTGTCCGCCATCGCGCAACATTTTCGAGGTACAGGTTCTATTGTGTTCGTATGTATCGGAATCCCCACATAATGAGGACCACGCAGCAAAGACAAGTTGTCGCCATTTGACCCGGAGGATAATCGTAATGATTAGCTAATACAAAGGCGACAATCCCGGAACTCAGCGCTAGGACGGGAGATATGACAAAAAGAGTATGTACGTCTCGACTAATATTCTTGGCCGCAAGTGGGGGTAATACCAGACAGGCAAACGCATAAATGACACCAGAAACATGGATAGAGAAGCCGACGATTGCACCTAACCAGAAAGCATAAGCACCTTCCCAGATCTCCACACGTAAGCCCACAGCGCGCGCCATCTCGGGGTCGAGAATAACCAGTAACGCCTGACGGTGGTAAAAACTGAGCAGAATGATGGTTACTGTGGTCATGACTGAGAAAATCCCGACATCCGTCTGGGTTGCACCGATGATTGTGCTCGAGAGTAGACGATTGACTTCTTCCAGACCGTGCGGGCTATGGGCCATGAGCAGAATCGACATGCTCATGGCAAACAAAAACACCCAGCCGGTTATGGCTTCATGGGTTTCTCGCCCAGCAGTTTTTTCTCCACGGGCTGTTAACAGTGCCGCAATAATGGCAAAGCAGCCGCCCATTAACGAATGAAACACTTCTGACCGCCACCAGTGGGTTTCGTCGAGAGTGAGTCGACTGCCAAGCCAGATGCCAATAGAAATACCGAGGAGTGAAGCTTGAGATACCGCTGCCCCAATGAAGATTTGATCGCGGGCGACAACAAAGACTCCGATGATCGCGAGGAGAATAGCAATCAACCAACCTGAGAGATAGGCGTTCTGAAACAGTGGCCACGAGGAAAGGAAGTTCTCGATCAAGTGGATACTCCACGGTCTGGTTTTTGCGCGGTGTCGACATGGCCGAGAGACCGAGGAAAGGAAACTGCTTGCCCATAGAGTCGGAGCAAGTTGGCTTCAGTCAATACGTCTGTACGCGGACCGGCAATAAGGGTGCCCGAGTGGAGTAACGCAAGGTGGGTCGCACAGCGATCTGCTAGGGTCACGTCGTGAGTGACGAAAAGGACGGTTTGCTGGTCTTGCCGGTTGAGAGACAGAAGGAGTTGAAGGAGAGTATCTTCTGCTGAAAGGTCCAGATTATTGGTTGGTTCGTCGAGAAGCAGAAGCGTAGGGCGACGTATAAGGGCACGAGCGACCAGGGCGCGTTGACGTTGCCCCCCGGATAGAGACCAGTATTCGGAACGTGCTTTGTCCTGGAGCCCCATTTTTTCTAATGCCCAGAGTAATCGCACTTTTTCTTCTCGGCGAGTTGCCCGGATGCCAACGAGACCGAGCAGGACGAATTCCTCGACCGTGATACGGAGGGTAGGGTTTAGGTCACAGCGCTGGGGAACAAAGCCGATGCGGTCGCGCCGAGCAAATTGCTCATGAAGCCAGAGCTGACCGGATTGTGGCGGCAGTAACCCTAAGACAGCACGCAACAGCGTCGATTTTCCCCCGCCGTTCTGTCCCAGAATGCACCAGAACTCTCCAGTATGAACTTCCCAGTTCACATCGTGGAGGACTGTGTGGCCAGCATATCCTAGAGATAACTGCACCGTTCTGACAACGAGAGAGGATGTTGAGATGTCCACTGTTTCTTTACACGCTCGGCATATCCGGCACAGGTATAGGTTCAATGAATGGCCAATGGTGAGAAGCGCAGCTCCTGTCACAACAAACACGAGGGCTGTCGATGCTTCTAACGCGAATTGACCGACCGTCAACAAGACGACCGCTCCTCCTAAGTGAAGGAATATATGTCGACGCCGATGAAGACGAAACCCCCAAAACAAGCTGGCGAGAGCGATGAGGAGAGAAAGACTGATAATCGTGCTTTCTTCACGTTCGTCGAGAAGAAAACCAATTCCTACAATAGGGGCAAGGGTGAGGAAGAAGGGGGCAATAAGACAGTGTACGGCGCAGAGTATGGAGATCCAAATCCCAGTCCGATCTGCCCAAGTATTGAGATCTCCCTCGACCAACCAGGCAGGAGTCTTCATGAAGTTGAGAGCGCCTTGTGAAGAAAGATAGTTATGGGTTTTTGTCGAGTGCTGAGATTACTTGTTGCACATTGTAGTCAATCATTGAGATATAATCGTCGGTTCCAGAACGCGCGCCGGCTTGGTGGGCCATGAGTGCTACCGTTGCTCCGGTATTTTCCGTGACAAAGTTCGCGTACCGTGGATCGTAGTAGGCTGAGGCGAGGACTACTTTGACGCCTGTTTCCTTCATATGGTTGATCACGGTGCCAAGATGCGCTGTCGTTGGCGGAATACCGGGTTTGGGCTCGAGCGTATCGGTAATGGTGAGACCGAAGCGATTCGCAAAGTAGGGCCAAATATTGTGATCCGTAACTATTTTGCTGCCGACAAACTGACTTATCTTTTGCAGCCATCCTCCCAGTAGGTCTTCTTCTCCTTGGCTTTGCAGAAAATCGGTAAGGGCGTTGCGAGAAAAGAGGAGCGCTAATTTTTCGACGTCATATTTCTTGGCTAATGTCTCACCGACCAGCGCGGTTCCCAGCCGTTGGCGGAAAGCCTCGTAGCGAGTGATGAACTCTGCCCTGTGGGTTGGGAGTAGCTGACTGAGCCGCTCGCGAATGAGGACAGCCACCCGCAGACCGTTGATCGGATCGAGCAGATAGTGTGGATTTCCGAACGGGTGCACGTCCCCCATCGAACGGTCCACCGTTCCTGAGGGGACCCCAAGCGGGGTAATGGCCGTAGAAGCATCTAGGTAGCCTACCGCGCCAGCAAGCACTTTGCTGTTGCGTGCCTCGCGCAATAATACCGGTGCCCAGCCAATTTCTAAGTCCATACCAACCTGGATGTACAGGTCACATTGACTCAGGGCCTTAATGAAACTTGGCTTTGCTTCGACAAAGTGCGGATCTTCGGTTCCTTTTGCAAAAATCGTGACCGCAACCTGGTCGTCTCCGACTTCGTGGACTAAACTGCCTAGTTCAGGGACCGTCGCACAAACGTGCAGAGACTGCGCATTGCTTATCGAGGCAAAGGGCGAGAGCCACAGAAGCGCCGGTATCACAAGAGCAAAGAGGAAATGAAATGGATACAATTGCTGTGTATGTTGTTGCATGTTGCTTCTCCTCATTGACGTTGAGGACTCCTGCTGTGTTTGCTATGCGGGCACCTTAGTACTCGTGTGGAGCATGGGTGCCGTACAACCATTCAAGTCCCAGCCAAACAGAGTGAGCGGTTTGGTTATTTCGCAGATGATTGGCGTGGTCAAAGTTGTACTGCAGGCGAATACGCGTGAACTCCGAGGGGTGCCAGGCAAGAAGCGGTGAGACGCGATGGCGTTCACTACGGAATGGATCGTTCTTCCCCCCTCCGACGCTTTGTCCGCTGCCGCCGGCGTACTCATAGCGTACTCCAGCTGCCCAACCGTAGCGAAAGCCGTAGAGCAGTTGCGAGTACAAGCCCCAATCATGTAAGGTTCGCCCGGGAAGAGTGTCGACCTCCGTCGGATCGTCGTCGTGTACCACCGTAAAACGATCAGCGTGATAATTGCGGCGCATAATTTCTGTTTGCCACAAGACAAAAGGCCATCCACGAAAATGCGTCGTTGGTCGCCACCGCCATTTCATGTCAAGACCATAAATCCAGGTGTCGCCGTTTCGTCCCGTTGCATTGGGGCCATACAAGCCTGAAACGCCGATCAGAGTAGACAGACTCGGTGTAATCTCCCAGAAATTGTTCCAGCGCGTTAAATAAGTAAAATCTTTGAGGGCCCGTACATCACGCTCGATGAGCGGACGATTGCCGATCGCGTCCCCCCTAAACGGACCTTCCTCTGCATGATCGTCGTCTCCCTCGGCTTCGTGGGCGTGGCCGTCCTCTTCTTCTTCAGCTCCATGCGCATGACGCTTACCCAAAAAACTCGTCATTGTTTCCCCATTGGCATTTTGCATGCCGACATGAAATTCCGAGAACCACGGAGTCGGCAGTTGAAGGGAGGTGCGAAACCCTGGTGCCCGCATACCATCAGGACCAAAGAGGCGGCTATTAATGACAGGCTGATCAAGCCAATCCCACTGGTGAGGGTGGCGAGGGTTAATCTGGCCGAATTCTGTGAAAAAGTGCCCGACTTCCAGTTGTAAACCATAGGGCAGCGCCTGAGTGGTGAGAAAGGCCTCCTCTAATTCCCAGATTGTTTCTCCTTCGACCGGATCAATTGCTGCCGTAAGGTAAGCTTGCGCACGAAAGTAGGGATCAACCGCACCAGCCAAGCCGAGTTCACCTTGGGCTAGCGTAAAGCCACGTTTCGCCGGGTCGTGACCACCTGCCTGGAGGGTTCGTAGGCCGTCTTCGCGCCGACTCGAAGAGCCGGCGAAAAACAAGGGAATAAAAGACACGTCAATCCAGCGCTGTTGCCCTCTACTCCCTTGCGGAGGATCAACACGCACAGGAGAGTGAGACTCACGGGCTTCTACTGCTTGTACCGCTTGGTCGAGCGGGGATGGAGCAACCTGGCTCGGCAATGCTTGCAGCTGTCGCTGAATTCGCTGTTCGCGTGCTGTGGCGTCTTGTTGAACGTTCTGTAGTGCGTTCTGTAATTCCTCGACTGTCTGCTGGAGTTGTTTGATTTGTCTCTTGAGGGTTTCGATTTCTGGGGCATCATTTGCGGATGCTGGAAGATTGACACACAAGCTTGAGATTAGGGCCAATGAGACACAATGCCTCATGAGCTGTGTACTACGCATGGAACACTCCTGTACGAAAAGTGGTTCTCCTGATACTCGTGCCAGATTAAACACGAGTATCGGGCAATATGGGTCATTAGGGCTGTGGAAGAGGAAACGTTAGGAGGGGAAAGGCGGAGATCGTGGAGAGCCTGAAGATGTCAGGAGGAACGGTGACGGAGCATGTACACGGACGAACGGTTGGCGAAAACCGACTGAAGCAACTACAAGTGCTGGTGCGCTTTGTGGAGTACTGTTATGGACAGTGGCGCTCAGGCATAACTGGCACTCTTGCTGGATTCTCTCCGGGGAAGACGTGGAATGGATATGGGTAGCCGCAGCAAGCCAAAAAAGCGTCATGCTCACGACCGCAAGAAAAGCAGTAGTGGTCTTCCACGAGAAAAAGGAAAGTTTCTGCCGCATGCTGTTGTTCTCACTCATAAGTAATTGCAACTCAGTTGTCAAGTTCAGCATGCGGGTTGGAGTAAGACCGAGTCGTTCTGAACGCAGGAAAAGGTTATCCGTGCCTCACTAGTGATTGGAGAAACGGTTAAGCTTTGTAGGGCGCTTGCCTCTTGCAATCTTGATGCATATGCTAGCGGCCTGCAATGACTACGCCACTATGGATTGCTAGTGCAACGTGTGTGATGACGCTGAGTGGAGGGCTCCTTGCTCTACGGATGCAAGCCCACCGTGCCCTTGTTCTTGCTTTTTGTGCGGGCGCTTTAGTTGCTGGTGCGTTGATGGATGTTCTTCCTGACGCTTTACAATTACTTGAGGATACGCATTCGCATTTTCACCATCACCATTTGCTTTTGACCTGTGCGTTGGGGTTTCTGTGTTTCTATCTCTTTGAGCATGCTGCCCACCATCGGGATCATGATGAGACGCAAGATCACCCACCACATTATAACCATACGTGCCAGGCCGGAGCGTGGGGGGCTGCAGGTATCGGTGTCCACAGTTTTCTTGATGGGGTGGCGATTGGTGGTGCATTTCAGGCAGGGGCAGAGATGGGTTGGGTCGTTGCTGTTGCGGTGCTTTTGCATAAGGTTGCAGATGGGGCGAGTACGGTTGGGGTGATGCTGGGAACTCGCCATAGCCTGAAAGCAACGCTGGTCATGCTCTCGGTAACTGCCTTGGCTCCTCTTGCCGGAATTGCGTTTCAGTCAGTGCTTATCCTTTCTATCCCAGTTCTTGCCCTGATTTTAGGCTGGTTTGCCGGGGTGTTTCTGTACCTTGGGGCGAGCAGTCTCCTCCCGGCGGCGCATGAGGCAGATCATTCGCGGTGGTTACCAATAGTGACACTCCTTGGCGTGGCGTTCATTTACCTTGCTCAGCAGCTTGCCGAGTGAACTCTCCTGCCTACGCAAACTGTGGCAATTCGCCCATGTATACTATCCAGGTCTCCCTAGGCTAACCTCCGGAATCTCCCTGGGCTGGACAAGGGATCACCGAATGATAGTGTTTTTTTGAGTGTCGTCAATTAATACGTTTCTTGTTGTGACTTCCGCGAAAAATCACAATTATAAAATTATAAGAAGTGGGTAGGTGATGGATCTGATTATCGGTTCACAAGCACATAAGGAGTTATTTTGTAAAGAATTTATGAATAGTCACGTCGCGTACGACATTGCCTCGTTGCGGTGGCCCACGCTTGATGATGCGAGCCTTGCGCGGTTACGGGCTTTGCCTTTCTGGCAAGAGGCAGTGTCGACCGAGCGGTCGACAGCTGCGAAGGTACAGGCACAAGCACAACGTGAACATGATCCTTTGCTTCGGGAGGCTGTTGCGTTGCAAGGATACGAAGAGGAGCGCCATTCTGCCTTGCTCGATGCCCTCCTCCGTCAGTACGACATTCAGGTGCCGGCAGAGCCACCGCCTGTACTGCCGACGGATATTGAGTGGGCATTTTTGCGCACGGAATATGGTGAATGTTTTGACTCCTTCTTTGCCTTTGGTCTGTTTGCGGTCGCAAAAGACTCCGGCTTTTTTCCTGCCGCCCTCGTCGAGCTGTTTGAACCGATCGTCCAAGAGGAGGCACGGCACATTTTGTTTTTTGTTAACTGGCTTGCCTATCAGCGTCGACAGCTGCTGGTGTGGCAAAAGCCCGCGCATGTTCTGCGTTGTGGGTTGGCCATGACAATTCAAGCGTGGAGTCGAGTACAGACTGCGCGTGGTGTTGGCACCGGCGACTTCACTATGACTGGCCATGACGCTCTTGACCTCGACATCTCTCCACGTACGTTTCTCGAACTGTGTCTGCGCGAGAATGAGCAGCGCTTCCGTCCCTATGCCCCTCAGTTATTGCGACCGCGGCTCGTACCAACCTTGATAAAAGGTGTTTGCCGAGTGCTCCGCTAGATTGAGATGGGGCATTTAGAGTCCGTTGTGCGTGTGACAGCAAGCTGAGCTGTTTGCTCTGACCGGAGACAGAGCCCACTATCACAGTGGGCTCTGTCTAGAGTTCGTCCTCCTCTAACCTATACGGGCGAGAAAAGGTTGAAGCGGTAGGAAATTCCGGAGGTGATATTCCAGTCAGAGGTGAGCTGAATACCATTGACTCGTCGATAAACGGCAAACTGCATGAGCGCATAGACTGCAAGATTGTCGGTAACACGGTAGCGAAGGCCAGGGCTCAGGAAGAGCGTTTCTCGTCCCGAATCTGCGTGCTCGACACCTGGAGCGTGCCCAACATTATCTCGGTCGCGATAATGAAAATTTATCTGCGCAAGAACATCAAAATTGCGAAATACTGGATAGGCGGTACCTAGATTGAGGAACAGCTCGGTCCCCGGCCGATAACCGAACTTTCCTGTACCAATTGGAAAACGGGTCAAGGCCGTGACAAACAACGGGGCTAGCGCTGTTTGGCGCTTCGCGGTCGCAACCGAGAAATGTTGCGCATACGACAGGCCCACGATTCCATCCCATGAGCCGTTGCCTGGTTGTAACGTCAATTCGGCTTTTTCGCCTTCGTCATTATCCACTCCGGTCCGCCCTGTTGGGAACTTCATCCCGACAATTAGTGACAGGGACGCATGCAACGGTGTTGGTGGAGGACGCAAAAGATACCGACTTGTCATTTGGATATCGCCTACGTCTTGATAGCGCCAGCGTTCGGTCCTAGCGACGACCTCCGTCTCTTCGAGACTTCCACCGACCACTTCTTCCTCTTCGTGGGCCAAGTGTTGATGGAGGCGGTCGACAAAGGGTAGGAGAAGGCCAACGGCAAGACGTGGGGTAATGCCATAGTCAAGAGAAAATTTGACGGTTTGATTGTGAGTAAATTGTTCATCGTGCCCGCGGGGAATCTCACCGACTCGTGCACTGCTGGTACCAATGAACGGATCGTCCATGTCGATAAATTCATATGTTAGGTTGAGTTGGAGTTCACCACCATGCGGATGCCGCTCGGTCGTTGTTGAGGTTTCAATCGGACAGAACGCTTGCCCGCACGAGGCAAAAACCCGAGGAACAGAACACAACAAGAGCCCGTACAAGACTACGGTTAGAACAGTTAGGCCGCTGTAGACTGTTCTGTATCGATGCGCCTGTCGCACAGAAGGGTATGAAAGGTTGTGCACAGCTCCACCTCCTTTCCTTTCTATTGTGGAAGTGTAGCTTGGAGAACAATGGGGCCACGTGGCACCATTTCCATGCTTGCTTGTCCATCATGGCTATGAGCGAGAGAAGGCATGGCACCAAAAGTTACTTCTGCGGTAATGATAATCACGTTGGCACCAAATCCCGATATATCTCCTTCTCGGAAACTGAAGTTGCGGTCGGCTGCAGTCCCGTCCGTGCGAGGGTAGATCGTGCCGAGCGGAATGGGATGTCCTAAGGCTCCATCTTCAATCTCGGCTATCCACGCGACGTAGGAGTGGACATGGCATGTCCACTGCCCTTCGTGTTCTTCGCAGCTTGTTGCTGCAAGTTCGCCGTCATGGCCTTTGAGTCGTGGGTCTTTGGTCGAGGTGACATTAACGGGCAGAATCCGATTTCGTTCGATGTTGAACGGAAAACCTTGCAGATCTTCGAGTTGCACGACACCGTTTGCGAGGTCCACGAGCACTGTTCCTGTTGCTTCGGCAACTTCAGGAATAGTAGGGTTAGGGGTTAACGCAACACTCACAAGATTTTTGCTGCTTCCGCCGTTGCTGTCCCCATGTCCATATGCGACGGGGGCAAAAGATAGGCCGCAAGACACTATAATCGCGAATAATTTCCAACAATGGTACGTAGACATATTTCTCTCCATCCTGTGTTTGTAAGGCTATCAGGTCTTTTTCATGACCGAGAAAAAGGGAAAATACTTGTTCTTACTTGTGTCGGTGCGACAATGGATGAAGCAGTTTGCCTATGTAATGAGATGCCGCACAGATAGGGGAAAACTGCATTTCCCGTGCCTGTTCATGATCCTCATTCACAAGAAGAGACATCAAGCTACATCTCCCCGATGGGATTGTCGCATAACCACAAGACACTCTGTAAGCTAACTGAGACGATTAGGAAAAGGATGGAGGATGATAGGGAGGGGTGATCGTAGGACCGGTTGTTGCCAATACCTCTTTTGTCGAGACAATCTCGATGGGGAAAAGGTTTGGTAAAAACGACTCCGGAGGAGAGAGGAACTTCGCGATCGTAGTGATCTCTCCTCCTTCGCGATCGTGTCGTAAGCATCCATCAGGGCAGAGTTTAATCTGACCTGTCGCGGTTGTTTGCTGTTTGTGGCAGGACTGTCCTTTCGTTTTATGGGAGAGGAGACACGAAGATCCAGCTTTCACAGCGCCGAGATGGGTTTGTTTGACACAGCGGCCGCAGCGTGACATGGAAGGGAGCGCAAAGCTAGCCCCGGCAGCTAGATAGCACAGAAACGTGATCGTTGCCCAGAGGCGTAGGACAATGGAATTGTGCGCCCCACTCTTCATACGGTAAGCGTCTATACTGACAAAGCTCGCTTGATGCAACCCCGTTGCTCTTCGCCAAAGTTAGAAGAACATGGTAAGACCACCGCGAAAATTGACTGGATAACCCGGGACAAAATTAATATCAGAAATGCCCTCACCCCCGCCGTTCAGCGGGCAACGTGGGTCAGTTCCGATCTCACGCTGCACACAGGAATTCGTCGCGAATTGCGTCTGTCGCCAGTCGGTATTTGTGAGGTTCAATAGTTGCAGTGACGCTTCGAGGTTGCGCCAGCGGTATCTCAGGATGAGATCCATCAAGAGATACCCACGAGCAGTGAGACTGCGATCCTCGATTGCAGGGCGGTCATCAAGGTATCGTAACCGCAGTGCCGCTGAGAAGCCATTATCAAACCGCGCGGTGAGGCCACCATTCAGTAAGAACGTTGGCGCCAGAGGAATCGCTTCTCCGGTTCGCCGAAAACGAGGATCAGCATAACTCAGATCGACATCCGCTAACAACCAGGGAGCGAACTGGTAGCGTGCTTCGGCATCAATTCCCCAGCGCCGTGTTGGACCACTAGCCTCGGTGGTGCCTTCGTCTCCGACGAAAACCAATTCGCTGTTGAGATCTAAGATCCACAGTGCCGCTGCGAAATCGAATCGCTCCCACAAGTTCGTTCGCATACCAAGTTCTCCACCGGTTGACCGTGAGAGTGGTGTTCCTCCATCGCGCACCGCATCGCGGGCATCGTTGGAATGATATCCCATGCCAAAGTTCAGAAAGAACTCGGTGTTTCGCCAGCGTGTATTTTTGTTAACGAATGGAGAAAAAATAAGATTCGCCTTGGGGGTGACGATCCCGTCAACCGTGTTGCCTTGAATGCGCCGTGCCGCGGTTGCCTTTTGGGGGAGACGATCATTAACATCGAACAAAAAGAAATCTCCCCGGACTGCCACCTGCAGACGCACCATCTCGCTCCAAAAGAATTCCTGTTGGAGGTACCCACTAAATGATCGTTCGACAATGTTGACCTTGTTGATTGTGTCAAAGCGCTGTCTTCGTTCCTGACGAAACAGGCCGACATCTGCATCGTCGTGGCGCATTTCAAACCCGACGGTGCTCTGTGTCGGAAACTTGCCGAGTGTCCAGAACCGATCATAGTGAATCCGACCACCATACAGAATGCGACTATCATCTTGGTTAATGCCATCGCCGCGCTCCGTATCTGCGGCAAAGAACGTGAAGTTGGAAAAGAGGCGAAGCTTGTAACGACTCCCATAAAGTTGGACGAACCAGCTTTCCTGTGGATTCGGGGTATACGTATAGATCAGGTTGAGATTCTGCCGATCTGATCTGCCACCTTCGCTGGGATCGAGGGAGCCGAAACGGTCCAAGCGTCCAGCGTGCACTTCTCGGAGTGGAATTTGTCCTGAGGCGTCCCAGTCGCCATCGTGTGCCGACCCCCAAAGGGTAAGTTGTGAATATGGAGCAGGAGTAACAGTAAACTTCCCAAAAACGTTATAGCGACTATAGTTCTCCGGATTCTTGAAGGGACCATCAGAAAAGTACACCTCGGTCGCCAGTAATGATTGAACAGGACCAATCTGAGGAGACAACATTCCAGTATAGCGCATCGTATTGAAGAATCCGCCCAAGGCGTTGAGTGAGTTTTCCGCTGCCCGTTCTTTGGTAATGAAATTCACTGCCCCGGAGTTGGCAAGGTCGCCCCACTGCGCAAAATAGGGCCCCTTGAAGAATTCTACTCGTTCGACCACTTCTGGAATGAGAAAATTCAAATCTGCATAGCCTTGTCCATGCGCATGACTCACCATGTTGACTGGGACACCGTCAACGAACAAGGCGACGTCAGTGCCGTGATCGTTGTCGAACCCCCGCAAGAAATACTGCATGGCTTTGCCGCCTCCAGCATGTTGCCCAGCCATGAGGCCTGGGAGGTTATTAAGTATCTCCTGAGTTGTCGCATGCGGTCGCAACTCAAAGTCGCGGGCACGGACGGTATCCTCAGATGCCGCCGTGGTTGGTCGTCGCTCTATTACTGTCAGTTCTTGTAGCCGTGGAATTGCATCATTCGTTTGTTGGGAAGTGTTTTGTGCTTCGACTTTTGAATCAGCGGAAGCGAGCGGATGGGCCAGCGCATGGCGAAAAGATGAGAGCCATATGAGACTTCCATACAAAAGATAAGTGGTCAGCAGGTCGATGGCCTTATGCACAGCAATATCCTCCTCTGTTAATGGAGTTAACGGACACACTGCTCCCTTCCCGATCGCAGTGCGGGTACGGAAAGAGAGGTCTCATGGTGTGAACTTCTATCTCGACAGCGGAGGAGCCCGTGGATAGTAGGAAAAAAGAGGTGTGCAAGAGTTGTGCTGTAGGCAAAAGTTGGGGCCTGGGATATTGCCAAAAGTAGGAAGTTGATATGCAGAAATGGAGACGTCGAAGAGCGCAAATGTGGCGGTGAGGTGACAATGGGCGACATTGTCGAGAGCAGGGCGAAAAACGGGGTGAGCTGCCCGGTCGGAGTGATGAGTATGATGAGTGTGGTGGGGAGGCCTATGGGAGTGGTGATGATGTGAATCGTGAGAGTGAGGAGGATGAGTATGGTGTGGATGCGTATGGGGGACTGCTGTCCGGTGCTTGCGTGAGGAAGGGATATTGAATTCCGCCTCGCTATGAACGTGCGCAATCCCATCCCCGCCGTGTGTATGAAAACGCGTTCCGAGTGCAGGTTGGAAAAGGAAATGGCAAAAAGAAAAAAGCAGAACAAAGACAAAACCGAACGATCGTCTGTATTGGTTGCCCCCCATACATCGGTTTCCCTAGAACATTTCTTCTTATACGAATGAACCGACGTGTCTAGATGACGGAAACCGTAACTCGGGTCCGATTGCCGAGTTCGTTTGTCTGTGACGGGGGTGACAGGAAAGAATCAACAGGAAAGAAAAGAGCAAGGGAGATACGAAACAGGCAGGAGGATAACTCTCCTGCCTGTGCGGAAGAAAGGTCCCGGGCGTATGGGTAATCAGCGATCCGGGGTTACTAGTCCTGTGCGAATGGCATACCGTACTAACCCCGCGATGTCATGGATATCGAGTCGCTCCATGAGTTGGGTGCGGTGCGTTTCCACGGTCTTCACGCTGAGTGCTAGTTTGGCTGCGATCTCTTTGGTCGTGTTGCCTTCTGCAATCAGCTGGAGAATTTCTCGTTGTCGAAGAGTAAGGGGATCGTGATGAGCGGTCTCCACCTCGGTTCGATTTACAACGCCACCGCCCGTTCGTTGGAGATAGTCGGCAATAACGTGTGTTGAAATTGCTGGACTCAGGTATTTTTCGCCTCGCATCACGGCTTTGATTGCTAACTCCAACTCGGTTGGAGCAGCATCTTTTAGTAAGTAACCCGCAGCTCCAGCTTGCAGTGCTTGAGTAACATACTCTTTGTTGGCATGCATTGAAAGCATCACGACGCGCACTTGGGGACAGTCGTGGGTAATCTGCGCAGTGGCGACTAATCCGTTCATTTCCGCCATGGTAATGTCCATGAGGACAACGTCTGGCTGGTCCGTCCTGATTTGCTCCAAGGCTTCACGACCATCGCTAGCTTCACCTACCACCTCAGTTTCGGGCATTTGTTGTAACAATGTACGTAACCCTGCACGAACGAGATGATGATCGTCAACAAGTAAGATACGGATTGGGTTCATAGTTCGCCTTTCATTTTCAATGGAAGAATAACACGGATTTCAGTCCCTTTTCCTACACGCGAGTGAATCGTCAATTGTCCGCCAACCAGACGTACGCGTTCATGCATACCTGTTAGTCCCATACTCATACCTAGCGAGGCTCGTTCTTGTGCAGCTGGGACATCAAATCCGCTCCCGTTATCTTTGATAGAGAGCGCGAGTTGCAAGTTTCGTTTTCGTAAGTCGATCCATACATCACGAGCGTGTGCATGGCGTGCGGCGTTAGTGACCGCCTCTTGGACAACACGAAAGCACGTTATCGCAATGGTCGGACTCAAGTCTTGTGGCATCGGATCCGTAGTGACGTGAGAGATGAAACCAATCCGCTCCGCTTGACGTTCCATATACCAATTCAACGCGGCAACCAAACCAAGATCATCTAATAGAGAGGGTCGCAGATCTAGCGAGAGATTTCGTACTTGTTGCAGCGTACGATTTACAATCCCCAGACTATCCTCTACGCGAGGTCCTAAGGTGGTCGGTTGGCGTTGAGCAGCATGGAGGTTAAACTTTAGAGCGGTAAGGGCTTGACCGATTTCATCGTGTAATTCTCGTGCTAACCGTCGACGCTCGTTTTCTTGGGCTTCAAGCACCTGACGTGACAGGGTATGGAGAGCCTCTTCTGCTTTCTCTCGTGCGGCAATTTCTGTGGTCAATTTTGCATTCATTGCCGAAAGTTCCGCCGTTCGTTCTTGTACGCGGTGTTCCAGTTCTGTGTGTGCACGACGCAATGCATCTTCCACGCGCTTGCGCTCTTCAATTTCCGTTTGCAGCACCACATTTACTCGTTCAAGTGCTTGAGTCTTTTTTCGTTCAGCTTCAATAACTCGTGCCAGATCACGTGCATACAACAGCAATTGGGAGTTGTCGCTCGGAGGCGGCTGCTGAAATTTCTTGGGCTTCGTTAGCGCGATCTCTGTGTCTGTGCACTCTGAGTCGGAGATCGAAACCTTCTGTTGTTTCCACAAATTCTGAATTTTCGTGCGCAAATCGAGGGGGCTAAAGGGTTTGACAAGATACCCTTGGACACCAACCGCACGCCCCTGATCTTTGTCTTTCTCCTGTCCCTTTGCCGTGAGCATAATCACTGGAATCTGTGCTGTGTGTGGATCTTGCCGTAAGGCATGGGCGACTTCAATTCCACTTAAGCCAGGCATCATCCAGTCGAGAATAAGCAAGTCTGGAAGATTTGTGCGTGCGAGTTCCAACGCCTCCCTTCCATCGTTTGCTTCAATGATGCAATACTCCGGATCGTTCATCGTGAGACGCGCCAATTCTCGAAGTGTCGCGTCGTCATCAGCAAGGAGAATGGTCTTCATACAGCAGATATACTAGTGCTTTAGTTGAAAACTTCTTATCTAAGAATTACCTGTTATTACCCTATCGTCAAGAAAGTTGAGGGACGACTCTACAGAAATAAATAAGAATCCTCCTTTGCGCTAGTATGAGGGGTAAAGTGACGTTACGAAAATCGCTTTGGGATGTCGCACAGAGGCTTACGGAAAGGAGTCAAAAAATGAGTGGCCATGCACTTTTTGATCTCGCAGGAAAATGTGGATACGTCACGGGCGGCGGGTCTGGCCTTGGCAAGGCGATTGCCTGTGGTTTAGCTGAGGCTGGTGCAGCGGTAGTTGTGAGCGATATTAATCATGCTGCTGCCGATGCTGTTGTGAAAGAGATTGTTGCACAAGGAGGGCGAGCGCTTCCTCTCCCGATTAATGTAACCAGTCGAGCAGAGGTCGAAACCTTGGTGAAAACGACGGTCGAGCAATTCGGCTGTCTCGATTTTGCCTTCAATAACGCTGGAGTTCTGAGAATTGTTCGCCCAGAAGACTTGAGTGAGAAGGAATGGCAAGAAGAATTAGACGTTGATCTCACTGGGGTGTTTTTGTGTGCCCAAGTAGCTGGACGGCATATGATCGTGCACGGTGGAGGAAAAATTGTTAATACGGCCTCTATCTCGGGGATGGTAGTAAACTCTGGTTTAACCTATTCGGTGGCAAAAGCCGGTGTGATTCAGTTGACACGGGTCCTCGCCCTCCGATGGGCCAAACACCATGTTTATGTCAATTCTATCAGTCCTGGTTACATTCGTACCAACATGACGGCTTCTCACCTGACGCGACCGGAAGTTGTACAGGAAATGCTTCGGCAGACACCACTTCGCCGCCTTGGTGAACCTCGCGATATAGTTGGAGCCGCCTTGTTTCTGGCTTCTCCAGCCTCGGATTTCGTTACGGGCCATAATCTCGTTATTGATGGTGGAGTGACGTTAGCCTGAGCGCAAATTCAGGGAAGTAACAAACTTGGTGTTCCGTCTAACTGTGTGTCCTTGGGATGAAAACCATCCTCAATCTTCATGTTGATTGCCGACAATTAAAAGCTCAACGATTTCCGGAGAACGGAACAAGGGTTACCATCTGTCGATTCATGGCGGGCGGATCTTAATCGAGGTTCTGCAGTCCAAGGGTGATATCGTGCAGCAGGAAAGAGGAAAAGGTCGTCACCTCTGTGTGGTTCCTGCGACATAGGGTTCCAGAGACATCAAATTACTAAAGAGACTCTGGGTATTGTCCGATACCCAGAGTGAGAAGAGAAGGAGTACCTGAATGTCCACCCTCGTAATTCCTTCTTCACCTGTGGTGCTATGTTGCCCGAGCCACTCTGCTTTTTTTGGTGCTGGAGTTACGAGTTTTCGTGTTCGACTGTTGCTCCGCGAGAACAAGGATGTCCCTGGCAATGCCTTCTTTCATGAGCACCGAAAGTCGATATTGTGATGCTGTTGTTTGGCCATTTCTATCAATAAGGGTGCGCTATTTTACCAATTTGCCGCACTGCCGATAGAACGCCTAATGGTACGAAAAGGATACAGTGACACAGGAGCCTGTACCGTGTGGCATAGGACTGCTGGTTTTTCATTAATCGAACTCGTGGTGGTCGTTGCCCTGCTCGGGATTCTGGCGATGATTGCGATTCCAAGCGTGAAGCAGAGCGAGCTTAACCTCCTGTCTGGGATGGAAGAGTTCCTTGCGAATATGCGTCTGGCACGCGCAAGCGCTATGGGACGAGGGGTACATTATCGTGTGACCATCAGTACTGATTCGTATGCAATTGATCGTCTGAAACTCAATAATGGTACGTGGGTCCATGATCCAGTTTTTTCGGTCCAAACGGTAGGGTTACCGAAGCGCGTGACGATTATTGCTGGGGTAGGTGAAACGTTCGAGTTTAACTCTCGGGGACTGTTGGAGGAAAATGCTGACGGCACCCCAGCGGCACAAGTGACTGTAACTCTGAAGGACAACAAGAACAACGAAGACCGGACAGTGAATGTATGGCCGTCGGGACAGATTCAAGAAGGGTAGGGGCATGCGTTGGGGACACTGCGGATTTACGGTCATCGAAACGCTAGTAGCCTTAGTGATTTTTGCCGTTATTGCGCTGGGTATTTCGTCATTGATGTTGGCCAATACACGACTAATCTCTGAGAATGCCCAGTCCTCGGAGGCCATTGCCGTAGCCCAAGAATTATTAGAGAACTTGCGAGAAGTTCCAGTCGATGCGCTGATGAGTGGCTCGTCGTCACGAACGTCAACTAAAGGCACTATCTATAACATTGCCTGGATCGTAACCCCGGAAACTCCAGCTGCCGGTATGACGTCGGTTGTTGTGACTGTTAGTTGGGATCACAAGGGAAACCCGAGAAGCTATGAAGCGGAAAGCATTTTCACGAAAGCCTCATCGTGAGCAGCTCGCTGGATTTTCGCTTGTCGAACTGTTGGTGGCGATGTCCATGATCGGTCTGATGCTAGCAATGGTAACGGGATTTGTGTTTCACAATGTTGAAACAACAGAAGAAGGCCGATTGCAAACTGAAGCACAACAAGGGCTACGTGCGTTGCTCTCGATGGTGACTCAAGAACTTCGGCAAGCTGGCGCTTGCCTGGCTCAGACTGGACAATTTGTTGCGTTGGCAGGGATGGAGACAGGCGATACCGATACGTTAACTGTACGGGTTGGAAAGGTGGACCCAGTGAGTCTCCGCTGTGCCGAGACAAGTACGGTGGCAGGAGCGACTACTGTAGGGGATACTCAAATTATTGTGACTGAAGCGGTACTCTTTGAAGCTGGAGATCGAGTGTACATTACTGCGAGTGGTGCGACAGGCAATTACTATTATCTTGATCACGTTGATACTGCGGCTAAGACACTTACCCTTTCGACTGGGTTGGTAGAAGCATTACCGGCAACTGGTGGGGCTGGAGTGTATGCGATTGAGGAGCGAACGTTTTCTGTCTCAGGCTCAACACTTACGTTGTCGATCGATGGTGGGGGAGCCTATCCGTTGGTTGATGGGGTGGAGGTCTTCGATGTGTTGTACTACCTCAAACCGTGTACGCTCGATACTGATGGGGTGCTCAATTGCACAGCGGTAATCTCTACTCCACCGGCTGGTGATGCTCAGTGGAATCAAATTGCTGCCATTGGATTAAAGGCAACAGTTCGATCTCATAAGGCCGATAAGCAAGGGAATATCCGCTATGCCACTACCGGCCAGACTGGAACCGCAGGGGAGTATGTTACCATCAAGCCTCGCAATTTTCTGTAGTCGCCCCAGTGGCTCGATGCAGGTGAGGGGTGCGCTAAGAAGTCAACGTGGTGTGGCGTTGGTCACCGCTCTGATTTTCCTGGGTCTGATGAGTGTCTTGGCTGCGGCTTATACCATGGCCATTCGTGCTGACACTGCTTTACGCGGCGGTGCTGCACGTGAGCGGAAGAGTTTTTATGCTGCCGAAGCAGGACTCAACTACGCGATGGGAGAAGTGCGTCAATACTTCGAGCATTTCACGTCACCCGGCAGCTATCAAAACTCTATTGCGATCGCCTCCGGTGCCCACCAGCGTACGGTGGACTACGTGGTCAGCGAAGTGCCCGGTCGCAATCCTGGGCCTCCTGAACTCATTCTGGCAGGACAACCATTTGCTGGCCTGCATACTATTCCTTCTGACTACATTGTGACCTCTACCTCCTCGACGACCGCCGGAGACAAAGAGGCGATGCTTGGCGCGCAATTTACTATCAATAGTGTGCCGCTTTTTCAGTTTATGGCCTTTTATGAGGACACCCTCGATGTGCAGAACGCACCACCAATGAATGTAAGTGGCCGGATCCATACCAACGGGGATCTATATCTCAATACCTGGAGTACATTGACCATTGGTGATCGTCGATCGCCACCAGGGCCGCCTCCAGATAATCCGTTCGTCCATATCTCCGCCGCCGGCAATGTGTATCGGGGAGGCTTGGTCGATAATTGTATGGGAACCGTGACCATCGACAAGCAGGCGGATACGGTAGCACCAAGCCCAGATCTTGATCCTCTCGTCCTGCCTTGCACGGGGGCTGGGCCCAATCGCGTCGATGATGCGGCGCGTGCAGCCTTTCTCGGCTCGCTGTTAGCCCACGTCCCTCCGCTCCAAGTGCCAGACAACCTGTCCTTAGACAGGGGGGACGGGGGAGATGATGGCGGGATCTTTTGGCAGCGCGCTGACCTCCGTATCGTGCTCAATCGGAACGCCACGCGGGTACAGAATTTCTGCGGCTTGGCGCTTCCTAGCAGTGCCACAGCCAATGGACTGTATGCGATCGAGGTCCAGAATGCGGATGGAAGCCGGGATGCTACGAAGACCGCTGCGCTTTGGCAATTTATGTGCGAACGACGAGGCGCGATTTTCTATACCGATCTGCCGATCGGTGAACCGGCAGCGATGCCCATGGCGACGGCCCCACCGAATCCGTCTACAGCGAACGATCCCAGCAACCCGAATAATTACGATCCGCCATTTTGCCATGCGGCTGCCGTTTACCGGCGAGCAGGAGAGGACACCAATGGTGATGGAGTTGTAGATGTCAGTGGAGATGGGACGGTGTCCAACAATGATCGAAACGACGACATTTGCCCAATCGCGATCGGGCCTGCACCGATCGGCCCGCGACCAGAATGGCGACCTGACTTCTGCAACGTGCGGCTGGCTCAGTGGATTCCTGGGACTGCCGGCAACGGAAACCGCTTCGATACGATAGTGGCTGCACGGACAGCGGCGGCGGGTGGGGCTCCAGGAACACCACCGGCCAGCTCATGGTATCTTGATGCCGATTACCGCAGGGGTGGCTTTTACAACTGGCGTGAGCAGAAATGGGTAATGATGCTCAATGTCAATATCCGTGCCTTGATCGACTGGAACGAGGCCAATGGAGCCCCGCTCTTTCCGCCAAACGATACGACAGATGGTGGTCTGGTCTTTTTTCTCTCCGTGCAAGCCAACGACTCGACATCTGTTCCACCACCAGCAAACCTGCGTTACGGAGTCCGGGTCTTTGATGCGGCAAATCTGAATACACGGGGTGGGACGTTTCTCCGACCCAACCCGGACGATCCCACGGGGCTTACCGTGGTCAGTGATCAAGCGATCCACATTCAAGGGAACTACAATTACTATCCAACAATGACCCTAGCGACGAAGTTGCCAGCAGCAGTCATGGGAGATACCATCAACATTTTCTCGCAAAGCTGGGAAGTGCCTATCGTAGCAAACGTAAGTTTACCAGGAGAGCGACAGTACAATAATGATCGCAAAACCCCCCAGGCTCGAAGCCCTGTCCGCGCGATGTCTTTAGTTGATGGGTATTTTATCCAGCATATCGGTCTAATGTGTGCTGACGGACCCTGTACCAGTTTCGCTGCAGCCAACACCTTTGGCATCAATGCGGGTTTCATTAGTGGGACGGTGCCCTCGCAACCCGGTATCTACGGCGGTGGCCTGGAAAACTATCCTCGGTTCTTTGAGGGTTGGAAACCTGGAGGAAACCAGCAAACCCTCACATATGCGGGCTCTTTCGTGAGTCTCGGCATACCCCAATATGCGAACGGTGCGTTTCAAGGAGGAGGAAGCATTGTCTATGACCCACCAGCGCGCAATTGGGACTATGATGCCAGCTTCAATAATGTGAAGTTACTTCCCCCTCTGACTCCGAGGGTGAACCTGCTGCAACAACGCATGTTTACTCGGTTTTATCAATAATGATGGGAGAATAAAGTGAAAATCCTGACCGTACGTGCGAAACGCGGATCAACGCCTCCTTTCGTTTACCCTCCTACCCCGGCGGGAAACCACTGCTGGCGACTCTTACGCAGTATGCATGGTGTGGCGCTGGTCACCGCTCTAATTTTCCTGGGCCTAATGAGTGTCTTGGCTGCGGCTTATACTATGGCGATTCGTGCTGACACTGCGTTGCGTGGCAGTGCCGCACGTGAGCGGAGGAGTTTTTATGCTGCCGAAGCGGGACTCAACTACGCCATGGCGGAAGTGAAAGAGTATTTTGAGAACTACTCCCCACCTGGAAACTACGAGCACACGATTACCATTTCGACTGGCACCCACCAACGTGATGTGACCTACTCTGTGACTCCAGTCCCAGGTCATTCACCAGGAGAACCTGTGATTATTCCCGCCGGAAAACCGTTTGCCGGAATCCGTGCGATCCCCAGCGACTATACTGTGACTTCCACAGTGACCAACGGTAGCGGAGCTCATGAAGCAGTGTTAGGAAGTCAATTCACCATTAACTCGATTCCGGTGTTTCAGTTCCTTGCCTTCTTCAAAGACACACTCGAAATCGCGCCTGGTCCGTCGATGACGCTCAGTGGCCGAATCCATACGAACGGGGACCTGTACTTGAATGGCCAGCACCCGTTCACTGTTGTACAGATCGGTGACCGTCGTTCTCCACCAGGAGCACCGCCCGATAACCCCTTCGTACAGATTTCTGCCGCCGGAGACATTTATCGTGGCCCGCACTCGGCGCAGCCGTGTTCAGGGACGGTCTGGGTTGACAAGCAAGAGGATGTGGTTGCTCCAACTCCTGACCTCGACCCACTTGCGCTCCCATGTCAGAGAGCCTCGCCGACGATTGTAGGCGCAGCCACACTAGCGAATTATCTTGGCTCTATGCGCGCTCACGAAAACCCCCTGCTGATTCCTAACGTTGATGTGTTTGCACGCGGAGGAAGCGGTAATGCTGGAGGAGTCTTCTGGCAAAAGGCAGACCTTCGCCTCGTGCTCAATCGCCAGGCCGCCGGGATACAAAATTTTTGCGGTGACCCGACGCCAAACGCTGGTGGCGGGGGCGGCTTGATTGCTATTGAAGTACAGAACGTGGACGGTTCGCGAAATACCACCAAGACCAGTGCCTTGTGGCAATTCATGTGCGAACGGCGTGGTGCCATTTTTTATACGGACCTGCCGAAAAATCCGCCAGCGAGTTGGCCGCTGGCTAACATTGATACTAGTACTTTGGGTTCGAATAGAGACCCGAGTAACCCTCAAAACTATCACCCTCACTTTCAAACGGCTGCGAGTGTATATCGTCGGGCTGGTGAAGATACTAATGGTGACGGTACGGTCGATATCAATGGCGACGGTACCGTGTCAAACAATGATCTAAATTTTGATATCTGTCCAGTGTGGGTCGGGGCACCGGGAACTATCGGCCCACGCCCCGAATGGCGGCCCGACTTCTGTGACCAGAAATTTGGTGCGTGGACTGGCACGGGAAATAGCAATACTTTTCCTAATCGCAACCAAGTGTCAAATCGGCTGTCGACGTCGTGGTTTGCTGACAATGATTATCGCCGGGGGGGATTCTATAATCGCCGCGAAAATAAGTGGGTGATGCTGTTAAATGTCAATGTCCGGGCCTTGATTGATTGGAACGAAGCGAGTGGGACGCCGTTGTTTAGTCCAAACGATGCCAGTGACGGCGGTCTCGTATTTTTTCTCTCGGTGCAAGCAGGTGATGCAGTACCGACACCCCCAGCAAATCACCGCTACGGGGTGCGTGTTTTTGACTCAGCTAACTTGAACACTCGTGGAGGAACCTTTCCGCGACCTCTTCCCGACGATCCGACGGGTCTTACAGTGGTGAGTGACCAGGCTGTGTATATTGATGGCAATTTTAATTATTACCCAGCAATGACCCTGACAACGAAAATACCAGCTGCGGTGATGGGTGACTCGGTGAATGTCCTTTCGCAGGGCTGGGAGATCCCAGTAGTCAGGATCCCTAACGCAGGTCCGGAGTGGCAGTACAATAACGACCGCAAGAGTGGAGGAACACTTTCTATGAGTCGTGTGGTTCCGCCTTCAGACCGATACTACGACTATAACATGACCACCAACAGTGGAACCATACGATGTGCGGTGGGCGCGTGTACCAGCCTCTCTGCCAGTAACACAATGGGTATTAATGCTGCCTTTATTTCCGGTATGGATACGCCGATTCCCGGAGAGTCAAACGGCGGATTGCATAACTTTCCTCGGTTTCACGAAGATTGGTACTTTCGTCCTGACGGACAAGCTACTCTTAACTATCGTGGCTCGTTTGTCAGTCTTGGTGCACCAGTATATGCTACCGGCCCTTGGGGTGGGTCTGGAGAGAACCCCTATAATATCTACAACGCCCCTGTACGAAATTGGGATTATGATGCTAGTTTTAACGACTATCGTTTGTTACCGCCACTGACGCCGATGGTAAACCTCTTACAACAGCGGATGTTTACACGGTTCTATCGGTAGAAATGACAGTCGTTTCCGATCGCAACCCCTGACAATGGCAAACCATGCGAAAGTGTGGGACGCAAAGCTACTGGCCTACGTCCGGCGGGACTGCTGGATATGGTCGCAGAGCTGCCGGGCATACACAGTAAAGACTAGTGCTGTGTTTCTGCACGGTGACACCGAGGAGGCACAGCTATGTCACCATCGCATTCTTCATTGCCATCTACGGCTTCTCGTGACCCGCAACCATTCCTTGCGGGTCTACTCGAAAACCCCACAACCACAACATCCGTCGAGGCCGCGCAGGAGCGTACAACTCGACAGTTGCGTATCCTCGATGTGGCGGTTGCTACTGGTATCGTGACGTTACTTGTGGTATTACTAATTCCTACACTTTACACACAGAAAGTAACTCTTCCTTTGGTCACGCGTAACCTGATCGAACAGTTACGGTTGACGCGGGCAGAGGCGGCTAGCCGGGGAGCGCATTTCCGCGTCACCTTTCATCCCCGCTCATATGCGATCGAACAGTTGCAAGATGTTGACGGTGATGGTCGCTGGACTGCCGATACAAGTCTTCCCGCTTGGCGCATCCCTTTGCCGACGGCTGTCACGGTAAGTGAAGGAGCAGGAACGGTCATGGAATTCGATAGTAAGGGGTTTGTTACTTCAGTATTTGACGAGGCAAATGTTGCTGCAGTGACAATTAGGCTACAGGATGCTCGGAGTGGCGACTCCAATGTCATTCAGATTCTTTCATCAGGAAAGATTCAACGCTCCTAAAGATAATGGAGACCGACACAATAATAGCGACATGACGAAAATCTGACAGACTAAAACTGTTAAGTATCGAATCTCTTATATTGTGATAGTGGCACTACGATTGCTCTGCTCTCAAGGTCAAAACTTGAAAAAGGCAAACTATCCGAAAGGATGGGGAGCAAAGCTACTGGCCTACGCCGAGTGTTCACGCTGGATACGGTTGCAGGGTTACCGAGGTTGCCGAGGTATCTTTCTCTTCGGTTTCTCAGCGCAGTGATTACCGGGAATACCCATGTTTATATTACCGACGCTGTTTTCTTGCGATGTCGTTAATCCTCATGAGCAATTGTCGCTCGTCTTGGGAATCGGGCCCGGCAACTCGAGAAAGTTACGCCAGGAATCGGGTGCCCAAAATACAGGGAGCTGCAGCTGTGGCCGTGAAAAGCCTCCTTGACCGTTCGGTGCCGATGTAATTTGATAACGTTTCTATTTCTAGAGGTGCTACTCACTGCAAGAATTAGGGTGGTCTGTTTAGATAGAAGGAGACGGTTGCAGGGCTGTTGGAGAGAGTTCGACACACCTGCAAACTGTCAATATGATGCACAACGCTTTCTCCCTTCCTTTTCCCAAAAATCCCTTTGTTGTCCCGACAGATCGAGTCGGGGCTCGCATTCAAACTCTATCCACTTGTCATATAGAGAAGTGTGACGAATCGTCACTTCGGCTATGTGACAACCTCCAAACAGCCAAGCCTAATACATTGCCTTGCGCACAGGGAATGCGTTGCTCTGCTACGGGTCTCTGCATGGCCTCTCTTGTAGGCAAGGGAACGGTGCTCACTGATGCCTTTGCCAATGAGGATCTTAGTATGAAACGAAAACTTGACGGATTTACGGTTGTAGAGTTGTTAGTGACCATAGGCATCATCGGTATAGTCGGTATGCTTGCCATACCGGCGATAAACAGCGGTACTATCTCGCTGTCCAGTGCGAGCGAAGAACTGCAAGCAAACCTACGGTTGGCGCGCGGCAATGCGGTGGGCCGAGGAGTGCACTTTCGTGTGACACTCGACATGGATTCTTACACGGTAGAACGTCTCCACGATCCAGACGAGGATGGAGTTTGGAGTACGGATACGAGCTTTCCTCCGCAAACGACTCGTTTGCCCTCCTCGGTGCATGTTTCTGAAGGCGTGGGAACGGTTGTTGAGTTTGATACGCGCGGCTTGCTGTATCCGCTTCCCGAGGAACCTCTCTCTATCACGTTAGACAATGCAAAAACTAATCAAACAAAGCATCTGAAAGTTTGGGCATCCGGGCAAGTATATGAGGTCTAGTATGACGCGAGTGAAAGCAGGATTTTCCCTCATTGAAGTGCTGGTCGCTATGGTGATTTTCTCCATTGTGTCTCTTGCAACGAATTCATTAGTCCTTCATTCGATGGCGGCGATTTCGGATAATTCGCTTGCCTCGGAGGCAATTGCGGTGGCGCAGTCGCGTATCGAGCGGATGCGAACCATGCCCTATAATGCTATCGACAGTACCGCGTGCGTACCTAATTCTGTCACGTCATCCAAAGGCCATACGACCTTTACCGTTGTTTGTCAGGTCTATGCCGATACTCCGGCGGTTGGCCTGAAAAAGATCCGTGTGACGATTAACTGGACGTACAAAGGAGTATCAAAGTCCTATGCCACCGAAACGATCTATACAAGAATTACCCGTTCCTAGCACCCTGTCAGGTTTTACGTTAATTGAACTTTTAGTGACATTACTGATAACCAGCGTGATGATGACGGCTACCACGACATACTTCCAAAGCGTTGTAGCGGCACGCCACAACACGTCGCTCACGAGTGAGGCTGACCAAGGGTTGCGTTCGCTTCTGCAAATGGTAACGCAAGAATTACGGCAAGCCGGGGCGTGTCTGACCCAGCTTGGGCAGTTTATAACGTTGGAGGGCGTCGACGACGGAACGATGGACAGCCTGACGCTCCGTATTGGGCGCACGCATCCGGACACTGGCCGTTGTATCCAGCCGGCTATCCCTGCTGGCTCCAGTATCGATGCTGGGGAAACGTCGTTTCCGGTCGCGGATGCTTCTGGTTTTCAACCGGGAAACCTCGTGTATATCACCCCTGACTCAGTAAACGGAGACTTTTATCGGGTTGTCGACGTGAGTGGAACGACGCTGACTATTGACCGTCCATTGGTAGACTTCACTGGAGGGCTGAACCCCTCTTATGAAGGGGCAGGGGTCTATCCTGTCGACGAACGGACCTACGCTATTGATACCTCAGATTCTGACCACCCAGTACTAACCGTCAGTATTGATGGTGGCGCCCCGCAAGTGTTAGTCGTTGGCGTCACAGTTTTTAATGTTCGGTATGTGCTGGGTCCGTGCAATCCGGCATGCAGCGGTGGGACGGTTGATTTGCCCGCTGGTGGTGGTGAGTGGCGCTTGGTGCGTGATGTGGAGATTAAGGCAGAAGTCAAATCGTATCATAAGGACAAAAATGGAGACTACCAGTATGCGCGGACGGGTCTGGCGGGAGAATCGGGAGAGTATGTCTCCATGAAACCAAGAAACTTGCTGTGAGGGTATAGAATGAAACATTACCTGTATCGTATGTGGACGGATCAACGAGGGGTGATCCTGGTCGTCACGTTGATGTTGATGGGACTCATGGCAGCACTTGCCTCTGTATACACCTTGACGATCCGTGCTGATACCGCACTCCGAGGGGGTGCTGGTCGAGAACGGTCGGGGTTCTATGCAGCTGAGGCCGGGCTCAACTATGCGATGAATAAGGTCCGTGCCTCCTTTGATGATTTTAATCCCCCGAACCATGATGAGGATACCATAAGTGTGGGAACTGGGGCGCAACAAAGAAACGTCACTTATATCGTTGCGGAAGTTCCGGGAGAGAACCCTGGGCCACCCGAGGAAATTCCGGCAGGGAAACAATTTGCTGGCATGACCAGTATTCCCTCGAAGTTTACTGTAAACTCGACGGCAGAAAATATTCTGGGCGATACAGAGGCGAAGCTCGGTGCTGAGTTTACCATCTACAGCGTACCAATCTTCCAGTTCCTTGCCTATTATGCGAATACTCTAGAGATTCTACCTGGCCCGAATATGACGGTCAGTGGACGGATTCATACCAACAGTGATTTGTATCTAAACACAAACGGTGGAAGTACCTTTTCAGTTGGTGACCGTCTTGCTGCGCCGGTCAACCGTTTTGTCCAGGTGTCAGCCGCTGGAAACATTTTTCGCGGACGGTTGGATGCCAATGGCTGTAGCGGAACGGTGGTTATTGATATGCTTCAGGACACCACTGCTCCGCTGGGGGATCTTGACCCGCGGACTTTGGCCTGCGAAGGGGGTGGAACCTCACAAGTGTCTGAAGCGAATATCGCTGCGTACCAAGGGAGCCTACTCGCTGGCATTGACCCGTTGGAAGTGCCGGATGTGTCGACCCTGGAGCGGAATGGCTCGCCGCAAGGGATTGGTGTGTTTTGGAACAAAGCCGATTTGCGGATCGTGCTGCGGTTGGATAAAGGGCTTGTCAATCCCAATTTTGCGGCTGCGTGTCCGGGAGCGCCATATACCAACGCACCAAATTTGTTTCCGATTGAAGTCGTTGATAAGGACGGGAACACTCTTGCTAGTCTAACGAATAGCCTCAAACAGTTTATGTGTGAACGTCGTGGCGCGATCTTTTATAATGATGTGCCAAATGCAAATGCCCAGGGAACATGGCAAAACAGTTACAATCCGACGAACCCTAACGGAAACGATCCTGGACATCCGAACAACTACACGCCGACTTTTGGTCAGTTCAACCAGCTTGGCGCGGGATTCACGGCTGCACAAAAGTTAACGGAAAGAGCTGCGCGGGTCTACCGTCGTGTGGGTGAAGACACGAACGGCAATGGCACCATCGATACCAGTGGCAGCAATGGGATAAACGCCGCGAGTATTATCGATAATGATCGGAATTTAGACATTTGTCCGATTCCGCCCTTCAGTGTTGCTCCTGGCACGCGACCGGCGTGGCGACCAGACTATTGCAATCTTGCTCCCATGCATGTCGCTGCTCCGGGACTGAATTGGCCACGCCCATGGCCCAATGCCATCGTCACTGCGCCGGCCGACATTACCCAGATTTCTGCCTGGTACCGCGACATGGATTATCGGCGGGGAGGATATTACAACCGCCGAGAAGACCGTTGGATGTACTTGTTGAATGTCAATCTCCGAGCCTTGATTGACTGGAACGAGGCCAACGGCGCACTATTCTTCGCTACAACAGATGCGACTGATGGTGGGCTTGTTATTTTCTTGTCCGTGCAAGCCGCAGATTCGCAAACCTCTCCACCAAACAATGGGACGGTTCGCTATGGGGTCCGGGTGTTTGATTCGGCGAACCTCAATACGAGGAATGGAACCTTTGCCTGGCCAGCACCAGCCGACCCGACCGGAGTGACCATCGCCAGTGACCAGGCGATCTACGTCGAGGGCAATTACAATTTTATGGGTACCGCTGCAACAGCGAAAAAGTACCCAGCGGCGATCATGGGGGATACTATTAACGTGCTGTCGCAGGGCTGGGAGACGCCAGTTTCGTGGAACGGCTCGATTTTCCCCAACGACCGCAAGAGTGCTGCTAATCTAGGCGCTCGAGATGTACCAACGACAGATAACTTTATCAACGGTGCCGCTCTTGGCTGCCCGGCGGCTGCGCCTGCTCCATGTAACGCGTTTAATACCGCAACCGCGCTGGGCATCAATGCTGCCTTTTTGGCTCGGGTAGATGACACTGTGCCAGGGGACTATAATGGCGGTTTAGAAAACTATCCACGCTTTCATGAAGATTGGGGAGGCAGGACCCTGAACTATCGAGGGTCGTACGTAAGTTTAGGAACACCACTCTATTCAAATGGGCATTGGGAAGTTCAAAGCTATAGCCCACCCCAACGCCAATGGGATTATGACGCGCAATTTAACGATCCACGCTGGTTGCCGCCGCTCACACCGATGGTGAATATGGTGCAGCAGCGTGTATATACTCGATTTTACAAATAGAAACACATCGAGGGATAGAAGAGCACGGATATCAATGTTCTTCTCGGCACAGTCCCAGCGCATTAAACGTCTTGGAGGTGTGGCGTGTCTTCTGCAAAGAGTGAGATGTCCATGCGATAGGGCCACAACTCAAGAATACGCTTTGCCTCCCAGTGCAACGCACTGGAAAAGAGCAATAGTGGAGGATCTGTACAGTTTTCTCGTTGATGGGCAATGACAAGACGTTTGCGACCATAGGCATCGAGCCGGGTGCTTTTGGTAAAAGCCCAGAGGGATAATGTTTCTTCGTTGCCTTGCAGAACACGCAACGGACGGAAACTCTTCGGTGTCGTGTGACGAAGACGGGCTGCGACTTCTTCAAGTTGTACCCACGGGCCTCCCCACTGAACAACTTGAGATCCTGGAATACTACTAATCCAATGCTTTCCCTCCTGCTCAATGGTGCGTGCGAGGTGGGGAGTTAATACGTGAGCGCCAAAGACATAATGGCCATAGGGCAAATTCCCTTCCCTTTCCACTTGGGTGACAACTGAGGAGACCAAGTCAGTGCTGTCGGCCGGTTGTACTAGGGAGTTCGCTACAATCTGAATCACTCTTTCTCGTAACTGCCGCGTTTGTTCGATGCTCCAAGAGGTCACCACATATCCACCATTTTCCACTCTTGAGCAAACGATTCAACGCGCCCATAGGCACATATATATTAAGATGAATCTGTTGCATACAATTAGTTGTGCTTTTATGAAAATCACATAAAGTTATTAATTTGTATCTAAAGCTATTGTACCTGGTAAAGGGGAGGGAAAGTCAAGCCTAACAGGAAGCCGGTACAAATGTGCCGTTTCGTCAAAAGTGTGACACCGGACGGTCGGCTAACCTGTGAAGTTTATTCATTTTCGCTTTGGCGCGCAAATTGCTCATCTGACACGAACGTTTAAAAAGGCAAACCGTGTGAAAACGCGGGGCGCAAAGCTACTGACCTACGTCTGGTGCTCGCGCTAGATACGGTCGCAGGGCTGCCAATGCTTTTCTGCTGGTACACCTGCGTGCTGTGAATCTGCGCGGTGACGACTGGGAGTACTTGTTTATGTCACCAAAGCGCATTTTCTCAGTAGTCTCTCACCTACATCGCACGCTCTTCTTCCAAGCTCATTCATCGGCTTTATCCTTGATCTCGAGGGAATCGGCAGACTCGCCACACCGAAGAGCCCAAAATCATAGGCGGTCTTCCGCTGCAGTACGACCAGTTAGTTCTCCACACGGGAAGTGCTAATTCAGGAGAGGAGTGACATGAAACGCTTACAGGCCGGGTTTACGCTCATAGAAATGTTGGTGGCTCTCACTATTGGGTCTGTTATGATGGCGATGGCAATCCCCAATATCAGTCAAATGCGGGAAGGGTATCGCCTACGCAGCACTACACGCGAGGTTTTTATGACACTACAAAAAGCACGCATGGCCGCGATCAAGGAAAATATTAACTATCGGGTTTATCTTACCTCGACGACCTACACTGTGCACAATGACGAGAATCGTAATGGTCAGGTCGATAATAACGAGACAGAGACGACTACGCATGTTCAGGATACCGCCGCTGGCGTGACGTTATCGAGCACGATCTCTGATGCAGATCCCCTCGTCTTTCAGCCAAATGGCATCCTTTCTGTTACTACGGCTCATCGGCAATTATCGATCCGCAATGCCCAAGGCACTGTGCAACGTATTTATATTGCACCATCCGGTCGTATCCGCGTTGTCAGGTAGGGAGGTATTCATGCGTTCTGGAGAGCAAGGTTTCTCGTTGCTTGAGGTCTTAGTGGCGATGGTCGTCTTTTCTATTGCTGCGCTGGGGATGGCCAGTTTACAGGTGGGAACTATTCAGGCCAACGCCCAAGCAAAGCGACGTACCCAAGCGACTAACATCGCCCAAACCCAAATCGAGCGGCTTCGTCAAGGACAAGCGTGCAATCAGGATGTCGTCCCCTCCGGGTACGCTTTGAATTGTCAAAGTGTGGCGGGACCAGACAACACCAATGAAGTGACGGTGACAGTCTCCTGGGTTGACTATTCTTATCAGTCCGTGCGATTGAAAATTCGTATCTAGAGACTCTCCTCATGAAGGGTATTATGAAACAGCGACGGGCCGGATTTACGATTATTGAGTTGCTGGTGTCTATTCTGGTCACCAGCATCATGATGGCCGCCATTGTCAGCGCCTTTGCCGCACAGAATCGAGCGTTCGTTCAGCAGGACAATATTGCAGAGGTCGAAGAGAACCTCCGTACGGGTATGCTCCTGATGTCCGATGCGCTGCGTAGTGCCGGATATGGTGTACCGACGGCAAATCTCAGTACCTGGTTGCAAGGCTATCCTGGAGCATGGGGATCGAGTCTACCGGTCTTGTTTACGACGCCGTCAGCGGGGAAAGCGCTCTCTATTGTCTCGTGCACTTCTGCTCCAGTGGCAACGCTGACTGCCGACGCCCCGGTCGGTGCAACCTCACTGACTGTAAATTCTACGTCGGAGCTGGCGACTAACCGTGCGATTTGGATCAATCGTGCCGAATTTCTACGAGTCACCGGCGTGTCAGGATCGACTATCACCGTTGACTCGAACCCTCTGGTCAGTGGGAACCAAGGACTCTCGCGCGTATACTATGCAGGGGCGCCAATTTGTCGGCTTGATGTGACTCAGTTTGTCCTGATTACTGCGACTGGAGAGATGTGGATGTATGTGAACGGGACAAGTTTGGGAAATATTGTCGAGCATCTCAGTGACATACAGTTCACCGCTGAAACTATTGGAAAACGCTACAGGCTCGACCTGACAGGAAAAACGACTGATATCGATACTGGGTATTCTATTACACGCACGCTCACGTCGGAAGTGTTACTCACAAATAGATCTCTCAGGTAAACACCGACGCATATAAAACGCGTCAGCTCCGAGAGCTGGAGGCCAAAATGAAACCGAAGAAGCATGGGCTCGTTCCTATAACAATAGAGAGAAAGAAGCGGTTACCGGACGGAGCGGGAAGCCTGTATTATTCTGCCGCTGTGAATAACCAGCGCGGGATGGCGTTGGTGCTGGCGTTGGTGGCAATGCTGATGATTGCCATGTTGAGTCTCTCTGGCGTGGTAACCTCACGAGGCGAACTGGAGATGGCGGTGAACGAGCAGAGTGCCAAGCGGGCTTTTGATGTGGCTGAAGCTGGTGTGAGACACGGATTCAAAATTCTTGGCAGCAATAGTGCAGATGCCTACTCAAACGGTTTCAACGATGAGTTGAGTGCGAACGGGACAGGTGGGTCACTCGCCAGTGCTGGAGGAACCGTGGTGACACTGGAAGATGGCAACGACTATCGGTTTTTCCAATTTGGAGGGAGCGGCAGCGAGGATGGCTATTACATCCGCGCGGTCGATAACAACGACGACGCGGACCAAATGACCGATTTTGACTCTAAGATTCTTCTCGTTTCCCGTGGGCGTGTAGGAACCGCCGAGAAAGTTGTCGAAGCGATGGCTCGTCCGCCGGTTCCTTGTGCGGTGACCACTAGCGACGATACTGAAACACTTGGGAATATGGGAACTGCAAACAGTAACTTGACGATCAATACGTTAGATGGAAACGGAGCCTGTATTCATACCAACGGAGATTTACGCGTACGCGGGAATCCCTCATTCCCTGATGGCGCGACCGCGTCTGGGAGCATGGACTGTGCCGGTAGCCCCAATATCGCCGGAGGTGGATGCGAGAACGCATTGGCAAATGAACCGCTGCGTTCGATTCCAGAAATCAACATTGGCAAACTGGCGAACTTGGTAGCGTTGTTAGGAACCTTAGATCCAGCGGGCCCCTATTACATCCTCCGCACCCAAACGGCGACGATCGCAAAAGGAGGAACATGTACCGAAAGTCCTGGGAACGGGGTATCTGGTTCAGGTAGTGACGTGGGTGTGTGTATCGGTGGAACTCCCTTGGTGAGTATTCCCGCTAGTTTTGCCACGGTCCAAGCTTACCCTACCATCTTGGAAGTCTATGCTGCGAATGGCGGCAATGGTAATGGGGGTAATGGAGGTAATGGCGGCAATGGTAACGGGGGTAATGGCGGTAACGGTAACAGTGGATATAGTGTCAGTATTAGTAACGGCAAATGCACTTTTAGCGGGGCAGTTCCCGCTGGTATCTACTATTGCGATGGTAGCGTGGATAACTCAGGGCAGATCGACTCGCAGGGAGTCACTATTATTGCTCGCGATCACATTTCTTTCAGTAGCCAAACAAATTTGACTCCTTTTAATTACAATCCCAATGGGACAGGGACAACGATTGCAGCTGCAATTGCTTCGGCAACCCGAATCGCAAATTTGACGGGAGATCATGACAATGACGGGACAAGCAACAGAGTCGAAGCGCAGTCCGCGTTTGATACTCTGCAGAACGTACTGCTTGTTACGGGTGGCGATCTGGACTTGGCCGGGGGAAACTCAATGGACCTTAGGGGGATTATTCTCGTACATAACGAGATCGAGATGACTGGTGGGAAGACTATCACTGGCTATATGTATGCTGGCGATGGGATACCAACGTATGCTGGGGATCCTCATCCTCCGGGAAACATCGGTGAAAACGTCAATATGAATAAATTTAGCGGGAATTCGACTATTAATTTCCAGAACTTTGGTACGAGCTTTCCACTGGGTGCACCCCAGATGACTGCATGGAACGACGATGTACGATAACAGTGAGGGCGCAGCAAATATGACAGCTGTTAACGCCTCATAGAGCATATATTTCGCTACACGGAGCCAAGGTATGATGTGTAGAGCACGTGCGCCCCCCTGAGCCTTGCTTTCCAAGACAAGTGCACTCCTCACCCGCATTACAAAATTACAGGTAGTGATACCGTAATCCTCAACTCCCATCTTTTACACTCTTTTGAGTAAAAAAGAATCGTCCAAGCGTAGGATTAACAGGTACGGAGAGCCGCGGAGGATATCCCAGCGATAATCTCTTCTCAGTACCTCGTTATCTGCCGTTCTCGTAGGGATAACAAAAGATAAAAACCGTTGCCTTGCTGTACTGTCTGGATGATCCTACTGGTCAGTGCGAACAGTGAAGCGACGAAGGAATCTCGTCTCTCTATCGTCGCTCACCGTAGAGATTGCTTTGCCATGTTCGCTATGGTTGGCGCCTCAGTTAGATCAACAGAGTACCCGGGCAGGAGTATAAGCGTTGTCTTTTTTTATAAGGTTTTTCTGCAACGAGTAGTATGGAGCCCAGCGCATATGAGCCCCATACTTGCTGCGGACATAACCTGTAGTTTCCGGAGGTCCGCTTGATGCTTACTACTATTTATTTCCATCATGTTCCATTTTATCGGCATGTGTCTACAGGCTTTAATCAGGAGAAATCGGGAATTTTCTCTATTTTATTTTCTTTTGGAAGCTTAGTGGGTGCTTCTTCGTTGAAGACTGTCACAGAGTAGATCTTGTTAAAGAAAGATGGTCATTATGCAAATTTATAAAGACTCTAATTCTCCATGGATTGGTATCCAAAAATTTTCTCTTACTGTTTTTAGCCTGTTCCAGTTTTGTCGAATTCAGGTCTTTCACAATCAGAATGGTATGGCGTTAGTTTTGGCATTGGTGGCAATGCTGATGATTGCCATGTTGAGTCTCTCTGGTGTAGTGACATCGCAAGGCGAACTGCAGATGGCGGTGAACGAGCAAAGTGCCAAGCGAGCACTCGATGTGGCTGACGCTGGCCTGCGACATACCTTCAAAATACTTGGGAGTAATGCTGCTAATGCCTATACAAACGGATTTGATGACGAGTTGAGTGCAAACGGTACTGGGGGGTCACTTGCTAGTGCCGGCGGTACGGTAGTGACACTAGAAGACGGGAACGACTATCGGTTCTTTCCCTTTGGTGGGAGTGGGGGTACCGATGGGTATTATGTCCGAGCGGTGGATAACTTTGATGATGCCGACCAAACTACAGACCTCGACCAAAAAATTATTATTATTGCGCGGGGGCGAATTGGCACTGCAGAGAAAGTGATCGAAGCGATGGGACGTCCGCCGGTACCCTGTGGCATTACTACGGGAGAAGTCGGTACCGGTGCCTCAGGAAGCATGGATACCGGTAATATCCAAATCAATACAGTCGATGGGATGGGTGCCTGTATCCATTCAAATGGGAACCTGAATATCAATGGTCACCCGTCCTTTCCTGACGGGGCAACCGCAACGGGTAATGTTACGTGTGTGGGCAGTCCGACGATTTTAGAGGGCGGATGCGAAAATGCGCTGAGCAATCAACCGCCACGATTCTTACCTGAGATTAATGTCGGTAAGATGGCCAACTGGGTAGCGGCGCTGGGAGCAGCTCATACAACTGGGCCCTATTATATTTTGCACACTGTGACCTACGGGGGGTACACTGCTGGGGAAATCAGCCGTGGAGGCACCTGTGTAACTGAAGATACGTCGGCACTGGCTACATCTAATCCGAGTCAGAGTACGGTAGGTCGCTGTACGGGTGGGAGCGTGGTTGCAGTGGCTATCCCGGGCGTCTCGATTGATGCGGGTAATAAGCGATGCTTGATCGATCAGAATACCCCTGCGGGGATTTATTACTGTGACGGTTCTATTCGGGTCCAAGGGTCAATCAGTGGAAACATCACCTTAATTGCACGAGACAATATTACAATGGCGGCGCAGACAGATATCATTCACTATTTGCCAAAAACGAGCGTGCAAACGTTGATTAGCGGGCTAATGGCTGGAGCCATAAAAGATGCTGCCCAGGAAGCGTACGACAATCTCGGATACCGAGTGCTGGTTGCCGGTGCGGATCTCGATATGAGTGGTGGCAGTAAAATTACGATGACCGGAGGGGTGTTCATTCATAATGAAATAGACATGAGCGGAGGCAAAACTATTACCGGATATATTTTTGCTACCGATGGGAAGCCGACGTATGCTGGCGATCCGCATCCACCCACGCCGACTGAATTGGCAAAAGGCGTTCCTGAGAACAACGTCACGGGGAATTCCCAGGTCCTATTCAATAATTTCGACGTCAATTTTCCTTTAGGACCACCAGCGATGACGGCGTGGAATGACGACGTACGATAAGCAACAGGCGGGGCACGGAGTCTTCATGCCCCGCTTTACTAGGGGGTGAATGGGCCTAAATGGCTCCACACTCGAGAGAGAGTGATAATCTTTTGAGCACAACCGTAAAACAAGCTCTAGGCCGATTTCTTGGTGGTTCAGAAGCTTATTCGTCTATCGGGTGCAATAGGTAGCACTTTCCGTCCAATGTGTTTCTATTTAAACTTTCTACTTTCGCACCATCTGGATCTTGTTCGGTCCGGCCCAGCCTTCTTTTAATGGAACCATAAAGTAGGGCAAGAGGGTCATTTTCTTGAATTTCCATCTGCCATTCTCACGCACGTACTCGTCATCGAACTTGGCTGCGACAAGAAAGCTCTCGCCATTAAAAATTGGTTTTGCCTCCAGGTAACTGATGCCAGTGCCGGTGTCGCCGTTGAGCGTAATGACATGGTTGTGAATGAACTGTTTCACAAAAGGGACGAGGTCTGACAACGCCTGACGATAGAAGGCTGCTACTTCCGTTTTCCCGTTAGCCTTGCCGAGGTGGGCAAAATCGATACCGCCATTTTCTGCGAACAGATCAGGAATCATCTCCGGCTTCTTTTCGTTAACGGCAATGTGATAGCGAAAGCGCAGTTCTTGAATCTCGTTCCGATCTTGTAACTCTCGCACCTTTGCTTCTAAAACTTTGACTCGTGCTTCTAGATCACTCATGGTCCACTCCTTCTGCGAACAAATGGTGAATTATAAACGATGAATGATGAATCAAAAAAGACTTTAGATTGCAGGCTTTGGGATCAAGAGGCAAGGTGACGACCGTACAATTTACGACCTGCACCTTCTGATCCTCTTTCTGTATTCATTGCTCATCATTTAGTGGTCTGCGTTTTTAAGCCTACTGGCTACTAGTTACTGAATTCTGACTACTTTCTTTTGTGACTTCGATGAACTCAACATCATCGCGTGCAGCCTTCGCTTTGGTCGGTTGGGGGAAATTGATGAGTAATCCGAGCGAAATATCCAGCACGCGTAAATAATTTTCAATCTGCGCCCGTTCTTTATGGCCAACACTTTCCACAGCTTTAAGTTCAATCACCACTCGGTCTTCGGCTTCCCCAACGATGAGGTCTGGTTTGCCTTCACCAATATAGAATCCTTCGTAAAAGACTGGGACGACCCGTTGGGCTTCATATGGAATGCGTCGCAGACGTAGCCCTACCTCGAATGCTTTCTGGTACACGACTTCATCAAAACCGCTCCCCAATTTATTGTAGATGTCCTGGGTAAGCGTATGTAACGCCTTAAGTAACATTGAGCCTTTCTCCTCTCCGGTGCGACGGATGCAAACCTGACTCGCGGTTTATTCCTCCAAGAGTTCCGCGTGAAGTCGTGAAATCCTTTTACTACTTATGGACAAAGAGGCAGAGACGTCAAGAGCAATAAAACCTACTTGACCCTCTCAGGAGGGACCGGCGTCAGCGGCAAACACTTTCCAAAGAGGTAGGAGATATGGATGCTGAACAAAAACAGAAATTGCTTGATCTGCTTGCGCAAGAGCATGTCCCAGTGGTGACGACTCAGAGCGATGATTGGCCAACAGCGGTGATGCAAGCATTTGCGGAAACATCTGAATTGGATACCATTCTTACTATGCTCGAATCTGCGCCAAAGGTTATCAACTTGCAAAACATTCCAACCTTACCCTCCATGTTGACACCCGAGATAAAGCAGAAGTGTCGTCGTTTCAGATTATCCGTGCCTGGATTCAAGGAGTGGCGTGTGAAGTAGCGACAGGCAGTGAGGAATGGTCAACGTTACGGTTAACATTTCTCAAGAAAAATCCGTTTGAAGAGCTATTTTTCAAATACGATACGTTACGAATGATACGAGTGACGCCAAAGTGGCTTTCGTACGCAAACGGACTCGGGTGTGATGAGGAGGATAGCGGCAAAGAACGGGGGGAACGAACGCTCTTTGCCGCTTTGGGGAGGGAAGTTATACCGATACGTTCGAGAGATCTTCGCCAGCGATCAACCGCTCGGCGTGCGAACGCAGCGCTTGGCGATCTAGACCAAGCTGATCACACACATACGCGAACGAGAATGGCGCTTCGCTTTTTTCTCGTACCCAGGCACAATCCGCTTCCCATTGTCGCCGTTCTTTAGATGTACGGCGTCTTTTTTGCGGGTGGTATGTGTTTAAAACGTGGAGTGCGTCTGTCAGCACTGCGAGCATGAGCAACCATTCACTGCGGTGAAGAAAATTGTTACGTGGTCGCACTTGGCATGCCAGTAAAATATCTGGCTCTAAATGCGCTTGTCCTTCGCTCAACGGTCCGGTCATGATCGGAATAGGCTGGACTGCTTGTGGTGATGTTTTTATCTGCTTCTTCTCAGCAACTCCATGCGCTACTCGTGTCATCGCAACCCCCATAAACAGTCTATATAGACTGTTGAATAACTATATTTATTCATCCAAAAAAAAGGGGTGTCGGCCAGACACCCCTTACGTCAACACACCAACAAGGTGAGTTACTTTCTTCTGTCTTGAATTGGGTTTTACCCCTCTTTGCGCAGTGCAAAGAAAGTACTCGCATTGCCCCGACGTACGAGAAGCAGCAACGTATCTTTGTCTTTTGTGTTGGTTATTGCCTTGTTAAAGTCATCTACCGAGTTCACAGGTTGGCGGTTGACTTCTTCGATAATGTCTCCTGGTTGAATGTTGCTTGAACCTGCAGGGCTATATGGGTCAACATCCGTAACAACTACACCTTTTTGGTCGGGGTCGATTTGGAAACGACGAGCAGCTTCCGAAGAAAGGTTCGCGACACTCATCCCCCAACCTTCTTCTCCACCTTCTTCTTGTTCAGCCTGTGCTTGTTGATCGGGCAACTCCCCGAGTTTAACGGTATAGGTTTGCTCTTTGCCGTTACGAAGCACCTTCACTTCAGCGCGGTCTCCGACTGGAGACCGTGCAACAAGAGCGGGTAGGTCATGGGAATCTTTGATTGTCTCGCCTTTGAAGGCCGTAATGATGTCTCCTCTTTGTAAGCCTGCCTTTTCCGCCGGACCGCCCGACGTAACTTCAGCGACCAGGGCCCCAGCAGGTTCGTTGAGGCCGAAAGATTTGGCCAGTTCTGGGGTCACTGCCTGAATGGCGACTCCCAACCACCCTCGTGTGACCTTGCCTTTCTCTTTGAGCTGATCGATGATTGTTTTGGCTTGGTCAATCGGGATGGCAAATCCAATCCCGATGTTGCCACCGCCAGAACTGAAGATCGCGGTATTGATCCCGATCACTTCACCTTGCAGGTTGATGAGTGGTCCGCCTGAGTTGCCTGGGTTGATTGAAGCGTCAGTCTGAATAAAATCGTCGTACGGACCTGCATTGATAACTCGTCCTTTGGCGCTGACGATTCCTGCTGTGACCGTTTGCTCTAGTCCGAATGGATTGCCGATCGCAATAACCCAATCCCCGACTTCGAGATCCTTCGATTGTCCGAGTGGTACAGCAGGGAGGGTATGCTTGGAATTGATTTTAATAAGAGCGAGGTCGGTTTTTTCATCAGTTCCGATCACTTTGGCTTCATACTCTTCCTTGTCAGATAAGCGGACCATAATTTTACTATCTTCGCCGACAACGTGGTTGTTAGTGATAATGTAGCCATCATCGCTAATGAGAAATCCAGATCCTAAGCTTCTTTGTTGACTGGGTGGCCGATCGCCGAAAAATCGACGAAAGAATTCTTCAAAGTCTTCTCCCCCTCCAAACGGATTTGGGCCGGGACCGAAGGGCGAAGGTCGCCGCCGTCGTTCGGTTCGTCTTTTGCTTGGATCAGGTTTTTGGGTAGTTGAGATATTCACGACCGCGGGCGACACTCGCCTTGCCACCTCCGATAACGAAGGTAGCGTTCCAAGTCGTCCCTTTGGTACTGCTTCTGCTTGTGGTTCTTCTTTTTTTCCGGTGCCAAAAATATCTAAGGCCCAGAGGGAGGACGCCCCAGTCGCCAACAGAGTGAGACAGAGTGCTGAAATCGTCGCTGTGGGAAGAAACAAAAAGCGTTTATAAGACATGCCGTTGATCCTTTATAACGAGAAATAACCGTGTTGCTATTACTGGCTTTCCCCACGTTCGGCTTTTTGTCGTAGCTCAACCTGTTTGACAAACGTAGGGACAACCGGGGCAGACTCTGGAGAGAGACGATGACGAATAGAACTAGCGGCGTCTGCTGCTAGCTGTCTCAACGGTTGAGAAGGGTCGGTGCGTGACACGGTATCGAGGTAGGCGAGTACAGTGTCGTTGCCAACTTCTCGGAGGGCAAAGAGCCCTGTAGCTTTAATTCCTGTATCGAGCCGACGTTTGAGGAATTCCATAATGGGCTCAGCGCCGCGTGGGTCACCAATCTTTCCTAAGGCGACCAAGATTTTCTGTTTAACTCCGGGGACGACTTCGCGCAAAAACAGTTGTTGGACGAGCATAGGAGTGGCGTCTGTTGCCCGTAAATTTCCAAGATATTCGATCGCTTTCACCTTCACCCGAATGTCCACGTCTGCCGTGGCAGACATGAGGTGCTCAATCGCCTTTGGATCCTTCGAGTCACCGAGGGATTTGACTGCATCTAGACGGGTTTCCGGCTTATCGTTGCTCAGTCGGCGTACCCATTCAGTGATATTTGCCCCCTTTTGTTGTCGTAGCGTACGCTCCCGCGCACGGTCGCTGATCGTACTGCTACCTCGGTTACTCGGTGACAGGAACTGTGCATCACTCTGTTGTGGACAACCCAGTACCACATAAGTGGTACTGCATAACACGAGAGCGGTAAAAAAAAGAGGGTGGTGGAATCGACGCAACGTCTGCCCAGTTGGGTATATGTTCATTGGTGTCTTCGTCGAGTTGGCCATCATTCGCCATTGAACATGCATTACGCTAGCGCAGGTTGCAAGAGCATCAGCGAGCGAAGAGCGACTCTTGCTGTTCTTCTCGTCGAAAGACCTGTACCTCCTCTGGATACAGACCACCTTCTGGGATGTCCTTCAACGGAGTCCCGTCTCGCAAACGGCCTTCTAACGCCTCTCGGTAGGTACAGACCAGGTAGCGGTGGCCGTCTCGCGGCTTGCTTGGGATCCGCGATTGCTCGACGCGCGTTTCTCCTTTCGCTTCTGGGCCGATAATCCTTATGGCAAAGCGTTTCTTCATGAGGCCTTTCAGCGCGCGAATGACCGAAGCACGAGATAATCCAGTCATTTCCGAGATTTCTGCGTAGCCAGCAGTGATCAGCGGGGTATTACGCAAACCGATAGAATGTCGCCAGAGTGCCCGATAGACTTTCCATTCGCGAGGATCCATCAGTTTGTTCAAATCATCTTCCAATAGATAGTCTGGTAACCGTGGAGACGGATGCCAATTTGTTCGTCGAGATAGACGAATTTGTACGTCTGCTCCTTCGGGAGATACCTGAGTTGTTGGGGAAGGAATCGCCGTGTCTGAGTCCTTCTTTGGCATAGAATCCCCTCCTGACTATGTTTTAAAATATTACTGACTATATTCAGGAAGAGCAAGCTGCAATCCCTATAGGGAGTATTGTTCTTTGCTGATAGCCTAGGAGTTACTATGAAAATTCGGTCAATTACCTTTGGAGTAGAACTTAAGCCCACCCTTGATCCCCGAGTTGTGGCTCACGTTGGGCGATTCGCGGCTCAACTGCGGAATGCGTATCAAGACGAAGGGATAATGGTACAGACCTTGCGCTTGGCGACACAGCCTTTCCCCCAATATCTCGGAACGTGCACTGAAGATGCTACTGTTCGGTTTGCTCAGGAGTTGCAGAGTTGTTGTGGCGAACATGGTATTGATTTTGTCTCCCTTGGGCCAGTAAACCCATATGTTGAAGCAGAGCAGTTGTTAATCACAATCCTTCCTCGCCTTATTGCCGAAACAGAAGTGATTTTTACCAGTGCGGTTCTTGTGCCTACTGGCCATTCGGTGTCGCGTGCTCTCGTCCAGACCATTGCTAGGGTCGTTCAGAAAATTGCGCAAACCACAGAGGAGGGTTTTGGCAATTTACGTTTCGCTGGAGTGGTCAACTGTCCACCGTTTATTCCCTTCTTTCCGGCGGCTTTTCATCTTGGTACTCCTGCCTTTACGTTGGCGCTTGAAGCGGCAGATGTGATCGCCGAGGCGTGTGGCCCGGATCTTGACCTTGATGTTGTCCGTACACGAATCGGTGCAGAGCTTGAACGGCAAGTGCGACCGGTGCAAAATCTCGCTCAACGATTTTCAACCGGCGAGTGGCGATTCCTTGGCATAGATTTGTCTCCCGCCCCGGGACCTGAACCTCACGCGAGTATTGCCTACGCACTTGAACGCTGTGGGCTTGGGCGTTTTGGTGAACCTGGGACATTAGCACTGGCAGCTCTCGTGACTGCCGCGGTACGTGAGACGCAGTTGTTGACCTGTGGATATTGCGGCCTCATGTTACCGGTATTGGAAGATGCCGGTCTAGCGGAGCGGAATAATCAAGGACTGCTCCGTTTGTCAAATCTGTTATCCTATTCGGCCGTGTGTGGTACCGGACTTGATACGATTCCGCTACCAGGAGATGCCAGTGAAGACCAACTGTGCGCGTTGTTGTTGGATGTCGCGACACTGGGAAGAAGACTTAACAAACCGTTGTCGGCACGGTTGCTTCCTATTCCTGGGAAACAGGCAGGAGACCTGACAGAATTTACTTTTTCGTACTTTGTCAATACACAGGTAATGCCTGTAGCGTAGAGAGGAACGTCTTGCTGCGATGAACGATCTCGTGAACCAGAAAGAAATCAATACAAACAATTGGTGGAGTCGGGGGTGGCTATGGATACCTGTTCTTGGGTACTGCGCGTTCATATTCCTCTTTTCCGCGCGATCTGACCTCTCCCCCCCACGGTTTCCTTCCAGTGATAAAGTTGCCCATATGCTAGAGTACAGTGTGCTTGGTTTCCTATGGGCACGGGCAGCGAAAACGAGTTGGCCTCACTGGACTCCGTTATTGCTGCTTGTTTCGACTTGTCTGTTTACGGGACTCTATGGGGCGAGCGATGAATGGCATCAATCATATGTCCCTGGTCGCTTCTCGGATTGGCGGGATGCTGTCGCAGATGTGTGTGGCGGGACCCTTGGCGGAGCGCTGTATCTCTTTTGCTTGTCCTTCCGCAATCGGAGTCAAGACAGAGGGGGCAGCAGCCAGCCTTCAGTAGTCAGACTGGCAGAAAACGATGAATGATGGATCAACACCGACCTTCGCACCTCGTCTTTGCTGCTCCGCGTTTTGCATTCATCGTTGTTTTGCTCTACGGATTTTGCCACGGTAGCGACATGTGCTGGTTGTCTGCGGTACACACGCGAACCGGTACTTGTCCGAGTGCAGCAACCAAAAACATCTCTTCTCGCCCTGTATTCACGATCTGATGGATCGCATCCGGTGGAATGCGTAAGGTCGAGTTTGCTCCAAACGAGGTTGTTACCCCCTCAATTGTGCACTGCCCAGAGCCCTTGAGGACAACAATAGCCTCTTCGCACTGATGCCGATGAACAGGTGTTCCTCCTCCAGGAGCGATCGTCTGCATCCACATCTCGAATGTTTTCATGCCGTGTTCTGGGCCAGCAAGGGTTTGATGTTCCAAGCCGGGGATTTGAAACTTCGGAATGGTATTATTATTGACGACAGGCATTAGCTGTCCCTCCTTATTTCGGGAAAAAATTACACCGACAATCTATAGAAACGGACTGCGTTTTCTCCTAACACTTTCCTCCGATCGGATTCGGTTAACGGGGCGAGGCGTTCGTGCATTTCCTGCACGACTCCAAACGATGCGTCAACATGCGGGTAATCCGACGCCCAAACGAAATAATCAGCACCGATATGTTCGACTACAGGCGCAGTCAATGTTTCATCTGGGTCGGCTGAGACGAGGCACTGCCGATAAAAGTATTCACTTGGCTTCATCTTCAACGGAGTATAAGCCGCCATGACATTAAATTTGTGATCCAAACGGTCAAGCCAAGCAGAAATCCAGTTTGCCCCCGACTCCAAAACAGTACATTTCAAACGTGGGTACTTTTCAAACATACCCCATGACAACATCTGGGTAAACGCGGCCATGACATCAATGGCCAAGAAGGTAAACCCGAAGAGCCGGTCGCGCAGATCCAAACGTAACCAGTTGTGGAACGAGGGATTGTCGCGCACGATCACATGAAAACCAATCGGCATCTCAAGGTCTTGGACAGTTTCCCAGAAACGCGTGAAAACTGGATCATCGAAGTGTCGTCCTCCACGGGATGGCATATCAGGGGAGAGGTACACTCCCATGCAGCCGTCCTTGCGTGCTCGAATAGCTTCTTCCACGGCACCTTTGGGGTCGAGGAGTGAAATATGGGCAATGGGAACGAGGCGTTTTGGATTTGCCTGGCAGAACTCGGCTAATCAGCGATTATAGGCTCGAGTATATGCAGTTGCTAGTTGCGGGTCTGTGACCGTTCCTTCCCAACAAATCCCAAGAGTTGGATAGAGCAAAGCAACATCAATACCCTCCTCATCCATGACTTTGAGCCGTGCTTGTGGATCGTAACTGCCGGGCGGACAACCGTCGGCATACGTCATCTTCCCATTTTGGTGAAGCTTGACAGGGTCCATCCCGATGCCGCCTAAGACTCCCAAGTGGCCTCGGACTAGCTCTAAAGGCTTATTGTCGAACAAGAGATTTTCGTATCCTTTTTCGTCGATGACAATTTTTACAGCACGGTCGCGATATGGTGGGTCGATGTAATTTGACCATAGGTCTGCAGGTTCAAGAACGTGGCCATCTGCGTCAACTACGGGACTTTGATGTGCAATAGTCATGCGCTGTCTCCTTCGCTCTCGCGGATGATCTCTCTTTAGCAACTGATGCCTAAGAACTCTAGCATAGGGAGCGGCTCGACCACTGCCTCAACCTTTGTCACAATAGAGCCCTGCTCGTACGAGGTGAACAGCAAGAAAGGGAAAGTGACAATGAAAGGTCATGCCCGTCAATTAATGGTGGCAACCGTAGAGGTAGCGTCTCCGACGACATCGGTAGCTGAGGCAGCACGCCGTTTGGCTCGACTTGATATTAGCGCACTACCGATTGTTGATGCCGATGGAGTGGTACGTGGTATTGTGACCGAGATCGATGTGGTTGCTGCCTTGTTACAACGAATTTCCTTGGAGACTCCTCTTGGTATGATTATGAAATCCCCAGTTGTGACAGTTGATGAGTTTGCGCCTACAGATGCGGTGATTCGTCTTATGCAAAAGAAGGAAGTGCAGCATCTACCGGTTACACGACAAGGGACTGTTGTTGGGCTCATTACTCCACAAGAAGTCATTCATTATTTCGTTGAGCATCAGTTGCCACATGCTCCTGATGCAGCGTGAGCAGGACACTCTTGTGGTGACACTGTGCCTTCGTTCTGGCTGCTGTAGTCTCTACCGGAATTCAGAAGGTGATTACGCCGACCGTTGCTTTTGCTCCGGCTTAACGAAACAGTTATGGTAGGATGCGGGGGTGTTGAGTCATGAATACGGAAAAAGAACGAAAACAGAAGAAGGATAACTGCTGGAGGGGGACGATGACGGCGAGAAGATTCGTCAGGAGGCAATTGAGTATAGCTGTGGGGTTTATTGTGACGTGTCTCTTGGCATTACCTGGTCTGAGTAACGCGCAAGGATTGTTGGAAACGCCGCAACCGGGCTCGTTCCAGAGCGGGATCGGTTTGGTTCGTGGTTGGGTCTGTAATGCGACTCGAGTCGATATCGAAGTTGACGGAACGGCGTCATTGCAAGCGGTCTATGGAGAACCGCGAGCTGATACGCAAAGCGTGTGTGGCGATGCGAATAATGGGTTCAGTCTGCAAGTCAACTGGAATGAACTTGGCGAGGGCATTCATACCGTCCGGGCATTAGCTGATGGGACGGAGTTTGGCCGTGCTGAAATTGTTGTCGCAACCTTAGGGCAGAGATATTTGCAGGGGGCACAGGGCGAGTTTTCCGTGCAACCCTTTCCCCAAACAGGACAGCAGACGCGGATCCGTTGGCAAGAAAGTCGTCAATTCTTTGCCCTCTCGAACGGTGGTACTCCGGCTAGTGGTGGTGGAAGTCCACGAGTAGATGCCAAACTCGAAGACCCACAGCCGGCATCGTTTCAAAGCGGCATTGGGCTGGTGCGTGGTTGGGTATGTACCGCTTCTCAGGTCGATATACAGCTTGATGGAGGCGCATCTCTCCAAGCTGTATATGGGGAACCGCGTGGCGATACCCAGAGCGCGTGTGGTGATACGAATAACGGATTTAGTCTGCAAATCAACTGGAATGAGGTTGGCGATGGAACGCATACGATCCGTGCGCTCGCCGACGGGGTCGAGTTTGGTCAGGCCACCTTTACGGTTGTCACCTTGGGGTTAGGTGTTTTTCCTACCGGACTGGTCGGAGATTTCGTCTTAGCCAATTTCCCGAATACAAGCCTACAGACTGAAGTCCGCTGGCAAGAGAGTGAACAGAATTTTGTTGTCGCGGGCGCTCGCTTCCCTGGTATTTCTGAGGCGCTGTGTTCGACGAAGAGCGGAGCGGCCAACGATGGGAGCGGTGGGGTTGCGACCGTAGCATGGGGCAATCCGTGTTTGCTTTCGGGAAATACGGCAGTCCTGAAGATTCAAGTGCCAACTAACGCGTCTCTGTTAGCGGCTCAGGATGGCCGTGAGGCTCGTGCTGCCGAGGGAGGAGCATTTTTCCTTTGCGCAACCGCTCTCACCATTCAACAAGGGGAAGTCTCTTTCAGTTCTGATGATTTCCGTCTGGTTGATTTGCTCGGCAATGACATTTGCCAGGAGCTGCCTCCAGGAACAACCTTGGATGCCTTGTTGCAAGTCGATGCGCAGTCCGATTTGAATTTCAACGGCTCGTTTACAGTTGTGTATGCCGGACAGGTGGTCGTTACCTTTCAAGCCGAGACCCCACCGGGTGCTCCACAATTGAGCGTGTCGTCCGGACAGTTGGTGTTTAATTCAACGCATACCACCCTAACGCAGAACGCCATAGAGGAACGTGCCCAATCCGGCGCGTCTCAAGAGCAGAGTTTCATCATCACAAACACTGGTGGCGGGACCTTGGCCGGTGGTATGACGTTAATTGCCACGGGCTCTGGTGGCAATGTTTTCAGTCTTGTATCCAATCCAATTGTCAATGTGCCAGCCGGACAAAGTCAGATGGTGGTGGTACGGTATTCGCCTGTTTCTCCTGATCCAGTGATTGGAAGTGTGCGTATCACCACTAATGGTGGGGTCCAGAGCGTGCTCTTACAAGGCGGCCAGGGAACCCAAGGACCTCGTATTAGTGTTCCTCTCACATCGCTCGATTTTGGTAGTATTCTGGTGGGAGGGGCTGTGGAGCGTACGTTTACTGTCACGAATGCTGGGAGTGGAACGCTGACCGGAAGTGTGGATGTTCCGGCGGGAAGTGCCTTTAGTGTTCTCTCTGGAGGCACGATAAACCTGGGAGCTGGACAAAGTCAGACCGTGACGCTCCAATTCGCTCCGACGAGTGTTGGCCAGGCCAATAGCCAGGCGACGATCAATACCAATGGAGGAAACTGGGTGGTGCTGCTGAACGGTATCGGTCTTGCTCAACCGCAGCCTCCAGACCTTGGTGTCGATGCCCTCCGGCTTGATTTTGGTTCTGTAGAAATTGGCCAATCGACAACCCGTTCTTTCAGTGTGACCAATGAAGGGGAAGGAACGCTCATCGGTAGCGTGAGTATCTCTGGACCGTTCAGCATTGTGTCTGGTGGTAGTTTTAGCCTTGGAGCAAATCAGAGCCAGACTGTTTCCGTTCGTTTCACTCCCACGGTGAACGATAAGCCAGGCGCAGCCAGTGGTGAGGCGACGGTGAGTTCGAACGGGGGCTCGGCGACAGTTGCTTTGTCAGGAACAGTTGTAGAGCCAGCGCCGCAACTGTCTGTTAATCCCACGTCGGTGGATTTTGGTGAGACATGTTCCCCTCCAACTATGTCGTTCACTATTACCAACACTGGTGGAGGGACACTGACGGGCGGTGTCACAACCTCGTCGGAGAATTTCTTTATTGCTTCGGGAGAGAATTTTAGTCTTGGGGCTGGAGAAAGTCAGGATGTTGCCATTCGCTGGAGCCCTAGTTTCGACGGCACGGATACCGGGAGTGCCGATATCGGTTCCAATGCAGGAGTCGTGGCTGTGGGGCTTTCTGGGCACTGCCTCGGGCTCACGAAATAAGGTAACACACGCGCCAGAGTCCCAAGACAGTGGAACCCCCGTAACCCGAGAAACGTTACGGGGGTTGAAACTCTTATGAAGCCCGGTGTTCTTTGGTAAAGAGAAACGAGCCGTAGCCCACAACCTCAGTGCGCTGCTCGTCGGTGTCGGCAGAGTTACGGAGGACCACGGTTTTTGCTTGCATCCCGTGTTTACGGGCGGTGAAGAGTAACCCTTGGATTGCACGCCATCCGCAGGCGTGTTCAGCACAGATGTGTTGCGGTTGTAACATTTCAATGGCTTGTGCGGTCGTATAATCCATCCGCCGAGCAGTGCTGTAGTCATAGTAGTGGCTGAGGTCTGAGCTGATGATGATTAATGTCTCTGGGCCTCCCCATAAGAGATCGAGGGCTTCGGTAATCTGCTCTGGAGGAGCGTCTCCGACTAATAAAGGGACCAACGAGAAATCCTCTAAGACTTCTTGTAAGAACGGTAATTGTACTTCGATCCCGTGTTCTCGGGCATATGCCTCCTCCATGATGTGCACGAACGGGAGAGACAAAGCTTGTGTAACCGATTTCTGCTTGACTGAGACCATCCCGAGCGGGGTCAGGAATGTTTTGGCACGAGTGGTGGCTAGACCAGTAAAAGGTGTCCAATGCGCTGGTCCCAGCAGGACGACGCGAGTAATAGTCCTTCGTAAGGCTGCTAAGGAAACGTATGCCGACGCGGCAACGGTTCCACACAGAAGATAACCAGAATGAGGAACGATGAGGGCCTTTGGTGGGGGGCCAGGGAGCGCAACAACGTTAAGATACTCTGTGATGGTGCGACGCAGTCGCGTCGCATCTGCTGGATAAAAGGTCCCAGCAGCAATACAATTCTGTGTAGCTGCCATAGATACTTCTCCTCTTGAGTCCGGCAGCATTCACAACGTCCTTCTCGCAAGATTGAGAAATGACGCTGTTCTGGTAGAGGGAATTGGCCACCGAACTTCAGACCCCCGCTATCAGCAGCAAGACGCTGGCATCAGGCGTGTTATCAAGGCATGACAAGTGGCGAACCGAGTATGTCCCGGAACGCGGGGGGATATTCGTTCGCACTGAGTCTCTCGCATGCATCCTGCCACTTCGCAAGAGTTTTCCCAGGCTGACTTGGCCATATAAGGCATATTCGCTAAAAAAAGCAAATAGGGAAAAAACAGGAGAAGAGCGACTGAAACAGAGAGGAAGTTATCAACCTGGAAACATGACTGGCTCACGTCTTTTGATCGAAATCGAGAACAAGCCGATCGGTCACTGGATAGCTCTGGCAGAGCAAGCGGAAACCTCGGGCAATTTCATAATCCTCAAGAGCAAAACAGGTATTCATGTCCACCTCGCCACTGACGAGCTTACAACGACAGGTGGAACATATGCCGCCCTTACACGAGTAGGGGAGTTCAATTCCCTGTGCTAGGCCGGCCTCGAGTATACTCTCCTGGTTTTTTTCCATAGTGAACTGTCGCGTCCGCCCATCTTGGATAACTGTCACTTGACATTCGTTGTCACCCACAACCTCGTGTACTGGCGTTGGGCTGGGTGTTATACGGAGGCTGGTCGCAAATAGCTCGGTCTTGATCTGGGCCTTACTCAACCCGTGTGCGTGCAGCGAGGCCGTAACGTCATCCATCATTTCCCGCGGACCACACACAAAAGCCGCGTCGATACTGGTCGGGTCGAGCCATCGTTCTAGTAAGGCGTCGCATTTGGCACGGTCGATGCGCCCGTTGAACAGGTCGATATCTTGCTGCTCACGGCTCATGATGAAGACCAGGTTTAGCCGCTCACGGTAGAGATTCTTTAGGTCAGCTAATTCTTCTCTAAAAATGACATGTGACGAAGAGCGGTTGCCATAGACGAGCGTGAACAGGCTGTGCGGCTCGGTCATCAAGGTTGTCTTGAGAAGCGAGAATATTGGCGTGATGCCACTCCCCGCAGCAAACGCCACGTAATGCTTGTGATTTTCGGCGGCAAGCGGAAAATAAAACTGTCCGGTCGGTGGCATAATTTCCATAATGGTGCCGGGTTTCAGGAAATCATTGGCCCAATTTGAGAAGAGGCCGCCAGGCACGCGCTTGATAGCAATGCGTAGCCGTTTGTCTTGCACTGCCGAACAGATTGAGTAGGTCCGACGGACCTCTTCGCCATTGATCTGGGTGCGCAGTGTTAGGTGCTGACCTTGAGTGTAGCGAAATTTGTCCTTTAGCGACTCGGGGACGTCAAAAGTGACCACGATGGCTTCACGCGTCTCTTGTCGTACCGATGCGACGGTTAGCTTGTGAAACTTACTCATTGTGCTCTTTATAGCCGTCAGTTTTTAGCTCTTAGCCAGCTCTGCGTCCTTATCACCATTTCGCGTCGGGATAAGCGCGTTGGAGGAACTGCATTTCAGCCAAGAGGTAGCCGAGGTGTTCGGTGTGGTGGCCCTGCTTGCCACCTTTCTGCATCCACTCACCGGTGGGGAGAGTCAGCGTCGCTACGCGGAGTACTTCGTTTACATGAGTAAACCAGGGTTTGCGCAACTGTATTAGATCACAACCGACTCCCTGCGCCGCTAGCCGTTCGTCTATTTCGTCTGGGATCCACATCTCGCCAGTGTACATCCATAACTCGTCTACCGCAGTTTGCATCCGCCGGTGGCTTTCCTCAGTGCCATCACCTAACCTCACTATCAAGTCGCCACTACGTCGCACATGATAGGTTACTTCCTTGAGCGATTTCCCGGCTATCTCGGCAATACGGGCGTCAGTTGACTTGCTCAACTCTTGCAGCAGTAAAGAATGCCAGGCGTCGAAATAGAACTGCCGTACCATCGTCATCGCGTAGTCACCGTTCGGCTGTTCTACCGAAAGGATGTTGCGAAATTGATGGGCATCGCGCAAGTAAGCGAGTTGGTCTTCATCTCGTCCTTTCCCCTCGACTTCACCTGCGTAGGTGAGCCACATGCGGGCCTGACCCAACAGGTCAAGAGCGGTGTTGGTCAGCGCCATATCTTCTTCAAAGATAGGTCCCTTGCCGCACCACTCAGACAATCGCTGTGCCAGGATCAGAGCATTGTCACCCAAACGCAACAAGTACTGGAACGTATCATCTGACAACATGTTAATTTGCCTGTTTCTCGGCTCACGTATTACGCATCACGTATGACATACCGTACCTTACGGTTTACACCTTTTACGTGTTACGCATCACGTGTTACGTATCGCGCCTCACATATGTTTGACTTCGTCCGGCATGGGGAAAAAAGTCGGATGACGATAGACCTTGCTGTTGGCAGGCTCAAATAGTGGCTCTTTATTGCCAGGCGAACTCGCAACAATGTCGGACGCTTTTACTACCCAGATGCTTACGCCCTCGTTGCGGCGGGTGTAGACATCACGGGCGTTGTTGATCGCCATCTCGGCGTCCGGGGCGTGTAGACTACCGACGTGTTTATGGGCAAGACCATGTTGGCTACGAATAAACACCTCCCACAATGGCCAGTCTTTCATCTCTACTCCTCCATGTGATCGCTCGCCTTCAGGCCGCCTGTTGATCGCGTGTTCTCCTCTGCGTTTGCTTTTCAGCGTGTGCTACGAGGGCCTCGCGGAACCAGGCTCCTTCTTCCCAGGCCTGGGTGCGGGTGCGTAAGCGTTCACGATTGCAGGGACCGTTGCCTTTGAGCACATTGTGAAATTCGCTCCAGTCGATTGCGCCGAAGTCGTAATGCTGCCGTTCTGCGTTCCAGCGCAGGTCCGGTTCAGGCAGCGTCAGTCCGAGTTATGCGGCCTGCGGAACCGTCTGATCGTCAAAGCGCTGACGCAGTTCGTCGTTAGAGAAATGCTTGATCTTCCACTGTATAGACTGGGCGCTGTGGACCGAGTCAGCATCGGGCGGTCCAAACATCATCAACGACGGCCACCACCAGCGGTTGAGCGCGTCCTGGGCGAGCTGTTTCTGCTCGGTAGTCCCCTTACAGAGCGCGATCATGATGTCGTAACCCTGACGCAGGTGAAACGCTTCCTCTTTGCAGATACGGATCATGGCACGCGAATAGGGACCGTACGAGCATTGACACAGGGGAATTTGGTTCATAATAGCCGCGCCGTCGACCAACCAGCCGATCGCGCCGATGTCTGCCCAGCTAATGGTCGGATAATTGAAGATACTTGAATACTTGAGCTTACCCGAAAGCAGGTCAGCGTACAGTTGATCCCGCGTGACCCCCAACGTTTCTGCCGCTCCATAAAGGTACAGCCCATGCCCGGCTTCGTCCTGAACCTTAGCGAGCAAAATGGCCTTGCGTTCGAGCGTTGGCGCTCGTGTGATCCAGTTGCCTTCCGGCAATTGGCCAACAATCTCAGAGTGAGCGTGTTGGGAGATCTGACGAATCAGCGTCTTACGGTAGGCCTCGGGCATCCAGTCTTTGGGTTCGATTTTGATGTCGGCGTCGATGCGAGCCTGAAACGCACGTTCCGCAGCCGACATCTCCTGGCGGGACTGCGTCTGCTTCACTCCGGTGTCTACTTGCTGGGTGTATATTGACATAGCGTTTCTCCTTAATCGGGCCAACTCTTGTACTCTGCACGTTGTGGGCGGTATGTGTAAATCCCCCTTTTCCGCTTTTTGCGTCGTCTTGCCCCAAAGAAGTCGAAGGGATAGAAAAACAGTTGGGATTTGCCATGACTTACGATGAAGTGTTAACCCAAATTCTTGAACTGCTTCAACGAGAAAAGCGAGTGGCGTACCGAGTTTTGAAGCGACGCTTTGGGCTTGATGATGAGTATATCGAGGATGTGAAGGCTGACCTTATCAAGGCCAAACGCTTGGCTATAGACGAAGATGGTGCGGTGTTGGTTTGGGTTGGGGAAGAGGTAAATGGGGAAACGGAGAAAGGGATAAACGGTGGAACAGAAGGGGAAACGGCGAAAAGGGGAAAGGGCGAAGAAAGTCTAGAGTCTAGGGTCCAGAGTCTAGAGTCAGGAGGGCAAAGAGGCACTTCCACTGTTCAGACCCTA
>JBFWXH010000032.1:0-68969 GCA_050187625.1 Binatia bacterium
AACGTTTCGTGAGACCATTCCCTTGGCCAAGGAGAAGTTATTAGCCGCGTAGTGGATCGGACATTGGGGAGTCACCTGACAACGAAGATCAAATCTCCCTTTGTCAGATCAAGTCTTGACTTTTACACATTCTCAATCTTCCAGCGCGTGCGCCCGATCTGCACCACGACCGCGACATTGCCGGCGTCCACGTCCAGATCGGTAATCCAGCTGTTATGATAGAGGTGTTCGCCTCTCCCGTTCTGTTCCCAAACTTCCACAGAGTTCACGCGCACGGCACGCTCTAGGGATAAGGGCACGGAGCGGACGAGGCGATACGTATACGTGCGTTGTCGTGGCCCACTGCCCTCGATCCACTGCCCGGTCTGCGGCTGCGCCGTCCCATCCGCCGTCGCGACTGCCGCCATCAACGTCGGATGGGAGTTGGGCTTCGCGACTAACACAAAGTGCTGACGTAAGTGCACGAGCTGTTCGACGAAGGGGACATGCGAATAGAGATCATCCCCGATCACGATCAACGCCAGCTGCGGATGCTCCTGGCGCAGGCGCGTGATCAGGCGCTTGCCCGCTGTCAATTCACCGTCTTGCGGGACACTCTCCGCCGTGGCATTGCGCACCTCTTCGACATCCAGCGGCAGCACCTGATGCGAGCCCGCGCGCACGACCGTGGCGCCCACAATCTTGTGGGAATAGTGCACCCGCCCCTGGGGATCGGTCTGGCGCAGACAATGCGGACACTGAATCGCGGTCGAGCGGAAATACGCACTGCCATCCAGCGCCACCGTATAGTACGTGCCGTGGTGCTGCCCACTGGGCAGCGTCGTCGTGAACCGCCCACCCCAACCCACCCGCCGCACTTTCTCCCACAGCTGGGGCAAGACACCGCGAAGCGCTTCGGGCTTCACCGCATCCAAGATCTCCCGCATCTGCGTGTCTGACGGGATCTCCTGCACGCCGAACATCGTCTGCAAATTACACCGCTGCCGCTTCTTTGCCATGGCCCGCTGAAACTGTAACAGACTGGGGTGCTGGAAAAACATCACCGCAAAGCCGCTCATCAAGGTATCGGAGAGCGGATAGTGCAGTTGCTCGGTCGCCCGGACCTCCTCCACCGCACGAAACGTCGTCACTAACAAGTCAATAATTGCTTCTAGGGTCAGACTCTTAAGGGGACGCATGCTTACAGGTTAGCAAAGCGCAAGAACTCCCGCGCTCCCACCCCCGTTTTTCGGGCTTTTTGCGACAACCGGGAATTGCTGCCAAACGGTTGAGCATGACGATTGCAAAGGCCAGGAAATGTAAGCCCGCTACCGTCTCCGGCAGCCGTTCGTAGTCACGGGTAAGTCGGCGAAAGCGAGGGGCCCACGCAAAACTGGGCTCCACCACCCACCGTTTGGGCGACAACACAAACCCGCGCTTGGCTTCGGGTAACTTGACGACTTCCAGTTTGATCCCTTCGGTCGCCGCATCCTGCATCGCTTGCTCGCCCGTATAGCCCTGATCCACAAAGGCGACCTCCACCTTCTCCCCGGTCACGGCCTGCACTTTGCCGCCAACTCCTTGACCTGCGCCCGATCTTGTTCATTGGCCGCCGTCACGCAGAGGGCAAGCAAGTGGCCTAACGTATCTACAGCAATATACACTTTGCTCCCCCGCTTCCGTTTAACTCCATCATACCCCGCCCGATGCCCACTCTCCGGACTTGATTGTAACGTGCGACTGTCCAAAATCGTGGCCGACGGCTGGGCCTTGCGACCCTGCGCCACGCGCAACACCGCAAGCAAATGATGCACCAGCGCTTCCAACACCCCCGCCTTCACCCACCGCTGGGTCTGCTGATAGACGACCGTCCACGGCGGAAAATCCTGTGGCATCATCCGCCACGACGCCCCCGTGCGCACCATCCACCGGAGCGCGTTAAACACTGCCCGCAAAGTGTCTAGCTCATAGGCAGGGTGCTGCTGCCTGCACGCGGTAGAGCAGAAGCCAGGCACCCTGCTGAAGCCCTGTTTGCCTCCACGACAACACCGCTGTCGTCCCCAGACGAGGCTTCAGAAAAGACCAACTCAAGCAAAGTCAACCTGGCTCACTGGAAGGGTACCTTTAATCTACCGGCATGCCGTCTTGTGCGGTGACTCCGTTTAGAGATCGTGATGAGCGAGTGCTTGGAGAATTCGGACAATTTTAGCGATTTCTTCGGGGCGGATGTCTTCGGGGAGGGTGAGGGTGGCGCGACGGCCTAGACCGAGAGGAATTTCCTGGCGGCAATAAGATGATGGGAGATCGAGAGTGTACAGGTCGGGTCTGGCATTGGCGAGAGGTGCTGTAGGTAATGGGGGAGCAATGGAAGGTGATGGGGGTGAAACGGGAGAGAAGGGTCTTATCTGAGAAAGTCCAGCCAGACGAGCGGATTCAAGAAAGGCTTTTGCTACAGTTTCGGCATTTTTTTTAGTGAAACGGAATCTGAGGACTAGGTGATTGGTGAGATTGAGATCTGAGGGCATTCCCCCACCCGTATTCTCGTATTGGGAAAGAATGGCCTGAAAAATAGTTGGGCGTGCAAGTGCTTCGCGTAAAGCATGGCGGCGGTCTGGCTCCTGTTGGGCGTGGTCGATACGAAGAAATAAATCTGAAACACGGAGATCCTTACCGGCTGGTTCTAATAAGCCATACTGACGGAGACTACTTAATTTGCGATTAAAAGGGCCAGACTGGGCTGCCAAACTGAGATGTTCGGCTATGGAATCTCGGCTGATAGGAGCTTGGTTTTCAATGCGAAAGAGCTTGCGAGCATCCTCTAACGTTTCTTGTAGGCTGTAGGCAGGGGCGTTGGGGCTTTTTTGTCTGGGGAGCTTGGGAGTTTGTGCTTGGCGTTCCATGAGGTCCTCCGGATAGCGGCGAGAGGAGTTATTCACATATATAAGAGGGTGTGAATAAAGCAATAGAAAGTTATATTTTGTAGACAAAAGAAAAAGCAGAAAAATGGCGAAAAAATAAGAAATAAATAAGAAATAAATAAGAAATAAATGGAAAAATGGCGAAAAAATAAGAAATAAACAAATTAATGAACAGAACAAAAAAATAAATTATGGCTGAGAATTACAAATCAATAAAAACTATATAGGGAAATTATGGCTAATTTGGCTAAGAAGTTTGTTTTGGCGCACTCGCTAGGGCACCTCGCTTAGCGCCAGGGCGCACGCGAGTGCCCTAGCGAGTGCGCACCGTGTTTTCTTGACCTCATAAGGCTCTGTTTCTATGGTGGCGGGAAAGGTTAGTGGGTAGGAACAATATGGATAAGCTTTCGATCATTCTTGTAGATGACCATCCGGTAATGCTTACTGGACTGCAGCAAATGTTTAAGAAACAAATAGATTTTACCGTCGTTGGGGTTGCGGAAGATTTATCTCAACTAGAAGATCTCTTGCAAAAGGAAACCCCCAACCTCGTTCTTATGGATATCGAGCTTCCTGAGGGAGATGGTATTACGGCTACAGCTTTGGTGCGAAAGCGGGCACCGGAGGCAAAAGTTGTTATATTTACTGGATACGACAATCCCGACTTGATTTTTCGTGCATTGAAGGCTGGGGCGGTTGGTTACATGCTGAAGAATTCACGGACCAAAGATATTGTTGCTACTTTACGTAAAGTGGCGACAGGGGAAGTCGCGCTGAATCCGGAACTTGCCGGGAAGTTTTTACGAGAATTTCAGCGAGACCAAGAAGTTGAGGAGGTCCGTCGACTCGTGCAGACGCTAACTCCACGGGAAGAGGAAGTTCTCCGTCTGGTTGCTACGGGAGCTAATAATAAAGAAATTAGTGGAAGACTGTTTATTAGTGAACTTACCGTCAAAATGCATTTAGCGAGTATTTTTCGTAAACTCCAAGTGAATGATCGGACAAAAGCTGCGATACTCGCTCTCAAGGCTGGGCTAGGTACCGTGTAATGGCTCTGCGTTGTTGGTTGATTCGATTTGTGTGTTGCGCGCTTTCCTTCGGGATTCCACGAACCGGGGTAGCGGATTCTTTCGAGCAAGTTGTCGAGGTGTTGCTGCAGTGTCGTGCGGCGTATTACCGGCTTGAGGATTATCGAGGGGTATTACGCCGCGTAGTTGAAGAGCCTGGGAGAGAGAGTGGACGACAAGAGTACATCGAGGTCTTGTTCAAAAAGCCGGGCAATTTGTTGATGCGCTGGCAATCGGGGCTTTATAAAGGGACGATCCTGCGAGGTGAACTGGGAGGGACTCAAGGAAAATTGACGATCAGATTGGGAGATGGCTTCGAGCACATCGTTGCGCAAGTTCCTGCAACAGAGGTGGGAGAACCTTTTATCCCTGGCCTGAAGGACATGAGTGAGTGGTTAACGGCACTCTTTCAATTGGCGCAACGTCCGCGAACTGATCGTAGCTTACGTCTGGTAGAACTGTATCAGCAGACACCAGAGCTTGCTGAAGGAAGGGTTCTACTTGTTGTCCCTGCTTTTCTGATTCCTTTTCGCGATAATTCGGTCGCGACGTATGAATTTGTGGTAGAGCGAGGAACTGGTATTCCGATGGAACTCATTCTTCGGGGCGTAGGTGGAGAGGTGCGGCAACGATTGACTTATACGGACCTCCAAGTCAATCTCGGGATGTCGCTAGGCCCTTTTGAAGGGCAAGCGCCATGGAGTGACAGCGCGTTGGATAGGATGGAAACTCACGTCGATTTACGTGGATTCACACAAAGTTGGCAGCGTCGTTATGGAGAAGTCGAAGACTATGCTGGGCTCTGGAGTTATGAGGTGAGACAGGGCACTGAGGACGTGGTACAGAGGAGTGATATTCGCTTTAAATTTCGCAAGCCGTTTGACTTATATCTTCAGTGGGAAACGGGAACTCTCCAGGGTCAGCAAGCGCTGTTTCGGCGCGGATGGAATAATGGGCGAGTGAGGATTCGGACTTCGTGGTCTGGCGTTCCGCTCATTGGAGATGTAAGTCCCGATGGATATTGGGCGCGCTGGAGCGGGGAACCGCAAGTGACCGAATTCGGCCTGAACCGACTGACTGAACGATTACAAGAGAAGCTTTTACGTGGATGGTTACGCGGGGAGTTGGCGAGTCAATTCTTAGGAGTAGAGACCTTTGCTGATCGTCCATGTTACGTTTTGGAGTTTCGGTTTCCGGATGAACAGGTTCGAGAGTACGGAACGTCACGAATAGTTACTCATTGGGATATTGAAGAGCGTGTTCCTGTTGGTTTTGCGGCGTTCGACCAGGCGGCACGGTTAATCGAACGCCAGACGTTCCGCAACCTTCAATTCAATATTTCGCTGCGTGATGTGGATTTTGATGCTGCGAATCCAAGATATGGATTTCTACTCTTTCGCCAGGCTCCGGAGTTCGATCGATTTATCACAGGGAGAGACTAACATGAGGGCAGGCCGAGCGGCTGGAGCTGCTTCTTCGTGGATGTTCGTTGTCGAGGGAGTAGGCGGGATTTTAGCCACTCTTGGGATGCTCGCGTTTAATTTGGGTTATCTAGGCCTATACGTTGCCTTCTTCCCGTTGCTATGTGCAGGAGTCTTGCTATTTGTCGACATCGGTAAGGATTTCTTTCTATCTCTGTTGTTTTTCGCGTCAGCAAGTGCATTGTTGTACACTGTTGGCTTGTTTGCGTTACCATGGTTGCTTGTTTGTGTGATCTTCATGGTGCCAGTTGCGAAGGTTATGGCGGGGTGGGGAATCATTGGAATCCCACTTGTGATTCGGAGTTCATTGCGGCCAGAGCAACGAGTGGTGGAGTTGACAAGCATTGTGCTCGTTGCCTTGGGGGCACGCTACTTGTGGTTTCGGACGAGTGGAGGGGGGATTCCTTTGTATATTAATGAGATTGAGACCCTCTCGCGCTTTCTGTTTAGTGAAGTGGTAGGATGGGTCGTTTTTGCTCTAGGCTATGGTGTTCAACACCGTCTTCACTACGGTGCACGATATTCCGAGGAAGTGGAATTTGCGAGAAGTTTACCGGCGCTTTTGGCCACAGGGCTTTTCTTGGTGTCCCCACACGTTGCAATTATGTTATTCGGGCTAAATACCTTCGGAGTGACAGGCTTATATTTAGGCGCACTTCCTGTAGGAGCTGCGCACGTTTTGATGTGGACACTTACCATGCGACGAGCTGAAATTGAACGACAAAATGCTCAGCTGCACGAAATGAACGTTGACCTAGCACGAAATGAACGGTTGGCGGCCATTGGCCAGATGTCTTCTGCTATTTCACATCAGATATTGCAGAAAGTTGGGCTCTTAGGATTGCAATGTGATTTATTGCGCGAAACGTTACGAGACCAGACTGCCTCGTCAATGGAGGTTGTTGCGGAAGCCGCCGAACGTGCGAAGCAAGTCGACGATGCGATTACCGATCTGAATACAACGTTGTCGGATTTACTGGTCTTTTCGCGGGATTTCGTCCTTCATCGGCAGGCTACTGCACTTGAGGAAATCTTAAGAGATGCGTGCCGTGAAATGACTCCTACGGCAGAAGCGCGAGGAGTGGAGATCGAATGGTGCAACAACAAGAAGGAGAAGTCTGTCCGAGTTGATGCTATTAAATTTAAGCAGGCACTTTTAAATCTCATTACGAATGCTATTGAGGCATCCCCTATGGGAGGAAGGGTCTCGATCGTCGCGAACGGTACCGGCGAAGCTCTTCAGCTTGCCATTTCGGATAAAGGAACCGGAATTGCCGAAGACCATCTCTCTCGGATATTCTCACCGTTCTTTTCTACGAAGAAAAGTGGAACCGGGCTCGGACTAACCTTTACTCAGCGGATTGTGGAGTTGCATGGTGGAACAGTGAAAGCAGAGAATAATCTACAAGGTGGGGCGACCTTTATTGTTGAAATTCCAGAGGGTATTAGTCCGTAAAGGAGCTTGGTGAGAGTGAAGGGAAGAACTGTATTGGTAACTGGGGCGGCAAAAAGAGTAGGTCGTGCGATTGCGATTGCAGTTGCAGACAAAGGCGCTGATGTTGTTGTCCATGTTCACTCTTCATCTCCAGATGAAGTATTGGAACAACTCTCAAAAATGGGGCGATTGGTGGGGGTAGTTCACGGAGATCTTTCAAATCCTCGTGACACTGAGCGGGTAGCACGGGACGCGCTACGGTTGTCGTCTATAGATATATTGGTGAACAACGCTGCGGTGTTTTTTCCTACCCCTATTGAAACGGTAACAGTGGCAGAATGGCAATATATTATTGCAGTGAATCTCACTGCTCCTTTCCTTCTCGGGTTAATGATTGGGAAAGAGATGCGGCAGAAAGGGAGGGGGAAGATTATCCATCTTGGAGATTGGAGTGGGCAGCGTCCAATTGTAGGCCATTTGCCTTATTGTGTGGCGAAAGGAGGCTTGCATATGCTGACAGGTGCGTTAGCTAAGATGTTTGCTCCGACCGTGCAGGTAAACGAGGTAGTTCTTGGCCCAGTATGGCCACCGAACCATTATGATGCCGAGGCGTTGAGAAATTTACAGCAGAGGACACCTCTACAACGTTTGGGACAGGTTGAGGATGTCGTGCGAGCTGTCCGATTCTTTGCTGAAGAGGAGGGGTTTGTTACTGGCGCGTCTTATGCCGTTGATGGGGGATGGCTTACTTTGAGTCCGGGCGGAAAAGATACGGTGCTGTAAGTATTTTGGCAGGGAAATCCGGGAGCGAAGGCGTAATCGTATTGGCGTGTTGCATCTATATATGCCAGGAGCGTTGAAGAACAGGTGCCATAGCCGTCAAGGTGGATGCAGACGCTAGCACGTGGGTCGTGGTCTGGAGCATGCGATGCAAGTATAGGGTGTAATTTTGTAAACATCTCGTGGGGGCTGTGGTGTCGATGATCAAGGAGGCTAGGTACCAATTGGGCAAAACGATTGAACGAACGTACAGTCCGCTGGCATGACGGATCATTGAGATTGTAATTGGTTAACAGATGAAACCCAGGGGTAAGAGCGAGCGCTCGTATTCCTTCGTCTTGGGCGTATACAACGTAGGCTTCTGTATAATCTGCGATGACAAGGTTGAATGGGTTGTAGCGGTTGGCGGGTTGAGAAGTTACTAGACGGAGAGCGGCGGAAGGGGAGTTGCATTTTAAGACATCGAAACATAATTGCCCACGAGAGTGTCGGTGGGGGTCCGCAGGGCGACCGGTGTGGCGATTGAGGACTGCCACGAGCATGCCGTGCTCATTAATCCCAAGCCAAGTACCCCCTGCTAAGAGGTCTTGGCCTCCGTAGATCCTTGGAGATGCCCATAGTTGTTGAGGGGGGGCGGAGGGACGCGTTAGGGATTCATCTCGGTTTGCTGCGGCGACGAGAGAGTAACCTGGAAAGACTTGAAAGTAGAGCGCAAAGGTGCACATAGCGAGGGGAGATTATAGGGGAATCTTTATTCAACATGCAAGGGTCAGAACGTTCGGTCATACCTCGCGTTGTTGGTTCCCTTGTGCTAGGGTGTGAAAAATTTTTGCCGGGGGAGGGAGAATGTTCACCTCGATCGAAGATGTCATCAGCAAATTTGCTGAGCAAAACTACATCTGTAATCAACGAATTGCCACTATTGTTTATTTGGCGAGCCATTTGGGAAAGCCAATTTTAGTTGAAGGTCCAGCTGGCGTTGGCAAGACGGAGCTTGCAAAAGTAATGAGTGGAGCCCTTGGCTATGATCTTGTCCGGCTTCAATGTTATGAGGGACTTGATGAAGCGAAGGCGTTATATGAGTGGGAATACGCGAAACAATTGCTCTATACTCAGATCTTAAAGGACAAAATTAGCGATGTTTTAGAGGGAACAAAGACTCTTGCCGAGGCAGTTGAGCGGATAGGAAATCAAGATAGTGTGTTTTTTTCGCCGCATTTTATTTTACCACGGCCTTTGTTGCGGGCAATTTCCGCTGATGAGCCATTGGTGCTCTTGATTGATGAGATTGACAAATCTGACAGTGAGTTTGAAGCGTTCTTACTCGAAGTCCTGAGTGATTTTCAAGTCAGCGTGCCTGAGCTCGGGACAATAAAAGCCAAGCAGATCCCCTTAGTGGTGTTAACAAGTAACAATGCACGAGAAATGTCGGATGCATTGAAGCGCCGTTGTCTACATTTATATATTGACTTTCCGGATCGCCAACAGGAATTGGCGATTGTTAAGATGAAAGTTCCTGGAATTGCCGAGAAACTTGCAGATCAAGTTGTTGAGGTTGTGCAAGGAGTTCGGAAGCTTGACTTAAAGAAGGTTCCAAGTATTAGCGAAACGTTGGATTGGGCGAAAGCACTCACGCTTCTTAATGTTCATAAACTTGAAGACACAGTTGTTAATGAGACGTTGAATACGATTCTCAAATATGAAGGGGATGTAAGGAAAGCGGAAGCTGAGCTAAAAGAGTATCTACAAAAGCAAAAGGCGAGGACGAGTGAGGCAGGATCTCAAACTGATAAGGATTTGCTCCATTAGTTTGCATGGAGTGCGCTTTGCTGGCGCTGGAAAAGAGTAGGCGTTGCCATGGATGATAAATTTATAGAGTTCACCCATTTGTTACGGGAAAATGGACTGAAAGTTTCTGCTGCTGAGAATATGGATACCTTTGCTGCTCTTGGGTTGATCGGAATCCGCGACCGACAGCTCCTAAAGGATGCGTTACGCGCAACGCTTGTTAAACGAGTAGTTGATATACCAGTGTACGATGAATTGTTCGACCTTTACTTCACTGGTTTAGGGGAGATTATCAAACAGGCAGGTGCGGATACCATGGCTGCGATGGAGATGACTGAAGAAGAGTTTCAGAAATTTCTTGAACAACTGGAAGAAGCCCTGAAGAGTATGGGAACCGAGCTGTCAGACCTTGCGAAGGCGTTGTTAACGAACAACACCGGGCAGCTAGAGCGGAGGTTGCGCGAGGCTGCGCAACAAGCCAACCTTCAAGATATTCAACGTTCGTTTCAGGAAGGGCAGTTTGCGAATGCAGTTGCGCAAATGTTGGGGTTTGGGCAATTGATGCAGGAAATGGAGGCGCTTAAGGATGCTTTACAGCGTGCTGGCCTCAACCCTGAACAAGTAGAAAAGTTGATGGCGTACCTGGATCGTCGCATGCAGGATCTTGCTTACATGGTGCGTAGCTATGTCCGCGCAGAATTGGAAAAGCAGAATCCTCAAGTACGAGAGCAGCAAAAGATGCGTACGCTTGCCGACAAGAGTTTCTACTATCTTACGGAAGATGAAATCCGAAAGATGAAAGAGGCAGTAGCAAAGCTCGCTCAGCGTTTGAAGCATGTGATTGCTATCCGACGAAAACGTGCGAAGCGTGGACATTTCGATTTGCAGCAAACTTTACGTAAGAATTTGCAATATGGTGGCGTTCCGTTCAAGATCGTGCTTGATAGACGCAAGAAAGAAAAACCGCAGGTTGTGATTCTGTGCGATGTCTCTGATTCAGTCAGGAATGTGTCACGCTTCATGCTCCAGTTCGTCTATTCGGTGCAGGATCTTTATGCTCGCGTACGCAGCTTTATCTTTGTTGCAGATCTCGGTGAAGTGACACGGTTGTTTGAGGAAAACGAGATTCATTCGGCAATCGATCTGGCGTTACGGGGGAACATGATCAACCTGTATGCGCATTCGGACTTTGGGCGCGCATTCAAAATGTTTCATCGTGATTACTTGTCGGTTATTAATAAACGAACCACGGTAATTGTTTTGGGCGACGCCCGCAATAATTACAATCTACCGCATGAGTGGGTCCTACGAGATGTAAAGCAGCGGGCGAAACAGGTTTTTTGGCTGAATCCAGAAAGTCGCTTGACGTGGGGATTTGGGGATAGCGAAATGGATCGCTACGCCCCCTATTGCGACATGGTTGAAGAGTGCCGAAACCTTAATCAATTGTATCGAGTGATAGATAAACTCGTAACGGCCTGAATGGCAGGGCGCTGCATTGACGGGCCCTCATGTGGTGGTAAAATTTCCAGCTAACCCATCATCGAGGGGGTGATATGTCACGGGAAGAATTCATTGAAATGCGCGTCGGGGGACTGACGTTAGATCCAGTAACAAAGACGCCCATTGTCATCTTGAAAGATTCAGACAATAAGCTGAATTTGCCTATTTGGATCGGATTGATGGAAGCTACGGCTATGGCGACCGAGCTAGAAGGAATCAAGATGGCTAGGCCTATGACTCACGATCTCTTACGAAGTATTATTGATACATTAGGTGGGAGCGTGGAGGCCATTGAAGTGACCGACCTGCGAGATAGTACCTATTATGCGGTAGTATGTTTAGAAGCAGGAGGCAAAAGCGTTGCAATTGATTCACGACCAAGTGACGCAATTTCTCTGGCGTTACGAACGAAGAGTCCCATTTTTGTAGCGAAGAAAGTTTTGGAAGCTTCGAGTACATTGCAGCAAAAAATGGAAGAACCACAAGAGCAAAACCTCTCTAATGTTTCACGAGATAAGTGGGCAGAGATACTTGAGAAAATGTCCCCAGACGATTTCAAGTACAAAATGTAACAGTGTATTGGACTGTGTATGTTTGTTAACCATTAGTCGAAGTGTTGATGTATGTCTAAAGCCGCTCAAAGATTGTCCACGTTTTCAGATCAAGTGTTCTCGCTTGAGGTTGATTATCTTCGGCAATCGATTAATCGGTGGGTACAAGAAAGATTTGCGCTGCTCGTATTCGGACTTGGTATCGCGTTGTTGGTCCTGTGTGTTTTGCTTTATTGGCGATACCAACATAGCAATGCTGTGGAAGCATTACGCCAGGGGATTGTTGCCTTACAAAATAGAGAATTTAATAAGGCAATTGACTATTTGCAGCGCGCGAATAGGGGACCCGTCAGTGGCCCTGAAAAGTTGCTAACCTATATTCATCTTGGTGATGCATATATGGGTGTCGGGAAAGATGAGGAGGCTCTCCGAATATATTCGCAAGGAAGCGAAGTGGCCGTGTCCGAAGGGAGTGATGCGTATTTGCGACAAATTCTTTTTCTTAAGGTTGCTGGACGGGGAGAAAAAGAAGGGAACATGGACATGGCAATTAGCAACTATGAAAAATCCGCCCAGATGGAAGGTCCGTTGAAAGTAGAGGCTTTTGCAAGCTCTGCTTATGCTTTGGGATCCGCGAGAAATACGGAGTCTTCTCAGTCTTATTATGAAAAAGCGGCTAAGATTTCAGAAACCCATCCACTAACAGAGTTATTCATCGAAAAGGTGCGGAAATAAAGAAGGAAAGATTAAGAAACTCTCCCTGTGTTTTATTTGAGTCCGATAATGTTTATTAGGTTAAATATATGATTGAGTTCTTTATGTAACCTGTGCTTGGTTACTCTTGTTCTTAATTAAAATTAATTTTTGAGTATACTCAAAAATTAATTTTCTGACTTCTTTCTTGCTATATTTTTACAGTCTTTCATTAAAAATAAAGATTGTTTTCTTGTATTATTTTTGAATATTAATTTTTGAGTATACTCAAAAATTAATAAATTTTTACGCACACAAGCCTATATCCACCACTACGACCAAGGTAATTCAAAAGCTTCCTTAATGTGAGACACAAATTGCTCCCCATCTTTGCCCCACCGAATACCTACAACATCAAATCGAGCTTCTCTGTCTTGCATAGCCCCATGCCGCATTAAGTAATATAGCGCTGTTCTAGCAATCTGCTTTTGTTTCCGCCAATTCACCGAGGCTACAGGATCACCAAATTTTTCTCCGCTCTGCGTCCGTACCTCAACAAACACTATCGTTTGACGGTCAAAAGCAATAAGATCGATTTCTCCATAGGGAGAACGGTAATTCTTTGCGATTACGAGATACCCTTGATTACGGAGAAAATCCTCGGCCGCGCGTTCCCCGCGTTGACCGAGATCTCGTCGTGCATCATAAGATTTCATGTGAAAATCACACCTCAGCTTATCCCTCTATTAAGGGCAAAACAGCAAAATTGAAAAGCCGTGCATATACAGCTAGTTACCGAGCAACACGCAAAACAGATAAAGTCAGCAAATTGTTGGTTTCATTCGTCTTTTGCAAGTAGGCGCGTTTGCCCTTTCCCCTATCAGGGGGTTTTCTTTTCTACAGCCAATATATAGCCAAGACGTTCTTGCTGCATGTATTTCTTCCTTCCGTTGCAACATTTGATACTCTATGTCACACTCAAAGGCTGTTTGGCTAACACTTTCGGGAACCGTCCTTATGCCTCAGATAACAAAAAAAGATGTTGTTCAGATTGCATTCTTGGCCCGCCTTTCGCTCAGTGAGAAAGAACAAGAGAACATGGTAGAACACTTTCTGCAAATACTTACCTATGCCGAAAAATTAAACGATCTCACAACTGATGAGATTGAGCCCGCAACCCACGCTCTCAGTAGTATGCCGATCTTGCGTGAAGATATCATAATGAACAGCCCTCGTCCGGAGGAACTGCTCAAATCCGCGCCAACGTGTGAGGCCAACTTCTTCAAAGTTCCCAAGGTTATTGACTAATTATGGAACTCTTCCAGCTGACCATCCATGAACTCATGGACCTTCTTCGTCAACGTGTAGTCAGTGCGCGTGACGTGACTCAGGCCATTCTTGAAAGAATTGAGAAGACCGACTCAACTATTCATTCGTATCTGACCGTCTGTCCTGAGCAGGCTTATGCTCAAGCTGAAGCAGCAGATCGATTGCTGGCTGGGACAAGTCTACAATCACCTCTATGCGGTATACCAGTTGCCATAAAAGACGTGATTTTGACGGCAGGTATTCGGTCCACCGCCGGTTCGAGAATGCTTGAAGAGTTTGTTCCCCCCTATGATGCCACCGTTGTCCAAAAACTTAGGGACGCAGGCGCAGTTATTATTGGCAAATTGAACTGTGATGAATTTGCCATGGGCTCATCCAATGAGAATTCAGCTTTTTTCCCGAGCCTGAATCCCTGGAATACGAATCGGGTCCCAGGAGGGTCGTCGGGTGGGTCAGCCACGGCCGTCGCTGCGCAGCAAGCGCTGGCAACGTTAGGGACGGATACCGGCGGGTCAATTCGACTGCCGGCGGCCTTTTGTGGCGTCGTGGGCCTGAAACCTACCTACGGTCGCGTGAGTCGCTATGGCGTTGTCGCGTATGCCTCTTCCCTCGATCAGGTCGGCCCGCTCACAAAAGATGTGACAGATTGTGCGATACTTTTTGAGACGATTGCCGGGCATGATCCTCGCGATTCGACGTCGATCAACTCTCCAGTCCCAGACTGCCACGCATCTTTGTCCCACGGGGTTCACACTCTCCGGATAGGGATCCCACAAGAATACTTTGTTGAGGGCATTGCACCGGAAGTGGAATCTGCTGTCCGTACTGCGATCGAGTATCTCCGGACGCTTGGCGCAGAAACCGTATCGGTGTCCCTGCCACATACTGAATATGCTGTGGCGTCATACTATCTCGTGGCCACTGCAGAGGCAAGTTCTAATCTCGCCCGTTATGATGGGGTACGGTACGGCTATCGGACGCCTCATCCTCAGGATCTCGTAGCTATGTATCAAGAGACTCGTGCCTACGGATTCGGAGCGGAAGTTAAGCGACGCATTATGTTGGGCACCTACGTGCTCTCAGCAGGATACTATGAGGCGTATTATCTAAAAGCGCAAAAGGTCAGGACACTGATTCGTCAAGATTTTCTCAACGCTTTTGAGCAGTGTGATGTACTTATTACCCCAGTTGCTCCAACCACAGCCTTTGCCATCGGAGAACGTACACGAGAGCCGCTTAAGATGTATCTTTCAGATATCTTCACGATCGCCGTAAATCTTGCCGGATTGCCAAGCATATCTCTCCCTTGTGGGTTTGATTCGCAAAAATTACCAATTGGTTTGCAAATCATTGGCAAACCATTCGATGAACCAACCTTGCTGCGGACAGCCTACGTTTATGAGCAAGGACATCCGTGGCATACTCAACGCCCCACACTATAAGAATCATGCAATACGAAGCAGTGATCGGCTTAGAGGTCCATGCACAGCTATTAACCGCCTCAAAAATTTTCTGTGGCTGTTCTACTCAATTTGGTGCGCCTCCCAATGCCAATACATGCCCAGTGTGCATCGGGATGCCAGGGGTTTTACCCGTTCTGAACCGTCGCGTTGTCGACTTCGCGTTGCGTGCGGCCCTTTCTACGCATTGCCAGATCGCACCGCTGAGTTGCTGGGCGCGAAAGAATTACTTTTACCCTGACCTACCGAAGGGCTATCAGATCAGCATGTATGAATTGCCCATTGCAGAGCACGGTTATGTCGATATCAACATTGAAGGTCATCACCAGCGCATAGGTTTGACCCGCATCCATATGGAAGAAGATGCAGGGAAAACCGTCCACGATCCCTGGAGCAACAGTAGTTTTGTCGACTTAAACCGGGCGGGAGTCCCATTGCTAGAGATCGTGAGTGAACCAGATCTCCGCTCCCCGGAAGAAGCAAGCACCTATCTACGCAATTTACGCACCATCCTACAATACATAGAGATCTGTGATGGGAATATGGAAGAAGGGAGCCTGCGCTGCGATGCGAATATTTCTATCCGCCCCCGTGGGTCAATCCCCTTCGGTACGAAAGTCGAAGTGAAAAACATGAATTCATTTCGCGCCGTCGAGAAAGCCATCCAATATGAAATACAACGACAGCAGGAGATCGTTAAGTCTGGCGGTCACATTATTCAAGAAACACGACTGTGGGACACGGCCCATGAAATCACGCGTTCAATGCGAAGTAAAGAGTCGGCACATGATTACCGCTATTTTCCCGACCCAGACCTTCTCCCTCTGAATATCGATCAAGAATGGATTGATGCAGTAAAACAGACTCTTCCTGAATTACCGAAGGCGCGGCGTGAGCGTTTTATTTCTGTTTATGGCTTACCCCTTTACGACGCTGAGGTTTTGACCGCTCGCAGAGACATCGCGGATTACTACGAGGCAGCCGTCCACAGCTACCCACAAGCCGCAAAATCAATCAGCAACTGGGTGATGGAAAGTGTGCTACGAATTCTCAAAGAGGAGAAGGCCGATTCGGGGCTGAAAATTACGGCTTGGCCCTGCCCTCCCGAACATCTTGGTCTCCTCATCCGCTTAGTTGACGAAGGAAAAATTAGCGGCAAAATTGCCAAGACCGTGTTTGACATAATGCGAAGTAGTGGAAAGGCTCCTGACACAATTGTTACCGAGCAGGGACTCGCGCAAGTCAGTGACGAAACAACACTACAGGAGCAGGTTCGACAGGTTCTCGCGGAAAACCCAGAGAAAGTTGCTGAGTATAAAGCTGGCCGAGAAAAGCTTATGGCGTTTTTCGTTGGTCAGATTATGAAGGCAACCCAAGGCAAGGCGAACCCCCAACTTGTCAATACCCTCATCAAAAAGATGCTCTCAGCCAACACGTAAAGTTGGGATAGTTAGTAAGGAGGCTATCTATGGATTTTTCGTTCACGCCTGAACAAGAAACCTTCCGTGACGACCTGCGTACCTGGTTACGTGTGAATGTCCCTCCAGAAGCAACACAACTCCACCATCTCCAACCACAAGCCGCGGCACAAGATTTGGAGTTCCTCAAACGTTGGCAACGCCAGGTTTTTGAAGGTGGATGGACCGGGATTTCCTGGCCGAAGGAATATGGTGGACGAGGAGCTTCACTTATTGAACGCATGATTTTCGACGAGGAAATGGCAGCCCACAAGGCGCCACAACTGCTCAATGTCCTCGGCTTAGAAATTGTGGGACCGACGATTATTGTCCACGGAAATGAAGCACAGAAGCGCGCACACCTCGCGAACATTTTGAGCGGAGATGAAATTTGGAGCCAAGGCTACTCCGAACCGAATTCAGGGTCGGATCTTGCCTCGTTAAAAACCCGTGCGATTGAACAAGGAGATTATTTCATCATTACCGGACAAAAAGTGTGGACCAGTTTGGCATTTTATGCTGATTGGTGCTTGCTCCTGGTACGAACGAATCCGGACGTTCCCAAACATCAAGGTCTATCGTGTCTACTAGTTAATATGAAGACCCCTGGGATTACCGTTAAACCTCTCAGAACCCTCACCGGAGACAGCGAATTTAACGAAGTCTACTTTGAAGAAGTCAAAGTTCCCAAACACAACCTCTTGGGAGAGAAAGATCACGGTTGGCGGGTAATTATTACGTCGCTGATGTTTGAACGTCAGGGACTTGGTTTTTTCTTTACTTTCGCACAGAAGCGTCATTATAAGGACTTGCTGGCTACCGCACACAAGATTACTCGATCCGGGCACCCTGTGCTCGCCGACCCCATGATCCGCCAACGCATGGCTCAAGCCTATATTGAGACAGAATTACTCAAGCTGAATAATTACCGTGCCCTCACGCGATTAATACGTGGGCAATCGCCCGGACCTGAAGGTTCGATCCCCAAATTACAATGGGCAGAATCAAACCAATCATTGCAACGGCTCGCTGTCGACATGCAAGGAATGCATGGGCAACTCTACCAAGGAGAAGGGCGGGTAGCAAAGAATGCTTATTGGCAATACGGCTTTCTGCGGGCGCTAGCGAATTCAATCGAAGGTGGCACCTCTGAGATTCAACGCAACATTTTAGCAGAACGGGTGCTCGGTTTACCGAAAGGACGGTAAACGCAGGAAGGGATGTTCCTTTGTCGGGTGAAAAAAATAGCAGACAACAGGACATGCTATAATCGAGAAAAAACGGACCAGGGCGCTTTCCTGGTCCACACTCTGTGTTTCTACATGTAGGAAGGAGGAATAAAAGGGAAATTGCACAATAGTTTTTTTTATTGTCTCCTTCGCCACATAGCCAAACCTACGATACCACTTCCCAACAAAAGCAACGACGACGGTTCGGGTATCGGTGTCCCAGGATCTCTAGGAGTTCCAGCCAGTTCGAAGGATTGGCCATTCGGACCACCCTGAACTTTGATCGCAAAATCATTTAGGGTTAAAAGAGGAGTTACTCCAAAGTTCCCACTAAGTGAAAAAATAAAAGAGTCAGAAAAACCAACGTCGATCCCTCCATTACCTCCTCCTGCACAGTTGTTCCCAGAGCTAGCGCACACCACAACATCCTGAAAACCAGGAAAATTACTATCGTCGAATAAATCAAGAAATTGACCGGCGGTGCCGACGTTAAAACCAAGAAACGACCCGACCGACAGTCCAAAACTAGTAATGCGCGGGTCCCCTTGAACTCCTATCGGATCGCTGTTGTTGTTCAAGTTTACCTTAATGTTAGCGGTGTTCGAACTCAGGGAATTAATAGAAACGATACCGTCAATGCCAATCCCAGCAAATCCCAGCCAAGTCAAAGCAAATGTATCACCTTGCTTTAACTCCGTAACTGCATAGATAGTCTGTCCACCAGGATTTCCCCCTGACACATTCCCAGTATCTAGAATCGAAAAAGCATGGATTGTCGCGGGATTACTCACGAAAAGTATCAAGGCGATTAATAAGAAGCGGGCAAGATGACTGAGATGCATAAGATACCCCTCACTTTCTTTATTTTTTTCTGAGCAAAAAAGGCGCCAAATACCATCTTGTCTTGGCAAGTTATCGAAATCATAAAAAAAACGATCCCTTGGAATGCAGAACTTTTTGTATTGAAAGAGAAGATCTATGAGACGCACGCAAAAGCGTAAAATATACCGACAGGGGGGGTTTGTTTTTTTCAACAGCAAACAGAGAAAATCTTATTTATCAGGCTTTTATGAACAGCATAAAATTGTCAAATATCACGACACCGTTCTGAATATTTAACGCCACTCTTCTGGGCGTTCCTGCAACCAGTCGCGCAACGCTTGTTCTAAGGTGTATTGGTAACTATACCCATGAGACCGTAAAAATCGCGGAATGACATTCGTAGAGCGTATAAGCTTACGAATCCGTACAGGGTTAATGGGCTGGTGAATTGCTAACGGACGGCTCAGTGCTTCAATGGGATAAGACAGACTTAACAATAAAGGATACGGAATGTTCGGAACAAAGCGTTGTATGTTAGCAACACAACAAATTGCCTGCACGTATTCTTCCATGGTCGGAGCAGGGTCCATAGAGAAATTGAACAAGGCCATGAGAACATTATTGTTCTGCTGCCACTGGAGCATCCATGTGAGCGCGTAACATAGCTCCTTCACATAGCCACCGGCTTTCCGTGTTTGCCGGTTTCCCATGTAGAAGAAATATCGCCCGCATACTGCCCGAATCATACGAGTAACGTTTCCCCCCTCCCCTGGTCCAAATACTACCCCTGGACGAACAATAAGGAGTTGTCGTCCCTGCTCCGCGCGTTGCCAGCTTAGGTGAATTTTTTCCGCTACAAGTTTCGAGGCACCATACGGGGAAATAGGTACCGGTAACGAAGTCTCATCTTTTTCTTCTTCCGTTGGTCCGTATGGCGCAATACTACTCGTGAAAATGATGGTCTGACATCCAATTCCCTCCGCCCACGTACAAATATTTTCCGCCCCAGGGAGATTAGTGGCAAAGTATTCTTCCGGCTCATGCCCAGGTTCACGATGGACTGCAGCAAGATTGACAATCAGATCAACGTGCTGGGGGAGATCAGCATGAACAATTGACCGACGAACATCTATCGTTACACAATGTACGCGTCCACGGATCTGGGCTTCTTGCAATTGACGAGGCCAGGTTGTCATAGCAGTCGGACGAAAGTCCGCTAACCAAACTTCTTCTGCCTTCCCGCTTGCTAACAAATGTCCCGCCAAATGTGTCCCAATGAAACCCGAACCACCAAATAACACACACCTCGGAAAAACGCGCTCACTCATAACGTTTCATCTTACTCTCTCAGCATTTCCCTCTACTCTAGCGCAAAACCCCCAATTAATGCGAATCGTTCATGTACATGTGGGCAGATCCCCCACCGCCCAAGGGCAATGGGGATAGAAGAACTTCCATCCCCATTGCATGCAGCCTAACTCTATTAGGATAGGGGCGCAACCTTTTTGCGACGCACTACAAAAGCGAGCCCAACAAGACCGGAACCAAGAAGAAGTACCGATCCTGGTTCTGGAGTTGCGGTATTGGCAATATCTGTGCTGATCGCGGTGAATGTCCCTGGTTGCTGAACATTCTCGAGCGCTAAAGTAAATCCAAAGAACTCAAATGGAGTCTCTGGGTCAACACCAAGAACTCTCAGTAATTCGGGATTTTTCGTGTCGCTTCCCGAAGCAAAAACTGCAATCGCCTGGAAGTTAGGGATAATACTGAAAGAAGAAATTGTACCCTGGAGAAGCACAACATTGCTGTTAATTCCTAACGACGGAATTGCACCAAAGACCTGAATAAAATTATTGTTGGGATCGGTATTGAAACTTAACTCAGCGCTATCTCCACTTTCAGGATCACTGGGCAGATTAACTGGCCCTACTGTATCATAGAGACCGTCAATCGAGGACGAACCAATAATACGCAAAAGATCTACAGCAATTCCACTTCCCGAAACATTTGCACTATTAACGACAACAGTGCCAGAACTAATCGCGTCACCGCTTTCGAAATCAATCGTCAACGCCTTCGCTGCTGTGGCGGAGAACAACCCGAGGGCAATCGTAACAGCAACACTTCCAAGACTCTTCAGCAGGTTTTCTCTCCCAAACATAAAAACTCCTTTCTCGCTCGTGGGATCCAATTGATAGAAGTAAGGAAAGAGCAAAAGCCACGCCAGCTATCTTTCTATAGCGCAGAAGCACTAGTTTTTTATATTTTTCCTGATTTTTTAATTAGTTGCTTTCCGTTAGACTCTACCCCTCTACGCACAGGCGATCTGCGGTGCTTCACACCTGTAAAACTCTTCGACAGCCATGAGTGGATAAGAATAAGGCGACTTCTTGTGCCTCGTGCAAAACTCTGCACCAAATGCGACGAAAGATCGGCAAAACCCCTAACAAACTCCCTCACCGATAATGTTAAAATTTCCGACGACAGCCGCAGGGACAGTGCGACCGCCACAAAGAAACAAACAAAAAGAAGGAATCAAGAAGGAGAAATTTAACTACGCCATGAAAAATGTTAGATGCAACCTCGTCAATGCACCGTAAAATTTTCAGACGCCAGCCTGCGACGGCACCCGCTTAGCTCTTCTCTATCCCAAGTTTATTCATAAGCTCGTATAGAGTCGGGCGACTAATCCCTAATTCTGCAGCAGCTTGTGTAAGATTATTCTTATTCCGGACCAAAGCACGCTGAACCATCTCTCGTTCAACTGCTTCACGGGCATCCTTCAATCGCTTTCCAGGCGAGAGTTCCTCAGGTTCATTCAGTTCAAGATGTGACGCAAAAATCTGATTCCCATCTGCCATAATCACAGCCCGCTTTATTCGATTTTCCAATTCTCGGACATTGCCCGGCCAAGTATGATTTTCTAACGCCTGAATAGCAGACTGACTCAGTTTTGCAGCTTTCTTTTTATTCTCAGCTGAATAACGGTCAAGAAACAGTGTGGCAAGCCGCAGAATGTCACCACCTCGTTCGCGTAGCGGTGGAATAGCCAAAACGACCACTCCAAGGCGGTAGTACAAATCTTCACGAAACCGTCCGGCTTTCATGGCTTTATCGAGGTCAGCATTCGTCGCGGCTAATACTCGTGTGTCTATGGCTATTTCACCGCGGCCACCAATACGTTCAATGACCCGTTCCTGCAAAAACCGCAGGAGCTTTACCTGTAATTGTAATGGCAGTTCTCCAACCTCATCGAGAAATAGCGTTCCATTTTGTGCACCTTCTACGCGCCCCTTGCGTTGAGTGTGCGCATTCGTGAACGCTCCTTTTTCATGCCCGAAAAGTTCACTTTCCAGAAGATTTTCCGGAATTGCACCGCAATTGATGGCAACAAACGGTCCGTTCGCGCGACCACTCAAGCGATGGATTGCTCGTGCTGCCAACTCTTTACCAGTCCCACTCTCGCCAACAATCAACACCGACGCATCAGTTGCAGCTACGCGACGAATAGCCACAAAGACCTCGTGCATTTGCGCACTTGTGCCAATCATCCCCTCCAACACGTCGCCCGGCGCATATTGTTGCGAATGCCGGTTTTCTTGCTCAAGCTGGGAAACGTAAAATGCCCGTCGCAGGATTCCGCGAAGGTCTTCCACGTCAATGGGTTTGCAGAGGAAGTCATAGGCCCCTTGTCCAATCGCCTGCACAGCATTTTGTCGTTCAGTTTGGCCAGTAATCACAATCACTTTAATTGAAGGATTGTATTCCAACATTCCCGCCAAAGTGCGTAATCCTTCCTCAATGTTTCCTGGATGTGGTGGTAACCCCAGGTCAAGGGTTACCACCACGGGAGACTCTTTTCTCACCATCTCTAGGGCCGATGGGCGATCCTCGGCCAGTATGACGGTATAATCTCGGGCAAGGGCCCATTTCATTTGTGTACGAATGTTTTCATCATCATCAACAATGAGGAGTTTCGCCTTTGCGGGAACAGAATCGATATGAGCGGTAACATACTGGTCCATAGGATATCTTGCTCCTTCAGAGAAACATCTAATGCTATCGGAATTTCCTTGCGCGTCTCTACGCCATCACAGGAAAAAGTACCCGAAATACGGTTCCTTTCCCAGGTTCACTGTCAACTTCGATGCGTCCCTTATGAGCTTCTATAATCTTTTTACTCTGAAAAAGGCCAATACCTAATCCTTGACTTTTAGTCGTCTGAAACGGTGCAAACAGCGAACGCTCCACAAAGTCCCTCGACATCCCAACTCCGGTATCCTGCACGGTCATCACTACCCAACCATTCCGGTGCTCTGTCGAGACCGTAACGGTGCCAGCCGGTCCAGTTGCATCATTCGCATTCAACAACAGATTAACCAAAACCTTTTGCACTTGTTCAGGATCGAGCTGTAGCCGTGGAAGAGATTGAAAATTCCGGGAAACAGGAAGATTCATCGCACCATTGAGTTCAGCAAGTGTTGCTATAATAATGGCATTCAAATCAACAGATTCGGGCTGAAGATCTAGGCCCTTTGTCAGAGTTGACAACCGATTACACATCGAATTCATTTTCTGCACGCTATTCGCGATAACGCGCAAGGCATCATCACGAAAGTCTGGATCATCAAAATACAAAGGCAAATTTTGTACCGTTAGCGACAATGTTGAAGCAAGATTCTTCAAATCGTGAATAAAGAACGTTGAAAGCGTCTGAAACGCTTCTAATTCCTTTGCCTTCAATAACTGTCGAGAAAGTTGCAGATTCAGCAGGCTTGCAGCCGCCTGATCAGCCACGGTCTTGAGCAAGTCCCTATCTTCAACCGAAAGCGCCTCTCGCGTCACTCTTTCATTGAGAGTCAAAATTCCCAAGAGTTCACGACCAGCTACCAATGGAACACAGTACCGGATGTGAGCTTCTCTAAGACACTCTCTATGCGTTCGACAAAACTCCCCAGCCCAATCATCGAGAGTCTCATCGAAGTCAACAGGAAAGTATTGGCCACGCATAATCCTAATTACGGATTCCCCGCCTTGATTCGCGATTTTCAAATCACGTGCGTGCGCGAAAGGGAAAACCGTTGAGCCACCAAAAAGAAAACGCTCTTTAGTCTCGTCAAGCAACCATATCGTCACACAAGAAACCCCAAACGTCTCAGACATCATCTTCACTATCGCATCACAGAGGTCTTTGCTATCAAGGAGTGATGTCGTCCGTTGGGTGAACCCCAACCATTCTTTTCGATAGTCATATAGGGGGCGTTGAAAATTTCTACTAACAAACAGTCTCATCCTTTGCCGCCATTCATCCGACATCCAGAACAGCACTAAGAGCAAAAAAGCAAGGAACAGGAACAGCGCTTCGAGCGGGAAGACCCAGTGTCCACCAACCGCTTTCACGACCTTAGCCAGAAGCCCAACAACGAGTAAATAACCGCCAATCGCAAGAATAGTAAGCGAGTGATAAAGGGCAGTTTGTGAAAGATACAAATCGACATGTATCACCCGCAATCGGATAAGAGCCTGGGCAATCAGGAGCGACGCGACCAAGAGTGCTCCACCATTGATGGTCTCAAGGGCGGTCGTCACTGTGGCAAAGAGCAGAGTCTGGCTGCTGGTGTACACTCGTACCGCAAAGAGACTTCCCACTCCAAGAACCATAAACTTGATATTCCATCTAATCGTACCAGTGGCCGCACGCAGTGTTCGCTCGAGATTCATTAAGACACACGCAGCACCCAGCAAAAAGAGAGCAAAAAAAGCAATTCCTGGCCAACCAACCCCAAGAGCCCAGCGCGAGGAAACATCGCGAAGGGGAAGATCAACAAACAGAGTGTGAAATTCTATCAGAATAGGCACCAAAGGAGCCGCGAAGCTAACAACAATCCCTCCGCGCCAGGCTCGGAGAAAATCTGTATAGTTGCTCCGGGCAAAACTCAAGCTAAACAACAACCACACACCAGGGAGTATCGCCGCAGCAAGCAATCGGCGTTGCTGCCAATACACCACAGCGGCATAGTCTTCTGCCCCAATACTCAAGGCATTTAGTACCGCTTCGGCTGCGAGCCCCACCATGCCAGCGGCAAAGCTACGGGTGGCAAATCCACGTGGGTCTTTTAGCAGCATCGCGACGGCAAGACCGCTACAAATGAGAGCCCCGCTAAAGAGGAGGAGAACTGCGAGAGTCATAAACACTTGACGCGCGCGCTAGTCACTCCTGTAGTCTTGCGTTAGAGACCAGGAACAAATGCTCACGGCAGTTCAACAAGCACCTGCTTCGCTTCTTCTGCTCCGGCAAAAGAGTCTTTGATTTGCAGTGCTTTCGACAAAGCTTCTTTGGCCGCTGTTGGATTTCCAGTTTTATAGTACGCCATTCCCAAATGGTATTGCACTTCTGCACTGTTTGCCATTTTTTCAACACTTTCTTGTAGCAAAGACAGAGCACGTTCATACACCCCGCGCTTATAAAGAATCCATCCCAGTGTATCCGAAACGCGCGGGTCTTCTGGCATGACTTCTTTCGCGGTCTGTGCAAGTTGTAAAGCCCGTTCTTTGTCCCCCCCGTGCTCGGAATACAGATAAGCAAGATTATTTGCTGCTGGACCAAATCGTGGATTTATATCTAAAATCTGCTCATAGGCCGATTGAGCCTTGGGAATATCACCTCGCATCTCATGAATCATACCAGACAACATGTAAGCACCGATATTTTGCGAATTCACCTGTTTTGCTCGATCGAGCTTTTCCAACGCGTCATCGTAACGCTTTGTCCGAGCATACAAGCTGCCAAGAGCGAAATATGGATCAAAAAAATCGGGTTTCAACTCAATAACCTTCTCATACGCAGCCTCCGCTGCATCCCCCTCTCCACGCGCCAAATGGACATTTCCCAAGAGCATGTGTAATCCAGCAGAGTCCGGCACCAAATCAATCTGCTTCCTGACTCGGGCAAGCGCCTCCTCAGAACGTTTTTCTCCCAAGTCGAGGGCAACAAGCATTCCCAGCGGCTCAACAAACTCAGGAGCCATTTCCAGTGCTTTTGTAAATGCAGCACGAGCATCGGCCACTTTCCCCTGGGCACGGAGCCCCAAGCCGACAAGATACGGTCCTCGCGGATTCTTGGGGACAAGCTGGATGAACTGTCGATAGGTTTCCGTTGCTTTGACAGGATCTTTTTTGGTCAGGTACGCAGCACCTAACAATACGTAGGCCCTCGGAATTTTCGCGTTAGTTTCAAGCAATTCCTCTAAGTCATCTACAGCAGGATCGATATTTCTAGTCCGGATATTCAATTCTGCTAGTAGTAGACGAGCATCAACAAATCCCGGGGCGTTTGTGCGTGCATCTTGGAGCTCCATCTTCGCCTGCTCAACGTTTCCGAGTTGTAGATACGCCAGCGCCAGCTGATATCGCGCAGGGACAGATTTGGATTCAAGACGAAGCACTCGCTGGAACTCTTCTATCGCTGCCGTAGTTTCCTGCTTAGCCAAATTAATCTGCCCCCGGATGAGATGCCCATCAACGTCATCGGGATTTTCTTTGAGGACCGTTTCAACGGCCTTCAAGCTTTCTTCGTAATTTTTCTCAGCCAGCGCAATTTGCGCACGCCGTCGCCATGCGGGGAGGAACTCCGGGGCTTGTGTGGTAATTTCGCTCAATACTTTTTTCGCGACATCAACTCGATTGAGCATGAGATAGAAGTCTGCCAGTGTTACTCGAGCAGGTGAACCGGCTGGCGCAATTGCCGCAGCCGCCTGAAATTCCTGCTCGGCATTCGTCGTATCTTTTCGCGCCAAATAGAAATTCCCCAACAAAGTGTGTGCTTCAATTGAGTTGGGTTCAGCAGTCACAGCCTTCTTGAACGCTCCCTCTGCCTTCTCAAGTGCTTGATTCCGCAAGTACAAAGCACCAAGCGCGAGATATGGTTTCGCATTCTCTCCGAACTCGGCTTCTACCCCTTCTAGCCGTGCTATGGCTTCATTCACTTCCTCTGGTGTTCCGGCAGCACCTGCCCACAACAGAAGCGCGTCAAGATTCTTCGGATCTTGTTCAAGAACAAACGCTGCCTCATCACGTGCCTCACTCTTTTTTCCTCCGGCAAGATACATGGTCCCCAGCTTCAGTCGCGACTCCACAGCGTCGGGAATCAGTTCTTTCGTCTTTAGCAGAAAAGGAAACGATGGCCCCAATTCCCCCAACTGATAATAAGCCAATCCTAGCCGCTGGATCGCGTGAGCATTTGTGTCCTCAAGCCGCAAGACGTTGCGATACTCAATTACGGCTTCGCGGTATCGCTGCTGACTGTAATACTGATCTCCGCGCTTAAGATGCTTGGCTTTTTGTTCCGCTGGCGATTGGGTACAAGCGGTCACTACTACCATTCCACTCACGACTAAGGTCCTCAACCAGACAAATCTATCTTTCTTCATACGCTTATTCATCCTCCTCATCTCACTCAATGCTTCCCTGACTTTACTGGGGAATAAACTCACCAAGCAATGGATAAAGTGCTTGTACGTACTGCACTTGGCGAGCAAACGTTGTCTGTACGCTATCTGTCACTGGACTGGTGAGACGGACTAACGCCCCATCCGTACGATTATGCAACATCGCATTGCGGATCAGCTGCCACTTCGCGTCAATTTCCTTCGCTACCACTCGCCCTTGAGATTGATACCAATAGATCACAACCTGTTGATACTGATCTTTCTGCACAATGTACCTGTTCACTTCTATCTCGCCAGGAGGAGAGGACAGGGGTATGGTAATCTGTTTTGCCTCTAAGGGCTCCCACCCACCTCCAGGTAAGCAGTGCTTTGGCGAATGGATCTGCGCCCCTTTTCGTTGCGTATCCCAATATCCCACATACAGCCACACATTCGTTCCCGTAGGATCGCGATAACGTCGCATGACATAGTCATTCAGCTTCAGGATAGCGAGTACATCCTCTCCCAGGGTCGTATCTTCTTGTCCTTGCCATACCCCTATCGTCTGCGGAAATTGGACAAGTGACTTATGAATAGGCACTGATTCGCCGTAGGAACGGAGCTGCAAAAAGGCCCCGGTAGTTAGCAAAATCCAGCCGGAGATAACTATGCGTAGCCAGGTATTCATAATTAGGTTTTTGTCGGCTTGAGAGATATTCCTTGCAATAAAAGGACACGATACACCCCGAGGAGACCAGCAAAAGCGACAAGAAAGATTATCCATCCCGACAAGGAGTGAAATACTCCCTGCGCGTAGTCGACGCCAAACCATTGCCCAATCAAACCGGTCATCACCACCCGTCCAGCATTTGCAATAATGGTAATTGGCACCGCAGCCACAATCAGCATCATCCGCGCCAAGGTTCCCGGTAAAGTCAGATGGGCCCAGGCGACAGCTAAGGCAAGAAGTGAGACCAGAGAACGAATACCGCTGCAGGCTTCGGTGACCCCTAGTGTGATATGGCTAAGATGAATAACATTTCCGTCCCGCAAAACCGGTACCCCCATAAAGTCCAGTACCGCTGTGGCATTCCGCGCAGCGAACCCTTGAAGAGGGAAAGCGACAGCGTTGAAAAGAATCATGGGTAACGGAATCATAAAGAACAAAAACATAAGGGGAAAAAAAAGGAGGCGCAAAACTCGCGTGCCAAGATGTAACAAAACCAGTCCAGCAAGGATGATAATCAGCGAACTCCTCGTGAGGAACTCCTCTGCTCCTACATCTCCAAGGATAAGGATTCCAACGCCTACCAGCAGCACAAAGAGGCCAGTCCACGATCCCGATGGAGACACCGTTTTCAGCGTGTTCTTTTGTTGCCACACCCAATATCCACTAAACAACGGAACAAGAAATCCATGCGAGTAATTTGGATCAGTCCACCAGTCCGAGAAAAGCCCAGGCAGAATAGAGCCATAGATTCCCGCAAGTAGGAAAACACAGATGACTCCTGGTATAGCAAGCTGTCGCCATGCTTCTACCGAAGAGGTAACCATTGAATGAGTTGATCCCAAGGTCGTTGGGGTCTCCACGACGATGTTTCTATTCTCTCTTGACACTTGTTTGACGGTGCCAAAAAATTCGTGATGAAAAAGGTGCACCAGATTTTTTAGATGTTAATAATATTATAACATACTTCTTAGAATCATTTTCTTATTATTCGGAAGATAACAAAAAAGAGTTACCCAACTGCCTAAAGATTTTTTGCCCTCGCCGATACGAGTGTAGCGATAGCAACAAGGAAGTTTCTTCCGAAAAATTTCAGAAAAACTTGAAGGAGATTGCACACATCAACTACAAAAAATAACGTAGAAAACAAAGAACCATTGGTCAACCGCTCGTTAAAGGCAAACCATTCGAAAGAATGGGACGCAAAACCACTGGCCTAAATCCCCCGGAAAGGGACAAGGTCGCAGGGTTGCCGAGCGAACACAGACCTCCTCATAGGCTGTGCTCGCATTCGGCTTTGAGGAGATTTCATGAATACTGCGCAATGGAGGACGTCCTCCCCCCTGTTTTTCTTCTTCCTGTATTCCGTCACCATCACCGCGTATTTTCTCTCAGCACCTTTCGCTGAGGCGCAACTTATTCCCCAAGATCAAATACATGTGGTAGCCGTCGATAGTGAAGCTGCTGCCAAGTATGTTGCCACTAATGCCGTTGATGGTGCACCTCTCACGTTCTGGCACACAGAATGGCGGGGAATCCGTAGCCCTTTACCCCATCAGCTCACGCTCGATCTGAACACTGCCTATACCGTTACCGGATTGCGTTATTTACCCCGACAAGATGGTAAGACCTCAGGAACTATCACTGCTTATGAAATCTACGTAAGTGCCAATGGTACCACCTGGGGTACCCCAGTAGCCACCGGCACTTGGAATGGCACAGCAGTGTCAAAAGAGGTCGCTTTTCCAGGCAAAACTGGTCGCTATGTTCGCTTTGTCGCCACAGCTGAGGCCACCGGCTCCCTCTACTATACCAGCGCGGCCGAAATCAATATCCTTGGTACTCTCGCTAAACAATCCTCAGATCTCATCCCGCAAAGTCAATTGCGCGTCGTAGAAGTTGATAGTGAAGTGCCGCTAACCTATGCAGCGGCTAACGTAGTTGACGACTCACCAACCACATTCTGGCACACTGTGTGGAAACCCGTAGCAAGTCCCTTACCCCATCAGCTTACACTGGAGTTGACCAGTGCCTACACCATTACGGGGGTACGTTATTTGCCCCGACAAGACGGCAACCTCAATGGAACCGTCACTGCCTATGACATTTATGTCAGCTCCGACGGAACCAATTGGGGCGCACCGGTGATCAGCGGAACCTGGAGTGGGACCGCAGCACTCAAAGAAGTGTCCTTCCCTGGTAAAACGGGGCGCTACGTGCGGTTCGTCGCTAAGGCCGAACGACTCGGCTATCCCTATACAAGTGCGGCAGAAATTTCTCTTCGTGGGATCCCAGCGACGACGACAGTTACCGGAAAACAGCTCTCATGGATCGACAACTCTACGAACGAGGAGGGATTCAAAATTGAACGAAAAATCGGTGTTGCCGGCACATTCGTTCGCTTGGTTGTCGTTGGAGCTAATGTAACCTCCTATACCGACAACGAGATAACGCCAGATATAACCTACTGCTATCGAGTCCAAGCGTTCAATGCCGCTGGCGATTCTTCTTTCTCTAACGAGGCCTGTTCAGTTGCGCAACTCACAAATCCTACAACTACTTCGTCTACGACAAATACAGCATCACAAGTTCCTTTCCCATCGCCACGGCGTAAATCTAATTCGGTCCTCACCAGCCCCCTAGTCGCTGCTAAAAAGAATACCCGGTCCGCGGATACTCCCCAGCACCAACTAATACGAGTCCATATCGCCGTTTTTCGTCCAAGTGAAGCAATTTGGTATATTGACTCAAATAGCAATGGCAAGTTTGACGGCTGCGCCAAAGACACTTGTCACGCCACCTTTGGTGTAGCAGGTGACTACCCGTTGGTGGGAGATTGGACCGGGACAGGAAAAACCAACCTTGGAGTATTTAACGCAGAATCACAACTTTGGGACTTAGATCGCAATGGCAACAATATCTGGGATGCTTGTACGCTGGATCTCTGTCGTGGACCGTTTGGTCAGGCCAACGATCTCCCCGTAGTCGGGCACTGGCAGACAAGATCTCGAACAATGACGATTGGAGTTTTTCGTCCTATTACAGGGCAATGGTTTCTTGATATCAACGGGAACGGCCAGTTGGACCAATTTCCAACCGATGCCCACCTGGGGCCCTTCGGTGCACCGGGAGAGCTTCCAGTGAGCGGCGACTGGTCAGGAGCCGGGGTCACGCGGATTGGCACCTTTGATCCCGTAACAGGAAAATGGCGGTTTGACGACAATGGGAATGGTCGCTTTGACGGCTGTAGTATCGACCGCTGCGCCGGCCCCTTTGGGGAAGGACCTGCAACACCGGTCACAGCAGACTGGACTGGCGATGGAATCAGTAAAATTGGGGTATTTTTTCCAAATACAGGTCTATGGCAACTTGACCTGAACGGCAACGGAAAATTTGACGGCTGTCTTGTGGATTCTTGCCTCGGACCGTTTGGCCAGTTAGGAGACGTACCCGTCGTTGGACAGTGGTAAAGTGTCACACAATTAGCGAGGTGTCTTTTGTTGATATAAAAGGCTCCTCGTTTGCGACGTAATCCCGTCTCGCTAGAAAAGGCTCGACGAAAGCTCTATTATGTGTAGTATCAAATCGTTACAAGATTTTACAATGTTCGTTTTCCTTGTTTTCTTCCTCTTGCCTCTTACCCCTTTGGTATCGCATGCGCAGTCGACAACGCCAGGATGGTTTGAAATCCCCAACACTAAACTGCGAAGCGTTTGTCCAAACTTTGATGAAATTCGAGGAACAGAAGGATGTTCTGCGGTAACAGCCGATTGGAGTAGTGGTGCATTAGATGTCAAAAGAAATCGTTTGATTGTGTGGGGAGGAGGCCATAACGGCTACTATGGCAACGAAATCTACGCTGTCGACCTTAACAACCTCTCGGTCTACCGCATCACTGATCCCGGTCTGCCTCCCGCACCGTACTCGTGCACTGAAGAAACTCCGAATTGTGTCTGGAATTCCCAGTCTCGATTAGGCTGCCTAGATGCTATCGTTGATGGAACACAACCAAATAGTCGGCATACGTACGATGGTATTGCCTACATGGCCAATGTAGATCGACTCTTCGCCTTCGGTGGATCGCTAGCATGTGGTTTAGGAGAATTCGGCCAGGATACCTGGACATTCGACTTTACCACTAACAAATGGGAGCGCATGATACCGCAAGGCCCCCTCCCACGGCGGGGACCCGGTACTGTTACAGCCTACGATCCAAACACGCAAAAAGTGTATTTATACGACCTAAAATTTCTTCATACGTATGATTTTTCCAGTAATACGTATGAGCGGTTTGAAGAAAGTTCAGTATACGCACCATCGTACCACATGACCGGCGTCATTGACCCAAATCGGAAAAAGTTTGTTATGATGGGGAATCAGGAAGCCTACATTATTGATATTAGCCCCAGCAACGTCCATGAAACTCACAAATTGATCACGACCGGGGGCGATACGATCATCAATAGCGCTTATCCAGGACTGACCTACGATCCGGTTCTTGATCGCATAGTTGCGTGGAACGGCGGGGATACAGTGTATCTTTTGAATCTCGATACCAACCAGTGGACACCTGTGTCTGCCCCCGGTGCGCCAACTGCAATGGCAAACGGTACTTATAAACGCTGGAGTTATGTTCCCGCGTTGGGCGCCATTATCGTTGTTAATTCAATATCTAGTAATGCATACTTGTTCCGCCTTGGCGACTCGATTCCTCCCGCTTCCCCTACTCCTACAACTGGGCTCCCGTCTCCTCCGACTTCATTACAGGTGATGCAGTAGTCGGCTAAGTTTATACTTAACACAATACCCAAAGCCGAACAGTCAGTTGCGTCCGAGTGCGATGTTAGGTGGTATAATCACCGTATGTGAAGAACCAATACTGAGGTTGAGCAATTGTAGCCCATAACCCTGATTTCTCCGTGGTATAGGCAACGATACGAATGGGTCTTTCTCGTTGCTGAAAGTCCGCAGCCTCCAAAATGGCCCTTTGCGAAGCATATTCTGAGATCAATGCATGAATAGTCTCAATAGACCCATGTTTGTGCACAAAGTCTACGATCTCTTCCAGCAAATAGCACAGTGTAGAGTCGTCGTAGCCGAACAGATCCGCAATCCGAGCCTCATGGCCGTCAATCGCTATAATCGCAAAAGCCACAAGCTCTCCGCGTCGACGTGCGGTCCACACCCGATAGTTATAGCTTGGGTCGTCTCGGTATTTCCAGTTGAGATCCTCAGCCCGTCGCCGTCCATGTATAGGAAATACCGGGCCTAACACAGTATCCAAAACGGAGAACTCCTCAGTGAATCGCTCCTCAAACTCGGCCACCTCCACTCCGTGCATAACAGGATTTCGCCCGCGCCGTAGAGCTAGAAGATGATTGGCAAGTCCGGCTATACAGGCGGTGACTACGTTCCGTCCTAGGAATTTTTCCAAACGACGATTAACACGCAACGGACGCGCATAACGGTCCAAATAACAACTTTCTTGCATGCCCAACCGTTGAAACGTAGCCATGCCTTGCGCATGCGGCGGCGCATCGTAGGAGAGATCTAATGCGCCAGTTGTCACTGGTTCGAAGGTAGCGCGCTGTAACAAGAGTGCTGGTCCGAGACTGCGGTATCGTGAATCAATGGAGAAATGGCTAACCTGCCCACAACGCCGTACTTGCCCCTCTATCCAAACCGCCCGAGGAAATACCGACGCTGATCCAACTACCTCTTGAGAATCCGTCTCATAGATAATCCATGCCCAAGCGGTACCACATGGATTGTCGTAATATAGCCAGGCATATCGTTGAGGATCTGGTGGGACATTGAGGTTCCGCTGCAAAAGAGAAAAAAGCACTTCCCGGTCGATAGCCAAGTCAGCATTCCTCACTTTTAGGGCCATCTTGTTTAGCCTTCGCTAGGGCACCTGCCTCAGATGGACCCACACGCGCAGTCATCGATCCCATCCGTTAGCGGGTTGTCCGTTGCCACGTTCCCGATTGCGTCCCAAATAGTCCTTTCCATAATCCGAGCAACGCCGCCCCGTTAACCAAACAAAAGTAGTAGGGGATACCACCACCGGACAGCCTGCGGATCCCCATAAAACCAATCGCGTATAGGAGAGCCACTCCATAGAAGATGAGTTGACTATACATCGCAAACCAATACACAGGCGAGTTCATCAAGCATATAGAAGCAAAAAATAGAAAAACAAGAAAACATGGAACAAGCCAGCGTAATAGTTTATGGGAAACATAACAGAACAACAACAGTGGCTGCTGCCAGCGAGGAAGCCCCTCACCACGCTGAAGCGCTTGCATCCCACCCGCGATAATGCGCACTTTGCGACGGAACTCTTCCTGACTCGTTTGCGTGCTCTCTTCTGTAGCAACGGCCTCAGGATCATATAAAACACGGTAGCCTAGCCGCGCGACACTCATCGAAATCACAAAATCGTCTAGAATCAAACCAGCAGAAGGGGAGCGAAAATGTTCCCGACGTACGGCATACATAGCACCATCCGCCCCAATGATGGAGCCAACGCGGCTTTCCATTGTCTGCAGCCAACGTTCATAACGATAATACAAACCTTCGGACTCAGCATGTGATTCACCAGCATCGATCAATCGAACATCACCGCTTACAGCCCCCACAGTAGGATCGGCAAAATGTCGGACCAACTTCCGCAACGCATCGGGACGGTATATCGTATTTGCATCCGACAGGACGAGAATGTCTCCGTGAGTGTTTGGTACTGTCAGCCCCAGCGCCCTCGCCTTTCCACCACGGGGAATCACTTCGTGAAGTATGACCCCACGACCAGCGTAGTCTTTCACAATAGTGTTTGTTGCATCAGTGGATCCATCTGAGGCGACGACAATTTCTCGTCGATCTTCAGGATAGTCGAGAGCAAGAGAATTATCGAGCTTGTCTCGTATCACTTTTTCTTCGTTATAGGCAGCAATAACCAGCGAAACCTGAGGCAGCAACGTTTCATCTCTGGACGTCGGGCGTGCCCAAGGCTGAAGAGCAGCCAATATCAGCGGGTATCCAAAGTAGACATACAAAATGACACAAAGACATATCCAGAAAATCACAATCATAGGTGAACCTACTATCTTGCGACACACAGGAGCGCCGGATGAGGGGTCTCCCGATGACACGTCCTACTCGTATTCGCAGAGCGAAAATCGTTAACCTCTCAGTCGCATTATTGCACGCGCATAGACATCCGAATAACATGCTGTAGTGGTTTCCCATGTGCGCTCTTTACGAACCCATTCCGCTCCTTGTTGTGCCAGAGAATAACACAAATGCGGTTCATCCAAGACACGCGCAAGAACTGCGGCTAGGGCCTCTGCATCGCCTGCTGAAAAAAGAAGGCCGGTCTTCCCATCTACCACTAGCTCTCGATGTCCTCCGACATCACTGGCCACAACCAATTTCTCCATCGCCATGGCCTCAAGAGGCTTTAGTGGAGTAACGAGTTCCGTTAGTCTTACTGCATGACGAGGAAATGCCAGCACATCCACAAGAGCGTAGACTCCAGGAATACGGTCGGGTGAAATTGTCCCCGGCATAATAACATGATGGTCAAGACCAAGACCCCGAACCTGTGCACGCAGGTCTTTTTCTACCTCTCCCCCGCCAACGAGCAAAAGAACGGTATCAGAGCGGGTCGCAGCTAACCTCGCCATCGCCTTAACAAGGACGTCCAGCCCCTCATACCGAAAAAACGATCCTAAAAATCCAACAACCTTCTTGCCCAAGAGGTTCCAATCTTCAGCAAACTCTCGATCTGATTCACAGCGACGAAATGTTGTTACATCAACGCCGTTTGGAATAATGGTCAGCTTTTCAGATGCAATTCCCCGCGACCGCAACTCGTCACGAATACCACGACACAACACCGTCACTTCTTCAACTTGTCTGCACACCCACGTTTCTAACGCCCTCACAATTTTATATTGCCAAGATTGAGGGCCGTAGGCTCCTCGATCAACGGCAGCATCTTCCCACAGTGCTCGAATTTCGTACACAATGGGAATCCCTTGCCGACGACTAACCCAGAGTGCAGCGAGAGCATTAAGGACTGGCGAGTGCGCGTGGAGTACCTGAGGCCGTTCCTGCTTTGCTACAGCTTGAATCCGCGAGGCAAGAGAGCGAACAACACGTAGTTCCTTTTCTACTGGGCGCGGGGAGCCTTGTATCCCTCGTGTTCGATAATAGCGTATCCCACCAACTTCCTCACTCTCTGCCCCGTGCTGTTGCCAGCTTTCGTAGTGTTTGGGCGAAGTCACCCCTGCTGTTTCCCAACCTCGCCGTTGCTGAGCCCGTAGTATAGCCTGGCTGCGGAAGGCATAGCCGCTGTGAACCGGCAAACTATGATCCAGGATATGAAGGATCTTGAGACGTTTCTGGTCAGACTCCATGTCCTCTCCCTACCAACGTTCCTCTTGTGGTCATCCGCGCATACACAGGGCGTCGCACGTCGTACTGGATTGCTGAAATCTCATCCTGCTGGGCTTGAGGTTCTGCCAGCCGCTCACGCACTCGCTCTTTCAGAAGAATGACGGCCCCAATAAGTTGGTAATACACTTCAAAATAGGCCACATCGAGAAACGTCCCACTTACCATGAAACTCCAAAAAGCAATCTGCAGCATATCAGCATAAGGGACAGCCCATCTCACGCGTTCATCGCGAGCGGCAAGTTTACGGATTTGGCGTAACCCTGAGAAACACGAAGCGAGCAAGCCCATCCACAAAACAGTCCCGACGATTCCATGTTCTCCCCACACCGTGAGCCACATAGAGTGACACGACCATACTTTTCCCGGATACTTTTCCAAAAATTCTGGATAAAAGGCCTCATACGCTTCAATCGAATAATAGTTAAATCCCGCTCCAAATATAGGATGAAGCGACCCTACGCGTGCACAGAATGCCATATTCCACTGTCGGCTTTCAGCAGATTCATCCTTCTCGTAATTTGCCAGTGAGTCGTATCGCTCAGCCATCCGTTGTGACGCCACCATGGAAAGCCACGCCGGGCTTGATATGACAAACAACCCAACCGCGGTCCACACAAGAAATTTGCGTTTGCTTTTGAGTACCAATAAACCAGTAGAAACAACCATGCCCAACCAGGCCCCGCGAGAGAATGTACAAATAATGGCAGGATAGGAAAACGCAAACATCACGCGATACAGTTGTTTAAGATAGACATTCGTTTCAATCTTCGCCATATACACCAGAAGCGGCAGGTTCATGGCTAACGCTAGCCCAATAGCATTATTGGCGGTTAAGAATGTATCTTCCGGACCGTATATCACTTCATTTCCTGCTGTACGAAAAGCAAAGATTCCTCCCTTTAACCCGTAGAAACCTAGCGTAAGAGTAATAACACGCATAAGCAGGTGAAGTTTTTTCTCATCGTTCAACAGAGACAAGGAGAGGAAAACCATCAGCAGAATCTTTGACATCTCCTTAAGTTTTAGCACTGCATCGATCGGTTCAAACGCAATACCTGTCGTGATGAAGAAAACACCCCACAGAAGCGCTAACAAGATCACTTCACGCTGCCGTGGCAACGCTCCTCGGTCTTTAGTAAATAAGAAACCACCTAGTGTCGCTATCGCAAGCATTTGCGAATGTGGGAATGTCCGAGCAATTCCCCAAGTCCACCCATGGGGACCAAAAATTCCATAAAAAACAAACGCAAGTACTCCCGCACTTGGGCGACTAATCGCCATTACGGAAAACAGTAAGGTCAGAAGAAGAACGAACGGGTCTCGCATAAAAAACTAACTATTAGCGACATCTTTAAAAGGAGGCACGCGTAGGGAAACGAGTGGTACGTTTTTCCCCGAGGAGTCGCACAAGCGCGTGTTTTGCTCCACGTCCACCTACATGCAGTGTCGCCTGCGCAAGTCCTCTCATACTACGGGGATTAAACGCTAGGATACCCCACCGTTCACGTCGGTCCGACATCCATGTCTGTTTATAGTCGTCGTCACCACTTAGGTAATCCACTTCTCGTACACGATCTTCGTCGAGTACGTATTCCATAAGCTGCGCAGTCAGAATCGAACCTGCAGAGAATTGGGCAAAACGTTCATCGTACGCAAGCTTGTAAATTGAAGCGACCTCACCGTTAACGATCCACACCTGTGCGGCAATGGGTTCTCCATTGACCGAAGCTATGCCCAATCGCAACCAGCCCGCTTCTGCACAGGTGCGGATCAGTCCGGGCATGAACTGAGAGTATGGCTCTGGAGTTTTCCAGCTAGCTTTATAAACCTTCTCATAGTCGGCAATTGCAGTATCAACGTCCCTTAGTTTGGTCACAATCTCTATTCGTGCACCGTTATGCTGGCGAAACTTTTTCGTCTTCCGCTTAAGAGTGCTTTTCATCGGTGAAGGAAGATTATCAAAGTATTCTTTATACGAACGCTCATTTACCGCTAAATACCAGTTGCCAAAACAAAAGTAAGTTTGTGTCAACAAACCACCATCCTTCAAGGCGGACAGCAACGCCGGATAAATGTCCGTGTCAACATCAAGGGGGCGAATATTGAAAACATCCCAAGCGTCCCGGTCGGTCCACAAGGCTTTTGTCCAGGCGTGCGCAAGTTCCTCTAGGTTTCCAGGCTCATCGGCAAGCACCGGACCAAAATAACACGAATAATAATTCGACAACCCTTGCAGTATTACCGGTGAAAGCCATGAATGGGGTCGTTGCCTTGCCCATAATAAGAGCGCTCCTAAAGGAGATACGACAGAGTCGGAACTTTCTATCCCGTACACCCAAACACGGTCGTCCTGTTCAAGCACTGTCCTCGTAAAATTCTGGAACCAGGGTAAGCTTAAAAAGAAGTTTTTCTTTCCTGCTTGCGCAAACAGCTTCTGGTACGATGACGGCAGCATTTCCAGACCGACGTATTTTTGCACTGTTACCATATTATCTGCGAACCATTCTCATAGGGAATCATACACGCATCTTCCCGCCAGGGAGAATCTCATCGAGCAAGACTCCCAACTGACGTGTCAGTGCCCGTCGCGAAAACCTCGCAACATCACTCATTCGCGCTATCGAGACTGTTCCCTGTCGCACCCGATGAAGAAAATTCATTAGGTGTTCCTTTATCAACTGCTTGTTATCTAAGGGAGCCTGGCTATCACTCAATCCTAGACTTCGTAACGCACTCGCAGTGTCTCCGTCCGCATCGACTAAGGCAAGAATCGGTCGTTGAGCCCGTAGGTATTCATAGAGCTTCGCCGGAATCGCCGGATTCGATAGGTATCCCTGAAATAACAGCAATCCATCCACATGCAGCATTTCAGATAACGCGTCTCGATACGGGATTGATGGTGCAAGAAAGACCATCTCTTGGAGCTGATACTCAGTGAGCAACTTACAATAATGGTCGTCGTGCCCAGTAGCACGAAAAATGATTTTCAGTGTCGCCGGCGAAATATGACCAGCATCTCGTAATTCAGCAAGCGCGGCGCAGAACGCAGTCGGGTCTCGATCCGGAGTTGGATATAAGATTCCACTATGAAGAAGGACCAATTGTCCATGAACACGCTGATCTAGAAATTGATGCTGCTCAGCAGCGAGAAAATTCTCTTCATCATAACCGTTAGGGATGATTGTCCACCGATCCTCCGGAACCTCAGGAAAGCGTTCGGTATAGATTCGCCTCGCCCCACAAGATGCAAAGACAGCGTGTGTTCCGTAGCGCACAACAAGCCGTTCGATCCACGAGCGTGCACGTCTCACTCTCGGATCACGTGGCCAATACTCATCCTTAACTGCATCATACTCAACCATCGGATCACGAAAGTCGGCAATCCACGGTATTCCCGTAAGGCGGCACAGTGTTGCTCCAATGAGATGAGCCGTCGCAATCGGATACGTCGACCACAAAACTTTCGGTCGATACTGTCGTATCAGCCTCAACCCGAGAGGAATGGCACCGATGAGCCACGAAACCCAGCGATCCGGAATACCCAGCCAATCAGGATAGGCTCCTCGAAATGCGAGGTGTCGCCCCGTATCAAGCGCGAAGGCTCGTGCCACGTGGAGGTTCCGAGGGATTTCATTGAACTGCACGTCGCCAACTTCAGGATACGCTCGCGGGTGGATCGTCAAAACAATCGGTTCCCAACCATAATCAGGAAGATAGCGAGAGAAACTAAGCGGACGTTGGAGACCACTACTGCCACGAAACGGTGGGAAATGGTATACGATCATTAATACTCGCTTGGGCTCCACACCTCCTCTTTTCATAGCGTGGGATCGTTCTTGTTAGTCGCCTACTCCTCGCCTCTAAGCAAACTCTGTATAGTTTCCACGTGGACGAATCTCCGTCGCCTTTCCATTCTCGACCCATACTTCAGCAGGAAGCGGGTGACTCAAAAATCCCACGGGACTCGCAGTAACCCCATAGGCTCCGGATTGCAGAATGCCTATTACGTCTCCAATCTCTGGAGAAGGCAATACGACATCCCGCGCAAGTGTATCAAGCGGTGTGCAAAGTGGGCCAACCACATCAACTTTCTCTTTCGCCGCCTCGGTAAGCCGATTGAGAATCGCAATTGGAAAGTTTCTCTTAATCACCTGACCAAGGTTGCCGGATGCTGCAAGGTGATGATTCATTCCACCATCAAGGATCACAAATTTCTTTCCACGCGAGACCTTAACGTCCACTACTCGTGTGACATAGATGCCGGCCTCACCGACAAGGTACCTCCCTGGCTCAAGCACAAATTGAGCGGTACTGATCAACGGTACACAACGAACCTCAGCCATTAACTCATTAAGTCCACGCTGTAGTACCGACAGATCCAGTTCTTGTTCATTCGCAAAATACGGAATCCCTAAACCCCCACCAAAATCGACGGTCCGCAGCGGTTGCTGACATCGTTCAGCAACCCATCGCGCAATGGCAATCCCTTTCCGGTATTGGGACAATAATGTCACGGCATCAAGGATCTGCGTTCCAGTAAACAAATGTATGCCACAGAAGGTTAGGCTCCTCTCTGCCACAACAAGATCGACAACCTCGCTAAGACACTCTTCGTCAATCCCAAAAGGGGCCGGTTTTCCCCCCATTCGCATTGCCCCTCCTTGGACCTCTCCAGTTGGATTGACACGGATCGCTATTCTTCCTTGCTTTCCCAAAGCTTGACAAATCTCCCGTATACGACAGATTTCTCGCAATGATTCGACATGAATTTCACCGATACCTTGAGTGAGAACCAATTCAAGCTCAGCATCGGTCTTCCCTGGTCCAGCAAAGATAATGTGTTCCGGCGGACAACCAGCATGACGTGCGCGATAATACTCTCCTCCCGAGGCTATCTCCAATCCACATCCTTGCGCTAAGAAATAGGAAAGAATCTCCCGACACGGATTCGCTTTCACCGAATAGCTGATGGAAAAGCCTCTCGGTAAAATCGCACGAAGCTGAGTCAGCTTCTTCTCAATTATCTTCTGGTCATACACGAACAACGGCGTCCCGTAGTATTCCGTTAATTCCTGAATCAAAATCCCACCAACCCGTAGCGCTCCGTGGTCAACCCTAAAGTGGCGCTCGATCAAGGTTGTCGCAAGAGTCATTACGCGAGCCCCTCCCGGCGTCGCAATGCCGGATAATCAACTTTTCCGCTCGTGGTTTTTGGCAATTCGGATAGCACCTCCACCAGCTTCGGGATCATGTAGCGCGGTAACTTCGTGCCGCAGTAGGCAATCAAGTCTTTGGGCTCTATAGGGCTGCTATCACGGGGAACAACAAACGCCTTAATTGCTTGTCCTAAAATATCATCAGGGATACCAATCACCGCAGCGCCCTGTAACTTCCCACTCGAATACAGTGCTTCTTCCACTTCCGTCGGGCTCACACGGAATCCTGATGATTTTATCATAGTATCGCGTCGGCCCACAAAATAGAGGAATTTGTCTTCATCCGCGTAGACGAGATCCCCTGAGTAGCAAACTTTTTCATCCCTCCCGAGTTCAGAAGGAAGATAGGGGTGCGGTCGCAATACTTGCGCCGTAAGTTCGGCCTCCCCCCAATAGCCCATTGAGACAGTCGGGCCACGGTGCACCAGCTCTCCAACTTCACCAGGCTTACACGGTTGACCATCTTCGTTGACGACCAGAATCTCGGTATTGGGAATCGCCTTCCCCATTGACGTCGGACGACGATCCAATTCCTCCGGCGGTAGGTATGTCGAGCGGAAAGCTTCGGTCAGGCCGTACATCAAGAAAATGCGTGTCGTTGGCAACTGTTTGCGGAGGACAGCCAACACGCTCTGAGGCATCGCCCCACCAGTATTGGTAATATATCGCAGATATGGAAGTTTGTGCTTATGCAGCGTAGAGTTTTCCTGGGCAATAAGGCTCCAAAGCGTTGGTACTCCCGCCAGCCCCGTAATGTGCTCTTTGTCGAGCGCATGCACAATTTCTCGGGCAAAAAGAAACGACATCAACACCAGCGTCGCGCCTTGTTGTATAGCCGTCGTCAATTGGTTCATTCCAGCATCAAAACTGAAAGGCAAAATAGCGAGAATGCGCTCCCGCTCAGTAATTTCCAAATAAGTCGAAACAATAGATGCCCCCGCCATCACCTGCGCATGACTCAACATAACCCCTTTTGGTTTCCCTGTAGAACCAGATGTATACAAAATAGCCGCGAGATCTTTGTCAATGTTAGTATCTCGCCAGACCCTTGGTTCAGGCAGCATGCAGAGGTCAGCAAACGCATACCGCGGGATCTGCAACTCAACATCCTCACCCTCCCCAACAAGCACGACAAATCGTAACGAGGGCAAGTTATCGAGGACGGGCCGAAGTGTGGTTAATTTTGCTTTGCTAGTAATGAGCCCCTTGATTGCACAATTATTTACAATATAAGCAACCTGCTCAGGAAACAGATGATTGTTAATTGGAACAAACGTGCCACCAGCTTGCGCAACGGCAAAAATCGACAATGCCTGCGGAATCGATGCATCGAGGTAGATTCCGACACGATCACATCGTTCCGTTCCTGCCCCCTGGAGTCCAACGGCAAGGCTTGCAACTCGCTGCGAGACTTCTCGGTAACTCAGTCGTTCACTCCCATGGACTAACGCCTCTTTGTCCGGGAAGCGCCCCGCACTACTCCACAACATGTGATGCAAAAGAAAGTTCATGACTCCTCTGTACTTAGTTACTCTGGCTTTGCTTTTGTTCCACAAATCGCGCCATTGCACTCATGCTTTGAAAATTCTCTGGCACCAATTCCTCATCGGCGACAATAATGCCGAACTCCTGCTCCATGAATGTCACCACATCAAGAACTCCGAGAGAATCTAGGATGCCACTCTCAAGTAAATGTACCTCATCACTCATTTCTCGCTTCCGGGCAAGCGGAAAACGTTCCTCAATGAATGCACGAATACAGCCAATCAGCTTTGCAGTCTGCATATATCCTCTTCCCAATTCTCGCCTAACTGTCTCGATCCCCCTGCATAAGAAACCAGGAGAACTTCTTCCTGGGCTCCACTCCGGAGAAATTGTGCGGATAGAACACAACAGGGTTATCCTCCCTTGGGATAAATCCAATCCCTAGTAAAAACTGCCTACAGGGATGAGTCTCCCATATAGGTGCGCTGAGAGTGGCAACCCGACGATCTCGTAGCTCGTCGCAAATCGATCCTAGTAACCCTCGCAACACCGACTCGTCTAGATGACCAAAAAGATCAACCAAAGTGGCGTCATTATGCGTTTGAGCAAACACTGCGTAAGCCACAAGCCGATCATGAACACGGGCTGTGAACATTTCATGTTGAACTACAGGATGTTGCATATATCGCCAGTTTATGTATTCCGTGGAGCGTTGAATACATGCTCCGTACCGGTCGCCAATCTCCCGAGCCAGGACCGAGAATTCATCATCGTCTATGTCGCGCCCTACAGGGAGTGCTGTAATAGTAGCTACTTTATTGCCGTGTCTACAGCTCTTATCGCGCAATTTCAGAAACACATTAGCCACGGGGCTGACAATATCGGCGACGAATGGCACCCGCACAGTTTCGCGCACTTTCCGATCAACTGTTAAAGGTTTCGTCAGACGGGTCACACAACCATACTCGCCAATGTGCAATCGCCGATACACAGCCATCATGCCTGGGCTAGGTAAGTCATAGCAAAACGTTGCCTTATCACCCGCAATTTCCGCTAGGCACGCTCGTTGCAGCTGGAGAGCCGGCCCTAAACTCCGATAGTGATCACTAATGCAAAAGTCTCCCAGTATCCACCCAGTGAGTTCACGCCCCTCAAAGTAGAGACGTCGAGGAAATGCAGAGGCGACGCCAATTATCTCCGACGTATTATCATCAATGGCAAGCCAAGACCGCGGACGTCCATGCGGACTCCCCAAATACAGCCAATCATAACGACGAGGGGTCGATTCGGGCGTCAGAAATCGGGCTAACGCGTCAATAAGTATCGCACGATCTACATTCAGGTCTGCAACACGTACACGAATTGGCATGAGAAGATCTACATTTCGGTAATGGACAATAAAACAGACAGTTATACCGCGAGCTTATACCAGTTTAGTTTCATAGCAAACGCCGGGAGATGCGTTTCCCAAGGCCTTCCCCGATGTAACTCGAAGAGGTCTTGACCAATTTCATTCCGACCAAACACGGTTGTGACTGCACACTGGTATCCAGCCTCGCGTAATAGGCTTTTAGTAGTTTCGTCAAAGTCACATTTTCTCCCGTTGGGATACGCAAACGTTGTGACAGGTTGTTGGAGATGCTCTTCTAGGATCCGCTTCGATTCAAGTATCTCTGTCTGTATTCGTACCGGTGACAGCTTCGATAAAATGGGATGACTACAGGTATGACCACCGAACGCAACCCCTCCGCGTTGCATCACCTGGATCTCATCCCAGGTCAACATGAGGCGCGGTCGCACTTGTCCCGCTTTTACTTTCAGAGCAGTAGACAAACGGTCAACCCATTGCAATCGCTGTTCTTCTCCTACTGACCAGAGCAATTGCAGCACACAAGATTGCGCATAAAGTCGTTGTTCAACGGTCGACAGAGGATATACCCGTCCCCTGTCCGCGTCCCACGTCAAGGACTCGACCTGGGTTTCACGAAACGCTGAGAATATACGATCATGCCACAACTCACCATTTGTTCCGATCACGTCCGTTGTTAGAAAAATAGTTGCTGGGATCCGGTATGCTTTCAGGATTGGGTAGGCATTAAAATAATTGTCAGCATATCCATCATCAAAGGTGACAACGAGGGTGTTATGCGGAATATCTTTCTTCTTCATCCCCTCAACCACCTGTTCCAAGGGCCATATCGTGAAACGTGCAGAAAGGTACTCCATTTGGCGCGCGAACGTCTCTATCGGTATACCAGCAAAGAACGGATCATTTTCATCGTTGACCCGATGGTACGTCAAAATCTGGACGTTCTGTTCGCCTTTTTTCCGTATTGCTGGCATGTAACGTGTGTTATTTTTATGAGAAGGTAAACGAATGCGGTTCGCCACGAAGTTGAGAAGCAATTCCCCTCCAAGATAAAAGAGACAAGTCGCGATCAAATCCTTCACTCCTTGTCGCATCCTCGCCCCCATCAGCCCGCTACCTTTCTTTTATAGGACTCTACCTGCTGAGCTGTATCATTATATCTGCGATGCCACATCTCAAGAATCATAAGATTCCATAGAATCGTTCCATGAAAAGAGGTCGAAGTCTCCGTCCGATGCTGCTCGACCAATTCTTCGATAGCCTGTCGACGAAAATACCCGCGTTGTAAACTTCTCGGACTCAATACGAGATCAAGCATCATTTCGTTAAGGGGCTTATAGGTACGTAGCCAAACAGGAATCGGTAAACCAAACCCGTGTTTCTTCTTATGTACAATCTCTCGGGGCAACAAATCCACATAGGCCTTTTTGAAAAACACTCGAAGATCGCTAGCGGGCATCTTCCGTTCAGCAGGGATAGAAGCAGCAAACTCCGCCAATCGATGATCGAGAAACGGGTATCGTACTGTGAGGCCAACGGACTCTGTCATGCGTGTTACTTTGAATAGATCGTTATCCGCAATCGCCAACTTGAGGTCGATATACATCTGACGATCAAGGTCGCTACGGGCGGGTGCCTGAAAATAATAGATGTTGGTTGACAAATAGGGATCGTAACTTGAGCCTACGGTTTCCAGAAACTCCGACGTGAGCCAGTGGCTGAGGGCCACCTCTCGGAAAAACGAATATGAGGAAAGCCGGTCCGGATAAGGTATACTTGCCCGGCGAATGTATTTCTTTCCTTTGATCAATAGGCTCAATTGCAGAGAGTCCGCCAACACATTGATCAAAGGAGAGATCACCGCATTTCGTAACCACAGTGGAAGCCGGTCATAATATTCAAATACCCGTAGAGCCGCGTACCGCTCATTTCCTGCAAAAAGTTCGTCTCCACCATCCCCAGCATACACGCGATCTACCCCATGTTCTCTTGCCAGTTTTGCACAAAAATAGGTTGGGATCGCTGACGCATTGGCAAAAGGTTCATCGAACGTCTCAAGCAGAAGAGGTGTTGCCGTAAAAACATCCTGTGGGGTCACAAAGTACTCGTAATGCTCCACGTTGAAAGCGCGGGCCGCAAGCCGAGCATAACTCATCTCGTTAAAGCGCTGCTCATCAAATCCAATGGAAAAACTTTTCACCGGCTGATCAATCAGCTGGGAGAGCGTCCCAGTAACCGTGCTACTATCAATACCACCACTCAGAAATGTCCCGATACATTCCGGTGTAGAATCTTGCTCCAACCGAACCATAAGAGAATTGATAAACCGCTGCTTCAGTGTGCGCACCAGGGTGAGGTCGTCTGTGGATTCAGGATGGAGAAAGTTAATGTCCCAATAGGCGTCTATCGAGACATTCCCTCTACGATAGGTCAGGACTGCTCCTGGTGGCAACTTTTGTACCTGGGTGAATATTGTTTTTGGAGTCGGGACAAAAGAAGATGCGAGCGTATCGACCACAGCTTCCGCATTCACTGTCGGCTCTTCAAGAAAAGAGGTCACAAGAAGCGCCTTCATACGCGAGGCAAAAATGAACTGACTCCTATTGTAAGCGTAAAAAATCGGATGAACCCGAAAACGATCCGTAAACAAGTGCAAGGCCAGATCTCTACCATCCCACACCGCAATCACAAAATCGCCGCGGAGACGTTCTACAAAACTTGTTCCCTCGGCGACATAAAGCTGCAAGAGAGCGTCGAGAATATCTGTTTCAACTCGCCCCTGCACCCCCAGGTGCCGAACGTTGTAGAGACTGCCAAAGAACACGAGTGCAACGGATTGACCATGAACAACACTCTCAGCAGTGCCAGCAAGACGACCCGCAAAAGGGACCACCCCCATCCCAACGTGACCAAGATGGAGCGTTGGGTCAACTTCGCGGTAATGCGGCTCATATACTAAGGCATGAGCCATTGCCTGAAGGTCAGTAGCTGCGACCTTACGGTCTTGAGGATAGGTAATAATACCGAAGATTCCACTCATTATTCGCTTTTGTCGCTTTCTAGTTCTTGGTCATCCGCACCGGAGATCTCCAATCAGATTACGGTTGGGCATTAAATTCTAGAAGGTCATCGTCAGCACTTGAAGTACCATCGGTATTCTGCATCGGATCTTTTCCTTCCTGACCATTTTTCTCGGCTGTGTCAGTCTTCATCATCCGTGCTTGTTTACCTTCCAGCAGGGTTTTCTTCGCAAGGGCAGCTTGTCCATTTTTCATGTAAATCTCAGCAAGCCAGGTATAACTCACTTGGAGTTTTGGATCGATTTCTATAGCTCGTTTTAACCGTTGCATCCCGGCTTTTGGGTTTCCGATCTCGGCAAGGTACTTTCCATACTGAGCATGGGTAATCGCATACTCAGGATATAGTCGCAACGCGTTCTCGTAAAATTTCAAAGGTAACGAAGGTTGCTTCGCTAACTTCGCAACCATACCGAAAACTGCGAGTCCCTTTGGATGGTTCACTAAGCGTTGAAGTAGATAGACGCAATCATTAATTGCTTCTTTGAGACGGCCTTGACGTGTATACAGGATCGCTTTATCGAGATGATTCCTTTCAATATCATTCACTAGCCATCGAGAATGGGGATCTTCCGTATCCGCTTGCATTGCAAAATAGTCGTGGTCAAGTATCCCTCGTGCTTTGTCCCGAACGCAGTACGCGATAGAGTGGTGGAGCAACACGCTCAGGATTACTGCACATACGATTACAACTCGACGACGTCCCATTACCGAATCCTCCTTGGCTCGATCAATCGCGAAGGGGGGGTTATGGCTTCTCTCCCTCGTCTTCGATGATGGCCCATTTTCCCATCTGATCCACTTCCCTCTGTTCCGCGATCACACGGCCACATCGCTTGACGCATAACCCAACTACATGGCTCCACATTCGATGGAAAGGGATAATCTTTTGAGCACAACCGTAGAACAAGCTCTAGGCCGACCTCCTGGCAGGCCAGAAGCTTGTTCGTCTGTCGGGTGCAACAGGTAGGTAGCACTTCCCGTCCAATGTGTTTCTATTTAGCACCGAATCTGTGTCTTTGTCTCTCCGACTCCAATCGAAAAACCAGGAGTTCTACAGTCTATTGCTTTATTAAAGACGTGAAATACTTCCTTAGCAACCTGTGCCCATGTTTGTTGTCGTGCATAGCGGATAATTACCTCTTTCTGCCAAATCGTCTGTAGGGCCTCCGCGAGGCTCGCAGCAAGAGCGCGTTCTTTGCGTTCGGTTAATATGCCAATATCGGAAGATCTGAGGATTTCAGGAATCCCGCCGACCGCTGTAGCAACAACTGGAGTCCCACAGGCTAGAGATTCCAATACCACATTTGGACACCCTTCATGCGCACTTGCCAGACAAAAGACATCTGCGGCACTATACCAAGAGTGCAGTTCACTATGGGCTATAGCACCAACAAGTGTCACTCGACTCTCTACGTTCTCAACGTGAATCAGCTGTTCCAATTCCTTCCGATAGCCACCCTCTCCAACAATTACCAAACGAAGATCCGTCAGACCGTACTCGTCAACAAGAACTTTCAACGCTCGGACGAGAAGAGCAAACCCTTTGTTAGCCGTAAGGTGCCCTACAGATAGAATGACTCGCTCAGTCCTAATCCCTACCTGTTCGCGCGCCTTAGCTCTTGCCATGGGAAAAAATTTCTCTGAGTCTACACCATTCGGAATCACGTGAATTTTTTCCCTGGCGGTCCCAAGACGTTCCATTGCGTCCTTGAGCGCTTGCGACACAGTAACAACCGCATTGGCTCGTCCTAGCGTCCATCGCAGCAGCGGACGAATGAGAGTGAGGTCTTTATACACATTAATATCGCTCCCTCGGGCTGAGACGACAACCGGTTTACCTAACATACGACCAAGAAGAACTGCGGCCATACCATCTGGATACACAAAGTGTGCATCAATGAGGTCAAACGCAAAGGAGTGCTGCATCCGCCGCACGTGGGGTAGTAGCGAAGCAAATAAGCTCACGCCATAGAAAACCATCCCAACTTTTGGAATCATATAATATCGTGGATGGATAATCTCAATTCCTTCCCGGATCTCGTGTTGCACGACCTGAGAAAACCGCCAGCGTGCCCCAAGCCTCACTGGGGGAAAATACGGAACGGGCGCAACAACCTTGACCTCACAGTGATCGAGTTTTGCGACATGCGCAACTCGTTCTTTAATGAACACCCCTTGGTTCGGCCACATGTTGTTCGGATACAACGAAGTGAAGACCAAAACTTTCATACAAACACCGATTTCAGTATACGACGTTATTGTGCGACACCCAAAAACCGCTTTCCCCAGCGCTCGAGTACCAACAACGCCCATAACTGCGGCGCATAATCTCGTGTGCCGCGCTGGTGTTGAATCCACCACTGTCGAATCGGTTCAATAGCGAAAAACTCCCGGATAAATGCGGCATCGGCCAACACTTCACGTTCAAACAACCCCTTCAAACTGGTGCGAAACCACTGCGCCAGCGGTATCGAAAACCCCATCTTCGGACGATGCAGTGTATCATGGGAGAGTATATTCTCTAAAGCTCTTTTGAAAATATACTTTCCTTCCCCCTGCCTCAGCTTGTAGCGTGCAGGAATGCGCGCGGCGTGTTCCATCACTTCATGGTCCAGCAACGGCACTCGCACCTCAAGGGAATGTGCCATACTCGCGCGATCTATCTTCGTTAGAATGTCATCGACAAGGTAAGTCTTAATATCGACATATTGAATCCGCGAGAGTGGTTCCCACCCAACGGTTCGGTCAAAGTATGTTCGCATGACAGAAAAAGGGTCATATCCATGCAGGTCTTGGGCAAAGCGTGATCGATACAACAGTTGCTTCATCGCCGGAGAAAACCAGCTCATGGTATTAAAGTAGGCCTGCTCTGGAGAGAGAGAGAGATTAGTAAATAACGTCTTGGCCCGAAAGACACGCGGGAGCCAATCGGCCTTTGGATAAAATCTTCCTAGTGTACCAAAAACTGGACGGTGTAAGAAGGCAGGAAAGAAAGAACGGAGTTGGTTCTCAAGAATATCAAAACGATACCGTCGATAGCCAGCAAAATTTTCATCTCCCCCATCACCAGAGAGACATACTGTGACTTTTTCTCGCGCGACCTGCGAGACGTAATACGTTGGCACCATCGACGAATCCGCAAAGGGCTCATCAAAATGCCACACCAGATCATCCAAAATGCCAATCGCGTCAGGGGTCACGACTTTTTCGTGAGAGTGAGCCGCAAACTGTCGAGCAATAGCCCTCGCCTGCGGTAGCTCATCGAATGCTGACTCGCTAAAACCAATCGATGCTGTATTGACTGCTTGATCAAGTAACGCAGCCATAAGTCCAACGACCGCACTGGAATCGATACCACCAGAAAGAAACGCTCCCAACGGCACCTCGCTCACCAAGTGAATTGATACAGATTCCTTGAGCTTTTCTAACAATTCTCCAGCATAATCTTTTTCAGTTCTCCCGTCTTGTGGATTAAACGAGAGATCCCAGTACTGGCGCTCGCGAATACCCGCCTTTGACACAGTTACCGAATGGCCAGGAAGCAATTTCTGAATTCCCTGAAAAATCGTTTTCGGAGCCGGGATATACAAATACGTCAGATAGTCATCCAATGCAGTAGGGTCGACAACTCGGTTGACACTCGGGTCCTGGAGGATTGCCTTTAGTTCAGAGGCGAACAGCAGTTTCCGTCCATTCCAAAGATAATAAAGAGGTTTAATGCCAATACGATCGCGGGCAAGAAAAAGTTCTTGCCTATCGGCATCCCAGATAGCAAAAGCAAACATTCCACGAAGGTATTCCGGGCACTGTTCTCCATACTCCTCATACGCATGTAAAATAACTTCCGTATCACTTCTGGTGCTGAACTGATGCCCGCGCTTGAGCAGATCTTTGCGTAAAGACAGATAATTATAGATTTCACCGTTAAAGACAATGACTTTACGACCGTCTTCGTTGAAGAGAGGTTGCTTCCCCCCTTCCAGATCAATGATCTTCAGACGACGATGACCAAGCCCGACTGGGCCATCCAGGAACAAAGCCCCCGCGTCAGGCCCGCGATGGACGAGCCCGTCGGTCATCCGCTGAAGAAGTTCGGCCTGCACCGTTTGGGAATCATGTACGTAATAGATACCAGCAATTCCACACATACCTTGTTCCGTGATCGTTCGCTGGAGCGAACAAGCCTCCTATCCATTCGGTGACGTTACTTGTAGGGTGCCCGGTAGTTGGACAACACGGGCCTCATTGTCACACGCAGTCTTTGGACCAGTGGGACCGTCGAGAAACAGACGAAACCAGAGCTCTAGAATAATTAGACACCAAATCCATGTGCTGTAATCTCGTCGTCCGGTGGCATGATGGCGCAAAAGCCGTTGGAGCGTATCTTTGCGGAAGTATCCACGCCCGAGAGTCGTTCGGTCAAGCAAAATATCTTCGGCCATACCACGCAATTCCTTCTGAAACCAGAGGCCTTTCGGAATAGCAAATCCCTGCTTTTGCTTCGTCAGGACTGTCGAAGGTAATAGTTTGCTACAGAATTTTCGCAATATATATTTACTAATCCCATTTCGCAGCTTTAGTGAAACAGGTAGCGTCGCCAGATATTCAACCAGTATATAATCTAGCAATGGAGAACGAACTTCTAGTGAATTCGCCATACTCATTCTATCAACCTTGGTAAGAATATCATGAGGAAGATACTGGAGTGTATCCAAATATTGATATTGACTCACGGCATCGAGCCCCACCACTTGCGCAAGAATACGCTCAGTCTCACGATACGGATCAACGGTACGCAACTGGGTATGAAGCTCATCTGTATAGAGTTGTTCTTGGATATGCGGATAAAGTCCCAATCCGTAGGGAAGTAGAGATTTTCCCGTTCGCCCCATTGCATAGAGGGTATTCCAACCTAGCCAGGTAAAGGGCAGAATCTTCGTCAGTGGGAGTAGAACCCCATGCCTCAACCGGGTCGGAACGTTATCAAACCAATGATCCTGGCAAAGATTCAAGTATCGACGGTAACCAGCAAACCCTTCATCTCCAGCATCTCCAGAGATTGCGACAGTCACATGTTTTTTTGCCGCTTGGCAGACATAGAAAGTTGGTACAGCAGAAGAGTCACCAAAAGGCTCATCCAAATGCTTTACCAGATGGGGCAGAATATCCACCGCTGATGGCTTAACGATTATTTCGTGATGATCGGTTCCGAGATGTTGCGCTACCAACCGGGCGTCTTCCAATTCCGAGTAACTCGCTTCCTCAAATCCAACTGAAAAGGTCTTGACCGGTGTGTCCATTAAGCGCGCCATCAATGCAACAACTGTACTGGAATCGATCCCCCCACTGAGAAAGGCTCCGAGTGGCACTTCACTCATCAAGCGACGTTTCACAGCTTGCTCGAGCAACACTTCAAGATGTTCGAGCACTTCGTTTTCTTCCGGAGCTGTCGTCGCTGGCTGAAACTGCAGTGTCCAATAGGGCTGACACGTAACCTGTTCCCTGCGAAAAACCAATAGATGCGCAGGCGGAACTCGACGGATGCCAGCTAAAATTGAGTTCTCCCCCACAATATAACTATGAGTCAGATACTCATGTAATGCCGGAAGGTGAACCTGTCGTTCAACCTCACCGTACGCTAGCAAAGCCTTTATTTCAGAACTAAAAAGAAATCGTTCTGCTGTCTGCATATAAAAGAGCGGTTTCTTTCCAAAACGGTCACGCGCTAGAATAAGCGTTTGCGAACGATCATCCCAAAAAGCACAGGCCAGCATCCCGTTGATTTTGGCAAAGGCATCTAAACCGTACTGGAGATAGAGCGTCAGCAACACCTCTGTATCGGAACGGGTACGAAAAGCATGTCCGTGCTGGCGCAGATCTTCCTGCAACTCTTGGTAATTATAGATTTCCCCATTGAAGACCACGGCCACATTGCCATCAGGGCTCAGCATCGGTTGTTGCCCAGACGCAAGATCGATAATACTCAGCCGTCGATGTACTAAACCAACAGAACCAGTTTGATAGACCCCCTCCTCGTCTGGCCCTCGGTGAGTTAGCGTATCCGCCATATGTCGAAGTCGGTCTACGGATGGTACCCGCCCTTTCTCCAATTCGATTACACCAGCAATACCGCACATAGGAATTCTTCCTGCTATGCTGCAGCGGCTTCCTCGCTGCCAGCTTTCGTCTGCCGTTTGATTTACAGCAGTATCTTATCGTAAACATTCATATAATTATTGGCCATTGCTTCAAGGCTAAATTGCGATTCGACACGGGCCCGCCCAGCTTGTCCGTGACTCTTACACAAATGAGGTTCTGCCGCATACAATAGAAGAGCATTGGCCAAAGCCACAGGATCACTCGCGGGAACTAACATCCCCGAGCGCCCGTCTTCAACAAGTTCAGGATTCCCTCCCACTCGAGTGGCCACGACTGGTAAGCCACTCGCCATCGCTTCGAGAATCGTATTCGAAATACCTTCGGCGACTGACGGCAACACAAACACATCGAGACCACGGAGAATGTCTGGTATTTCATCCCGTTCACCCGGAAGCCAGGCGAGATCTACTGCCTTCGCCTCTCGTAACAAGCGATGAGATTCAGTCCGTAAGGGACCGTCGCCAATAAGAACGAGGCGAAACGAATCGCGTAGGGCGGGCTTTGTTGTCAGGATGTGTAGGAACGCACGCACAAGCGTCATCTGATCCTTTACTGTCTGCATACGTCCAACGGTACCCACAATAAACGGACGAGGAGGCAAAAAACCTTCTGGAGCAAGAGTCCGTCGCTGACCCGAAGCTGGTGCAAAGCGTCCAATGTCAACTCCATTATAGATCTGGCTAACACGCGCATCTGGAATCTTGACAGTACACCGTAACCAGTTTGCAAGATCATTACTAACTGCGATATATTGACTCACAAGGGGAGATACAATTCGACGGGACATATTGTACTTCACATTTGACCCATCGACATCATAGATTTCTCGTCCGTGTTCACCGTGCACTCGACCTCGCACCCCAGCCAGAGCGGCGAGAGCGACAAACTCCAAAGTCGGCCAATTTCGCGTATGAACGATGGCTGGCCGCAATTCTCGAATGACTCGCCAGAACCGAGCATACACTCTGAGGTCCTTGCCTTCACGTTTGTACAAAGCAACGACGGGTACATTCGCGCGCCGAATACGATAGCGAAAATCAGTATAGTCAGTCAGACTCACTATCGCATGCCGATACCGCCCCTCCGGTATCATATTAATCAGATTCACCAATCCATTCTCTAAGCCGCCAACCGCAAGGCGAAAGATCACATGCAGGACAAGCGGTGGCCTCGAGCAATCTTGACCAACATGGGAACGAACAGATGACACCAGTCCTTGTGTTCTCAACACTCGACGCCTAGTTGGTCAAATATTTCCGAATCATTGGTCCAACAAGTTGTGTTATCGGTAGCGGAAGTCGTTTCCACAGTTCAAGGACAATTTTATATTTCTCTCGGTGAGCCGAGAACGAGACACTTTTCGATGTCCCATCTCGGCTTAACAGCTGCCAATACAGTTGCACCGCTTGGGCACCCCATTGTTTCTTAAAGTTATAGGTGCCCGACCCCACTGAAGAGCGACCAAAATCAAAACGGGAATATCCCCGCGTGCATGCGTACTGCAGCGCTTCCCAGTAGAGCAAATTGTTTGGACATTTTGCGAAATATTCCCTCAGGGAGGATGCCCACGGCACCGTCACCGTATCGCGGAAACACAAGAACACTAGTCCACCAACGACTTTTGTTCCATCTCGTACAACGACAAGCCGGACCTGGTCGCCGAAATGCGTAAAGATCTGCGCAAAGAATCTTTTGTGATGGACTGGGGACCCGAGATCCCGCATATTCTGGACAAACACCGGGTAAAAATCATCCAGCAACTCCCCGCTACCAACCAAAGCCGTAAGCCCAGATTTCTCAGCCTTGCGTACTTGATTTCGGACTTTCGCCGGAAGTGCGCGCCATAACGCAACACTTCCTGGTGAAAGGTCAAGCACCATCCCCACCTTGTCTAACCGCACGGCACCATCTGTCGTAGTCGGATAATACTGTCTCAACTCGATATAATCGACTCCGCACTCGCCCATCAAATTTTGGGCCCGGCGAACAAGTTGTTCGGCAACAGCATCACGTTCAGCACAGATACCACCGTAATCAAGAAATGGCATAGAGGTCAGGGAATTACCAAACAGATGACTTTTCACGAGAAACAGCGGAAGAACTCCGGCTACCTCGTTATCGTGGCGAGCCAACAAATAAAATGGCCGGTGCCCATATACATCATTGATCACCGAGTGCCACACAAAATCATGACAGATCGTTGCGGAAGACGCGTGAGCGACGTAGCGATCCCACTCCGGTCGCTCATTGTTTTGACACAACACGACATCAAACATTGCGCTCATCCCCTCACAGCAATCCTGACACTTTCCCTAACGAAGTTTGCGTCGTCCGTGAAGACCTCAACAACCAAGCCGGGCGTTTTCGAACCATCTCCGCAGTTTCCTTCGGAAAACAACACACAACGGTAAGGATAAAAACCGGGGTCAAGAGCACCATTTGAGACATGAACATCAATAAATTGGTTGCCTTCCAACGTTGATCAACAACATACACCGCCACAGCAAAAGGGATCACTGTCACATACGAACGAACCCACGCCTGCCACAGATACGACAGGACGGACAAATCGACTATCTTACACACGTAACGTGGCCAGAAGACCAATTGCGTCACAAGGCTGGGAATCACCGTTCCCCACGCGACACCATGCAAGCCTATCCATCGTACCAGAATGATACTCAGAATAATGTTTGCGATCGCTTCAACCGCCATCATGAGTGCCCACGGGCGATGCTTATTGACGCCAAAAACAATCCCCGCACTAGTCATATTAGCAACAATAAAAAGTTGCGCAATCAGAAGGATTCGAAGAATTTCACTCGATGTTTTCGCATACGCCGCTCCCATCCAGAGCCCGATGAACGTCTCACCACAAACAAATAGTCCCGCCTGCACAGGCAAAGCAACAAACAGCGCCGCCCGTGTTCCACAAATCAACAACTCCCGTAATGCGCCATTGCCCTCCCGTGCGTCTAAACTGCTCGCAAGCGGAGTGAATGTCATTGTCAGTGAGGATACTAAGCGCATGAGATATTCAATCAACCCACCGCCAATAGCATAAAATGTCACCGCCCCCGCTGACACAAATGCCCCAACTACCAAAGCATCAGTATAGTAGATCACTTGAGAACACGCATTCACGAGAAATGCATATATGCTGTACTCCCACAGCTTTCGAAATAGCTCCTGATCAAAATTGCCGAAGACAATCCGGAGCATCGGATATTCACGCAAACTGAAAATACACTGCGTAGTATTTGATATGATGACAACGATGAGTTCCCAGATAGCAAGAGCACCAATACCATACCCTGAGCGTAACAAAAAAATAACCCCGCTCGCTCGTAGCAGTGTCTGTACGATTGTAACAGCACTCAGTAGGTCAAAACGATGCAAAGCGGCTAATGTCCCCCCGAAAACCCCAAAAGCCAAATTGATAGCCGCACTGACTCCAGTAACCATCACGGCAAACCGTCCGGCCCCGTATATTTCAGCGGGGATAACAAAGAGGTATGGTAGCCAAAGAGCAAGTAATCCGCTTATGACAAGAATCCCGACTCCAATCCATATGCGAATCCCTAGGGCAATTGATACGGTACGCCCCGCCTCCTCATGATTCCCTTGAGTATAATCTCGTGCGACAAATCGTGTTACAGCACCACGGAGTCCTAAATCCAGTAGCCCCATATAGGAAACGATCGAGTTAATGATCGTCCATACCCCATAGGCGACATTCCCCAAATGTTGAACGATAAATGGAGACAGAAAAAAAGAGACCATTACCATGGTCGCGAGCGCCAGCCAATTAAGAAGAACACCACGAGTGATGTAGCGACTCTGAGACATTAGAGTTCCTGTTTTCTCGTGCAGGATTGCCTATTGAACTCGCAAAAAACAAAAAGGAGGGCAGGCGCAATTCTAAATAGAAACACATTGGACGGAAAGTGCTACCTACCTGTTGCACCCGACAGACGAACAAGCTTCTGACCTGCCAGGAGGTCGGCGTGGAGCTAGTTTTACGGTTATGCTCAAAAGATTATCACTTTCTATCGAGTGTGGATTTATTTAGTAATGAACAGACCCGTGGCTCGACAGAGAGCCATGAAATCCTGACGAGAAGGCCAGGTATATGATGCTCATAGGCATTCCTTCAAAATACGGACAATCCGCCCAGAGGTGCGCCCATCCCAGAGCGGAGGTGGAGCGAGGATAATAGGAGGATTGCGTAAAATTTTCTGGGCCACCTCAATGATCTTTTCTGGAATCAACCCGACCAAGCGGTTGGTTCCGTGCGTCACGGTTGCCGGACGCTCAGTGTTCTCTCGCAACGTAAGACACGGCACCCCAAGGACCGAAGTCTCCTCCTGTAAGCCTCCAGAATCTGTCAGCACAAGGCGCGCCTGTGATACAAGTGCCATAAAATCGAGATATCCGAGAGGTTCCATACAACAGATACCAGTCTCTGGCACCTGGCCATCCAGCTGCCATACTACGTTCGCTGTCCCTACCACCCTTTCGAGTTGCTTTCGCGTACGTGGATGAACCGGAAAAACAATGGGCATCTCTCGGGCCACTGCTCCTAGCGCGGAAAGTAAACCCCGCAGAACCGCGGCATTGTCGACATTGGCGGGCCGATGAAGAGTCACAACCCCATAATTTCGCTTTTCTAACCCTAAGCGGTGCCGAATCAGTGAACGTGCCCAAGCTTGACGTGAGGTTTCGAGCGAGTCAATCATGACATTACCAACAAAATGGACCTTGTCTTTTGCCACCCCCTCATTCTGCAGATTCTGGATTCCACTTTCTTCCGACACAAATAGATAGTCCGATACCGCATCGGTAACTATCCGATTGATCTCCTCTGGCATCGTCCGATCAAAACTACGAAGGCCTGCCTCAACATGGGCAACCGGAATATGGAGCTTGGCCGCCGTTACCGCCGCCGCCAGCGTCGAGTTGACATCTCCAACCACCAGCACGATATTCGGCCGCTCCTCTATTAACACCGGTTCAATCCGTCGCATAACTTCAGCAGTTTGATAAGCATGAGAGCCTGAGCCTACATCCAGTGATACATTCGGAGTCGGGATTTGAAGATCACGGAAAAACTGCCCTGCCATACTGACATCATAGTGTTGTCCTGTGTGTACCAATAACGGTTTAATCTCTTTATAACTCCCCATTTCTCTCATCAGAGGAGCTATTTTGATAAAATTTGGGCGCGCCCCGGCAACAAGTAATATTTTCACACGAGCCTTCTTTCTCCGTTTTAGACTACGGCGGCGTAGTGTTCAAAGGTTCGCTTTTCGTGCTTCGCGCTGGTGTCTGACCTTTGCACCCCAATACTATCGTAGAGATCGCTCAAATGGGCTGCGCAACGAGTAACATCAAACCGCTGACATATCAGCTCTCGAAGGATGAGGCCATCATGCGAAAGTACCTCTGGATTATCGACATACTTTTGGATACGAGCAGCGACTGCGTCTGCATCACGTTCCGGAACCAGAAAGTCTTGATGGTTACCGAACAAATACGGAATGTCCGAGTGGACGGTAGCAATGACCGGCATAGAGGTCGCCATCATTTGCTGGAGAACAAAGGGGGTCCCTTCGGCATCTCCATCTTCCGCCACCACACTCGGCGCGACAAAAACATGACATCGCAATGCAAGTTCAAGGAGTTCCCGAAACGGCAGCATAGGGTGATAGGTAACCCTGTCTTCGATTCCGAGTTCTGCGATCTGACGAAATACTTGCTGCTGCGTCTCGTCGTCTCCTAATTTTCCTCGGGCTTCACCGACTAAATCGAGTCTGACATTGCTCCCCTTGTTTCTGGCATAGGCGAGCGCTTCAATAGTATAATGAATACCTTTTTTTTCTCGAAAAGATCCGGCAAATAAGAGACGCAAGGGATCACGTCGGTTACGTCTCCGCACGACATAGGGGATTGTGTGAATATCAACCCCAAGAGGATGAATTGCGATTTTTTCCTCCGGACATCCGAGTTGAACAAGGGCACGTGCCATAACAGGGCCAAGCGCCAAAACCAAGGTTGCCTGCGAGAAGAGGAAACTGTACTTCCGTTTCCAGGCTTCCTGTCGCCCCAACTGATATACATCCGCACCGTAAAAGCTGATAACCCATGGGATGTTAAGGGCTCGGACCAAAGACCAATCGTCTACTGCCACATAGCCAAAATGCGAATGCAGCAAATATGGCACTGTTCGCTTTATCCGCCACATCTCCCACGGCAAGAGACGATTCCCGGTAACACGCCGCCATACGCGACGGGGCACAGTTTGAGGCTTGAGCAACCAAGTCTCAAGCTTAGGAAATTCCTCACGATTCGCAAGCGCATCACACAAAATGAGAGGAGAATAGCGAGGCAGAGCCCGAAGGTGGTCATACAACCAGTTCATTGTCCGTCCGACAAATTCATTACTTCTGTGCAAAACAGTTTGATAAGTCTCTGATGGAGGAATCATAACTATTCGAGATCTTTCGCCGATCAAGTCTTAGACTCGGCATTCCTCAAAGAAATTCGGTTAGATACGCTAGAGGAGGTTATCCTTTATCAAGCCCAAGGATGGTCTTGACTGTAGTAAAGCGAACCTGTTGCAGTAAACGTCCGAGCTTTCGTTCTTGCTTTTTTAATCCCACATAATGACGAAACCGATGATGCCACGGCATCGGGGGACGTGGTTGATCTGGATCAAGTTCCCAGGGGTGAAAATAAAACATAACAGGTTGGTGTTCACGAGCATTGACATAGCGAATGCCAAAGCGAAAAATTTGCTCCGGCAACAAACGGAAATACCCACCACCACCCAGTGGGAGATTTATACCAAAGACACGTAAGGTACCGATGGGAAACTCCAGCAGCCCTTGATCTCCAACGCGACGAATTTCATAGGCAAACCGAGGAGCATCAATTTGTCCATATCGATCATGCACGATGGGATAGACACTTGAATCATAACGGAAGCCTTCCTCTAGCAGGATATCATAGGCCCAGGGCTGTCCACGCTGAATGGAATAGTTTGGCGCTCTATAGCCAACAACCGTCATTCCACTCAGATGTTCTAGCATCGCTTTTGCCTGTCGAATATCATCCCGGAACTCCTGCGGGGTTTGCCGAGATACTAATTCGTGCCGATAACTATGGCAGGCGATCTCATGCCCCCCCTGGGCTATTGTCTGCACCAAGCCAGGATGAGCTTCAGCCACAGTTCCCACTATAAAAAAAGTGGCACTCGCGTTGTGAGCTGCGAGGAGCAATAAGACGCGCTCGACATTGGCTTCAACTCGACTAGGGAGCCGCGCGCTGCGGTCCCCTGGAACCGCAGCTTCAAACTCCATTCCGTGATAATACTCCTCTACGTCGACCGTTAGCGCATTTGTAATCATCACAGTCTAACAAGCTTGTTTTCAGGAGCAATCAAGCCACGCGTGGCATTCCGCGCATCCACAACTAGTTCCGCATGCTGGAGAATCGTTGCATAATCAAACTCGTTGTGATCAGTGAGGATAAGGGCTGCATCCGCTGCGCGTAGGACCTCAGGAGTCAAAGCCACACATGGAGTGTCAAACCCCTCGTGCGTCAACGAGGGAACAAAGGGATCAGAATAACAAAGATCCGCTCCCTTTCGCTGCAATTCAGTAATAACGTCTAGAGCAGGAGACTCCCGCATATCACTAACACCCCGTTTATATGCAACTCCGAGAATAAGTATTCGTGCTCCTTTTAGACATTTCCCTCGCGAGTTCATCGCATCCGTAAGAAGTTCGATCACATATCGCGGCATACTCCGATTAACTTCATCAGCGAGGGCAATAAAACGGGCTTCATAACCACTTAGTCGGAGCTTCCACGACAGATAAATAGGATCAATAGGTATGCAGTGACCACCGATACCAGGTCCGGGAGAAAACGGCATAAAACCGAAAGGTTTGGTCGCTGCAGCCTCGATCACCTCCCACACATTCACATCCAAATATCGACACATCATCGCAAATTCATTTGCCAGAGCGATATTAACACTGCGAAAGGTATTTTCGTACAGCTTTGCCAGCTCGGCAACCGTTGGATTCGACACTTCCGTCACTCTTGTCACAATCTGTCTATACAATAAGGCTGCCATACGTGAACAGTCTGGTGTAATGCCTCCTACGACTTTGGGAATATCCCGGACTTTGAACTGTTGATTCCCAGGATCGATTCGCTCCGGTGAAAAAGCAAGATAGAAATCCTGACCAACCTTATACCCTTGGTCTTCAAACATGGGAAGCAACAGTTCCTGCGTTGTTCCAGGGTACGTGGTACTTTCCAAAACAATTAACTGTCCCGGACGTAAACGAGATTTCACTTCCGACGCAGAAGAATACACGAATGAGATATCCGGATCTTTTGTCTTTCGCAGTGGCGTTGGAACACAAATTACAATAGCATCACTCTCCGCTAATACATCCATATCACTGGTCGCGTGATAACGACTCTCTTCTAACTGCCGTCGGATCGTCTGACTTTCAACATCGGAGATGTACGATTCTCCTCGATTGAGTGTCGCCACCTTATTCTCATCAAGGTCGATGCCGGTCACAGAGAATCCTGCGTTAGCAAACTCTACTGCTAACGGCAGACCAACATAGCCTTGGCCAATCACAGCAATACGTGCCGAACCATTTGAGATACGCTCACTCAGTCTCATGCCCGCCTTCTTTCTTGCGAATTTTCTTCGTAGACAACTGGCACTTCTGCAGTCTCACCGCGAAGTGGCGGAAAACGTTCCTCTTTCACCAGCAGTCGCTGTTCACTACCATGCCCCAACAATACAATCTTTACAGTATCAACGAGAATTTTGAGATCAAACCATAGCGACATATGTTTCACGTAGTACAAGTCATATCTCATTTTCTCCGTGACATCTTCTTGACTAACTGAATAGCCATGTTTAACTTGCGCCCACCCCGTCAATCCGGGACGTACTACCATACGCAATGAGTAATATGGAATCTGCTCAATCATCGTGCTTACATTGTTAGCCATTTCTGGGCGTGGCCCAACGAGATCCATATCGCCACGGAGAATATTTATAAACTGGGGAAGTTCGTCCAATCGTAGCTTGCGCAACCATTTCCCCACGCGAGTTATCCGCGCATTCGAATTCCGATCCCACACTGATCCATCCCCTTCTTCAGCAGATTGTATCGGGTGCATCGTACGAAACTTTACCAAACGAAAGGGTTTTCCACGTAGTCCAGCACGTTCTTGTATGAAAAAAACTGGTCCCGATGAATCTACTTTGATCGCAGCGGCAATAAGCACCATAAGCGGGGCAGTCACCACTAACCCTACGACGGAGAATGTCAAACTCGCCACTCTTCGTAAAGTCATTTGAAGCGGTGAAGTCATAAAATCCTTAGAGAAGAATAAAAAACTCGGATTGAGACTCTCGATTGCAAGTTTGCCAGTAAAGCGTTCATGCACTTCAACTCCGTCTTCTACAATCACTCCATTCATCCGTGCATTCAGCAGATCTCGCACCGGTAGTCGCCCTCTCCGCTCCGCAAGAGCGACAATGATGCGATCAGGATGCAATTCTGTAATGATTCCTTCTAATCGTTCTAATGGTCCTAATAACGGATACGATAGTAAGGAAGTTATTCCTGGAGAAGTATTGCTCCGACCATCAACTAATCCAACGATGGAATACCCAGCATAAGGCGTCGCCTCAATTTCTTCTACAAGCTTTTGCGCCAATGAACTTGTCCCCAAAATCAGTACGCGCTCAGCGAATGTACGACTCCGCAATACACCATAACAAATCGCTCGAATAGGAACGACGAGGCTAATCACAATAAGCAATGCTCGCACAGATGACATTGAAGACATTCCGTCAAATCGGACACTCGGAGATATTGTAGAAATCGCGGCAAGGAGAATAAACGACATGCCCAACGCTTGCGGGAGCTGGGCGCAAAAGTCAGTAAAACTTCGGACAACTCGGAGGTTATATAAATCGTTATAATAGAAAGAGATGGCCAAACAAAAAATAGGAACAAATGCCTGGCGGGCAAGATTAAGAGCATCAATACTCCTAATAGAAGCAGGAAGTATGCGCAGTATTTCTATCCCACACAACGCAAAGCCGAGCAACCCAATCTCGATTCCCAGGAGAGCAACTGCTTTAAATCTCACCCAACGCCTCTTGCTTTTGTACGTTCAGTTTGTCGCCGAAGAACGGTAAAATAATTTCCCAATGCTATCTACAATTTTGTGTACCGGACCCAGACGATCTTCAGACTGATACGAATCAGAAGCGTAGTGCGAGTAATAGCCAAAGACTGGCCGATCATCACTATTGAACACAACTCCCACAACCTTCTCTGGGTCGACGATTCCGATCGCCTCCTCTGCCAATTTTCGTGGAGTCTTGTTGGCCGCAACCACGACTACAAACCCATCAGCAAATCGCTCAATCAGGCGACAGTCAGGAAACGGTATCAATGGGGGAGTATCAAGAACTATGTAATCATAGCTCTGCCGCGCTTCTTCAATCAGCTCTTCTAGCCGCGATGACTTGAGGACGTCGTACGGAGTTGGCGGAACTTGTCCAGTAAATAGAATCGCCAACCTGCTCGGCGGGTATGATCGTAAGACTTCGTCTAACGATAGGCTTGGGTCATGGATAAAATCCACTAATCCTCGATTACTAACCATCTCCATCCCCAGGTTTGTTGAAACACACGGACGACGCAAGTCAAAATCAGCAAGAAGGACCCGAGCCCCTGGCAACTGAGTTAAGGTACTTGCTAGATTAATCGCGGTTGTTGTCTTGCCATCGCCCACGGCTGGGCTAGAGACGGCGATCACGGAAAGCCCTGTATCTGCATGCAACTGTTCGATTATATAGGATAGTGTTCTGTATTGTTCTGCTTCAAAAGTATCAGGAGCGAGGAGACTCACCAGATGCGCCTCAATACTCTCAGGCGAGACAGAAAGCGATTCCGGCGCAGTCCGTCGCCCAGCAAAGTCGCTCCGTAAAGGACGGCGTGGAGCAGACAAAACAGAAGAATCAGAAAATCGATCGGAGACAACAGTCTTAACATCCTGTTCTTGACGACGAATTGCCCGCTCCTGCTCAGCTTTCTCTAGAGCCTGGTAGAATTTGCTCATCGTTTCTATCTTTTCTTTCGTTACAACAGGAAATTTTCCTGCCCATACTTACGATGCCGATCGCCTTCCTCTTCTCTAATCAGAGGCGCAAAGATGATGCCGTTTCTAAGCTAATCGGTAAGTAGCTGGTTACCTCCAGACGTTCCAAGAAGAAGTCGAGTAACCCCTTCATTCCCAGAGGCAAAGCGGTATGCGGCACCAACCAATACTATTAATGAGACCGCTAAGGCAGCTGCGCCAAGGCCTTGACGAAACCGTTTCTGCCAGAGATCAGCAGTAGTTACAATCCGTGGAATCGTTACGAGGACCGGAACTTTAACAAAACGTTTGAGGTCATCCACTTCATGAAACGACGTATCTAACATCTCACGTAGGACAACCCCTCCACCTGCGACCCCTAGACTAACAAACAGCGCTAAGAACAACAGATATGGTCGCTGCGGAGCTGCAGGTTTATCAGGGAAGTACGCCGCCTCCAACAAGCGAAACTTTTCGGCTTTCTGGTTCCTTTCAAGTTTATCAGCCAACTGGGCTTCATCGAGCCGTTTCAACAACGTTTCATACAGATCACGGGAAGTTTCGTAGTCACGAGTAATAGAGAGAAGTTCTTGTTCAATTCTCGGCGTGTTCTCAATCCGCTGTTGATACATGGCAATATCATTTCCAGCTTTCTGCATCTCCGAGGTTAGCCGCCTGATCTCATTATCAATAGCGGCAATCTCAATATGAGCAGTCGACGGTTTTACAAAGTTTTCAACTGCTGGCGAGAGTGTTTCCGGACTAAGCATGCTCGCAGACATCTGCGCTGCTTCTTGCTCCTCCAGAGTCGCAATCAATTGCTTAATACGTATGACATCAGGATGTTTATCAGAGAAACGAATCTTCAGCCGCGCGAGTTCACCTCTCAGCATAGCAAGCTGTTGATCAGCTGGAGCAGTGTTCCCTGTTGTTTCTATTTTCAATGACTCAACTTCAGCTAATGCCGCATCCATCTCCGCCATCTGCACCGCCATATTGCGTCTCTCTTGCGCCCGCGCGATGTTTTCAGAAAGGAGCACCATTTGTTTTTGCAGCGCATCAATCATCCGGAGGTTCGCATCTCGCTGTTCAGGCAATTCTCCCATATGCGCGCGTTTATATTCAGTCACTACGTGCTCTTGCTCCTCAAGTCGCTTCTTCACATCTTCTACTTGTTTGGCGAGGAAATCGGACGTAGATAGGGCCTCCCGCTCCCGACGTCGCATATTTGCGTCAATGTATAGAGAGGCTAGCTGATTGGCGACTTGCATAGCCTTTTGTGGATCAGGACTCGTGTATCCTACCCGGAACGCAGCAGCCTCTCCCCTATCACTGCCGCGCCCACTAATCACCTTTATGCTTATGTCCTTACGCATCGCTTTCGCAATTGTTTCACTGGACGCCCCTTCTTTTTTAAGTTTGCTATAGAGGCCAAACTGTTCGCTGAGTTGTTCAAGTCTTGAACGGCTGAGGAGTTCTTGACTAATTTCCTGCAATCGTCGCTCGACAACTTTCGTTACTGGGGATTTGACGTACTCTCGGGGGATTTGTTGGCCCTCTATCAGCACCAAGGCTTGGGAGTGATACACATTCGGTAGAAAAAAAGCAAAACTTGCCATTAAACTTAGGCAAATACTAAAAAGCACAAGAGCGATCCATAAGCGGCGCCTCAGTAAATCTAGAAGTTTTTCGATACTAAAGCCATTCGCGAACATATCCATGAGATTTTTCCTTTTACTCGCCTTCTCGATAACCGCCCTATGTTAGTGCACAATAATACGATCCCCAGGTCGAAGGAGGATATCCTGTTTGAGATCCCCCTCAAGGATAGCATCGTAATCCACGACGAACTTCTTTAATTGATCTCCCTCACGCCGAACGATGTCGATACTGTCGCGATCAGCAAACGGAGAGAGTCCTCCTGCTCGTGTCAATAACTGCAATAAGGTGTCATTTCCCATTAGGGGATACGCTCCAGGTTTTGTCACTTCTCCAATTAAGAAAACTTCGCTCGAAGAGATCTTCTCCACCGTAACCGTAACGTATGCGTCCGTCACGTATTCACGAAAGCGTTGTTGCAACGTTTCCCGCAAATCGCCAGTAGATAAGCCAGCAACCTGCACTTCATTGACTAAAGGTAGAGTCACAAAACCATCGGGGCGAACCGTCACAGGTCCAGACAAAGAAGGCTCCTTCCACACAACTACCTTTAGGGCATCTCCCGGTCCGACAACATAAGATTCTGGGGTAGGCGCACTAGGGTCAGGAACATTCGGTGCAAGAGCAACCTGGCTCTCGCGCAAATCTTTGGTGGAGCATCCGTAAATCACTAAATAACACGTAACGAATAGAAGAATCCGTCCAAATCTCATCATTGGTACTTCTCTCAAGTTAGTGCCCTACCGAACCAGTGGGGTTCCCCCTGAGGCTGGCCCCGGAGAGGAAGGAGCGGATTGACTCCCGCCCCCTACAGGGGAAGACAGGAAAGGAGATCGAGCAGCGATCCCACGCGCCAATCCAACGTTTGGCCAAATATCAAAATATGCCGAGAGCGACACAATAACACTATGACCATCAATTTTTGCGGTACTGAGGAAATTATCTCGACTGCCACCTTGATCGGGATCCAACCAGCGATAATTGTACATTAGGTTAACCGACATCCAACTCGTCACCCAATATTGAAGCCCTGCTAATATTTGTAGTGTCTGGAAATCCGAGTCGTCAGTATCAAACATCGAGAAATCCGCCGCCGCGATTCCGGTGAAGCGCCGGGACAGCTGAATCACGTAGGTGCTAAAAAAGTTCGTTGTGAAAGACGGCCCAGATACACCGACGCTGCTCGATAATCCTCTATCTACTCCCACCGTAAAAACCGCAGTTCGCCATAACTTCACCAGAGAAACATCGAGTTTATGACGGAGGCGAAATTTTCCCCCTCCAGTCGCAGTCGAAATCCCAGTTGAGGCAAAAATAGAAAGCGTTGGCGTCAACTGAATTTGTCGCGATCCGAAATAATCGTCGCCAACGTCCACATCATGAATGGTCTCACTTCCTCCAGTACGACGTCGAAACAGCGTCAATCGATAACGAGCATATAGCCGGTGCCCACGCCACCGTGTGTAGGAAGCATCAATATCAAAAGAATGAGCACTCTCTTGGCCGCCTTCATCCAGAAAGCCAAGGTACCTCCATTGGTATCCACTTGCCACCGAAAAATTTTGGGAAAAATTAATACGATTACGGAAGTTGAAGTCGTTCTCGATTGTTTCTCCTCGCGTCACCAGCTCACTTGAACTTAAGATCGACCCTGGATCTCCCCTTCCAAGAGAACCTAATCCCCCTGATCCACTACAACTTCGCAGGCCATCTGAACCGAAGCCGCCAAAGCCACCAAAACCACTAGTTACACTTGCACTACTTCCACTCCCAAAGCCTCCAGAACCACCAAGACCTGCTCCCTGCCGCACATCGTTCTGTCCTCCGATACGACTCGTCCCTACTCTGCCAAAACATTCGTCAAAATCAAAAGTCACGCGTGTCGAGTATGGAAAATTATAACGAGTACGTAACGAGAGTCGGTCTCCCATATTTGTCAACTCACTATGACGAGCGTAAATTTCCGCGGGGGCTGAAAGATCAACCGTCAAACGAGAATCAGGACGAGTCGGTGGTTGGTATAAAAAATGGAGAGAGGGGGTAAAAACTGAGACAAAGTCATGTTCCTCCTGTTCGGAAAAAAATATATTATCACTATAAACTTCTCCAGCAGATAATGAAAAACGACTCGCGAAGCGTGCTTCAGTCGGACTATTCCCAAACCCAACGCTCACAAAAACAAGAAAAACGAGTCTCGGCAATTGTCTATACATAGCGCTTGCGGGATGTGATCCTCGCCCCATCATCCTACCTCCCTCTTCTTGTACATTCTTTGTTGGTTTGGTACCATGAATGGCTCGTACGATAGTCAACACCGTCGCTCGGTACCCAAACTAATCGTTACCACCTGAGAACACCGGGTCTTTTTTCTAATCTTCGCCTATGTCGTTGGATATAATGTATTCTCAGTATTCACGAATGCCAGTGCCTTTCTCACATCTTGGCTATCTTTTAACTGCCGTATTTCAACCCGTTGTAAGATAAGAGTTCCTGTCACCGGACGTTGAACAACCGTAACGTTATAACCCTTTTTTCTGATCTCGTTAGCAAATTCCTCTGCCTCTCTCCTATTTCGACAGGAAGCAGCAATTACTCGAAGCGAGCCATCCGAGTCTTCGCGAACCAAGTTCTCAGAAGTCAGTGGTGGAAGCCAGATTTTCTGCCCTGCGACAATTTTTCCGAGATTTGATATATGGGGGT
>JBFWXH010000033.1:0-68368 GCA_050187625.1 Binatia bacterium
ACCGCCCCTCTGTCTCGTGGGGCGACGTTGGCCGTCTCGAATCGTTCCTCCTGGTTGCTCCGGTGTATCGCCGACTTCCACCCGCGTCTTTGAGTTCTCTCGTTCACTGGGGATGACTGTACTCGCGGCGAACCTAACGCGAGCGGCGACCGTGGGATCGCTGGAGAGTTGCAAGCCAATGATCCGTTTTGCCGGGGCAACGGATTGTATGCGCGTGACCAATTCGTATGGGGGCAAGAGACCTTCAGGGCGCGGTGATACCGTCACGACGCCCGGATTCATCCACCGTAACAGTTCGTGTTCAAACGACAAGACAGCCCCAGAGATACCCATAACCATCAGTACAAGGCCGGCGGAAATCCCGAGGAGCCAATGGACTTGCAGCCAAAACTTTTTCATTGCAAAACAACTCCATTCGAGGTCTATCGAAGGACACGCACGGTTCGGTCAGAGAGGCGAGAAGGTCAGTGCCTCTCTGTCGAGGAGCGGTTACGCCTCTGCCCACATGCGGATCAGGTTGTGATAACAGGCGGTCAACTGTACGAGTTCTGGTGCGTTGGAGAGACGCTGGGTTAACCGCTGCGTGATCACGTCGAGGTCGAACAGGAGCGCACGTTTGGCATCCTCTCGCACGAAACTCTGAATCCAAAAGAAACATGCTCGACGTGCACCTCGTGTGATTGGAGCAATTCGGTGGAGACTCGTTGCGGGATAGAGCACCATATGGCCAGCTGGCAATTTCACGGTATGACAACCGTAGGTGTCATCAATGATAAGTTCTCCGCCGTCATACTCCTCCGGATTACTGAGGAACAAGGTCGCGGAGAGGTCGGTGCGAAGAGGATTGGCGCCGCCGCGTAACGCCGTATCGACGTGTGGACCAAAATTCATCCCAGCCTGATAACAATTGAACAACGGAGGGAAGATCCGCCGCGGGAGCGCGGCGCTCACGAACAGGGCATTGCGTGGAAGCGCGGCAAGCACGACCTCTCTGAGTTCGCGCGCTGCGTCCGAGTCCTCGGGAAGCTGAAGATTGTCTTTCACCAACGCGGATTGGTGACCGGCGGTCACGCGTCCGTCAATCCACTGGGCTCGGTCCATGACGTGGTTCATACGCATCACAACGTCTGGAGATAAGAGATTTTCAATCTGCAACAACATGGTAAAGCTCCTCACTTCTCTCGGGTCTAATACTTCACGCGGAAGGTCACTTCCGCGGCGAAGGGCCTGCCTGGTAAGGCTGCGTTAGACCTCCCCCACTCGAAGTACCGTTCGTCAGCCACATTGAACAGGTTCAGCTGGACGTCGAAGTGCTTATGATGGTACGCAACCATGCCATCAAAGCGAGTAAAACCGGGGATTTTGGCAATATGGGAGTTGGTGAGAAATTGCCGATCCTGGAAAAATACCCCGCCACCAACTTCTAAAGCATCGGTCACATAGTAGCTGGTCCAGACGACTCCGTTGTTGGGCGACACATTGGCGGGACTATGTCCTTCAATAGGAATACCATTCTGGAGTGCATTGGAGTCGACAATCGTGGCGTCAAGATAGGCATAGGATGCAGCCACGTGCCAATTGGGCGTGATGGAGCCCGTCACTCCGAACTCAATCCCGTCCGTGCGCTGCACCCCAGCGAGAATGGTACGGTCTGGGTCTATGGGATCAGGAGTACGGGCATTGGTCTTCTCCAGCCGGAAAATGGCCGCCGTGGCCGAGAGGTTACCGTCAAGAAAATCGAGTTTTGCGCCTATCTCAAAATTCTGATTCTCTTCGGGCTCCAGGTTGACGGTGCTCGTATTCAACGAGAACGTCTCACCTGACGGGTTGAAGGAGTTGCTGTAGCTAAAGTAGTAGGATTGCCACTCGGTCGGTTGCCAGGTCAGGCCGAAACGATAGCTGAGCATCTCGTCGGTGCGACGCAGTCGCAAACCAGCCCCATTTTGAAAGTGCGTAGCAAAACGATCCCACCGGAACCCAGCTAAGGTTTTCCACTGCGGAGTAATGTCGAGCTGACTTTGGAGATAGAAGGCTTGCGTGTCGGTCTGGGCCTGATTGTGTGCGTTCAACTCGCCACGTAAATCATTCGCACGGCCTGCCCCCACTGTTGGGGTTCGCACCGGGTCGAAGATGGAGATGGACGGAATATCGGTCGAGTTCTTCGAGCGGAAATCGAAATCCTCCCAGCCGAATTCCGTCCCGAACAGCACGGTGCTCTGCATTCCCGCGAACAACGGAGTTTTCCAGACAAGGTCAGTTTGATTATAAAAGTTCTCTTGCGTGCCTAACCGTAAATGTTGATTCCGCGCGACGGTCGAGGTCCGATCGGTATCCGTCACCGCACCGAACAAATGGGTACGATAGAAACGTTCGTAGTCTCCGTAGCGAAAGGTATTCCGCACCGACAGATTGGAGGAGAACCGGTGATCGAATGTGGCGGTGACAAATGTGGTCGTGTACTCTTGCAGTTGGTCGTCAGGAAATCCGTAGAACGTCGTGCGTGGCACATCTGCTGGTTTACCGCGGAACAGCGGCACCCCATAGTCAAACACACTGTCTTCCTCTTGGTGCAGCAGTTGCAGAGACAGTGTGGTGTCTGGCGTCAACGTCATGCCGATGGAGGGCGCGAGTCCCCAGCGGTCGATAAAATTATAATCCCGGAAACTTCCGGCATCCTGATACAGGGCGTTGAGACGCAGGTTCAAGAAGTCCGTGACCGCTCCTCCGACATCGATCGTGCCACGCTTAAAATCGTGCGATCCGTAGGTGATTTCGCCTTCCGCGATAAGCCTGGGTCCGGCTTTTTTTGAGATGACGTTGATCACGCCGCCCGTGGTCCCACGTCCAAACAACACAGAGGACGGACCTTTGAGCACCTCGACGCGCTCCATGAAAAACGTGTCGCGGATATACTGTCCGTTATCCTTCACCCCGTCGAGATAGAAGTCTGAGTTCGCGGCAAAACCGCGGACACTAATCGAATCGCCAGTACGCCCACCTTCAGCGGCAGAGATCGTCAACCCACTCACATTCTTTAAGGCATCGCGCAGGTTAAAGGCGTTCTGCGACTCTACCAGGGTGTCCGTCACTATGCTCACTGATTGCGGAATATCGCGGAGCGGGGTGTCCGTTTTGGTGGCGGTAGTGGCGGACTCAGCCTTGTACTCAGGTTCTTTTTGTCCTGAGACCGTAGTCTCGGGGACGCTGAAAGTGTTGGCCTTGGGTTGCCCTTCTTGAGGTGGCGGAGCCGCAGCCGGCGGAGACGAAGCGTCGGCGGGACGCACTTCGTGCGTCCGTGGTTCTCGCACAAGCTGTTCTTCGAGCGCGGGGTCTTCTTGGGCAGACACTCGGGTAGGTGCACAAAAGAGAACAAACGAAAAGAGATAATAGACCATGTGATTATAAATATCTTTCACAGCATGATTCCTTTCTTCTTGCCCTCACCTCCCTTCTGGGTTAAGAAGTGCTGATGAGGAGAGGCGTGTGTCCTTTCTTCTCGGGGTTGTCGGCGGAACTCCTGGCCGGGAGGCCGACAGCCCTTCCTACAAATCCTCCGTTCGGGGAGAGCCCCGAGTGAGGGAGGGATCTCACCCGGGACTATGCGTAGGGGCGAGGGAGATCCCCCACGCTTTAATGATGCTGCTCAGGGAGCGGCACCCCCTGGTTTTCCAGCAAATGCTTTTCCGTCGCGTGGACAATCTGCGCAAGATTGAGAAACTCTTCCTGCTGCAAAAACAGACACGCATGGCCCACGTAGAGATAGACGTGCCCGCGGGGACAAACTTTCGTTTGAATATGCATCTGGGACGAAGAAATAACGGTGCGCTGTTGGTCTGCCATTGCTCGCCTCCTTTACTGTTTCACCTGGTTCGTGTTTTCTGTTGACATGGGGAGTTACAACACGTCTCTTTTATCACGTCGAGTGATAATGCCGATCGCTGTTACACCTGCGGCTCTACAGTCATCCATCACGTCCACGACCTGGCCGTATGAGAGATTCCGGTCGGCCTCCAAGAAAATGGTCTTATCGGCTCGTTCCGTATAAATCGTCCGCAATTGGGTCACGAGCGCTTCGCGCAACATGGGCTGACCGTTGAGCAACACACTGCCATCGGCCGCGACAGTCAGTGTCAGTTGTGTAAGGTCCTTGGTCGCTTGGCTGTTATCAGCCAGCGGGAGCTCAATCGGCACTTCCTGTTTCAGCAATGGCGTCACGACCATGAAGATCACGAGCAAAACCAGCACGACATCGACCAACGGCGTGACGTTGATCTCAGACTGTAATTCCTCACTGTTGCCAAGTCGCATTGCCATCGCTTTTCTCCGTGTGACTTTCTAGCGGCGGGGAGGGGGGCGTGGCGGTAGGGACGGCGCTGAGGGCCACGACTGCCAGTTCTTCGGCCACACATTCCATCTCACTCAGCAATCGGGCAATGCGTTGGGTGAGAAAATTGAAGAGCCACACCGCCGGAATGGCGACACCGATGCCAAGGGCAGTGGCGACCAGTGCTTCCGCGATGCCGGCCGACACCACGCCTAAGCCTCCCTGTCCTGAGGCCGCCATGGTTTGAAAGGCATTGACAATGCCGACCACTGTGCCAAAAAGTCCGACAAAGGGCGCGGTAGAGCCCACCGTCGCCAAGAGCCCCAGCCCACGGCGCAGGATCGCTCCCGTCGTCACGACCTCGCGTCGCACCGCGCGGTCGTAGACGTCACTCCGGTGAGCTACGTCGGAGGCGCCCTGAAAAATGCGGGTTCCTGTGGTCACGACCCGCGCTGGCGGACACTGGGGATACTGCTCCGCGACCGCTAGTGCTGCTAGATAGCCCTGTCTCGCGATGTGATCACGCCACGCGTCGAGAAATCGCGTGGATTCCCGCGCAGCACGGCGTAAGATGAGCCACTTCTCGACTGCGGTTGTTAACGATACAAGCGACATTCCCAGCAAGATGAAAACCACGCCCCTGGCAAGAAATCCCATCTCTTGCCACATTTCGATCAGAGAAAATTGCATGAAGTGTACTCTCCTTGTTAGTGTTGGTCTCCGCGTTTTACTTCAAGACAAAACGAACTGGCACTTCAAGAATGACTCGGACCGGCTGATTGTCATGCCCGCGTGCGGGTCGGAACCGCCACCGGCGCACGGCCTGGATCGCCGCCTCGTCCAGCAAGGGGATCGATTGCAACACGGAGATCTCGTCTTCGATACGCCCGTCACGATCGAGAATGGCTTCGAGCAACACTAATCCTTCGATTCCGCGCCGGCGTGCGTGCCGGGGGTAGTCCGGCATCACCCGAGACAGCAACAGCGGCGGCTTGGCGACCTGATCGACCGGCAATGGCGCTGTGCCGCGTCCGCCGATGACTCCGCCCGCATGCCCGCCAGTGCCACCACCGACTACCCCCTTGTCGTTGCCGGCTGTTGCCCCGGTGACGACCCCCGCGGGTGCGGCAGCCACTACCGGCGGGGGTGCAGGGGCGACTTCCGGCTGTGGTGGAAGCGATGGCTCGGGCTGCCGGGGCTTCGGTTTGGCAATCGGCTTCTTTTTTGTGACTAGCGTGCGACGCTCTGGCTCCCGTAGTTTCGTGGGTTTGGTGTGGACGCGTTCTTTCGGCTGTTCCACGACGGGAGGAGACGGTTGCGGCGCTGGCAGTACTGGCTCGGTGACAGGTGCACCGAGCGGCACGGAAGGAGGTGGCGGTGGTTCGACGAACACCAGGCGAATCGTTGGGCGCGGCGTCTCAAGGATTCGCGTGCCGCCCCAGAGTCCTACTACGATCAAGAGTCCGTGGACCACGCCTGAGATGATCCACGCGGAGCCATAGCGACGATGCGTGAGGGAAAGCATCGGACCTGGAAGCGTTAGAGGCCACGGTGACGGTTGTGTCAAAGAAGAGGCGTGTTGGTTCATCCGCTCCTCCCTCAATTCAACGTCAGCGCTCCAGAGAGGAGTCGCTGCGCGGCGGGTAGACGTTCAGCCTCGGCCTGCCAGTACTGCGCCCGCGAGAAGTAGGTTGTGAGCGTGTCCGGCGATGCCTGTGCGCGGCGTAGCGCTAAAATGAAATATTGCAGCGCCAGTGCAGCGGCGATCTCTTTTCTCGGGGTGCGATGGAATTTTTCTTCCAGCCATACCGCCGCTTCGAGTAGCACCTCGGACGGAAACTGCTCCGCTTGGTCTCGGACTTCCCAGGCCTTTTGGATGAGTGGATCATGAAACATTGTGTGTCCTCCTCTAGCTATAGTCTTCATTCAACGCTCGTAAGAACGACCGGAGCGGGGCGATGTCGCCCGGTGTCAAGCGAATGCGGCCGATCTCAGCATCAGGATTCCGCAGCCTCCCAGTCCGGACTAATTCCGCCATGTCGATGTAGAATTGGAGCACGTCACTCAGAGTGTCTTTTCCGCCTGTATGTAGGTATGGCGCGGATTGTCCCAAGTCGCGTAATCCCGGAGTCTTAAAGGCAGCGATGGCTTTGGTAAGCAATTCGTCTGTCGACAACAGGCCATGCAGGCGGATCAACACGTTCTCGATTTTCTCGTGCGGATTGGGGTGATCTGGATTGGCGAAGATGTTCCAGACACCGAGGTCCGTGAAGCCGGGCTGAGCGGCGAACGGTGGCGAGACAAACCGTCCGGAGGCGGTACGGTGCGCCGCGGTAGGAGGCAGAAACGCCTCGAAGTTCGCATTGCGTGTCTCCAGATCAGGAATGCTGAGCCTCACAAAAGCGCCCTGTCCGTGTATGGCGTCGTACTCCTCCTGCGAGGCGCCAGTATTGTGAAAGGCGAAATCGGTGAAGTTCGGTGCTGGGTGGCACGCGACGCAGTTCCCGGCGCTCCCGGCGGTCGTCTCTGGCTCGGCGAGGAAGAGTTTGAGGCCAGCGAGTTCCTCCGCGCCGAACACGAACTCCTGGGCATGAAACATGAACGTACCATCGGCTGGCGTGACAAGCTGTGGAGCTACAAGGTCCGCAAGAAGCGTGCGCAACCGTCGACTGTACCCCAGGGCACTCTCGTCCTCAGGTTTGCGCGGCAGATTGTTTTTGCTGAGAAACAGGTCAAACGGTGACGCGCTGAACGCCCGTTCCTCATCGCGCGTGAACGTCAGTTGACGGACGTAGATCGCGATCAGCGAGGCCACCGTGTCAAAAATTTCCTCGTCGCTCGCAGTGTCAAAGTTGACCAGTCGCTGAGGAGCTGCCAGGCAAAATTCCGGTGGAATACTGGGGTCCATTCCCTGGAAAACGGCTTGATACGCGCCACCAAACTGTTGCGCTAACTCGCCTGTTCCGTCGTCATCACGGATAATGTGAACAATGTGGGTGATTGCCAGTTGCTCTTCACCCGGAAGCCACCCGTAGTTTCTACCAGTCAGCGTCGCTTTGACGAGGTCCTTCATCGTGGCAAATTCGCCGTCGAAATGGAACAGAACGCCGCCTTTGCGCACTATGGAGGCATTGACCAGCGGCGGAGAATTGCGCGGGGTCGTCAGCTTGCCGTCTTCCCGCTGCGGGACCGGACTGCGGCGGGCGAAGTCGGTGTAGGTCCTCACCCCACCAGCCGGCGCGCCTGGCGTCATCGCATGTTCATCGACGAAGTGGCACTGGCGACAATGCATCGACTGTCCGGCAAACGGTCCAGGGAACGGATCGCCGGTGGTTTGTGTGGTGTCCATCACCGGGTCGCCAGCAGTAAGCACGGCGTTCGCGTTCCCCTGCGAGTTGACCGCGAAGAACTGCGCGAAACGGGTCTCCAGAAACAGCCGTTCCCCAATTGCCACCTGAGGCGGATCGGCATCTTCCGGCAACTCTCCTGCACACGACATAGCCGCCACCGCCTCGGGAAGAGCAGGCAAACGACCCGAGAGCAGCAACTGACCCGGACAAGGGAACACTCCTAAAAATACTAGTAGTGAGATACGTACCCCCGGTGACCGCATGGTTGCGGAACGCCGGCGTTGCCCATAGCAGTAAGCGAGGTGCACGGTTTTCATACGTGTGCCTTTTCTAGAATCCGAACGACACGCCCATCAGCAATGCATGCGCATGGTCTTCGCGGTCCTTGGCTGGGAGAAAGTTGGTTACGCCCGCTAAACTTTTGCCCCCATTTGTCCAGGTATACTCGTAAGCCAAGGAGAAACGGACTGAAGGCGTTGGCACGTAAGCAATACCAGCAGTGATACGGTGGACAAAACGGCTCTCCTTGTTGAACTCGGTCAGGATACCATCCTCGAAAGCGGCTTCGCGTAAGAGGCTCGGCAGCCAGACCTGTTCCATACGGACGACCGGGATCAGCTGTGGGTTGGTGAAGGCGCGTCCAAGGACGGTATCGTTTAAGCTGTCGAGCCAGAACGGATAGCGGGCTTCGAGCCAGTACCCGTGCTTCGTCCGTGAAAGATTCGCGAGCTCGAACTCCAGCTCTGTCTCCAGATCCGGACTGACGTCTTCTTCCACTGCAATCGAGCTATCTTTGACCACGCGGGCGAAGCTGCGGGCGACACTCTTGATGCCACCGAAGCGGGTGAACACATACTGCCATTCGAGATCGATCGGACCGACATGGGTGAGCCCGTCCAGGCCGAGCGACCACACCTTTTCATCGGAGAGAAACTTGGGGGTATAGCGACCCCAATAGAAGGAGCCTGCGACCTCATGGCCTGCCAGTGGGCTGTAATTGAGTCGTCCGGTCAGACTTTTGGCAGTTTTGCTATCGAGATTGAAGGTCCCGGTTGATGGACTGACTTTCACCTCCGCCTCTAATTTGGCGCGGGTTTCTTCTCGGCTTAGGACAATATCTTCGAGCTCAGAGTCGAGACTCACACCATTGACAAGATACAACTGGTAGTCGAGCTGCCCACGTTCGCCGACGGGAATCTTCCCAAGAAGACCGAAGCCCACTTCGTCCCAGGCGGTGGTGGTCGGCAGAACCGACACCCCGCGGTCCACCAGAGAGCGGCGAGGGAGGTTCCACTGATTGTCATCGTGCCGCAGGTTGAAACGACCAAGAGGAATCAGGACGGCCCCAGCTCGGAGACTGAGCCAAGCGGTGAAATCGTACTCAAGCCAGGCTTGCTCGATGGCGATTTCCGAGCCGTCAGTGCCTTCGATCGCTTGCTCCACCTCGAGACCGCTGTCCTCTGGCTTTGCGCTACGCTCCAGTTCGAGTTTGCGAAAACGTTCGTACTCTAATTCCAGGTAGAAACGTAAGCGGGGCGCGATCTTGGCGTCCGTGGTCAAGACGAAGCGGCGGAACGTAAACGTACTGTTCAGATCGTCGAGGGAGCTGTTATCGTAACGCAACGAACCGTAGCCACCTATTTTGACTCGCTCCAAAAGATCGAGCGTTTGTGAACGGAATTCGTCTTGCGCCGTCTGCACCTGTTGGAGACTCTCGGCCTGCTGTTTTGTCGTCTCCTCCAGCTCCTGTTGCTGTTGCGCCTTGAGCGCATCCATTTCCCGCTGCATGGCGGTCATTTGCTCTTGCATCTTGCTTTGCATGTCCAATATCTGTTGCTGCAGTTCTTTCATTTTCTCTTCGGTCGTCATGCGGGTTGTCTGTGCGCGGGCGCCGCTCGCCAATAGGACAAGCCCGAGCGCTCCTAGTAATAGTCTTGGTTTCATATTCCCCTCCTCTCTTGAGTAGTCTTTGACAAAAAAGCCCAGCAGGATTGACTCCTGCCGGGCTCTGGATTTAAAAACCTCTGGCCTCTGTCGGAAACTACAGTTTTGCGGATAACAACTATGCTGCGCTGCGATTTTTCTACATAGTAAGTTTGCCAGTGAAAATGATTTTCAATTTCATTTGTCTAATAAAATCAATAGCTTATATTGTATCAAGCGTAGGCGAAGCGTACCCTAGTGGGAGCGGTGATACAGAATGCTCGCTATGAAAGGACCCACACATGGACACAAAAAAAATCAACGTTGCCCTGAACAAAGTCGTTGCCTTAGAACACACCGCCACGCTCCAGTATAAGCAACACGCTTTGCTCGTTAACGGATTATGGCGCAAGGTGTTTGCCGACTTTTTTTCTGACCACAGCAAAGAGTCTCTTGAGCACGCCGAGAAATTTGGCCGCAAGGTTGTTGCGCTCGGCGGCGTACCGACCGTCGAACTCGGCACGGTCCGGCAGTCGACCGATCTAGAGGAGATGCTCCAGCAAGATCTGGCGTTGGAAAAAGAGACCATGCACGCATATCTTGAAGCCCATGCTCTGAGCGAAGGTGAAATCGCCCTGCGCACGATGCTGGAAAGCCAGATCGAGTCCGAGCAGCGTGATATCGAAGAGTTAGAGATGTATTTGGGCATGGTGAAAACCAAAGGGGTGGAACGCGAAGTCAACCTCAAGCGCGTGAAATAGCCGCCTGCGCTTTTCCTCGCCTTTTTCCTCGCTTCTTGCTGGTAGGGCAGGATGAAGCTGAACTCCCCGGCGATATCAACGGAAAGGGAATAACTTTCTCGCCGCTCGTAGCGAACTGACCACCCCAAGATCGCCGGCCTCGTCGTAACCCGTGCAGCAATTGCTCAGCTTCTTCTGTCTCCAGGCTCAATGTCTGTTGGCTATACCATCCCACTCCCTCTCCCCATAACAGACGACGCAGCTCAAGCGTCCGTCTGCCTTCAGGATCCGTTTTTAAAGCGACCTCAAGGCACGAGGTTGAGTCAGGGTGGGCTATCGTAGTCAAGATCTCTTTGTGCTGCATTGTTTTCTCCAGAGAGGCAGAATCGGTACATCTCTCTCTTTAATGAAATTGAAAATCATTTTCAATTTCATTTGTCAAGTTGCCCCTGGAAATCCGGATAGGTGGAAGCGAAGTTTATTGACTCAGGGTATGGAGGAAAAAAGACACCTGGGGGTTATAGAGAGGGAGTAGCGTGACTGACCATATACGCATGGCTCAGGTCATTAACACCAGTTGCCGAGCACGAGCGCCAGGTGGTCCACTCGCACGCGAGGACTCAATCTCTCCCTCCAAATACCTTTCAATCCGCTCGTAGCCGATGCAGCTGAGTTGAGGCACGGCTTCCTTCAGCGATGACTTCAGAGGTTTAGGAAGGAACGTTGCGTACGAATAACATGCAGCGTTTTCTCGGCCTCTGTTGTTGCCTTCGCATGGTGTCGAGAACCATGCAAACATCATAAAAGGCAGACGAGTATCAGTCTTGTTATTAGTCGCTTTTCAGCGCAAGAACCGAGCTAGACACACATGGAGAGGGGGCAGAGATTCTCAGTTCTAAGAATGTGGACGCAATTCCTTCTTGCCGTTGGGAAAACGTGCGCTGCCGGCGGGTGTATCTATTTGATTATTTTCGCACCACCACGTCGGATCTCGCTGGTATAAGTCTTGAAAAGATACGCGGAGAGCACACAGGAAGAACGAAGCTTGCAGAGAAGAACAGATTTTTTCAACTTTGTCACTAAGAGTCAGTTCATATCGTTTTCCTGGCTGTGACAGAAAAAGAAAGGAACAATGGCAATGGACCCATTAACCAACAAAACACTTACTGTTGTCGCCTTTGGTGCACACCCAGATCCCTTCGACATGCCCTACCAGGCTGGTGGTACGTTAGCAAAATATGCCAAACGTGGGCATCGTGTGGTGATGGTGTCGGCATCATATGAAGAAGAGTGGGAGGCTGAAATCAAAGCGATTGCCCAACACTTAGGAGCCGAGCATCGGTTTCTCGATTTCGCCGAAGGGGCTATCTTTGACGATCCTTCTCATACCCATCGCATCATGGACGTGATTCGCGAATACAAAGCCGATGTCATCATCACCCATCAGCCCACGGACTATCACCCAGATCATCGGGCGCTGTCCCGTGGCGTGCTGGGGGCCTGCCTCTTGTCACGGGTTGGAGAAATTAAATCCCAACACGCTCCGCACAAAGTCGGTAATTTGTTTTATTCGGACACGACCAGCGGTATCAATTCGCAAGGGGCGATTTATGTCGATGTCGCAGAGACGTGGCAGCAAAAGCTCGAGGCGCTTAAGTTGCATACCCAGCTCTCTGAAAAGCACGGTGTGGCGCATCTCGACAGTATTGAACACTTGATCGAACGGGAAGAAACCAACCTCAAATTCCGGGGATTTCAAGTCGAACGCGAATACTGTGAAGTCTTTCAAGTTGCGCTCAATTACCGGGTAACTTGGGCGCACGATTTACTGCCGATTGCAACCCTGCCGCCGCTGGAAGATTAAGAGAGGATTGTTTCGTTCAGAAAATCCCAGACCAACGGGAAGAGCCTTCCTGTTCGTCATGCCCGCGCAGGCGGAATCCGGGCTTTTCTGTCTGGATTCCGGGTCTCGCTCTGCACCGTTCTCAAATCTCGCACTCATAGCCCGCTCTGGCTAACGCTCGGCGGGCCGCCCCCAGCGCTCTCGAACCATCGAAGTGGGGTGAGACAGGCGCCTCGGGCGCAGTGGACAGTTGCGTAAGTACGGGTGCGGCTTCCTTGCCAACGAGCTGTTCGCACGTCTCATACACTCCCCCGGGTCCCTCCTCAATCTCATTGTGAGCAGCAAGAATGGTGCGAAGGGCAGCAATGATCCCCGGCGTTGGCGTTGGCACAAGAAGGGCCGCGAGTGCGCCATGGTCGAGGCGGAGTTTGGTCGCAAGAGGCAACGGATCACCGCCGCGTGCTCGCCGGGCGGCGGGAAAAAGAAGCTTTTCTTCCATACTAATGTGTTTAAGCAAACCGGCGCGGAATTCAGCGTACGCAGCGCGGTCAATCTGTCCAGGAGAACTGGCGGCGCGCTGCAGGAGGGCGTCGAGCCGAGCATGGTCCTCGGCAAGAAACTGAAATAATGGGCCAGACATACGATGTTCCTTATCGTTTTCTCTCCAGCGCAGTTAAAGACAGCGTCATTGACCGTTCTTGCCCCATGGCAGCAGCAAGGATGTCCATACATCTCCAGCACTGGCAATCTTCGTTTGTTGAATGGCGCCGGACGGATCGACGTGCTTTGGACACACTACGCTGCACTCCCCAATGGCCGTACAGAGCCAGACCCCCTCAGGCGCCGCCACCACCCCCTCTCGCCGTAGGCGACCCTGATCACGCGAATCGAGATTGTAGCGCCGCGCTAACGCAATTGCCGCCGGTCCCAAGTAGCTCGGTTCTTGTCCATATACTGGGCAAGCAGCATAACACAGCATGCAGTTGATGCACATGCTGAACTGCTTGTATCGTGCCAGTTCCGCTGGCGTTTGCCGGTACTCACCCTCGGTAAGCGGTTGTTCGGAGTCGCGAATGATCCATGGTTGGATCGATCGCAGCTTTTCCATGAAATCAGTAATATCGACAACCAAATCCCGCACCACAGGGAAGTGGGCCAGGGGTTCAACGCGGATCACTTGCGGATAATACTCTCGTAAAAACGCCGCGCAGGTCAGCTTAGGTTCTCCGTTCACCATCATACCGCAGCTGCCGCATACGCCCATCCGGCACGACCAGCGAAAAGATAGGGTGCCATCTATGCAGTCCTTAAGGTAATTCAGCGCATCAAGCACTACCCAGTCTTTTCGATAGGGCACTTCGTACGCCTGGATTGTGGATTCCTCTTGCTGCTCGGGTCTATAACGGAAGACTTCAAGAATGATGGTGGGGTCACCTTTCATAGCGCCACCTTCTTTCCTTTATGTTGAGGTCGCGAGAAGATCTCAGCATCGCACCTCTTGCTATGGCTGCTCGGCTTAGCCGAGTACCTCGCGGGCCTTGACTTTGACATTGCCAGCGAGACGGATGCTGGTTGGATCTTCAGGTTCCCGCTGGAGGGACTGATAGATCCACTGCTGCACCTACGATGATTGCAAGAGGAATGACGAACGTTTTCTTGTTCTTCATTGATGAAGCTCCTCTTTCTTTCGCAGGATAGACTCCAAATAGTTCTTCAGTGCGACAGCACTGTTGCAGTCTGGATCTCGCGCGCTGTAGAGGAGGGTCACAGGACCTCGGCGGGTTGCCTCCAGCAAAGGCTGCCATGCTTCGGGCTTACTGTTCAGCTCGGTAACGTAACGGCGTCGAAACTCCCCCCACTTCTTCGGGTCGTGCCTGAACCAGCGTCGCAGGGCGTCGCTTGGGGCTACTTCCTTCAACCAGCCATCGAGCGGTAAGCTCTCCTTCTTCATGCCCCGGGGCCACAACCGTTCCACCAGGAAGCGAGTCCCTTCATCCGGCGTATGAGGGGTGTACACCCGTTTCACCTTGATCATCGCTGGACCTCTTCTTGTTGATACCCGCCAGTTATCCCTTCTCTACCTACGCTAGAGTCATCGACAAGATGCTGACTAGTTCTGGTGTTATGTTCATCCAAGCGACTGTGCACCGAACCATAGCTCAACGTTCCGCAGTGAGTGAGCGTTGACTTCATGACTCTCCTCACAGAGTCATGTACCATGTACTTTTTTCTCCAGCACCTCGGCAAATTGTTCAAAATGGTGATGCACCTCTCTTCCGATTGTCTCTTCTACCAGCGCGGATTTTTCAAACAGATCGCTCTGTTCTTCTGGAGTCAAAACTTTATTTGTCATCGGAAACGCAATGATGAACCCGATCATGAGGCCTTCATTGGGCGTGCAGATGCCTTTAGGAGTCTCATTGCTATAAAAGGCTTTCACACTGGCTTTCAGCCTCTTTCTCTTACTCTTTTTTCTCCGCCTCAAGCCGTTTGACTTGGGCCTCCAACTCCGCGACTCGCTGCTTCAGCGCTCTGTCCTGCTGCCAGCGTGCCGTCACTTCGCGCATGATCGCTACCGCCCCAGTCAGTTTCCCGGCGCCCTCGCGCAACAGCATGATCGAAAATTCCAGCGAAATACGTGTCCCATCTTTCCGCATCGCCGGCACGGCTAACAACTCTCGCCCGTAGCGTGTGGTCCCGGTCTCCATCACCTTGCGATAGCCTTCCCAGTGTGGAGCCCGCTGGCGCTCGGGAATAATCAGGTCCAAAGACTGCCCCTTCGCCTCCTCGGCACTGTAACCAAACATGGTTTCTGCCCCCGCATTCCACAGGCGAATAAGTCCCTCGGCGTCCGCGAAGATAATTGCTTCCTGGGTCCCCGCGACAATCTGGCAACACAGTTCTTCGTGTGTCATAGGCGACGCTCCTTTAAGATGTATAAAAGATACATTTTTTAAGCCAACGGTCAATGTCCCCGGCGATGGTGAGACGTGGTGATTATGTCGTACAACAAAAACCAAAAACTCTCACGCAGTGACGCTTCCCACCCGTGCCTTGACGCTAGGCCGCGTGCGCCGCGCCATCGCTCTCGGTCGGTTGGGTAGGGCGTTGTGGCCCAGCGTCAGTGAAAACATCCGAGAGAGTTGCTGTTGGTTGGTGAGAAGATCGGCGAGCGTATACTGGTCAAGCGTGGCGAGGAAATTCGTCCGCGCTTCGGCAAGAATCCCGCCGAGTCGACAGACCGCGGTAATTGGACACCGATTGGTAGCCTTGCGAAAACATTCGACGAGCGGCATATCTCCTTCCATGCGGCGCACGACTTCGCCAACGGAGATGGCGTGCGGTGGACAGCCAAGCGTAATGCCGCCGCTCCTGCCGCGCTGCGAGCGCACGAAACCTTCCCGTGCAAGCTTATGTACGATCTTCACTAAATGATTTCGCGAGATGTTGTACTGTTTTGCGATCTCGGCGATGGACGACTGCTGCTGGCCCCTCACGCCAAGGTACATCAGCACTCGCAGGGAATAATCTGTATAGGAAGTCAGCTGCATACCGTATCTGGTATTGTCAACTTCTCCAGCGGTTTGTCAAGCTTCGCGCTGAGTCTGCCGCGTGGACTTTGTCGATAGCCTTTAGCGTGGGTACAGAGTCCTGACCATCGCTCCCTTGTGACTCCGGTTTACTACGGACACCCGTGCCGGCCGTGGTTGCGAGTTGGTTGTCAAGACTGTAGAGAACAATGAAAGGAGGCCAAACAATGGGTATTTTTACTGTACGACGTGAGCCCAGTGTCGTGGTGCAAAGACAGTTCCGCGGGCAGTGGCATCTCCTCCTCAGCGTGCTGCTCACCAGCAGCCTCTGGGTCAGCGGGACTCCAGGGTGGGCTGCAGAGCAACGCACCTGGCGGTCTCTGAATGAACTGTCAGAGGAAGAACTTCGCCAAATCGATATGCGAGCAGACACGCCGCGCGACGACACCTTTCCCTATATGCCGGCTGAACGCTATCCTTTTGAGCCCCCCTATACAGCTGAAGAGATGGGATATCGGGCAATGGAATTTAGCCACTCCCCGCGCTGGTCGTGCAACCTCATCGATGTCACGGGGACGTTAACGAGCGAGGGCTACCTCTTTACCTCTAAGCTGTACAGTCCTATCTTTTATGTCCCGAATGCGAAGGGACTGACCGGCTTTGCCGGTGAGCTGTATGGCACCAAACCTGGGGAACCGACCCGTCAGATTACCGGACAAGATGTGTTTCCTCCTGAAAGTTACGGGAATCAGATGGTGATGATCCAGTATCGCACAGACCGGGAACACTCAACGCGATGGAACCTGTTCTTTTACAGTGAGGGATTGCGCCGGGTGCGCCGCCAACCATCACCCCGTCGCGGAGACAAACTCGCGCAGGGGGCGGAAGGGTTAGACGATGTCTTCGGCCGTGACCCCTGGGAGTTCAAGTGGGAGCTACTGGGTACAGACGTGTTGTTTCAGACGGTGCGCTTTCCGACCACTCGCGCCACCGTGACCCTGGCGCGCCCCGACGGGACCTTCTATCCCGTGGACCCCAAGGATTTACGCCTTATGGGGGAAAAATATCCTTTCTACACCCCTGAGGGGGGGGTCAAGTGTTGGGTAGTCAAAGCTCAGGTCAAAGAGCCCTGGTTACCCAACTACTATGCTCCCACGATCCTGTACTGGCTTGATCAGCACTCGTTCTACCCGCTGCGCATCGAACAATATGGTCGTGAAGGAAATTTAATCTTCGTCGAAACACGTCTGGCCAAACTGTTGAACCCGGACATGGGCGACAAAGGGTATGGCATTCTTTTCAACCATTACTGGGACGTGACGCTCGATTACATGCGCTACAGTGTGCACGATGCGCATGAGGTGAGGGAATGGTCAAAGCGAGATCAAGAAGTCTTTTTCAATCCAGCCGTTTTGCCGCGGAAGTGGTACTTCGCGCCGCTGAAGAGTCAGGTGGAAGTTACTGCGGCTGAACAATATTTTCTCCGTCCCACGCTTGACCGGGACAAGTTCCCTGAGCAGAGAAAGATTGTCTTATCTCCAGAACTCGAGGCCCGTATTCAGGCACAAGAGGAAGCGGGCTATCTCCGCTTCGAGGAGGAGACAGTCACTCCTGCTAGCGTGCAAGAAGCCTTGACGCATGCTGACGCGCGGTAGAAAAAAGCCTCCGGTGGGCCCACAGCGTATCGCCGGAGGGCAGGGTCACTCTGCCGGAGAAACTCGCGGCTCTGCTTTCCGCAAGTGACATAAGCCGGTGTCATCAGTTTTTCTCTGCCGCGTCTCAATAGCGCGGCAGCTTCTCAGATACTACGACGACTACTCCCTATGTAGTTGTGCGCGTGCTGATGGTACAGATTGCGCCGGGCTCCTCCACCATCAAGACCAGACTCTCACTCACGTAGAGTTGATAGTGGACTCCGTCTTGACTGCTGTAGCCGGCCATCAGGTCTTGGCCAACGAGTAAGCGCCCGACCCGCGGGTCGACTAAGACACCGTTTTCGATAGGCGCCTTATAGACCCCACGTTCGCACAGGCGCCTGAGGTGTTGGAGTTGGAGCATGTCGGTGCCTGGATACCGCCGAAATAACCCGTTGTAGAGGGTTGGCGACAACGCCAGCGCATAGGGACCGCGGAACCCTTTGGCGTCGAGCGTATTGACTGCAGCCAGCACGTCTTCCAACGCCTGGTCGATATTGGTCCAGTCACCACCGGCATGTTGATTGCGACCCTCGGCAGTTAATAAGCCCGGCAAGCCAAAGCTCTTTTGCCCAGTGTAGATGAACTCCTCCTCTCTCGCTGCCACTGCCTCGGCAGCTGTCTCTACGGGCGCAAGGTTGAGGGGGTGTCCCATCTCTCGATACGCACTAATGCGTCGGATACTCAATTGAAAACCCTTGCGCAACATCGGGACAGAGATGGCCCGACCCATGACTGCTCCTGCCTCTTCAGGCCCGGGTTGCCGACAGTAGTCATCGTTACCAACCTCAACCGAAGTCAGTCCCACCCCATAGGGACCGTCTACTTCAATGAAACGTCGGCCAGTGAGCACGTCGCGTGCTGCACTGACTGCCACCTTGTCGATTAATTGCCATATCTCGCCATCAAATGGTGCTGCTTGTCGATTGAGATAGTCCATCCTTCACTCTCCTTTCATTGCCCCCACTGTCAGACCCTTGCGTTCCGTTTGCGTCTCTGATGGTTGCGCTTCGCCGTTTGTCCCTGTTTCTTGCTCTTCAATTGCGGTGATCGGTTGGTCCTGGAATAGGTATGTCCGTAAATTCTTGTTGAACACCGGTGCGTGCCGCCGCAGCCACTCCAGCACCATACAGGCGTGTTCGACTTCTTCTTCCATGTTGTGCAGCAGCACAGCTTTCAGGGCTGGGTTCTCAGTGGCGTCGGCGCGTTGCCGATACCAGTCGATCGCTTCCAGTTCTTCTTGTAGTGATACGATCGCCCGATGGATGTCCTTGGTTTCTGGAGACAGTTTCTCCTCTGCCTCATGATATCCTTGACTGGCTCCTGGCATGAATGCTTCCTCCTCGTACAGTATTCGCGACTCGTTGTTTTTTTACCGTCCCTGTACCGCGTCTGTCTATGCCGTGTCGGTGTGTTCTAAAAAAGTTAGATGAACAGGTGATCCAACACCATCATAATCAAGAATCCGACCATACCGCCAAAGGTCGCCTCTTTGTGATGTCCGCGACTATGACTCTCTGGGATCATTTCATCGAAGACAACGTACAGCATCGCACCAGCGGCAAAGGCTAAGCCAAAAGGTAATAGCGCCGCCGCCCAACTCACTATCACCACGCCAAGGAGGGCAGCGATCGGCTCCACTAACCCGCTGAGGGTCGCATACGCTACCGCTCGTTTCCGGCTGTATCCTTCACGAATTAAGGGCAGGGCCACCGCTAACCCTTCGGGCAGGTTTTGCAGCCCTATGGCGATTGCTAGCAAAGTGTCGGTCGTAAGACTGTCCAGACCAAAACTTACGCCAACCGAGAGGCCCTCAGGGAAGTTGTGGATTGTGATAGCCAGGATTAGGAGCCACGCCCGTCGGAGCGACGAAGCGCCTCCTTCACGGCCGCGAACCACATGCAGGTGGGGAATACAGCGGTCGAGTAGTTCTAAAAAGATGCAGCCAAGAGCAATACCACAGACTGTGATCCATAGGCCGCCAAGGGCCAGTGCCGGCACGATCAAGCTGAACGCTGAGGCGGAGATCATGACTCCGGCAGCAAAGCCAAGCATCGTATCCATGACTTTCTCAGACGTACCGCTGAGAAACAGGCTGGGAAGCGCCCCCACACCGGTTGCCGCTCCCGCTGCCAGACTGGCTAAAAATCCTACGATTATCGGATCCATTGGCGACGTGACCCGACCTATAGCAGCTCGGCGGCTGTCTGCTGAGGATAACCCCAAGCGACACTACCGGGGACATCGGTGGGTAACCTCAGGAGTACTCGCGCAGGCAAGCTGCTGGGCCGGAGGGCAGGGCGACATAGTACACGCCTGACGTCGTCTGTCAGTTCCGGTCGCAAGAGATGAATTCCGTTAGCACGACCCACGATAAACCCGCCACTCTGAAATCCGCTACGAAGCCTCCGGTGACATTTTTATACAAGATTCAACCTGTTTGCTCCAGGGCATGCCCTGGCGCTGTGCGTGCGGCGATGCATGAGGTTTCTCCTCCCATGCCCTCCAATGGCAGTAACTTCGTGAATGTCTGTCATTGCGAGTTCCCCAGAAACGCGGCGTATTCAGCACTGCAGGAGAAACACAACGCACCGTCATTCCCGCGCAGGCGGGAATCCAGCGAGGAGGCAAGAGGGGGAGGATTTTGTTTCTGAGCAGGAGCGTCAGCGACGACGTAGGCGCTGCAGACACCAGATTGCTGCGCTGCGCTCGCAATGCCATCCCAGCTTAACTTATGGCATTGCCTATGCCCTCCGCCTCCGTTTGCAGTCAGGGGTGGCGTCGCCACGTGACGTTGCGCGGTTTAGGACGTTCTCGACCCCTGGGGCCCAGGGGTAAGCTTTATGGTAGGTGATAGTTGCATGGTAGGTAACACACCCGGCCGTGCAGGTGGATAATCGATTTCACGCGCGGGCAGCGGTCGTTTACCTCCGCCCGCGTTCGAGATCTGACCCGATAATCGCGTCATACTCTTCTTGGCTGAGGTACTGCGGTTCATACGATTGTCCCTGTTGAGCTAAGACTGTGACAAAGGCACGGAGATGATTGCGTGAACCACTGAGGAGATGATCGTAGACCAACAGAATATCGCGATTGTCGATGTGAACCTTTTGTGTCTCGATGTCACGGATGTCTAACTCCTCGATCTCTGCCCCGACTCGAAGGGCTTCGATGAGGCCCACGCGGCTCCGTGCACTGAAGGTATCATACAGGCCTTGCAGGGTGGGATTCGTGAACACACCGGGAGCGGTACCGTCCGCTGGGTCGGTAAGTTGATAACGTGTAATGAGGGTCAGCACTGCTTCTGTATGGGTGGTCTCACTCAGTGCAATGTTGTTAAAGATCGGTAACGTATACAGCGTGGCCGACAGCATATAGACGTCACGTGCGAGCTTCTCCTCCTCACGCAGCCATTGGAGGCTTGCGGATTCCTCCGTCGATAGCGGTTCGAGGGGAAGGAGGCGCAGTTGCTCCTGCAAGGCGTCGTCATTGATACTGGTTGTCCCGTCTTCGGTGACCTCTGTCAGTTCGCCGCCACACTCCGGTCCCTGATATTGAGCATCATGCGGTTGGACGCTTTCAATAGCGAAGTTCTGCTGACTCTGTTGCCACCGAATGTAGGTGTCGAATCCGAACACTGGCACATGCGGCACGCGGCAGAGGAGGGTGCTCCCGCCAGTAAGGAACTCTGCACCGAAGGTCGTCACGGTTACCGTGGCTCTACCGAATTCAACCCCGTCAGCCAGTGCCCGTACCGTATGAGCTCCCGTCCCCAGCAAGTTCCAGTTGACCAAGAGCCCAAAGCCATTATTGGTATCACCGCAGACGCTCTGGGTATCGCCCCGGCTCGTCCCATATGCGGCTTGCAATGTCACTTGGTCGTCGAAGACGATCTCAACCTGGTTGGCGTTGCAAACCCAACCTGAGACAGTGCCGATGCCACTTTGTGAGGAGCCGGCGCTGGGATTCTCGAGAGTTGCTTGCGCCCACAGTAACGTCGGAACGAACAATATTGGTAATGGACAACTTAACACTATTAGTGATAGCCAGCGAGGTGCGTGCATCTCTGGTTCCTTTCGCGAGAAAAGATCTGTTCGTGCCCTCTGGGGAAGGCAAGGTTTCAACTTGCAGCTCGCGCGTTCTTGTGTTTCGCATGGGCAACACGCTGACGGACGAGTCGCAAAGCATGCCCTTCTGAGCAACGGTTGTGCCAGACTAGAATTCTCTGCGACTGCACGGTATGACCTGTGTATTCTTTCCGCACTTTACGAAAATTTCTGGCGAATGTTCACCTGCGGAGCGTCGCGCTGAGCTCGAGGAGAGGCCGTTTCACTGGATCGTTAGTGTCAATTTTGCAAAAAAACGTCGGCCGGTTCGCATTTCTGAGAACATATCTCTCCTTGAGATTCTGCTTCAGACTTGCCACTGCGGGTACGTAATGTTGCCGTCTGTAAAAACACCGTGCGCTCTGTAGCGAGAGAGAGGAGGAATAGGCGTCCAATTCTGGTGCGGTTACAGGTGGTGCTATATACTACGGTTTTGTCCGACTTGGGGATAGATATAAGTTCTCGTTGACAAAGAGAGGAGGCGTGGTGCCGGTTCTGGTATGGATAATCGGGAGCGGGCTGTTAATGAGCGCTATCGCTCTTATCGGCAGTGTGACGTTACTGCTCAGCGACAACGCGTTGCGGCGCATTATTTCACCGCTGGTCGCGTTTGCCGCAGGGTCGCTACTGGGCGGTGCATTTTTCCATATGTTGCCGGCCGCGGCGGCTGAAGGGATGCCGCAGGTGACCCTCTATCTCTGGGTCCTCGCCGGCTTCGTGCTCTTCTTTGCCCTTGAACAGTTCTTGCACTGGCATCATTGTCACCGGGCGTCTTCAGAGTGCAAACAGCCGTTGACGTATCTCATCTTGATTGGTGACGGACTGCATAACTTTCTCGGTGGACTCGCGGTCGGGGCTGCGTTCCTGCTCGACCTGCGGCTTGGCATTACGACGTGGCTGGCCGCTGCCGCGCACGAAGCACCTCAAGAGTTGGGCGATTTCGGGGTGCTGGTTCACGGCGGCTGGGGGAAAAGAGCCGCGCTTCTCTTCAACGTCCTCTCTGCACTGACCTTTTTGCTGGGCGGACTTGTTACCTATGTCGCAGCTTCGCGAATCAATATCGTGGCCCTGGTGCCGTTTGCGGCCGGCAACTTTCTCTACATCGCGGCGTCTGACCTGGTGCCTGAAGTGAATAAACATCGCGACCCTACAACGAATGTCGTTCATTTCGTATCCTTCGTTGCTGGTATCGCGCTGCTGTTTGTCCTCAGAGTTGCCCTGGAACCCACCTGATACATCCATAGGTTGGCATGCCTGGGGTGTCTCTAGTTGACTCAAAGGTATACAGTGTATACTTCCATCATCAGCGTATACTGGAGAATGTTGGTGTCAACAACCACAGCGCAACTGCGAGAGCAAAACCAGGCGAAGGTCCGTACAGCGATGCTGGATGCTGCCCGTACCTTATTTGCTACGGAGGGGGTTGCCGACCTATCGATGCGCCGTGTGGCGGCAAAGATTGGCTACCCGCCCCGCCCCTTGTCTCTCTCTTTTGCCGATACAGACGACTTGCGGTCGGAACTCAGTGAAGAAGCAGTTGATTGCTGTGCCTTACACGGAGTGACTTCGTTGCTCGTGCTGGGACGGCGGCTGCCAGGGGCCAAATGAGGAACAGTAATTCAACACGTGGTCTCCAGTATTGTGGAGAAAAACAGTGTATAACAGGTCTTTCTCCCGACGCAGACAACGTATGTCCGCTTGTGCAATGAGGAGGTCTTCATGAATCGTTGTTGTTGGAAGCTCGTGCTGGTTTGCGGTATGTTCACGCTTGTCGTCGCACTCCGAAGTTGGGCAGACGATCCACACGAGCATCACAAGCCACCCCTGGGCGCTGCGCATCATCATCGCTTCGACGACATAGAGAAAGCCGTCAAAATGTTTGAAGATCCTGAACGTGACGCCTGGCAAAAACCTGAGGAGGTCGTCAAGCGGCTGCAGCTGCGCTCTGGCGATATCGTAGCGGATATTGGCGCCGGCACCGGATATTTTACGCGCCGCTTTGCTGCCGCGGTTGGACCGCAAGGAAAAGCCATTGGTCTCGATATCGAAGCGACCATGGTGTCCCATATAAATGATGATGCCCAGAAACGCGGTCTCACCAGCCTCAGCGCACGCCAAGTCCCGGCAAATGATCCTCAGTTGGCTCCGCAGTCGGTCGATGTCGTGTTCATCTGCGATACCTACCACCACATGCAAGACCGCGTGGCTTACGCCCGGTTATTGGCACAGGGGCTGAAGCCTGGAGGGCGGGTTGTCATTGTTGACTTTCACAAACGACCACTGCCGCTCGGCCCGCCAGTGGAATGGAAACTGACACCGGAAGCCGTTGCGAACGAGTTCGGCCAGGCCGGGTTTCAGCTTGTGCGTTCGGAGGATTTTCTGCCCTACCAGTATTATCTCGTGTTCATTCTCCCTCTAGACAAGGATGTGCACGCCACGCGTGAAAGCAAGTAACTGCTTGTTGACCATGACAAGCAGCCCTCCTTTTTACGCCGTGCGACGTGCTGAGCCTCTATGAACAAGCCAGGCTTCAATCTGACGTCGCTCACCTGTTTGGTGATCGCCAATATGATTGGCGCTGGTGTATTTACCACTTCGGGTTTTGCCCTGGGCGACCTGGGAACGCCGGAACGCGTTCTCCTTGCTTGGGTCATTGGTGGAGGTGTGGCCTTCTGTGGCGCGCTTAGCTATGGCGCACTGGTCAGGCGTATGACCGAGTCTGGTGGCGAGTATCTGTTTCTGTCCCGCGCCGTGCATCCGTTGTTGGGCTTTGTGGCTGGCTGGGTTTCGCTGTTGGCTGGTTTCACCGGAGCTATTGCCTTCGCGGCGACCACCTTTGAAACGTATGTGCTCCCTGACAGTATGCGTCCAGCTTTTCTTCCCCGCGATGTAGTGGCAAGCGCCGTTGTTCTCCTTGCTGGCGCTGTACATGGGCGACGCGTTGAGGTTGGGGCGCAATCGCAGAACCTGATAGTTGGCGTGAAGCTCGGGCTCATTGGTTTGTTCCTCTTGTACGCGCTCGCCAAGTTCTCCGCTCCGGTGTGGCATGGAGGTCCGATACCTGCTCCGGGCGAGCCTCTGCCTCCCTTTTCGTTTCCTGCCTTTGCGGTGACGCTCATGTGGATCTCGTTGAGCTATTCTGGCTTTAACGCTGCGGTGTACGTCGCTGGAGAGGCACGCAATGCCGAGGTGATCGCTCCTCAATCGATGGTTATCGGCACGCTCATCGTCACGGCTATCTACCTGGCGCTGAACGCCATCTTTGTTTACGCTCCTGCACCTGAGGCCATTGCTTATCAGCAAGACGTGGCGGCGCGGGCCGCTTTTGCCCTTGGCGGTGCACCATTGGCATTGTTTGTCCGTGCGATTATCGCCCTAGCGCTGCTCACCTCGGTGCTCTCGATGGTGATGGCGGGCCCCCGGGTATACGCTCGCATGGCCGAGGATGGTGTGTTGCCCGCGCTGTTTCGTATGCAAGAGGACATCCCGCGGACAGCCATCAGCCTGCAGGTCATTCTCGCTATCACTGTTATTTGGATCGCAGAACTGCAGGAGTTACTTTCTTATTTGGGCTTTACGCTCTCGGTCAGCGCGGCGGTGACCGTTGCCAGCCTTTTTGTGTTGCGTCGGCGCGAAGGCGCCGAGCGGCTGCCGATCCCCGGTTATCCTTTTGTTCCAGGCCTTTTTGTCCTCTGCACGCTGGGGTTTGCTGGGCTGGCAGCCGTACGGCGTCCGCTAGAACCACTAGTGGGAGTGGCAACGATTCTCATGGGGATAGTGTTGTATGTGCTCATGACGAGGCGGCATGCCGTTCGCACCCCACAGGCGTAGAAGTGACAGAGGGTCTGTCGAAACGCAGTGTGACCGCTACTGCAGAAGGAGAGCCCTACGGGAGGTGCTCAACTGGAAAGCGGCTGATTTTCTGTATATTCATGCCAAAAAGATTCACGTGCGCCATAGCGAAAAAGCGAACAGCACGAGATCGCTTGATGTGGTGCGTTGAGATGGGATGATCGCGTTTCTTGATAATGCGATGATCTCGGACTTGGAAAGGAGCTGCCATGAATGTCGGACAATGGATGACCAAATCGGTTATGACCCTGAAGCCCCAAGACTCGCTACTGCACGCGCATGACCGATTGCGCAAATATCGTATAAACCAGTTTCCTGTTGTCCGCGATGGTACACTTGTGGGGATCATGACGGATCGCGATGTACGGGACGCCTATCCGTCGAACGTGCGACATATTCGTGCGCAAGACGTTGAGGAGTTCGCTGAGACTCACACCGTGGGTGAACTGATGACGCACGACGTTGAGACCATCAGCTCGGACGCGACGCTACGTGAAGCTGCATTGCGCCTGCGTCAGAAGCGGCTGAGTGCGCTACCGGTTGTTGACGAAGGCAAACTGGTTGGGATTATCACCCGCAGCGATCTCCTTGATGCGATGCTTGCTGAAGAGAACTAGCAGCGTGTTGCCCCCGGTATCCAGGGTGCGCGTATTATCAGAGGAAAGGACCGAGCGTGTGTATTTCTGCGGAAGCGAGTTTTGCTGTCGGCGTTGGCGTTGGCCTCACGGGGGTGGCGACACTGCAGTGCGCTGGAGCCAAGTCGCTGCCGTGGCTCGCTGCGGTCCCCGCTCTATTTGCCGTGCAACAATGCGCTGAAGGTGTAGTCTGGCTCTATCTCAATGGCGAATTCCATCGAACACCGGTGAGTCTCACTGCGCAGTATGCGTACCTGACGTTCGCTCTCATCTGGTGGCCGAGTTACATGCCCCTGGCAATTGCCCTGGCCGAGCCGGTGCCGTGGCGACGACGCTGGGCGTTTGCGGCAACGCTGGGCGGCGTGTGTGTGTCGGCGTTTGATGTTCACTATTTGTTGACAACTGATCTTTTGCCAACGGTGGTGGGCCACAGTATTCAATACGGTCACGGTGCCCTGACCGCACGCATGACCTACGGCATCGTCTCGCTGTTGCCAATGTTCGTCTCCAGTCTTCCCAAGCTCTGGATCCTGGGAGCGCTGAGCTTCTCCACCTTCGTCGTGGCGGATCTGTTTTTCCCGCTCACGTTCATTTCCGTGTGGTGCTTGTTGGCTGCAATCAGTGCTATTGGGCTGTGGGTCGTCGTCAACAACTATGGCGAACAAACACCTTCTCCCCTCACATAAGCCAACGGTGATGAGAGACCCGAGGTGCAGGCGAACCTGACCTCGGCTTCTGACGGAGTTGCTCACTTTTGTATCTCGATGGGAATTTTCCGGCTGACGAGATCCTTGGGAGCTGGGGCCGTGATCTCCAGGACACCGCTCTTGTACGCTGTTTTCACTTTGTCCGCATCAATTCCGTCAGGGAGCGTCAGTGTTCGCGTGAACTTCCCATACGGTAACTCATCATAAACGTATGTTTCCTCTTTTCCTTTCTTTTCCGCTTTTCTCTCTCCTTCGATTTTCAACTGAGTACCGAGCACTGAGATATTCACATCTTTGGCGTCGATGCCAGGCAGATCTGCCTTGAGTATCAGATTGCCATTCTCGATGTAACATTCAATTTCGGGTTCCCAAACAGTTAACCTACCTTCTCGTTCTCGCCTCGGTCGTGGGCCGAAGAAATCTCTCGTCAGGGAACCGAACATTTCGTCTATGCGGCGGGAGATGGACTCTAATTCCCGCCTTGGGCTCCCAGGTACTAACGCTGCCATAACACACCTCCTTATTTGTCTGCCTACCTTTCTGCCGTAGCAAGCAACCTGCCAGCCTCTTCGCGTGCGAAGACAGTCCTTATCTGAAGCATCGGGTCGCAATACGCTCTGGCTGTTCTTATTTGTGCGATATTAGGACCCCATTTTTTCTCATTTGTAAGAACGGACTGCTTTTTACCGCTGCTCTTGTTCGTCCCATTTCTGGGAACAAAGCAGAAAAAGTGCCGTTTGGTCAGGCTGAGGTCAGCGGCAAGACAATTGCGTAGGTATGGGGTGCCAGCAAAGTAACGCACAAAACTACGAAGAGAGGGAGACCTATTATGGACAACGAGAAGACAAAACAGGCAGTCTCTATTCCCGCCGATGGAGTCATACTTGAAGGCAACCTCGTTCTCCCCACTGGCGCATCGGGCATTGTTGTGTTTGCCCACGGTAGTGGCAGCAGTCGCCACAGTCCGCGTAACACTTTCGTTGCGGGGCAGCTCCAGCGTGTCGGCCTTGGTACCTTACTTTTCGATCTGCTTACCAGGCAAGAGGATGCCAACTACGCGACGCGTTTCGACATTGCCTTGCTGACGTTTCGTTTAGTTGCCGCCACACGGTGGCTCCAGCAACAACCACAGACGAGGCACTTGCCTATCGGCTATTTTGGCGCGAGTACGGGCGCGGCGGCTGCGCTACATGCCGCGGCAACTTTCGGCACGCAGATCGGTGCGGTAGTTTCTCGTGGTGGGCGTCCCGATTTAGCTATGTCCGCATTAGGACAGGTAACGGCACCGACCCTGTTGATTGTCGGTGGGGAAGACCATGAGGTCATTGTCTTAAATCGACGGGCATACACGGCGCTGCAAGCCGAAAAAGAGCTAGGAATCGTTCCTGGTGCCACCCACTTATTCGAAGAACCTGGGACTTTGGAAGAAGTTGCGCGGGTTGCCTCGCAGTGGTTTCTTCGACATCTTGGGGCGAAGCCTACGGTACACGCACAAGGAACGACCACCTAAAAAAGCCCCACACCGCCCTGTTAGCGACATGGGGTTCGTGCCCGTCGGCATCGTTGAAGACAACGATGCCGGATGCTTTTCTTGGGCTTCCTCCGGTTTTACCAGCGCCGCTCGCGACCGCCGCTCGCGCGCCCCCAGCCCTTTTCACCACGACCTGCTTTATGTCCGCTACCAAATCCTCTGCCTCGTTCACCACCAAACCCCAAACGTCGCTCACCTCCACGCTCTTCACGTGGTTTTGCCACGTTTACTGTCAGAGGGCGCCCTTGGAATTCATACCCATGAAAGCGTTCGATCGCGTCTTGCGCCTCGCGATCGTTTTGCATTTCGACAAACCCGAACCCGCGTGAACGGCCGGTGAATTTATCGGTCATGATGCCCACCGTGGTAACGGTGCCGGCTTTCTCGAACAAAGCTTCGAGGGCAGCATCAGTCGCATTAAACGGTAAATTTCCAACAAACAACTTCGTCACTACAAAACCTCCCAAAAAAGGGCCCCGAATACCACGAGTACGGTTCCAGGGGCCACTCTGTCTCTCGAACCAACTCACCAACACGAACGAACGACAAGACGAATCGATAGGAATTATCAGAACAACACGCACGTCCTCCTTACTGTTACGCCGATAGCCGGGGCTCACCCTGGGGGGAGGGCTGTTCAAGCCGACGCACACCCTGCACGAGCTCGAACGCCTCAATCACATCACCCGACTTGATGTCCTGATAGTGCTCCAGACCGATGCCACATTCATACCCAGCCACTACCTCACGGACATCGTCTTTGAAACGCCGCAGGCTGCTGATACGACCCTGGTGTACGGTTATGCCATCCCGCACCAGCCGCGCCTGTGCGGCCCGCAGGAGTTTCCCCTCTTTGACAAAACTTCCGGCCACAACGCCTACGCGCGGGATCGTGAAGACCTGCCGGACCTCGGCGCTCCCCAGCAGTTTCTCGGTGTAGACGGGGGCGAGGAGTCCTTCGAGCGCTGCGCGAACGTCAGCCACCACTTCATAAATAATCTCGTACAAGCGAATCTCAATGCCTTCGCGTTCCGCCATCTTGGCCGCTTTCGCTTCTGGCCGTACATGGAAGCCAATAATGAGTGCTTTCGATGCGGTGGCAAGCAGAACATCGGTCTCGGAAATAGCCCCGACCGAGGCATGGAGGACCGTGAGCTTGACCTCGGCTGTCGAGAGCCGCTCGACTGCGTTCCGGAGCGCTTCGATGCTGCCCTGTACGTCGGCTTTGAGAATAACGCGCAGCTCTTTTTGTTCAGTCGCGGCCTGGCCAAGATCTGCCAGAGAGAAGCGCTTGGCCGTGGTAAGTGCCGTGACCCGTTGTTTCCCCTGACGATGTTCGGCAACCTGTCGCGCTTGGATCTCACCGCGAGCGACGATGAGGGCATCCCCGGCAGCAGGCACCCCACTGAGGCCTAACACTTCGACTGGCATCGCTGGGGTTGCTGCGGTGACCCGTTGTCCACGGCTATTGAACAGTGCACGCACTTTGCCGTACTGCGCACCACACACACAGGGGTCGCCGACGCGCAGGGTTCCTTCGTGTACGAGGACTGTGGCGACTGGTCCGCGACCTTTGTCGAGCTTTGCTTCCACGACTGTGCCTTTGGTAGGACCTGACCGTGCAGCTTTTAATTCCAAGACCTCGGCCTGTAACACGAGCATCTCTAGTAGCGACTGCAGGCCTTCACCGGTTTTGGCTGAGACCGGAACAAAAATCGCATCCCCACCCCATTCCTCTGGTACAACACCGTAGCTCGCCACTCCCTTTTTCACGCGCTCGATGTTGGCCTCGGGCTTGTCAATCTTGGTTATGGCTACGACAAAAGGCACCTGAGCCGCCCGTGCGTGGTTGATAGCCTCGATCGTCTGCGGCATCACGCCATCGTCCGCCGCTACGACAAGGATAACAATATCCGTCACCCGTGCCCCGCGCGCTCGCATGGCGGTGAAGGCTTCGTGACCGGGAGTATCGAGGAATGTGATGGTTCGGTCACTGACTTCGACGTCATAGGCACCGATGTGCTGTGTAATCCCACCGGCCTCGCGGGCAGTGACATTGGTCTGCCGGATCGCGTCGAGGAGCGACGTCTTCCCGTGGTCCACATGTCCCATTACGGTCACGACTGGTGGGCGAGCGGTCCGCTCTAGTTCCGCTGGTGCGGTCATGGTGGTGGTGAGCAACGTTTCCAGGTCCAGTGCGACATTCTCGACGGTGTAGCCGAAGTCAGTTGCCGCAAGTGTCGCTGTGTCCACATCCAACACCTGGTTGATGGTCGCCAACACCCCGAGGCTGAACAGTTTAGCGATGACCTCGGTTGCTTTAACGCCCATCTCCTTGGCAAGGTCGGCCACGGTAATGACTTCTGCGACTTTAATGATCCGTTTTCTCGCCTTGGGGACAGTGAACGCTGGTGACTGAGCTGGCTTCTCGATCGACGATTTTTGTCGTCGCAAGTTCCGGAGAAAACGCTCTTCGGCGGCGTCTCGCTTTGTCGCCGTCGGCGTGTGAACTATGACCGTTCGTGGCCGCGCGGGCGTACTACGCTCAAACGGCGTAACTGGTGCAGGTCTCTTCACTTGCGTTGTCACGGTTGCTGACTGTGCTCGCGTCGGTCTTTGCGGCGAGTGGGTAACTGGTCTCGTCTTTCGCAAATCGATACGACCGAGGATCCGTGGGGACTGTGCAGGAGTATCAGTGTCGGTTGGCTGAGCGGGGAACCTTGGCTGTAGCGGGGCAGAAATCAGAGCTGTGTCCTCGTCTCGCTTCTTTTCTCCTGGTGGAGCAAACACTGAGTCTTTTTCTGCCACTGGCACTGCTAGCGGGGTCGGCTCCTCGTTGAGGGTTGGAAGCATGAATACCGGCGGCGGGGTCGGCTCGCTACGAGTAGGGGCAGGACGAGTCGCCGTTACGGACGGCGCTGGTTCGTCGTCCGGTCCTGTTCCTATCTCCTGAGGCACTGCGACACGTGTCGTGCGACGGCGAATCACGCCGGTCTGCACACGACGCTCGACCACTCGTTCTTTGATCGAGAATGTCGTACTGGTCCCCTCCGTCTCTTGGGTCATTACGCGTTCAGACACTACCTTCTGTTGACCAACAAGGGGGACCGGAAGTGGGGGTACACTAAGCAACGTCTTGACCTTGGCTGCGTCGTTTTCTGTGATCGAGCTATGAGCAGTCTTGGCACGACTGCCAATTGTGTGCAGTTGAGCAAGGATAGCCTGGGAGTCGATATTCCACTCCTTCGCTAACTCGTAAATACGTTGTCGTTTGATCTTTTTTTGTTCCTGTACAGTCTTGGCCTGCGGCTCAGCATCTACTGCAGGCCGAAGGGCATACCTTTGCTTCTGCATATCTGTGTTTTTCCCTCCCTTTTGGTGCTCCTACGTAATGGAGGTTGTCGGCGCTTGGTGATGAACTAAACAGAAAACTACACTCCGGGATCCCTATTGACCCGGGAAGACCTTAGAACCACTGTGACAGACGGGAAAAGGGCGAATGGAAGAAGAATCTAAGGAATACAGGTTGTTAGACGCATCAAAGTAAAGAAAAATTCATATTTATAGTGAGGAGAGGCGACACGGCACGTGACCCGTACGTACTACCGGTTTGCGAAAGGACGGTTTTCCAATTTTTGACAACGAAACCGTGCTGTTTTTCCCGACTCTAGGAACTCAAGGCTGTGGCCGTTGCTGTGGCCATCCTGCAATTGCGATGAAATCTCAGCAGTTTTATTGATCCTCGCCCGCATGACCCAGCGGCTGTATGCGTGCCCTCTGTGGCATATCGCTTGCTCTCTTCGTCCGTTATCTGCTGCAGTCACTTCCTTGATCTCCACTGCATTCTAGAACTGATTGTCTATCAAATGGAGGGGTCATATGGATACTCGCCACGTACCACAGGCGAAGAAGCAACGCCACTTGCCGCAAAGGTATTGTCCCACATTTATCGTTGGAACCAGCAAGGGCATGCCTAGCTTGATGCTCGACGCTGTCCTGCCCGAGCAATTCTATGACGTCTCACGGAGCACTGTCAGGACAAGTGGGTACGTAGCGTTGGTGCGAGCGGTGCTCAATGATGCGATTGGGTGTTACCAAAAACAAGCTCTTGCTACGAACCGTCGTGCCCGGCGACTCGCGCGAGAAGCGGAAGAATGGCTGTTTTCCAACGACGAGCGTTGGCCGTTTGCCTTCCTCAATGTGTGCGCCGTGCTGGGTTTAGAACCAGATTCCCTGCGGCGTGGCCTGCAACGGTTGCGGGAACACGTGCCTGGGCAGGCAAGACAGAAACGCTCTTATGCTGCTCCTGTCCGGCGATTCCGACACCTTGCAGCCTGAACTGTAGAGACCACCCAAAAGAAAGGAGGAGTATGAAACCAGCATCCGAACGCCCTCTATGGGGAATTGTCTTAGCGGCCGGTGAGGGCACGCGCACCCGGGAGTTTCTCGCGCAGCTGTGTGGTGGGCGGGGCATCAAACAGTTCTGTGCCGTCACCGGGCGTCGTTCCATGCTTCAACATACTCTTGACCGTGTCCAACAACTCATCCCGCGCGAGCGTATCGTCGTGATTGTCAGTACCGATCACCGTGCCGAAGTCGAGGCGCAACTCGCGGCGTGGCCGGCGGAAAACCTGATCTTGCAACCGCGCAACCGGGATACGGCACCGGGCATTCTCCTGCCGCTCGCCTCCATTTCGTCTCGCGACCCGTTGGCGAATGTCGCGATCTTTCCGTCCGATCATTTTATCCAGCAGGAAGGGCGCTTCATGCGCGCTGTACGGCGGGCGGTGGCGGAAGTCGAGCGGTTTCCCCAAGACTTCGTGTTGCTCGGCATGGCGCCGGATAAAGTGGAAGAAGGATATGGGTGGATTGAACCAGGGACTCGAGAAGGACGTCGTACCACCTTGAGCGTACAGCGGTTTTGGGAAAAGCCCGATTTGCTAACGCGGCGGGCCTTATTCGCGCGTGGGGCATTATGGAATACCTTTGTCTGCGTCTCCTGGGCCCCGACGGTGTGGCACCTGGTGCAACAGGTGGCCCCGGATGTTGCGGCCGCATTTGCCGAGATTCGGCAGGTTATCGGCACCCCAGCTGCAGCCGCAGTGATCGAACGTGTGTATGCGACGCTTCGCTCTGTCAATTTCTCTTCGGGGGTGTGCGCACCTCTGGTGGCTCGCCTGCGGGTGTTTCCCGTGCCGGAGGTTGGCTGGAGTGATTGGGGCAGTCCCCAGCGCATCTCTGATACGCTGGCCCGGTTGGGCAAACTCGACGAGTGTCTGGCGCGGTTAGGCCACCGTGAGAACCTCGACTCTACCGCATTCCCTTTGTTATACCAACGCAAACCCGGCGTTAGCCTTCACTAACACTGGCTCCTCTGGTATGTATCATCCAAGCAAGGCTTGGTTGGTCAGGTTACGACGAGACCGCGTTGGCTCGTAATAACCGTACATGGTGTCCACTTTTTTCTTGCCATGTCGTGGTTGCTCTAGCTGGCACAGCCGTTGCGCAGACAAAAATAGAAACATTACATGATTGCCTATCTTGCCTGCTAAGAGGAGAGAGCAAGAGTGTAGTGACTAAGAAGAACACCGAGGCAGTGACGCTGCTGCTTCCTTACACTACGAGTACGGAGCGTTACAATGAGTCGTTTACGTCGTGTTCTTGTCGGACACAACTTTTTCCCTGATGGGGAAGTGGCCGTGTCAGCAGCGAGGATTTTGGCCGAACGGGCAGATGCGATGCTTTACCTCCTGCACGTGATCGAGCCGCCCCCCACCTCTCTCTTGGTACCGTTACCGAGGCCGCCAGAACGCTCTCCTCAAGACGATCTGGTGAAGAAGCTTCATGCCGAACTCAAGACTGTGGCCGAGAGTCCAGAGCTCGCGCCACTCCGGGTGATTACTGAGGTGCGTCCGGGCAAGCCGTTCGTCGAATTGATTGCTGCCTGTCGTCGTTGGCCTGCTGATGTGATCGTTGTTGGCACCAGTCCGCGCGGGGAAGGGCGTTTCCTCGGCAGTACGACTGACCGGGTGCTCCGCAAATCGCCGGTGCCGGTGCTGGTCGCTAAAAACCGCTGGGCACATGCCCCTACGACCATTCTCATCTCGACGGATTTTTCCGTGGCTGCGCAACAGGCCGCGGAAGAAGGGGTGGCCTTTGCCCACGCGGTCGGCAGTCGAGTCGTCTTCGTCCATGTTCTGGAGCGACACGTCCTCTACCCTCCTGCGTACGGTACGGTGCCGATCTTGATGCCTAAGGTCACACCCGCAGATCTCGAACCGGAGTGGCACGAGTTTCTTCATCAGTTATCGTTAGGTGGTGGACTCGCCTGGGAACGACGCACCTGCGAAGGGCGAGCGGCGGAGAGTATTGTCTCAGTCGCTCAGGAAAGTGGGGCTGATCTCATCGTCATGGGTACGCATGGGCGCAGTGCGCTCGCGCACCTGTTGCTCGGGAGCGTAGCCGAGAAAGTGGTGCGTACAGCTCCTTGTTCGGTATTGACGATCCGCCCTGATGCACTGCACTTTGAGTTGCCGTGACCCGGAGAGCAAGATAGAAGAGAAGCGGACGGACAACAGTATGCAGATCATCGTTGAATCGTTCGATACGCTCCCTCTGGCTCGTCAACGGTGCGAGATCGTTGAACGCAAGGGAATCGGTCATCCAGATACGATTTGTGATTCCGTCATGGAGGCGATATCTATCGCGCTCTGTCGAGAGTATGAGCGAGTTGCAGGAGAGATTCTTCACCACAATGTCGACAAGAGCTTATTGCTTGCTGGGCAAGCAGTGAAGCATTGTGGCGGCGGACAGATTCTCCGACCGATGGAGTTGATCATGGGGGACCGCGCAACGAACCAAATTCCCCATGTCGCTATCCCCGTTCAGGATATTGCGGTGAGCACCGCGCAAGAATGGTTCCGCGACCATTTACCGCATGTTGACCTCAACTCCCATGTTCGGTTCCGCCCAGCGATGGCGCCAGGCTCGGTAGAGCTCACGGACATCTTCAGACGCGGCGGGGCTGTGCTGGGCGCGAATGACACCTCGGCTGCTGTTGGTCACGGTCCGCTCACTCCTCTAGAGCACCTGGTTATTGACCTCGAAATGTTTCTCAATGGCCCGCAGTTCAAGACGCAATTCCCCGATACCGGCCAAGACGTGAAAATTATGGCGCGACGCACCGATGCCCGCGTTCAACTGACCGTTGCTATGCCATTACTGGCCGTGTTCACCACGAGCGTCGGTGAATATTTCGCCCGCAAGGCCGCAGTGCACGAGGCCATGCTGCGTTTCGTTCGGCAGACCACGTCTTTCACGGATATTGAGATCGCATTCAACCCCCTCGATGATGCCGAGAGAGGAGAAGGAGGGATTTATCTATCGCTTACTGGGACCTCGGCTGAGGATGCAGATTCTGGTGAGGTGGGGCGCGGCAATCGGGTGAGCGGAGTGATCGCCTTCCATCGCCCTGCCGGTGCCGAAGCCGCCGCCGGCAAGAATCCCGTTAGCCACGTCGGCAAGATTTATAACGTGCTAGCACATCGTCTGGCGCAGGAGATGGTTACGGAACTCCCCGGCCTTGAAGCGGTATCGCTGTGGATCGTCAGTCGCATCGGCCAGCCCATCGATAGGCCGTCGCTCGTACATATCAAACTGACATCGCGGGAAGAGCAGCGCTCCTCTCGGCTTCTGCGTGCGGCCGAGGATCTGGTCCGAGCACGTTTGGCCCACATGACCGAGTTTTGCCGCGCCTTGGCTAAGGGAGAATACTCTATCTGTTAATCCCGGTCGGCAAGCGATACATCGGACGAAGCGGTACCCTCTTGTCGGGCTGCCTCAGCGATGACCAATGGGGCATTGTCAAAGCTGTTCGGTTCTGGTGGCCGATGAGCTGACAGGCAGCATGATAATGAACGTTGTTCCCTTCCCGGGCTCGCTGGTGTAGGTCAGCATCCCACCGTGTCCAGCGATAATCTGCTGCACAATCGGTAACCCGAGCCCACTCCCTTCTGGTTTGGTCGTCGTGAACGGTTCGAAAATGTTTACACCGTCAGGAATCCCAATCCCGGTGTCACACACTTCGATCTTGATATATTCTCCTGAGCTGTATCCGCTGATCGTCAGAGTGCCTCCTTTTGGCATTGCCTCGACAGCATTCTTACTCAGGTTGATGAGCGCCTGGGTGAACTTGTTGCTATCCACCATCACCGGAGGGAGAGGGTTGCTGAGGTGCAGCTCAACGCCGACTCCCTTGCTGTGGTAGTTTGCAACTTCTGCTTCCAGCGCCTCGGCAAGCAGCACGGTGAGGTTGGTGAGTTGGAAGTTGTATTGTTGACGTCGTGAAAGGGCGCGGAATTCGTTCAAGAGTTGATTGAGGCGGGCAATGCCTTTGACCATGTTGCGCGCTGACAGTTGTACCGTCTCATCGGTAAGGGTCGGGCTTTTGCTCAACCGCCGTTCCAGTATCTGCGCCGCGAGGTACATGCCATTGAGTGGATTGCCGACTTCGTGCGCGAGCTTGGCAGCTGTTGTTCCGATGGCTGCTAACCGCTCTTGCTCTAGGGTGCGCTTCTGTAGCTGTACACGTTCCGTAATGTCACGGATAAACGCTGCATATTGCACCTCGTCATCTGCCTGCACTTCGGTGACTGACAATTCGATCGGAAAGGTCTTTCCACTTTTGCGCCGGGCCATTACGATACGGATACGCCCAATAGCCTGCCGAATACCGGTCTGTTCGTAACGCCTGAGGTAGTCATCGTGCTCGCTGGCGTAGGGTTCTGCCATGAGGATGTTGACCTTTTGTCCCACGACTTCCTCTTTGGTATAGCCAAAGATATGCTCAGCAGCAGGGTTAAAGAGAACGATCCGGGCGTGCCGGTCAATGGAAAGCACCGCATCTTGCGTGGTGCCGATCAGGCTCTGCAGCCAGGCCTCGGCGCGTTTACGTGCCGTGATGTTGCTCAAGAAAGTAGCAACACCGTCACCACTTTTGACCGTTTTATGCCAAAACCAGTTCTTAATACCGTGAGCGTTATAGTACAGCTCACGCTCTAGAGGAACGCCGGTCTCTGCCACGCGTACATAGTCAGCAAGGAGGGTATTACAGATCGAATTCTCACCTAGTACGCTCAGCAAACGCTGGCCAGCGAGAGCCGCGGCTGAACGGGACAGGAAGGCCGCTGCGGCTGGATTGGCATAGGTCCATTCGAAATCCACAATCCGCCCGATGGGATCACGCACACTGCGCAGAATGGCGAACGCGTGTGGCGATAATTCGTGGCTCAACCGAAGCTGCTCTTCGCTTTTCTTTACCTCTTCAAAATCGTGCTGGAGCGCCTGCAACTCTTCAATCAACTCAGATTTCGCTTTCCCTTGATCGTCCATGTCCGTCCTCACGTATCCTGTTGCGCTACGCACCGTCATACGGTTGGTAATAGTGCGAGGAGCGAGTGCATCGCGTTAATGTCTGAAGGAAACTTCGCCAAAAGAAAAGAAACCGCAACGGCGTAATCTAAAGTATACACTGTATACTAACAACGTCGATCACGAGGTGAAAAGACATTTTTGCCGCGCATTAGTTTGCTATTCCTCCGGTGCGGGCTATCCATTACTATCGATATTGGGAATGGACGAGCAGGGTCGCTGGTAGTCTCTTAGGGAATCGGCCGCAAAGCGTACACCACACGGGAGAGTCTCAGGTCAGCAATGTTCATCTTCTTCCCAGGTCCGGTTTTATCAAATTCCTGAGACGCTAGACAAGAGATATATTCTGACTTTTAGGAAACCTCTGTCGCGCACTCGCAATAGTGAGAAAAGCTATGAGGATTGCACTCCTCAGCATGTGTGAGAGGCGGAGATCTACACTACTCAACCGTTTGGGGGAGGTGGAGATCGACGGATTTCGCAGTACAATCAGACTCTTACTTATGAGTATTGCTCTCCGCTACGCTGCCTGTGGCAGCATGCACGACGGCAAGCACTTTGCTAGAGAATTTCGTCGCATATTCAGCGAGGCACCATATGAGTGAAAAGAGAAGGAAAGCAAACAGCAAGGCCGTGACAGAGATAAAGAAACCGAAGACCTCAATAGGACGTATTCCCCGTACGGCGAAAAAACGTGCAGTACCGCAGCCGCCACCGCTCATAGTCGGGGATGAAGAGATCTATGCGCGGGTTGCGCAGCGTGCGTATGAATTGTACCAGCAGCGCGGTGAAGAGCATGGCCATGATCTCGCCGATTGGTTTACCGCCGAACGGTTGGTGAAAGAAGAACTCCTCCATGGTCCGGTGCTCGAGGCACCCTTGGCTCTCGAACGCTAGCACGACACTGTTTTTTACGTTGAACAACCGTCGCGGTGAGACATGCCATCGATGCGTAAGGGAAGCTGCCCGACATTTTACCGAACGAATGAGGTGAACACATCAAGAGGAGGTGCGTGACGCGATCTGCAAACAATCTCATGACCATGTTCTTATGTGGCGATGTCATGACGGGGCGAGGGATCGACCAGATTCTTCCGTATCCGAGCGATCCCGTCCTGTATGAACCTTCGATGAAAAACGCCAGGGAGTATGTAACGCTGGCCGAGGACGCAACGGGCCTTATCCAGAAGCCAGTGAAGTTTGCCTATATCTGGGGTGACGCACTGGAAGAATGGGCACGGGTAGCCCCTGACATCCGGATCATCAATCTGGAAACCGCTGTCACTCGAAGTAACGACCGGGAAGACAAGGGGATCAACTACCGGATGTCCCCGGATAATGTTTCCTGTCTCACTGCGGCGCAGATTGACTGCTGCGTCTTGGCCAACAATCACGTTCTCGATTGGGGAATCGCAGGGCTCTCAGAGACTCTGGACACCTTGCGCAAGGAGCACCTTACGACCGCGGGTGCTGGCCGTAATCTCCGGGAGGCTGAAACTCCAGCTGTGCTAGAGGTCACGGGCAAGGGCCGCATACTCGTGTTTGCCTATGGGGCGGAAACAAGCGGCGTCCCTTGGAACTGGGCCGCGTCGGAAGATACGCCAGGTATCAATCTTCTCGCTGACTGCTCCGATGAGACGGTCGAGCACCTCGCCGCCTGTGTCCGGTCAGTACAACAACCGGGGGATATCGTAATCGTTTCCCTGCACTGGGGAGGAAACTGGGGATATGAGATTCCTCATCGTCACCGGGAATTCGCTCACCGGCTGATTGATGACGCTGGCGTGCACGTACTTCACGGCCATTCCTCTCACCACGTCCGAGGGATCGAAGTCTACAAGAACAAGCTCATCCTGTATGGTTGTGGAGATTTTCTCAATGACTACGAGGGGATCAGTGGCTATAAAGACTACCGGGGAGATTTGTCTCTGATGTATTTTGTGACGGTGGAACCATCTACGGGGAACCTCGTCAGCCTGCACATGACCCCAATGCAGATCAAACATTTCCGGGAAAATCGGGCTTCCAGGGAGGACGCGGAATGGCTGACGGATACGCTGAACCGCGAGGGTAAAAGGTTCGGTACCCGTGTCGAATTGCAGAAAAACAATACGCTCATTCTGCGCTGGGGAGCATAGCCCGTCTCAACTTTTTCACGCGTCGTAATACCTCTGTTTGTAAGGACGGCGCTACGCAAAAGATCCTCGCAATATTGAGAAAACAAGGGATGTTTTCTTCTCGTTTCCGCGAAAAGCTCGGCCAGTGTTTCGGTTCTCGTTGTCTTGCCAAGGAGGTTTCTCGGAGCGGGTTCGGCACAGCCATTGCTCTAAAGAAGAAACACCACACTGTGGGGAGCCGATATGAAAGAAGCTTACCTCTATGACAAAAGCGACGAACAATCGGTGGTTTGTAATCTCGGTGCCCACCACTGTCTCATCCGCCCTGGATGGATGGACATTTGCGGTGTTCGGGAGGATCGCGCGGGCGTGTGGACGGCTCCCTCTCCAGTTTTCACGAATACGAGACGACGCAAGACATCAGCAGAGGAGGTACAAATATGAGCACGACGGGTTTAGAGGTGTTCGATACCACGTTGCAAAAAACCCACAGCTGGCTCAATGAGATTATGACCGAGCTTGGCTGGGAGGATAATCGTCACTGGGCCTATTTGGCGCTCCGTACGGTGCTGCACGGGTTGCGTGACCATCTCACGATTGAAGAGGCGACCGACCTCGGTGCGCAATTACCGATGCTCGTGCGGGGCTTCTACTATGAAGGATGGACCTTAACCAGCAAACCGGTTAAGGAGCGCCACAAAGAAGCATTTCTTGCCCACATTACTGACGCCTTTCGCAATGATACGCGGATCGATCCCGAGGTGGTGGTCCGGGCGGTCTTCCGCGTGCTCTCTCGGCGAGTCACTGAGGGTGAAATCGCTGATGTCAAACATCTTCTCCCGGCGACACTGCGCGAGCTGTGGCCTGCAGGGTAGGAATTGTAGGGGGCAGGTTGTACGTGACCCTATGGTAGGGTAGCCGGGCAGAGAATAAACCCCTGACAGTTACGGTTTGGACGAAAAGCCTACCCTTGTGAGATGCCGCTGGCTAAGTTCTTGCAAATCCTCTTCACCCGACGCTCAAGCGTCGGGCTGAAATGACAAAGCCCGGTGAACCAGGCTCCCAGGGGACTTCAGTCCCCTTTGGACACTGAGCCCGGAGTCTTTAGCTCCGGGCGGAGGCGAGGCTTGGCACTTCGCCAGTAGTATCTTGTGAGCGCGAGTATCATGAACTATGCTCTGCGCCCGGTAATGGCTATGCGACCCGGACAGTCGGATTTTCACAGGTGCCTTGCAACCCTCGCGCAGCAGGGCGGGGTAGCCTTTTTGCTTGGGCGCACCGATGTCGGGAAGAGCACGCGCGTTCGTGAACTTGTCGAACGGGTGACGGCGAGTGGTGGAAGTGTTGCAGTGATTGATGCTGACCTGGGACAATCGACCTATGGATTGCCCACCACCCTCACTCTCGTTCGTTTTGCCGCTCATGCTGAGCCGCCAACCCCTGAAGGTATTGCCTCATTTTTTGTCGGAGCAATATCTCCCGTGGGGCACCTACTGCAGACCCTGGTGGGCTGTCGTCGTTTACTCAATCTCGCGCGGCAGCTAGAGGTGCGTGTGATCCTCATTGACACAACCGGTCTCGTGGACGGGCCACTCGCTGTGGAATTCAAACTCCAGAAGATCGAGATCTTGCACCCGACGCATCTTCTCGCCTTGGCGCAGGGCAACGAGTTGAGCCGATGCTGAATGCCTGTAGTCAGCGACAGGACATGACTGTCTGTCATCTCCCGATTGCTGCCGCCGCGCGTGAACGTTCACCGGAGGAGCGACGAGCAAACCGGCAAGCGAGGTATCGCCAGTACTTTGCTGAGGCAGTGCGGTGTCGGTTCTCTCTCGATTCAGTTGAGGTGTGGGGGCGTTTTCCCAACCTTCACCGTCATGATCTGCAGGGACTGTTGGTGGGACTGAATGACGGACGCGGGTTGTGTCTGGGAGTCGGACGAGTACAGCGTGTGACTCGTCGTGAAGTTGAGGTGTGGACGCCGCTGAAGACAGTAGCTCAGGTGAAACTCCTGCGGTTTGGGTCAGTTGCGGTTGACGAACAGGGCAAGGAACGGATTTTTTCTCCACGAGAATAGTAAGGCGTCCGGATTGGGTACCGCTCTACGTCGATTTGTCTCGGTGGTTTTTTGTGAATAGAAAAATTTGAAGAAAATCACGCATTTTGGCGTCGAATAGAGAAGATATGTCTACGCAGAAAAATTCTCTTCCCTGCATATATGAGGCGCTGCGGCAGGTGCGCAAAGAAATGCCGAGACCGGTGCGAATCAAGGAAAGCAAAAAGCGGTACCTCCGAGCGCGTGAGCGCGAAAAGGTCGCAACTGAGCTCCGTACCTTCTAGGTGTTTCGCTTTTTTGCGTTGCTACCAAAAGTCTCTTCGCTTGAGGTTGGTATGGGGAGCAGGTGGTAGGGGGAAGTGAGATCAGTCTGAGTTCCTGTTCTTTCTGTCCTTCGTGTCTTGCGAAACCAACCTAGCTGGATTGTCCCTGGTCGTCATGTGTCAGGGTCAGAAGGATGTCAGTATACCAGGCGCAGTTCAGGGCCAGGTGTTCGTCTTGTTCGGTGTCACGAGACGTTACATCCATACGCGCGCCATGCACGCCAAGTAACAGCCATGGCATATCGCCACGACCGGAGCGCCTAGTTGTCATGCGGGTGACTACGGGGGCGCCGCTCGTGCCTCGATGCATACGCGCATCCGTCAAGAAGTAGCCATGTCCTTGAAAGCGGATGCCAAAGGCCGAGGCGATGATTGCTTGCCGCGCAACAGGAAGACGGTGTAACGCGTCGTGAAAACCCAAGGGAAACCCGACAATGAGGATGGGAGCGCCGACTTCAATTTCACTCAGTTGGTCTACGAGATGGTCAGGGCTGAAAGTTTGCAGCAGGAGCGGGTTTGGTAAGGCTGGACGCTGAATTTCCAGTGCGACAACGTCAACTGTTCCTGCGGAGTCGGAGCCTTCCCGCCAGAGTGGTTGATTTCCATTATACAATGGAATGAGAAACTGTGTCGTCAGCGCAACATTAGTAGGATCGACATGGAGTTCGATGGTCAAACTGTCTGGCCTATGGTTGCTGTCCTCATCGAGTACCACGTGTCGGCTGGTGACCAAAAATAAGCGCTCCTCGCGCTGGAAAAAGAAACCTGTCGCGTTGGTTAACTGTTGAGTGCCGAACAGTGTGGTAACGCGTGTAACCGCAAGTAAAAGGGATTCGATCATGTATACCTCTCTCCTGTCATAAACTTCTTCGTATACAGATTGTACCAATAAGCAAACGTGTTGCTATCTGCAGGCAAGTCAAATACGCGCAAGGAGTATCTCCTCCACGTCGGCCCTTCTTGCTGTCATATTCAGCGTCCCCCCTTGTGCCCTCAGGTAAAGGCGGCGTAGAGAAAGTCATATTACTGGCTTGTACGGGGTGCTGTGCCCCTACGAAGGCTGAGCGCATTAAAGGTGTTGGTCAAAAGTCATAAGGATCGAGAGGAGAGCCGCAGTGAGCAGAAAACCGCTACTGATCATCATTACCGTCTTGTGGTGCTGGGGGATGGTGGGGAACGTGAGCTGGGCAGAACCCGACGCCAAGCAAGAGTCCTTGCGAGGGCTGAAGGGCATCGGCGTCGTTATTGAACCACTCCAGCCTGAGACAGAGCAAGATGGGCTGACTCAGAGTCTCATTCGTACGGATGTTGAACTTGCGCTACGACAAGCCGGGATTCACGTTCTGAGCCAGGAAGAAAGCGTCAGTGAGCCGGGGAGCCCGTATCTCTACATCAATCTCAACACCGTGAAGTCAGAAGTGCTTTACGCGTTTACGTCGTATCTGTACTCGTTGCAGGTCTCGTTCCGTCAAGAGGTCACGTTAACGCGAGATCCACAAATAAGGGTGAGCGCCGCGACCTGGCAGAGCGGAGTCCTGGGAAGTATCAGTGCCTCCAACCTGCAGAATCTGCGCAAAACTATCCGTGACAGTCTCGATCAGTTTATCAACGATTATCTCGCCGCGAATCCGAAATAGAAGAGATTGATGGGTAGGATATGGAGGAATAGCCAGACTTATTGCGGTCCTTTCCAGTCGTCTAACCGCTTCATCAGCCACTGCGCCGCGCTCACTTTGTCTTTTCCCGGGCAGTGTAGGTAATACGGTTTATGGCTCACGGTACTTTTCGACGCGGCGAGTTCTATGAATTTCTCTACAGAATCGATGTCATTGGTAAAGTACCGGTGCTTCTTTTCTATATGCGCCAGCGCGTCCTCCGCAGCGTAGACCTTGCCGTTTCGTTCGAACTGACATTGCGAAGTTGCTATCTGCTCTTTCAGATACTGGATTTTTAGCTTCTCGCTTTCGGGCAGCTCTGCTGCGGCCACTCCCTTTGCGAGAATCAAGAAAAGTAGGGTGAGCTTGATAATGTTTCTCACATGTTCTCCCCGAAGAGCGACCAACCTTTCTCTCTCGCTCCCGACGGTACCTGTGGATTACGGGAAATACAAGGAAGCACATTCAAGCCTGTCCCCTTCGTGTCCAGGCCAGGGTGGAAGGCTTGCCAAAGAACGCACCCTACAGGTAAGATCCCTCTTGGCGATGCACCGACTTTGCAAAATGTTGCGCTTTCCATTATGGTGTCGCTCCTGATTCAGAGGTCTTTCTATCGTTGCATTGAAGAATACGCCGGAGTGGTGGAACTGGCAGACACACAGGACTTAAAATCCTGGGCTCGTAACTGGGCGTACGGGTTCGATTCCCGTCTCCGGCACATGAGGTTTTCTATTATTTGACAGTTCGCTGGATTAAGACAAGCCTCTCGGAGCCATAGAGCAGGCGATGCGATGGACGTGGTCTACCTACCGTGCTGCGCAGCTGGCTACGGAAGGACGTTCACGACAGATGACGCAGTGAAAGCCCTGAAACCCGAGGTTGGAGCCCCCACTGCCGGAGCCGTCGAGGGCGACAATCTCAGGTTCGACAATGTCAGCTCCAGTGAAGAATGAAATGACAGAATAGCCGAAACTCACGCTAGACCTTCGGCAGAATGTCGTACACGAGCCGCCGCATATCCGTGATGGTCTTCGCGGTTGGGGTCCCGCTGAACGGTGGCCACAACAAGGGCATCGTCAATCCGGCATCGCGATACCGCTTGAGATTGTCAGTGATCTGTTCGGCGGTACCGACCAGCGTTGGCGTGAGCTTGCCGCGTGGCGTCTGATCAGTTTTGTCGCGCGTGATCTCAAACGGGAGCATACTCGAGATTTCGAGCGCATCGATGGCATTCGGAGTCCCCATCTTTGCGAACTCGTCCTTGATGGCTGTGCGCCACGTGGTGATCGCTTCCGGCGTGTCCATGATCCCAATCCAACCTTCGAGGCCATACTTGATGACCCGCGCCGCCGCGAGATCGGGCTTGTTTAAGCCCCCGAAAAACATCGGTGGTCGTGGTTTCTGGACCGGCTTCACGCCAAAGCCGCATTTCGGAAAGTCGGCGAATTCTCCATGATACTCGAACAACTCGTTGGTCCAGATCCCCTGCATCACCTCGATCGTTTCTCTCACATGCTTGTTGCGTTTCTTGTAGATGTGAGCAGCGCTTGCGGCGGCGAACTCCTCCGGCATCCAGCCTGAGCCCACGCCAACATTGATGCGCCCGCCCGAGAGGTGATCCCAGGTGGCGATTTCTGCGGCTAGCACGCCGGGGGCGCGATAGGGCGTGACAATGATACTGACACCCAACCGAACTCGTTTCGTAATGGCCGCCAGATACGGAATGAGCGGCAAGCCATGCAGGAACTCTGCACGTGCGCTGACAGGAAGCGCCTTCGGAAATTCCGTCATAAAGCCAAACGGCTTCTCGAGTTCCTGCCAGTCCGAGGCTTCCGGCACGACGATGCGATCCAGCGACCACACCGAGTCGAATTCAAGCGCCTCTGCTTCCTGTGCGAGATCAACGATTTCGCTGACGGTGATCTTGTCGCGGAGATTCGGTAGATACAGTGCGAGCTTCATGGCAAGTTCCTCTCTGTTGGTTTTGGTCTACGCTGAAAGGTGCGGCCACTACAAAATACAAAGGCAGCCTCGCGAGGCTGCCCTGGTAATAATGGAGCTATAATTCTTACGTTACGCTGCCTTGGCGGCTGGAGCAGGCATCGTTAATGGCCTGGGCTCGACTAGCGGTTCGACTTGCCACTTCTTGAGCTCCGGCAGGACATACTTTGCGAAGCAACGCATACTGCGCTCGCATTCGTCGAACGGCATGCCAGCATAACTGAAATTGCACATGATTCCGTTCATATCGATGGTGTCTTTGATGAACGACAACTTCTCCAGCACCTGATCTGGGGTGCCGAACGGCATGAGTTGAGCGAAATCGCGGGCCGCACCGTCCATACCATGACGTGCGATATATTTGCCGACACCGCTGTAGAACTCGTAGCTCTTGTGCGAGCCGAACTTCTCTGAGGCCATTTCATAGTGTTTCATCGCGGTGTGATAATAGGCAGTAATCCAGTGCATCGCCCGCTCTTCTGCTCGGGCTTTGTCTTCATCGACATAGAAGAACCCGCCGCACATTGGTTTCGGAGGCGGAACTGAGCCGTTTACTTCTCGCCAGACTTTATGGTAGACCTCAAAGTCTTGTTTCACGACATCCCAGGGTTTCTGCGGAATCACTAGCAGACCAACACCGAGTCTGGCCATGATTGGCATCGACTCAGGAGAAACGGCGGCCGCGTAGGTACGACCCTTGAATGAACGAGCCGGGTAAGGGCGAATATCGCGGCGCGGTTGGTTGGTCTTCATGCCGCCTTCCATGTAGCCTTTTTCTAACGCGTTGAGGATCAGTTCGGCGTATTCTACGAAGTCATTACGGCCTTCGTTCTGATCGAGACGAAAACCCTCATACTCAACCCGCGCGAGGCCACGACCGATGCCCAAGATAAAGCGGCCATTCGAGACATGGTCGAGTAAAGAGATTTGTTCCGCCACGCGAACCGGATCATGCCATGGCAGAACAACAACCATCGAGCCAAGTTTTACGTTCTTGGTTTTTCCTGCCATGTACGAGAGGAACTGTAGAACATCGGGGCACATGGTGTAATCGGTAAAGTGGTGTTCAACTGACCATACGGAATCAAAACCGAGAGGCTCTGCTAGCTCGGCGAGCCGGATTTCACCTTGATAGACCTCAGCATCGGACAGTGCATTATTGGGATTTTGAAAGGCCGCTCCGTAACCAACGTGCATAACTGATCCTCCTTAGGATGGATTGTTTTTACGAAAGTCTGTCAGGCTATAGCATTGATCAAGAGAGGGGGAAATCCGTTGTGTAATCGGCCCCCCCCCAATGCAACAGATCGCGCGGGTCGTGAGGGGCAAAAGAGGAAGGGAAGGAGAGGAAGTATCTGCTGTTACCTCCCTCCCTCCTCACTGCTTAACTTGCTGCTTTGCGACCAAGGGCTTCATCTATCATGTGAGCCGGGACGGGAGCGTAATGGTCGAACTCCATCGTATAGTTCGCGCGACCTTGCGTGAGCGAACGAATGACCGTGGCGTAGCCGAACATCGTTGACAGGGGCACATGGGCGGTGATTGTGCGTATGCCGGTCCCCCGCTCGCCAAGCTCGGTTACTTTTCCCCGTCGTGATTGCAGGTCCCCCATGGTTGTTCCCATATACTCTTCGGGGACGACGACTTCGACTTTCATGATCGGTTCCAACAACACAGGTTTGGCTTTGCGTACCGCCTCTTTGAACCCGATTGACCCGGCAAGGAGAAAGGACATTTCTGATGAGTCCACTTCGTGATAGGTGCCGTCGTAGAGCGTAACGGTTGCATTAAGTACTGGGTAGCCATAGGCGACCCCAGAGAGGGCTGCTTCCCGAATCCCTTTTTCTACCGGGGTGATATATTCGCGTGGAATTGCCCCACCTTTGATCGCATTCACAAATTCAATGCCTTTGTTCTGGTTCGGTTCGATTTTGAGATAGACATGGCCATACTGGCCTCGGCCGCCAGATTGACGAATGTATTTACCTTCGGCCTCTGCCGGACGAGTGATGGTCTCACGATAGGCAACTTGAGGTGCACCGGTACTGACAGCGACTTTGAACTCGCGGACTAGGCGGTCAACAATGATTTCCAGGTGCAATTCTCCCATTCCGGAAATCAGTGTCTGCCCCGTCTCTTCATTCGTGTTGACCACGAGCGTGGGGTCTTCCGAGGATAAGCGCTGCAGAGCTAAGCCCAGTTTCTCTGAATCGGTTTTCGTTTTTGGCTCGATGGCAAGGGAAATCACCGGCTGCTTAAACGTGATGGCTTCGAGAACGACGGGCTTGTCGCGATCGGTGATCGTGTCGCCAGTGGTGAAATTTTTGAGCCCGATCACTGCAATGATGTCGCCCGCACTGGCAGAGTCGATATCTTCTTTTTTGTTTGCCCGCATTCGAGCGAGTCGGCCCACACGCTCGGTTTGTCGAGTACGGGGGTTAAAGACCATATCTCCGGTTTTCAGATCACCGCTGTATAGGCGGACAAAGGTCAGCTGGCCTGAGTAGGGATCATGCATGGTTTTGAAGGCAAGCGCTGCCCGGATCGAATCAGTGACCTGCCATGTTTGCGGCTCGCCATCCGGAACCATCCCCGTCACTGGTTTTGTTGGTGGGGGGAGGTACTCGGTAATCGAATCTAACAAGGGTTGAACCCCCTTATTGCGGAGAGCGGTGCCACAGAGGACAGGGAACAACGCAATGTCTTGTGTCTTCTTACGGATCGCCGTCAGAATTTCCTCTTCGGTAAGGGGTTCGCCTCCCAAGTATTTCTCCAGGAGCGCATCATCGGCATCGGCAACGGTTTCGATCAGTTGTTCTCTATATTTTGCGGCTTCATCAGCGAGATCTGCCGGGATGTCTTCTTCGTGGAACCGTGCACCAAGGGTGTCTTCTTCCCAGACCACGGCCTTTTGTCGCACTAAATCAATAACTCCGCGAAAATCATCTTCGGCGCCGAGAGGCAATTGCGTCACCAGTGGTTTGGCTCCGAGGCGGTGAGCAATCTGGCCGACAACCCGATGAAAGTCAGCCCCTACACGGTCCATTTTATTGATAAAGACAACTCTGGGGACCCGATACTTGTCGGCTTGTCGCCACACTGTTTCCGACTGTGGTTCAACCCCACCAACGCCACAGAAGACGACAACCGCCCCATCAAGGACTCGTAAGCTGCGCTCCACCTCGGTCGTGAAATCTACGTGCCCAGGGGTATCGATGATGTTGATCTGGTACCCTTTCCACGCACAGGTAATAGCCGCGGCGGTGATAGTGATGCCTCGCTCTCTTTCTTGTGGCATCCAATCGGTAACAGCGGTGCCGTCGTGGACCTCGCCGATTTTGTGTGACATCCCGGTATAGTACAAGACACGCTCGCTAACGGTGGTCTTTCCACTGTCGACGTGGGCGACAATACCAATGTTCCGAATACGTTCCCTAGCTATAGACATCTCTCTCTCCGTTTCTCCTTCAACGGGACTTCTTGCGACTATATAATAATGTAATATGGGAAGATGTACTGCTCAGTCGTGAGCAGCAATGGTTGCATTGTAGGGATTACTAAACTTATATGACACTTTCACCCCGCCATAGTAGCGGAAAACTTATGGGAGTCCAAGAGGTCTCAGTATACTTGTTGGAGTAGGGGGTACCCAGGGATTTTGATCTCCTGCCGTAGTTCGTGGGTAACGATACGTGAAGACTGTTACTAGAATATAACCATTCTTTGACGTTATCTTTACCTTTTCTCGTACACAACAACACGCGAACATCAGGTAGGTCGTGACTTCTTGCTTAGGAAACAAAATTTCTTTATATTCCCAGTCCTTATCTATAGGAATTTCCTTGTACCCATTCCTGCAACTTCCTTCCGTATTGTTTGTTTTTCTTCCGGGATTTGGGATTGTTGTTTCCTGGTCGCGTTTCTTATTTCATTGATTTGTTTGTATTGTGGAGCACCTAAGAGCAGAACAATTAGCAAAGCGGTAACATGATGAGAGGTTGCCGTACTCTTCACAACGTTGTTTGATCTGTACTTATGTCAAATGTAATTCCTCTTCGTGAGCCCAATGATATTCGTGTAGTGTCTTCACCCGAGGTGCAGCCGCTCGCGCCCGTTGTGACAAAAGGAAAATTTTTCTTTGCGGGTGATGACAAGTTTTTTATTAAAGGTGTGACCTATGGACCGTTTAAGCCAGCTTCTCATGGTGCGCCGTTCCCTGAGCCAGCAGTGATCAAGCGTGACTTCGCACTCATGCAGGAGCTTGGAGCCAATACCCTTCGTACGTTTACAGTTCCTCCTCGTTGGCTCCTCGATCTTGCTGAACAAGCAGGCTTACGTGTGATTGTGGGTATCCCGTGGGCTGAACACATCGCTTTTCTTGACTCCGCGCATCTCCAGCGCGAGATTCGTCGCACGATTGCTGATGGTACGGCTGCCTGCCGAGGACATGCGGCGGTCTTGGCTTGCCTGGTGGGCAATGAAATTCCACCAGACATGGCGCGTTGGCACGGACCAGAGAAAGTGCGTCAGTTTCTCGGGGACCTCGCTGGGACCGTAAAGAACGTTGATCCGGATCGCTTGGTAAGTTACGCTAACTTCCCCTCAACCGAATATCTCGATTTTGAAGAGACGGACTTTGTTTCTTTCAATGTCTATCTCCACCGAGAGCCGGCTTTCCGCAATTACCTGTCTCATCTGCATAATCTAGCGGTTGATAAACCCCTTATTCTGACCGAATTCGGTATTGATTCTATACGTGAGGGGAAAGAATTTCAGGCCGACACCCTGGGTTGGCAGGTTCGCGCTGGTTTTGAGATGGGTCTAGCCGGAACCGTGATTTTTGCCTGGACCGATGATTGGTATGCGCTACCGCTTTCGGGGGTGGGTGGATTTCAAGTCGAGGACTGGGCATTTGGGCTCGTCGACAGAGAGCGGCAAAAGAAACCCGCCTTTCGTTCGGTGCAGCAAAGTTATGCTGCGCCGCTTCCACCTCAGCCAAAGGAAACTCCAAAGGTATCGGTCGTGGTTTGCGCGTACAACGCCGAACGTACGATGGAAGACTGTCTCATTTCGCTCGAAAAACTCAGCTATCCCAACTATGAGGTTGTTGTTGTCAACGATGGCTCTACGGATCGCACGCAAGAAATCTGCGAACGCTTCGGGTACATCCGGTTGATTAATCAAGTGAACAAAGGACTCAGTGCTGCGCGCAACGTCGGGATTGCTGCCGCTACTGGTGAAATTGTCGCGTTTACAGATTCCGATTGTGTGGCAGATCCAGATTGGTTGTCCTACCTGGTGACAACGTTTGTCCGGTCGGGGCGACCTGCGGTTGGCGGCCCCAATTTTCCCCCACCGGAAGATACGTTAGTGCCTTCTGCTGTTGCGGTTTCTCCTGGCGGCCCGACGCATGTGCTGGTGAATGATGAGATTGCCGAGCATATTCCTGGTTGCAACATGGCTTTTCGGAAGGAAGTGCTAGAAGAAATCAGTGGCTTTGATCCGATTTTCCGGGCGGCGGGAGATGATGTTGATCTCTGTTGGCGGTTGCAAAATCAGGGATACGAGATTGGTTTTAGCCCGGCGGCCATCGTCTGGCATTTTCGCCGTAATACCGTCAACGCGTACTTGAACCAGCAACGTGGATACGGAAAGGCTGAAGCACAGTTGTATTTTAAGCATCCCTATCGGTTCAACCTGTTGGGGCAGTCTCGGTGGCTTGGGCGTATCTACGGAGATCTTTCGTCGTTTTTCTTGTCTCGTCGCCCGGTTATTTACTCAGGGACATTTGGGCGCGGACTTTTTCAAACAGTGTACGAGCCTCCTTCGTCATTGGTGAGTTTTCTGCCAATGACGCTTGAGTGGAACGTTGTGGCAATTGTGTTGTTCTTCATTGCTCTGGGTTTTGGTGGGTTTATGTGGCTAGGGGTGGTGCCGTTGATGATTTCTCTCAGCTGGTGTTTGGCAAGTGGTGCACGTGCGCGTATTAACCCGCGATTTGCGACGTGGCGTGCTCGCGCTTTGGTGGCCATGCTGGCCTATCTTGGTCCGCTGGTACGCGGGTTTGAGCGGTATAAGTGGCGAGTGCGTGGCTTAACGGACGTAGAACCGATTCATTTTGCTGAGGTTGGACAAGAGCCGGAAATCTCTTGGCGAGAGCGTGCGCTGCAACTGGCATATTGGAGTGAGCACGGGCTCGAAAAAGAACAATTACTACACGCATTGATCGAGTTTCTCTTACCGCGAAAATATCTCATTGCCGTCGACCAAGGCTGGAGTGATTGGGATTTGGAAGTCTCTCGTGGTTTATGGTCGAAGACGGAAGTTCGTGTTGGAGTCGAAAACCATGGTGGCGAAAAGCGTTTGCTTCGCGTGCGTTGTGGAGTGCGTTCATCAGCACCAGCCAAGATCGTACTGCTAGCGTATCTGTTTTTTGCGGGGATAGGTGCTATCTTTGGCGTTGTTGACCTTGTCGTTGCTGCGACGATTGTGGGTCTCGTCAATTTTGCTGTCATCGTCATCGAGAACTTTCGTCTTAGCCGCGTCATGTATCATGCGTTGGAAATTGCCGCGCAACGTGTTGGACTCACTCCGGTTGCCTTGACTGCGAAAGAGTAACGCCATGGCGCTGTCCCTCCGACGACAGATTATTTCTGCCCTCCGTCCCTACCGCGGATTGTTTTCCCTCGCGCTCTTACAGGTGACCTTTATTGCCGCAGCAGAGTTGCTGAAGCCGTGGCCACTGAAGATCATCATTGACAACGTCGTTGGCAACAAACCACTGCTGTGGCCCGGGGTGTCGCAGTGGTCTCCGAATGAATTGCTATTGGCTACCTGTGTTGGTCTTGTTGGCATTTATATCTTGCTCGGTACGCTCACGTTACTGAACAATCACACGACCATCCGCATCGGTCAAAGCCTGGTAAATGACCTGCGCGGGGCGCTCTACTATCATTTGCAGCGTCTCTCGTTAGCTTTTCACAATCGGCGACAGGTGGGTGACCTGCTCTATCGGGTTACGGCGGATACCTACTCGATTCAAACCCTGACCATGAATGGGATCTTCCCTATCCTTACGGCTTTGGTGTTACTCGTAGGGATGACGTTTGTTATGTTACAAATTGATTGGCTGCTGACGATCTTAGCGCTTGGTGTGTGTCCATTTTTGTATATGACCATTTCCTTGATGAGCAGACACATCAATCGCGCCGCGCGTATCGCGAATGAACGGGAGAGTGCCATCTATTCGGTCGTGCAACGTGGGATTTCCGCGATCCGCGTGGTGCAAGCGTTTACTAAAGAAGAAGATGAACATCGGCGGTTTATGACCGCAAGCCAGGAGAGCCTGTCGGCCAAGTTGCGGTTGTATGACCTGCAAACGTTATATTCGGGAGTGGTAAATATCGTGATTGCGGTGGGCACGGCCGTGGTGGTGTGGGTTGGTACTCGGCACGTCATGGACGGAACGATGAGCATTGGCGATCTGGTCGTTTTTACCGCCTATCTGGCCTCGTTGTACGGGCCTATCAATACAATTAGCCAAACATTAGGTCTGATTGAGGGAGGAAAGGCAGGGTTTCAACGGGTCCATGAGATTCTTGCCATTGAACGTGACTTGCCTGAAGGGACCCGTGTTCTGGCGCTAAAAGAAATCCGCGGCGAGGTGATCTATGAGAACGTATCATTCGGCTATGATCCAGAACAACCAGTGCTGCGGAACATCAATTTGCATATTGTCCCGGGGCAAACCGTTGCGATTGTTGGGGCCAGTGGGGCCGGGAAATCTACCCTCGTGAGTCTTGTGCCACGTTTCTATGATCCGCAGAAAGGACGAGTGTTGCTTGATGGCACTGATATTCGCGAGTTTACCCTGGCGTCTTTGCGACAACAGGTATCGATGGTGTTACAACCGCCGCTCGTATTTCCGCTCACGGTCCGAGAAAATATTGCGTATGGAAGACCGAATGCCTCGTTCGCCGAGGTTGAACACGCGGCGCAGCTCGCTCAGATTCATGACAAGATTCTCCAGTTACCTGAAGGGTACGACACCACTATTGGTGAGCAAGGAGCAACGCTCTCGGAAGGAGAACGGCAACGGTTGACAATTGCTCGCGCAATCCTCCGTGACGCGCCGATTCTGATTCTCGACGAACCGACCTCCTCGGTCGATGCAGAAACCGAGGCATTGATCATGCGAGGGTTTGATCGACTGATGGCGGGGCGAACGACCTTCATTATTGCCCACCGACTCTCCACCGTGCGAAAAGCCGCTCTCGTCCTTGTTGTCCGGGGGGGACAGATTGTTGAGCAGGGTACATTTGCTGAACTCATAGGTCGCTCCGGGGCTTTCGCGGCATTGTACAAGACCCAATTTAGCGGGCAGGAAGAGGAGGAACTGCAACATGCCGTCTCGTAAGACGATTCTGGTTCTTCACTTGGCGGGGCAATACCCGATGGCAGGTGTTGTATGGCAAGCCCTGCAGTATCTTATTGGCTTTCGCCAACTTGGACATGATGTCTATTATGTTGAGGATTCTGGGGCGCCGCCGTATGATCCTCGAGTTAAGAGTATCGTGGCCAACCCATACTATAGCGTTGCGAATTTACAACACGTCTTTGCTCAGTTTGACCTGGCCGACCGCTGGGTGTACTGGGATATGGAGAGCGACACTTATTGGGGCCTCTCAAAGACTCGTTTACACGACCTGTATGAACGTGCTGATATTGTGGTTAACCTCTGCGGCGCGACACCACCCCGTGCTGAGCATCGTCGCAATGGAAAATTGCTCTATATTGAAACTGACCCAGTCTTTGAACAGATTCGTGCCGCGCAGGGTGAACAACAAACCCTCGATTTTGTTGCTGCGCATGATGCATGTTTCACCTATGGGGAGAACATTGGTGAACCAGACTGTCTGGTCCCCGTAGCAGGAATTGATTGGAAGAAGACTCGGCCACCGGTAATTCTCGATGTCTGGAAAGAACACGTTAACCCTACATGCCGATTTTTTACTACGGTCGCAACATGGCACAACAAGGGAAAAGATATAACCTATCAAGGGCAAACTTATTACTGGTCGAAGCACGTCAATTTTTTGCAATTTCTTGATCTACCACGCCGCACTCCACAACCTCTGGAACTGGCAGTGGAGACGGGAGACGAAGCGGTTCGGGAGAAACTCTCAGGCTTGGGGTGGCATCTCGCCGAAGCCTCAGAGATGTCGGCAACTGTCGAAGGTTATCGTGACTACATCTACTCGTCGCGCGGAGAGTTTACCGTGGCGAAAGACATCTACGTGCGACCCCGCAGTGGGTGGTTCAGTGATCGCAGTGTGTGCTACCTCGCAGCAGGAAAACCTGTGGTAACTCAGGAGACTGGTTTTAGTAAATTTATCCCCACGGGGCGAGGTCTTTTTTCTTTTTCAACTATAGAAGAAGCAGTGGCGGCGTTCGAGGCGATCAACCGTGACTATACCTTTCATGCCCGAGCGGCACGAGAGATAGCCTCCGAGTATTTTGACGCAACGAAACTACTTTCCTCCATGTTACGCGATGCAAATATTGAATAAGTAAGGAGCTGACGAAATGCGTGCGGCAAAGCGGGTGCTTGTCACCGGATCAATGGGAGGTAATCCTCCCGGCTATGGAGGACATTCGTGGGCGGTGTTGCAATATATCCTGGGGTTTCGCAGGTTGGGGCTGGAGTCCTATTATGTTGAACGTCTCAAGCCCGATGCCTGTGTGGACACAGAAGGGCGTCCAGCTTCATTTGCGGATTCAGTAGCAGCCTCTTATTTTCACACCTTAATAGAACGCTTCGATTTGGCTGGTTATGCCGCACTCCTTGAGTGGGAAGGCTCTGGCCACATTGGTCTTTCTCATAGAGAGGTAGATGCGGTCGCTTCCGATATCGACTTGATGATCAATCGTTCTGGACAATTGCAGTTGGAATCGATTCTTAAGGGAGCAAAAAAGCGATTGTATCTCGACGTTGATCCGGGATACACACAGGTGTGGCAGGCGCAATATGGGGTAGACATGAATCTGCGCGGGCACGATGTCTATGTAACGGTAGGATTGAATTTCGGCGCACCAGACTGTCCGTTTCCCTCCTGTGGAATAGACTGGAAAACAACGCTTCCGCCAGTCGTGATTGATGAATGGACAACAGCAATCCCTCCAGGCTTGGAGTATACTACGGTAGCTGACTGGCGCGGTTATGGCTCAGTGGAATGGCAGGGAGAATGGTACGGTCAGAAAGCAGACGAGTTTTTACGAGTTGTTGATCTGCCGAGGCGTGTGGCAGTGCCTCTCAGTCTCTGTTTACTGATTGATCCTAAGGAATCGGGCCTGCCCATGCTTAAGCAACATGGTTGGCGTATTGTTTCTCCTTTGGATCACGTCTCTACCCCGGATCGTTATCGTGAGTATATCTGCCGCTCGCGCGGAGAATTTACTGTGGTGAAACATGGGTATGCGGCTGGACGCACGGGTTGGTTTAGTGATCGCAGCGCTTGTTACCTGGCGGCTGGACGTCCGGTGATCGTGCAAGAAACTGGGATTTCGTCACATGTACCGACAGGGATAGGGCTGCTAACCTTTACTGACATCGAAAGTGCGGCTGAAGCGATTGCCCAGGTTGAACGTGACTACGCACGTCATGCTCCTGCGGCAGCGGCGTTCGCACGGGAACACTTGGATTCGGACCGGGTCCTCTCAAGGCTCCTACAATTGGCCGGGGTATGATTGCTTGCGTACGCATCGTTCGTAAGGATGCGGAAAGTAAATAAGTACCGGGCGGACCACTTGTTTCTCCTTTCATCTTATGACGGGTATTCAACGGCTATGAACACTCGCGGCAGAATTATTGTTTTAGGGTTACTTGGTCAGTTTCCTCTCGCCGGTATAGCGTGGCAACTCATTCATCATCTCGTTGGCTTTCGTCGGCTTGGCTTCGATGTTTATTACATTGAGGAAACAGGCGCTACTCCGTATGATCCCCGCGTCAAGAGTCGTGTGAACGATTGTACCTATAGCGTGCAATTTATTGCAGAGAGCCTACGGCGGATGGGTCTAGAAGATAGTTGGGCATATCATGATGGCCTGACCGGCCAATGGTATGGTTTGCTTGAGAGTCAGATCCAAGAGCTTTTCGCGAATGCACTTTGCGTAGTAAACCTGTGCGGTGCAAGCCATCCAGATACGCTTTCATTCCGGCCACATGGGAAACTCATCTACTTGGAGACTGATCCTGTCCTATATCAAGTGCGTATCACCGAAGGCGATGAGAATGCACGACAATTTGTTGCCAAACACGACGTGCATCTTACCTACGGTGAAAATCTTGGTGCACTAGATTGCCCTATTCCTCTACCGCAGTTTGCATGGCAAAAGACCCGCCCACCAGTCGTATTGGATTTCTGGCCAGCCCATTTTAATCCGACGTGTTCTCGTTTCACAACGATTTCAACCTGGCGTAATGTTGGCAAAGACCTTTCTTTTCGTGGAGAGACCTATTTGTGGTCGAAACATGAGAATTGGATGACCGTGGCCGATCTGCCCCAAAGAACTTCCCAGCAATTTGAGCTCGCCGTAGAGATTAATAACCAAGCAGACCTCGCGGTCTTTCAGCGTAACAGTTGGGTGCTAACGAACCCGCTAGTCGTTTCCCAGGATGCGGACATTTATCGTGAGTATATACAGGGCTCGCGCGGCGAGTTTACGGTGTCGAAAGATGTTGTTGCGCGGACCAGAAGCGGCTGGTTTAGTGACCGGAGCGTATGCTATCTGGCTGCAGGTAAACCGGTGGTGACTCAGGAAACAGGTTTTAGCAAGTTCATTCCGACCGGGCGGGGCCTTTTTGCGTTTTCCTCTATCGATGATGTGGTTGCTGCCTTGGAGGCAATCAATAGTGATTACCTGACTCATGCCCACGCTGCTCGTGAGATTGCCCAAGAATATTTTTCGGCGGAAAAAATCTTAAGCAAACTCTTACGGGATGCTGGATTATAGAAGTTGCTCGCATCTTTTAGCGCCAGTGCATCGGCAGAGAGAGACCTAACGATTAGGTATGGGAAGAACGAGTACGGGGTGGAGTCGAGTCACGAGGGGCCGTTGTTTTGTCCTTCTGCTTGCTCTCATTTTGCCAACCACCCCTTTCGCGTACGCTAAAGACACGTCGGTACTCAGTGAGTTGCTCTCTCAGAAAACTCGCCTGATGGTTTTTTCGCCTCACCCGGATGACGAGACTCTGGGAGCTGGGGGACTCATCCAACGCGTACTGCGTCTCGGTGGAAAAGTAAACGTGATTTTTATGACCAGTGGAGATGGGTACCCTGAGGGGGTAGAAATGGAGGACCATGTTACGCACCCCACGGCCCAAGACTATCGTGACTACGGCACGCTACGCCAGACAGAAGCGTTGCACGTGCTTGCCACCTTAGGTGTGAAAAAATCGGACAGCATATTCCTGGGTTTTCCTGACGGTGGGTTATACTCAATTCTCTCAACGTACCAGTCTGATAAGGGGCCCGACTATACCTCGCCCTTCACGCTTGAAAATCGCCCCCCAGCGGGTGATACGATTCTACCTTACACGGAATACAACGGAGAAGACCTAAAACGCGAGATTGCACGGGTACTGATGGATTTTCATCCTACCGTGATTGTAACGGTCCATCGCGGCGATCAGCATCCTGATCACTGCTCAACTTATTTTTTTGTTCGTGAGACGCTCGATGAACTCCGTGTGAAAACCCCCGCTTTCCAGCCCCAGGTCTTGACGTTTCTGATTCATTTTGGGCAATGGCCAATGAACGGAGGTGCAGGCTTCGGCTCTCGGCTCTCTCCCCCGCGGGGCTTTGCAGAAAAAGAAGACCGCTGGCTCTCATTCCCTCTTGCCCCGGGAGAAGTCGAAACCAAACGTCGCGCGCTTCTGCTGTATCATAGCCAGATGCTTATTATGGGTCGCTACCTTTTGAGCTTTGCGCGTGCTAACGAATTGTTCTTGCCAGAGCAAGAAAGCATAGAGCACGACCTCCAAGAGAGACCGTACTGCGGTAAGTGACGATGGCAGTTATGGTCCCGCGCCTCAAAAATATGAAGGTTATGGATTCTTGACGTACAGGACGATTGCTTTCGCTTGATGCCTTTCGTGGTATTACGATTGCGGGGATGATTCTTGTGAATAATGCGGGGGACTGGAGTCACGTTTTCTCGCCGCTGCAACTCGCTGCCTGGAATGGGTGGACGCTGGCTGATCTGATTTTTCCCTTCTTCCTCTTCCTTATCGGTGTGGCCATGTCTTTCTCCCTTATGGGATATCTTGATCAGACGGTTGTAAGAGAGAAGGAACACAAAATCAGGAATGCTAGAGTCAGTCGGTGCGGGAGAATGCAATGTGCATGACGCGGTCTTTAATTATTAACGCGGACGATTTCGGCTATGCCCAAGGGGTGAACCAGGGCATTGTTGCCGCCCATGTTCAAGGCGTGGTGTTGAGTACCAGTTTGATGGTTGACGCACCTGCGGTCGCTGAAGCTGTAGTTTTAGCGCGACGATATCCTCTGCTCGGCGTTGGCCTGCATTTTGTTGCGACCAACGAAAAGGAAGCACTGTTCGACTTGCACGACGTGCCAGCGGTCGAACAAGAACTGTATCGTCAATATCAACGCTTTTGTGATCTTCTCCAGCGCACCCCAACTCATCTTGATTCGCATCACCACGTCCATTTGCGTCGGGGGTTGAAAACCCTATTTGTTGCCTGGGCGAAGGAACATCGACTGCCTCTCCGGGGTCTTGGGGCGGTTCGCTATAACGACAAGTTCTATGGACAACTGTACGATAATGAATGGCGTCCTCACCCAGATCATGACCTCATCAGCGTGGAGAACTTAGAAAAGATTTTGCGAGCCCTGCCAGCAGGGGTTACTGAACTTGCCTGTCACCCTGCATATCTTACTTCTGATCTTGACAGCTCATACGCAACTGAACGCGAGATTGAGCTGGCGACTTTGCTTCACCCCCGCGTTGGCGAGATTCTTCGTGAACTGGACATTACGTTAGGAAATTTTGCCACACTGTCGCAACGCTAAGGAGGGTATGATGTATCTTCCCGATCGCCTCCGCGCACTATGGCACGAAGTCGAAGCCGGTCGTAACTCCGCGCACTACGCGCAAACCGAACAAGAACGGTTGCTCGATGAGTATCGCACGATCTGGACGCGGACACTGCTCAGTGGTCAAGAAACAGATTTGCGTACCAGCCTCTTACGAGAAATCGCAGTTTATGACAGTCTCCCTGAGCTAGCTGAAGTTGAGCGGCGCTGCAGCGCTGCAGTTGAAGTGCTAGGTGGCGAGTGGCATGACCATATTGATCCACAACGACGGGAGAGCATTGAGAGCTTCTACGAGAGTACCACGTACATCTACGACTTGATGGGGTGGCACTCTCTCCGCGATGATACTGGGCCACTGGCCTATGTGCTCGGTTTAGAGATTGCGCGAGATCGAGGGGTGCGTACATGTTTGGATTTTGGTTCAGGTGTCGGTTCCGGCGCATTGATGTTTACTCTGGCTGGCATACAGATGTCGCTGGCTGACATATCCCGAACTCTGTTGGATTTTGCTCAATGGCGATTTCACCAGCGTCGACTCCCGGCGGCCTTTCTCCACCTCCGCGAGGACCCGTTACCTGAGGATCACTTCGATATGATTCTGGCGATGGATGTCTTTGAGCATCTTACTGACCCGGTTACAACTGTCGAACAGCTGTGGCGTGCACTTCGACCGGGGGGGTTGTTGTTTGCGCGCATTCAGGTGGAGGATGCCGGTACCCATCCCCAGCACATCGTGCGTGATTTTGCTCCTACCTTCGCGAAGATGCACGAAGTAGGACTTGTAGAAACCTGGCGTGATACCTGGCTTTGGGGGCACCAGTTGTTTGAGAAACGATCTGCTTGAGTCCTCTATCGTTAGAACAGCTCAATGCACCACATCCCGAGGTGCCAGACGAGTAAGAATTTCTTGTGTCAAGCGCTCAGTGTTTTCTGCCTTGGCAAAGAGTCGTTGCCAGACTTCCTGTTGTTGGCGCCAAACCTCTTCCTGCCGTGCCCTTTGCTGGGCCATCTCACGCAGGATTTGGTTCATCGACCGCTGCATCAAGCCAAAGCCAAAGATAGCGATGAAAACGGTGGCAGTAAACATCACGAAGGTCCAGACGCTAAAGTAGATTTCCACAAAAGACCCTTTGGGCGTGAGTGTGCAGCTATCACCTGTTCTTTTATACTTTGTACTGCTGCAACAAGTTGCGCGCGATCACTAACTTCTGGATCTCACTGGTACCTTCGCCGATAATCATCAGCGGCGCGTCGCGATAGAAGCGTTCCACGGGAAATTCTTGCGTGTAGCCGTAGCCACCCAGGATGCGCATGGCTTCAAGGGAGATTTCTTGGCACGACTCAGACGCAAATAATTTTGCCATGCCAGCCTCAAGGTCGCAGCGCTCACCACGGTCTTTCTTGTTCGCCGCTTGCCGGACGAGCAGGCGCGAGGCCTCAATCTTGGTGGCCATATCCGCGAGCTTGAGTTGGATCGCCTGATGTTCGCAAATCGGTTTCCCGAACGTCTCACGTTGTTGCGAATAGCGGATCGCTTCCTCAAAGGCAGCTTGCGCGACCCCGACGGCTCGCGCGGCGACGTTGATACGACCGACCTCAAGCCCGTTCATGACTTGCTTGAACCCTTCGCCTTCTTTGCCGCCAATGAGACAGGCAGCTGGGGCGGGAAAATCTTCTAACACGACTTCGCAGGTATCAAGCCCTTTGTAGCCCAGTTTCTTGATGTCACGGCTGACGGTGAGCCCAGGCGCCCCCTTTTCCGCGGCGAAGAGACTGATGCCCTTATACCCAGGCTTGGCTGTCGGATCGGTCTTGGCAGCGACACAAAGGATGTTGCCGTGGCGACTGTTGGTGATGAACATTTTTGCGCCGTTGAGCAAATACACATCGCCACTTTTCTTGGCGACCGTGCGGATGTTTTGCACGTCGCTGCCGGCATGTGGTTCCGACAGGGCTAGGCCGCCACGCTTTTCGCCTTTGGCCATGGCTGGCAGGAGCCGACGCTTTTGTTCTTCCGTTCCCGACGAGGCAATAATATGCGCAAACAGAAGATGGGAATTGATAATTCCTGACAGGCTCATCCAGCCCCGGCAGATCTCTTCAATAATCATCGCGTAGGTCGTAAAAGACACGCCTAAACCACCGTATTCCGTCGGGATGATCGCCCCAAAGAGCCCCAACGCTTTCATCTGTTCGACCAACGCATGGGGATACTCATCGCGATGCTCCATCTCACTGGCTACCGGCTTGACGTCACGCTCAACAAAACGGCGCACCGTCGACACAATTTGGTGTTGCTCTTCTGTTAACGTCATGGTCATGGAAATTTTCCTCCCTATCCTGCAGGCCAATTGACCACCTTTGGCGGAGGAGATCAAGATACGATTCTCCCCGCTGGCCACGACGGGAGAAAGGAGATACGTAGGCAGGCTATAGGCTTGAGGCTGAAGGCTGAAGGGAAAAACAGTGAGAAGGAAAATCGGAGCGAAACGGGAAAACGAGGAGAGGGCGAAAAGTAGGAAGGAGAGAAAGTTTCCTCGCGTTTTTCCTTTTCGCCTTTTCGCTATTTCGCCTTTTTCCCTTGTCCTAGCAGAGGAGTACCAATGGCTTTGACCCCGCTAATGGAGCAATATCTCACGGTTAAACGGCAATATAGTGATGCCGTCGTATTCTTTCGCCTGGGAGATTTCTACGAAGTGTTTTTCGATGATGCGCGGGATGTGGCCGCGTCCCTTGATCTGACGTTAACGGCGCGGGATGGTGGCGATGGAAAAGTCCCGATGTGTGGAGTCCCGTATCATGCGGTGCAAGGGTACATCGCCCGACTCGTGAAATCTGGAAGAAAAGTCGCTATTTGTGAACAAGTCGAAGATCCCAAAACTGCCAAAGGATTAGTGCGGCGCGAAGTCACCCGAGTGATTACTCCATCGACATTTGTCGAGAATGACGCGGATCTCGGCAGTCCGCTATTGGTTGGCCTTTCTCAATCTGATACGTCCTGGGGGCTTGCTTCATTAGAGCCGAGCACTGGGATCTTCCATTTTTGGGAGGAAGATCGCGCAACCTTGCCGGAGGTGCTCGATCGGCTGACCCCGAGTGAAATTGTGACCACGAAGGGGAACGCGGCAACTCCTGAATTGCACACGTGGTGTGAGATACACCCTGGTGTTGTGGTGACACGGCTGGATGACTGGCATGGCAGCCGGGATGAAGCGGAAGAAAGTATCCGCTCGTTCTTTCGTCTCGATTCTTTACGTGTCTTGGAATTGAGTCCGGTTACCACTCGTGCGGTGGCTTTTGCCCTGAAATTTCTCCAAGGCCATCTGCAAACGACCTTACCTCATATTGCGTTTCCCAAACGACTGCCAGCCGGAACGAGCATGGTCCTGGGGCCGGTTGTCGAGCGCAGTTTGGAATTGTTCCGTCCGGCCAATCCGGATATTCGCAGCAAGACCTTGATTGATGTCCTTGATGAAACCCTGACGCCCCTGGGGGGACGGTTACTCCGTGCGTGGCTACGAGCGCCGTTGCTCTCTATCTCTGCCATTGAGGAGCGCCACGCAGCGGTTGCTGAATTTGTCCACCACGCGGACTGGCTTGAATCGGTGCGAAGCGTGTTATCTTCGTTTCGTGACCTTGAACGCTTGGCCGCGCGTTTCAGTTGTCAGGTGGCCACCCCTAAGGATGCAGCCGCACTGCGGGATTCCTTGACCCAAGTGCCAGAATTGCACGCGACGCTCGCGCCGTTGTCGGCCCTGCTACTCGTGACGCAACAGAAACAGCTCGCGACAGATGTGACTGAGCTACAAGAAACACTGCAGCGTGCACTGTTAGAGGTTCCACCGCTGCACTGTCGGGATGGTGGGGTGATTGCCGCCGGCTATCATGACGAACTTGACCGCTTGCGTTCCATCGCGACCGACGCCAAGCAATGGTTAGTAGAATTGCAAGCGCGGGAAAGCGCCCGGACGGGCATTCCCTCGCTCAAGGTGGCGTATAATCGGGTGTTTGGGTACTACATCGAAGTGTCGAATACGCACCGAACAAAAGTACCACCCGAATATACCCGCAAACAAACCCTGGCGAATGCTGAACGATTTGTGACCCCAGAGTTGAAAGAGTATGAAGATCAGATCTTACACGCGGAGGAACGGGCAATTGTCTTGGAGCAAGAGCTGTTTGCGCAACTCTGCACCTTGGTACTACAGTATCTTCAGCCTATCCAGGCTATCGCCTCAGCGATAGCTCACGTTGATGTCCTGACCTGTTTTGCCTGGCTCGCGTTGCGCCAACAGTATGTACAACCAGAGATGTGCGAGGAGCCCGTGTTGCAGATTGTTGGCGGGCGTCATCCGGTGGTGGAAAACCTGTTGGGACCCGGGAAATTCATCGCCAATGATGTCGCGCTTGATCGTGACCGCCACCAGCTTCTCTTACTCACGGCCCCGAACATGAGTGGAAAATCGGTCTATCTACGACAGACTGCCTTGGTTGCCTTACTGGCGCAAATTGGCGCGTTTGTGCCTGCCCAGTCAGCCCGTGTCGGTGTGGTCGACCGTATCTTCACTCGTATTGGGGCGTCGGACAATTTGGCGCTGGGCGAGAGCACCTTTGCGGTAGAAATGATTGAAACCGCGCAGATTTTGAATTATGCGACAGAGCGCAGTCTTCTGTTGCTTGACGAGATTGGACGGGGCACCTCGACCTCGGATGGACTCTCGATTGCGCGGGCGATTATCGAATTCCTGGTTGATGCGAAAGGTCCACGGCCACGCACGCTCTTTGCCACCCATTTTCATGAATTGACTGAACCTCATAGCCTGCTTCCGGGAGTGGAAAACTGGACCTTTGCCGTACGTGAATGGAAGGGCGAGGTCGTATTTCTGTATCAGGTAGTTCCCGGTGCTGCAGACCAATCCTATGGCATTCATGTCGCGAAGCTCGCCGGTCTGCCACGTTCGGTCATTGATCGGGCTGAAGAGATTCTCAAGGGGCTTGAAGAAAAAGGGGTCGACTTGATTCGCCCGCCGAGACGGGCACGGGCTGGAACAAAAGCCACGGTTGATCCTGCGCAACTCGGATTATTTAGTCGAAGTTCGTAAAACGTAACGCGTAAACCGTCATATGTAAAACGTAAGGGGAGGTGGGGTGGTTACTTGTTACGTTTTACGTTTTATTGATAAAAATTATGGGTCGTATTCATCTTCTCGATTCGCATACCGTCGAACAGATTCGCGCCGGTGAGGTCATAGAACGCCCGGCGTCAATCGTCAAAGAGTTGGTGGAGAATGCGATCGATGCTGGTGCGCGGACCATTGCGGTGCGTATCACTCGGGGGGGAATCGATGAGCTCGTTGTGCAAGACGATGGCGAGGGGATGAGTCCTGAGGATGCTGAGCTGGCGGTCCAGCGGCATGCGACGAGCAAGATTGCAACCAGCGGTGACCTCTTTGCATTATCCACCTTGGGATTTCGTGGCGAGGCGTTAGCGAGCATTGCGGCAGTGACGCAGTGTGAGATTCTTACGCGGAGACCGGAGGCGAGCGAAGGGGTGCGAGTGAAGGTGGCAGGAGGGGCGGCAATGGAGGTCAGTCCTGCGGCTGCGCCGGTGGGGACAACGGTGACCGTCCGTCACGTCTTCTTTAACACGCCCCCGCGCCGGGCCTTTCTCAAATCGCCAACGGCGGAAGGGAGTCAAATTGAGGATGTGATGATCGGGCTAGCACTCTCACGCCAAGATCTGCGCTTTGTTTTTACCTGGGATCAGCGCGAGGTCTTCGATGCGGTGCCGCATGAACTTCTGAGTTACCGCGTCAAAGCCGTGCTCGGCAAAGAGTGGGCCCAGAACCTGATCGTTGTCCCCGAAGAAGATCCTGAGTTGGCCGATGGTGGTATTCTTGTGCAGGGGGTTATTGGCCCGCCCGACCGGCATAAGAACACGAGGACGGGCCAATATTTTTTCGTCAATCGTCGCTTGATCAAAAGCCAGTCCGTTTCTTTCGCGTTCAGCCGTGGCTACGGTGAACTCCTGCCAGCCGGACGCTTTCCCCTCGGCGTGCTCTTTCTCTCGGTGCCTCCCCATACCGTTGATGTCAACGTTCACCCTACCAAACGCGAGGTGAAGTTCCAGGATGAGAGAGCGGTCCTGCACGTTGTCGTTCACCGTGTGCGTGCTGCGCTCGACCAAAGTAATCTGTTTCGGACAGTGTCCCCCGCGATGTCGACCGTGCCAGCCCCAGCCCCGTCTATCGCCGTGAGTCCTGACATTCCGATCCCCGACCCGGCAGATTATCCCAGGCCGAGAAGACCAGATGGCCCGTCGCCAGAACCGCCATTGCGGATGGTACCGAAGCCTCCTCCACAACCACCGATACAACCGAGTCCACTGAAACCAGCAACCCAACCGGCATTGTGGAGACGGCCTGATGGGACCGAGTTCCGCATTGTTGGCCAGAGTCACGAATTGTTTGTTCTGGTCGAGGTTGAAGGCGAATTGTGGGTGGTTGATCAACACGCTGCCCATGAGCGGGTGGTCTACGAGCAGGTGCTGACCTCCTTGCACCAGCAGCACAGTTCATCCCAACCTTTACTTTTACCAGTCACGTTTGAGTTGACTCCCAGCGCACGAGCGGGATTAGAGGAAATGTTGGGGTACCTGACTACGGTGGGATTTGATATCCAACCTTTTGGGGGTAACACCTACCAGGTGCAGGCAACGCCGTCATACTTCCGACCATCAGACACGGCTGATCTCATCGTCGAGCTTGCGCAGGCCCGCGCCGAAGGGCGGTCGGACAACTCCGTGCAAGCTAAGCAGGAAGATCTCGCGGCTCGCATTGCCTGCAAAGTGAAAGCAGTGAAAGCAGGGCAGGTATTGACCGCAGAAGCGATGAAGAACCTCATCTCTATGCTGCTCGTATGTAAGTCACCTTTTGTGTGTCCGCATGGACGACCGACGATGGTGCGACTGCCGGTGCAACAACTCGCAGCGCAGTTTGATCGGCGATAAATTCCAGAATGACGGCCCAGGCTAGCTTACGGCCTTGGGCGAAAGTGGGGCATAACTTCCTTGGCAAACAGGCGGAGACCTTCGCGGTCGTAAAACCCGGGGCGACGCAGGATAAGAATAAAATGGGTGGCTCCGGCATCGACATACGCTTGAACTTGTTGGCGAACGGCGGCCACATCGCCGGCCAAGACCGTTGCCCGTGCCTGCTCGGCGCTCAGTCCTTGCATACGCGGGATCTGCTCTAACAGAGCTTGTACTGCCGCGGGATTGGTCCGCACGTACACAGGCGTGATATAGGTTTTCTCAATTTTCTTGCAGTCCCGCCCGACGTGACGGCAATGCTTTTCAAGGACCGCGATCTTCTGTGCCAGTTGTTGAGGAGTGAGCCCGGCCGCGTTCCACAGGTCCGCATATTTGGCCACAAGCGGCAGCGTCAACTTTTCACCCATGCCGCCAATCATGATCGGCGGGTACGGTTTTTGCACTGGTTTCGGGACGAATGGGGCATCCGCAAGTTGGTAATACGTACCCTGGAAGGATGCCGTCTCCTGCGTCCACAGGGCACGGATGACCTGGAGAGCCTCTTCTAACCGCTTGGCGCGTTCGGAGGTTGTGGGGAACGGAATACCATAGACCTTGTGTTCTTGTTCGAAGTAGCCGCTGCCGATCCCCAGGATTAAACGTCCATTGCTGATATGGTCAATCGTTGTTGCCATCTTGGCCAGAACGGCCGGATGACGAAAGGTGTTAGCTGTCACCAGAGCACCGATCTGAACGCGGGAGGTTAGCGCCGCCAGGGCTGCTAGCGTGGTCCAGCCTTCGAGGTTTGCCGTATCGGTGGGTCCTACGCTGGGCAACATATGGTCATTGACCCACAGCGAATCGAAGCCCAGGGCTTCGACTTCCTGCCAGACCTCTTTCAATTCGTCCCAGGAGATTTGTTGCGGAGCCGCCTGGACACCAAAGCGGATCGGGTGTGAGGTCTTGGCTGTTGTTTCTTGAGCGGAGAGGGAGGCAATACTCCAGCACCAGCTCAACACTACCAAGGCAGCGCTTACTCCCCATGTTCGCCAGCATTGCCTCTGCTTGCAGGTTTGCATATTCCAGCCCCCTTTCTTGTGTGGGCTGTATAAACATGTCCTGTGTCCTGGCGCAAGAGAAAGAGGGGAACGGAACGAGTTTCCCTCAGCCTGTGCAACCTTAACTACAACAGTTTGTATTGGTATGACGAGGTCGTTTTGGGGTTCCCTCTCCCCTTGTGAGAAAGCGTGTTCGGTGGTACGAGGTTCCCTCTCCCACCGGGCATTTCCTTACCCACATCTTGCCAACTTAGCGAGATGGGCGCTAGAGGAGAAGCACAGCAGGAGGGAGGCGTGCGATGGGAAGAGGAAGCGTAACCACAGAGGAGAACTGGGCAGTGACGGAA
>JBFWXH010000034.1:0-68333 GCA_050187625.1 Binatia bacterium
GTTGTCTAGGGGTGACCGGTGAGAGGTTTTATCGATATCCCCAAGTCCCTACATTCTTGATCATAGGTTGTTTCCTACAGAATTGTCAGATACCCTGCCTTCCCTGGTGGGTGTTTTAGCCACTCACCAGGAACACAATATCTATTCTGATGAGTTTCTTTAGTAAAGGAGGAGTCTTATGAGCAATGCGCTGTATACTGCGAAGAAGTTTGAATTAAGTGGGTTACAGGGGATATCCGATCAAACCCTTGATATGCACTTCAAACTTTATGAAGGTTATGTGGCGCAGACTAATCATCTGACCACAAAATTGTCGGAACTCCTGAAAAGTGGCCCCATTGATGCGGACAAAATGGCTACGTATTCCGAGCTAACGCGTCGTCTTGGCTTTGAATACAACGGTATGGTGTTGCACGAGTATTACTTCGGTAATTTGAAAAAAGGTGGATCAGCGGATCCTAACCCCAATTCAGCACTCGCCAAAGCTGCGCAGGAAAGTCATGGCAGCTATGACTCGTGGAAAGCTGATTTCATTACCATCGGAAAAATGCGCGGAGTAGGATGGGCCGTATGTTACCAAAATCCAGCCTCTGGGCGTCTGTCAAACCATTGGATCTCGCTCCACGAAGAAGGCAATGTTGCAGGGTTTTCCCCGATACTGGTGATGGATGTGTGGGAACACGCGTTCTTGCTTGATTACAAACCTGCGGAACGACCGAAGTATATCGATGCATTTTTTGCCAACATAGACTGGCAAGCTGTTGAAGGACGATTGAAAAAATAACGCTTCCCGTTCTGGAGAGTGAGTTAAGAAAGAGGAATGCTATAGCTAAGCATTCCTCTTTCCTCTTCTGGAAACCTTGGTTTTTTCCCTCCGGCTTTGCATTCCCCCGAGGAACGTGCGAGGAGAAACGCGAAAGGTTGTGTATGGGGTTTCGTTTCTTTAAAAGAGTCTCGCTGGCGAAGGGCATGACGCTTAACCTCAGTAAGTCTGGCGGATCTGTTTCTGTCGGGCCACGCGGGGCGCGTTTAACGCTCGGGCCAAGTGGGGCGCGAGTGAGTCTGGGGATTCCCGGTACTGGACTCTATTACACAACAAATTTCTCACTCGGAAGACTGGGGAAACTTTTCAGTAACACTGCTGCAGGAGAGACCGCTGAGGCTACCCACGCCCCGACCACTTCTGCAGAGGGAAGCCCTTCTGCTGCTCCACCTGAGCGGGGGAGTGACAAGGAGACGAAGGCGGCACTCGCACAACTTGAGGTTCCTGATGATCAGAAATCCCTCGCTGACGGGTGCAAAGCACTTGCTGAGGGCAATGAAGAAGCCGCATTTGTTCACCTTCAGCATGCTACTCATCTTGCTGATGGCGCCTTTCTCGCGGGCTTGTTGGCGTTCAAGCAAGGGCAATTCTCCGATGCAGTCCAGTATCTTACCGCCGCGGCCCACCAAGAGAAGGAACTGGGGCAGTATCTGGCGAACTACGGTGTAGGGGCAACAATGAGTCTGCCAGTCACGGAGGACGTGATCGCACATATCGAACCGAGCCTTCGTGGCGTGTTGTTGACATTGGCAGAGGCGTATCAAGCACAGGAAAAGTATGCTGACGCGATTGAATGCCTCGACCGACTTCGTCAGCTCGCTGCTGATGACCTTGTCGTCAAGCTTTCGCTGGCTGAACTCCTTCTTGAGAGTACGAGGGGCGAGAAAGACACGCTGCACCGAGTTATTCAGCTCGCTGACGGCATAGAGAACGAATCCGCCATTCACACAGCTTTACTACTTTTTAAGGCCCAGGCGTTGCGAAGGCTTGGGTTGCTCGATGCTGCCTTGAGCGTGCTGACGAGTACGCTCCGGCGTCAAAAGGATCGGTCGGACGAACTGCTACGAGCGTTGCGATATGAACGAGCGATTCTCTACGAAATGGTTGGGCAGAAGAAGAAGGCCCGGACCGAGTTTGAGAAGATCTATGCAGAAGATCCGGCTTATGAGGATGTGGTCACACGGTTGAATTTGTGAAGAAGCGTCAGATGAGATAGGGGGTTGGGTTCTTCTCCTGTCTTCCAGAAAGTTTGAGTTATGTGCTGTCCACGCTGCCAACGGAAAATGCGAGTACACACACACCGTCCGCACAAGCAAGAGAAATGGCAATGTCGTTTCTGTGGACGCGTGCGTATGAAACCTGCCGTACGTCGGGAGAAGGGAAAAGAGCAGGAATGGGAATAATCTTGCTTGAAGTTGGTGTCATCAAGAAGAGATGGCTATCGTGTCGAGGAGGCCCTCTTCTTGTGCTTGCTCTATTGGCGTTCTCGGGTTGTGGTTCAGACTATTCTGGTCAGATTGTCGATTTGCAGAAACAGATCGCGTTGTTATCTCGCCAAATTGAGGAGATGCAAAAAGAGATTCGCGCGCTTCGCGATACTGGGGCAAATGTCCAACAATCACTGCACGATGCTGAAGCAGAGATCAATCGACTCAAGACCTTAGAAACGTTACCGGCAGGAACCACGCGTGGTGGTCTTGAGGAAGAAGAGCTGACAGCTGCGGTGTCGGTCCCGGTTCGAGGAGAAGTGCTGCAAACACAGTCGCAGAGAACAACAGCAACAACAACGGGTACTCGTGCTGCTCTTGTTCCATGTTCCCACGTGTGGGCATTGCTAGGGAAAGGGAAGGGGATACAAGAAATCGCTCAAGTGCTTCGGACGTCAGTTGAACACGTTGTCTCTTGTGAACAGAAAGTCGGTCGAAACACCGTCCGCTGAGGCTTACTTTAGTAATGGAGGAGATTGTTCTGGAGAAGTGTTTGCTGCCTTTTTCTGTTTCTGGAGATTATTGACATAGACAGATAACAATCCGGGTAAATCCAAGGGCGATTCTGTTTCGCGGAGTTTCCCCCCAGATTGAATGAGTTGGTCGGATCCTCCTGGAGAGATTGTAATGTAGCGCTCCCCTAGTAACCCCTTCGTTTGGATTGAGGCAATTGCATCTTCTTGGATTGCCACGTGCTTATCGAGCTGTAAAGTTACTCGTGCTCGTCGTTCGTCAAGTTGGATAGACGCAACCTGACCGACAGGGACCCCTGCAATTTCCACCGCAGATCCGGGTTTCAAACCGCTTGCGTTGGCAAAATCAAGATAGATTGTATAATTCCAGTGCCGAAACAGCTGAGCTTCACCGAGTTGGGTGAAGAGATAAATAAGGGCCAACGCCCCAGCACCGAGAAATCCCAAGACTCGTACTCCTAATCCCACTGATTGCATAACGCCGACGAGTGTACCAGGAGTCTCTTGTCCTCCCAAGTCCCCAGGTCCCTTTTCTTTTTTCTTTACCCTTGAGTCACCTGGACATTGGCCACGCTGCGTACTCGCGCAGTTCCAATACTCGGCTCGGTAACGTTGAACATCAGATCAACATCGTGAAGCATGATCCGGGTGTTTGCTGAGATATTATTCAACCGTCCCGCAGGGTCTTGAAAAATGGCGATTGGATCTCCGGGGTCAATCGTTCCATCTTGTTTGATTCCCACTTGATCGAGCAAAAAGACGACAGTGAGACTCCCCGCGGCTAGATGTGAGACCAGGAAACTTTTATCCTCTTTGACAATGCCAACCTCCGCGTCGCGAAAATCGTGAAATATTCCAGGGTCTTGCAGGTCAACAAAAACAAAGACGACGATTGATCGTGCTGTTGCGGGGCGCACGTTGAAGATGTTGCCTTGGACAATAGTGTCTTCAACGTGTCGAGTTCCGCTTTCTCCTCCGCCGGTCTTGATGCCAAAGCTCAGAGAAGACTCTCGTTTGCCTCCAATCCGTAAGCTGTCCTCTTTGTTTGTACCAAACTCGAGATCGTTGCCACAGCCGACGATCAGCAAAGCCGCTAACAAAAAGGTTGTTGCCAAAATGCTCCACCTCATACCATACCTCCCAGCAATAGTGCTGATGTAGAGGAAATCGTGGTGCGGGTCAAAAGCCGCTGCTTGCATGCGTTCTGCTTTCTTCATACAAGGTGAAAGCAAAGGAAAAAGAGAGAGATCCTTTGATGATGACAAATAGTAGGTGGTGGATATTTTCTGTTGTCCGGACGAGTATGGTGTGCTTTGTGATGGTCTTGCCGGTGCAGGCGGAAGAGCAGGCTCTCACCGAACGAGGGCGTTATATTTTTGCGCTCGCTGGTGGGTGTGGATGCCATACGGCCGAAGAAGGACCAACAAATGCCGGAGGGCGACCGCTTGCGACCCCATTCGGTACCTTCTATGGCACGAATATTACTCCAGATCGTAATTATGGAATTGGGCAATGGACGGACAAGGAGATTATTGACAGTATTCGTCTGGGCGTCCGACCGGATGGTTCTCAGCTCAGTCCGGTGATGCCCTATCCTGCGTTTAATGGGATGAGTGATGAGGATGTTGCTGCGTTGGTCCATTTTCTGCGTAGTCTGCCCCCTGTTGCCCGTGAGAATAAAGATCACAATCTGTCAGTTCCTTTTTCAGGGGTGGCAAACCGCCTGTGGCGCTGGTTGTTTTTTCGCCCGACCGTACCTCCTCCTCATGCCCCCCAAGAAGGGATTGCGCGCGGACGGTACATCAGTGAGCATGTTGCCCATTGTCAGGAGTGTCATACTCCACGAACCCTGTGGGGAACTCTTGATCGTGCTCGTGACCTTGCTGGAAACCCTTCCGGAATTGACGGGGAAGTGACGCCGAACATTACGCCTGACCCCGCAACCGGAGTCGGGGAATGGAGTGATGATGACATGCACACACTACTGAAAACCGGATTCCTACCCAATATGGATAATGTGCAAGGATTGATGGCACTGGTCATTGAGGGGGTGCCGGAGGGAGGATACAAAGATATGGTGGATAAGGATGTAGAAGCAGTCACGCTGTATCTCAAAAGTGTGCCGCCAATCGTGCAGAAAATCGAGACAACGCAAGAATAGTCGTGTTTGGTTATGATAACGATCTGGATGGGAGGAAGAATGAAAAAATCAGTTATCGGATTTGGTGCTCTGTTGGTCGCTGGTTGGCTAGGCATGAGTGTCGCGCACGAACACGCCGTGATGCATGTCCCCGACGCAAAAGATGCCATCGCGTTTCGCCACTATCTTATGGAAAACATCGGTGATAACGCGAAAGAGCTGAACGATAAAGTGAAAGCTGGCAATATGAAAGCGGCCAAGGTCAATGCGCAAGCTATTGCCTTGCACGCGACGCGAGTGGTTGATCTTTTCCCGCCTGGCAGCGTGTCCGATACTTCTCGTGCCAAAGAGGAAATCTGGCAAAAATGGGAAGATTTCGTCAAATTGACTGATACGTTTCGCACAAATACAGATGCCCTTACGGTTGCGCTTGCCGAAGGGAAGGATGACGAGGCGAAAGCACAGTTGAAGAATGTTTTTGCCAACTGCAAAAGCTGTCACACTGATTTTCGGAAACCAGATAAAGATGAACAGAAAGGCTAGTTGCGCGTCTAATGGTTAGACAGGAGAGTAAGGAGTTGAGTCAAAAAAACAACCTGAGACTCTGAATTGCGGTGCGGATTGCTGGTAAAGAAATCGTGCTTAGTGTCAACTTTTATCGTGGCACCACCTCCCTGATCTCCCCGACAGGGAAAAGTGGGAAGAGCGCTCTTGGGGTTCCCTCCTTTCCCCAAGAGCGCTTGCCTTCCGCTTCCTCATTTTTCGGCCCTTTTCGCCTTTGCCTTGCACCGTAGAATAAAACATGAAATAACAATCTGTAACTCCTATTCTTTGGAGGTGAGTATTGTGCCAGGTCTTGTTGGTTTCCAAGCCCTTTGTAGTCGTGATGCCGTCTTAGGCAGCGCGGAAAATTTTATCCTTTACCTCCTGCTTGAAACAAAACCGCACGGAGGCAGCGCCAAAGGGCGGTTGCCTCTCAATCTTGGAATTGTCCTTGATCGCAGTGGGTCTATGTATGATGAGAAACGGCTCGACTACGTTACCGAGGCGATAAAATATCTTGTTGAACAGCTTGGTCCAGAAGACCGTGCCTCAGTGGTGGCCTTTGCTGATAAAGCTGCGGTTGTCGCCACTGCCGATGACATAGTGCGGGATAAGACAAAGGTGAAAAAAGCTATTGACGATATCGATCTGTTGGAAATCGGTGGCGGGACGCAAATGGCTCTCGGCATGGAGGCAGCTTTAGCCGAGGTGGAGAAGCAGTACTCTCCTAATCATCTGAACCGTCTCTTACTTCTCACTGACGGGCAAACTTACGAAGAGCGAAAATGCCTTGACTTGGCCCGCAATAAGAGAGACCGGATTTCCTGTAGTACGCTAGGGGTGGGAATCGAATTTAATGAAAAGCTTTTGATGGAGATCGCAGAGGCGAGCGGAGCAAACTATCACTTTATTGCCGAGCCTGCCGCAATTCCGGGGATCTTCTCACACGAGCTAGAGGGGCTGCGGAGTATTGCGATGACAAACGCGCGCATCGAAGTGCGATTGAGCGCAGGGGTTCAGCTCAAAGAGGTTTTTCGGGCGAGCCCACAGATCTATCCTATCAAAGAGGCGACACCAGATGCCGAACGGTTACTGCGCATTCCGCTTGGAGATGTAGAAGCAAGCACCCCGAGTTCTGCCCTCCTTGTACTTATTCTCCCGCCACGAAAACCTGGCCGAGTTCGGATCGCCCAGGCCGACCTCCGCTTCGATACGCCTGAGGCGCGAGATCAACATGAAAGCGTCGAAGCGGTGATTAACTATACGCTTGACCGTGCATTGATTGGCCGAGCAAATGCCTATGTGATGAACCTGGTTGATCAAGTCAGTATTGCCAAGATTCAGATGCAAGCAGAGGCAGCGGTGGCCGCAGGCAACGTCGATAAAGCGACGCGCTTGCTGGGAAACGCCATTACCGGGACACAGCGGTTAGGCAACACGAAAGCGACACAGGCTTTGGTCTCGCTCCAAGATGAGATTAAGAAAACGCAAAGTCTTTCCACGCGGGCGGCGAAAACCCAATTGCTGACGGCGCAAGCCTCGTTGCGGAAAACGCAGCTGCTCGATCCAGACAGCGTAAAAGATTCACTACGAGAACAATAGAGATTGCTGCGTAGATACCGAATATACAACAAGTCAGCGAAAAATTTGCATGTTGCTGACCACGAGAGAGCATAATGTGAGAAGGAGAGAATTATGATCGGGTGTGCCGAGTGTGGTCACGAAAATATGGATGGACTCGAATATTGTGACGCGTGTGGAGCTAAACTTATTGCCTCTTCAGGTGAAGATACTGTCGCTGCTCCTGAGCCTGTCCCGGTGCAGGTCGCAGAAAAGGCTGAAGCTGCTCCGGCTCCGCCCGAAGCGGTAGCGGAAGAACAAACTGCCTCTGATACTCCTGAAGCGGCTCCAGTGAGTGCCCCGGCTGCTCCGTCGGCATCTCCTGTTGGTGTGATTCAGAATGCGCAGTTAACGATCACGCGTGGCGGAACGGTCGGCAAGGTTTTCCCCTTGCAAGTAGGGGATAATTTGATCGGTCGGTGGGATCCCGATTCCGGGGCCTTTCCCGAAGTTGATATGGAACACGATGATCCCGAAGCCCGTATCTCTCGAAAGCATGCCTTGATTAAAGTGGGAGAGAAAATCACTGTTGAAGATATTGGGAGTTTGAATGGGACCTTCGTTAATCGCGGCGCCCGCCTTGAACCAGGAAGTCCAGCCGAGTTAAAAGACGGGGACGAAATTATTGTGGGCAAAACCTTCTTTAAGCTTTCCTTGCAATAGCGTTTTCCTATGAGGCCTGTTGTCCAGGGCTAATGCCTTATGAATTCAGTTCCAGAAGCAGTCACTTTTGTTCCTACCGCAGATGTTATTGCTTGCCGAGAGTGCGGGCAAGCAAATGCTTGTCAGGAAGCTTACTGTGCGGCGTGTGGTGCTGCCCTGGAGAGCGAGTCTCCCACTCCCCCCCTAGCTACACTGGCGGTGGGAGCGGTGGTGGATAACTCCTATATTGTGGACACTGTTGAGTCGTTGGGGCGAGAGAACCGCTATCTTGCCAGGATGGTTGATAGGGCTGAGTATGGTGTCGTGTTACGCGAGCGTGCCGATACTGATAAGGACTATTTCCTGACGCTCCTTGAGCAAACAAAGAGTCTCTCCCATCCTTCACTACTCCTCCCTGAACGTCTCGTTGAGCAAGATGAACGTTGCTATCTGGTATGTCCGAGAATTCCGGGAATCTGGTTGTCTGAGCGTATTGGGCGCACCGGTGAGCGAGAAATTGTGAGTTGGGGGGTGCAACTCTGTCAAACGCTGACCTTTATCTATCGCCAAGGCTTTCGTTTCCGAGAGCTCATCCCCGAGAATACCTTGCTTGATAAAGAAGGGCGACTGCGTATTGCCCATCTTGATGCCGCGCTCATCGCCGATCCTACAGAAGAGTATCCTTCTGTGGCGGACGGATATGCTGCGCCGGAAGTCTATAAACATAGTGATGTTGGCGAGGAGGCAGGAGTTTTTGCTGTCGGGGCGTTGCTCTATACAATGCTTGTTGGGAAGCGACTCCCTGTTGAAGGCTGGCTTGTACACTATGAGCCTCCCGTGTTCTATCCAGAGAAGATTGTCTCTCCTGGGCTTGAACGTATCTTACGTAAGGCGCTCGCCTTCGAAAGCACTGACCGTTACGCTACTCTGAATGACCTGAAGGCGGCATTGCTTATGCACGGACATGGCCGTCGCTCCCGCTCTGCATGTCTCACTGATGTTGGGCAACATCGAGAACATAATGAGGACGCCGTTCTTATCAAAGAGCAGCACGTAGCAACAGTTGCCGGGGATACTTTTGCTGGGCTCTATATCGTTTCGGATGGTATGGGCGGGGCTGCTGCAGGGGAGGTGGCGAGTGCGTTGACTATAGGAACGATCGCTCGCCATATTGAGACGGCGCAGACCGAGGGTGACAGTCAGAACGATGCTGTCTGGGAAGAGCATCTTCGGAGTGCGCTTGAAGCGGCCAACTCGGAGATTCTCGCCTATGCTAAGGCACACCCGGAGTCGGCTGGATTGGGAGCAACCGTTGTAGCTGCGGTGCTGCATGGCCAACAGGTATCGCTGGCATGGGTTGGTGACAGTCGAATTTATCTTTGGGAGAATGGCCGTTTGCAGCAACTGTCTCGAGACCACTCGCTCGTCGCCCGGTTAGTTGAAATTGGTCAACTCGCTCCTGAGGAGGCACGAAATCATGAGCACCGTAATGTGTTAATTCGTTCGCTGGGGAGTAAGGAGCACGTCGTTGTCGATGTGCTCAGTCGCCCGTTGCGGCGCGGTTCCCGGTTGTTATTGTGTAGTGATGGTTTGACCTCTCACGTCGAAGACCACTCTATCGCGGATATCCTTAGTCGTCATCGTGACCCTGCAGATGCTGCTGCTGAGCTTGTTGTCGCAGCGAACGCGGATGGCGGGAGTGATAACATCTCGGTCGTGATTGTCTTTCATGAATAGAGAGGAACACGGGCTATGCCACGGAACGAGAGTGGACAACTCGAACCTGGCACTCTCCTCGCGGGGCGTTATCGAATTGAACGATTTCTTGCCGGCGGTGGGATGGGGCTCGTATATATTGCACAAGATCAACGTCTGGCTGATCGACGTTGCGCAGTAAAAGAAATCTTTGATCGCTTTACCAACCCTGAAGAGCGTGCACGCGCAATCGAGTATTTTCATCGCGAAGCGGATACCCTCGCTCAACTGAACCATCCGGCTATCCCTGCTATTTTTGACCGCTTTGGTGAAGGCAATTGCCACTATTTAGTGATGGATTTTATCGAGGGGGCCAACCTCGAAGACGAGCTTGCCGCGCGCGACGGCATCCTGCCGGAGAGCCGGGTGGTGGAGATCGGGCGCGAGCTGTGCGATGTCTTGTCGTATCTGCACAGCTTCCAACCGCCGATCATCTACCGAGACATGAAACCGGGGAACGTTATTCTTACCCCGAGCGGACGGATTGTGCTGATTGATTTTGGGATTGCGCGTATTTTCAATCCGCAAGGGAAAGCCACGCTGATCGGGACGCCAGGCTTTGCTCCCCCGGAACAATATTCAGGGTCGGTGGATCAACGTTCAGATGTGTATGCCCTCGCTGCTCTGATGCACTATACATTGACAGGGCGTGATCCTGAGAAGAACCCGCCGTTTTCTTTCCCGCCGGTCCATTCGCTGAAACCAGATGCCTCTCCGTTCTTGGCGCAGGCGATCGATGCGGCCCTTGCGTATAAACCGGAAGAGCGTCCGGAGAGCGCAACGGCCTTTAAAGAAATGTTCCTCTACGGGCGGGGATTGAACGCCCCGACGATCCCTCCTGCGGCGTCGAAGTCGGCTACCCAACCGCTACAGCCTCTGGAAGTTTCGGTCTCGTCGGACATAGAAATTGCAGAAGAGATGCGCCCCCGTAAAAAGCGACGTTGGGGACGGCGCGTTGCCGCCCTGTTCTTTATTGGCCTAGTAGGCAGTGCTGCTTATGGAGTCTTCACTCATCCGGAAGTGCTGGACGTGGGCAAAGTTGCGCAGTGGGGAGAGCAAATTCCCTGGCAGAAGGTCGAGCAGTGGATTCCAGCCTCACAAAAAGAATCGTTCCGCCAGTTTGTGGCAAACCTGCCCTGGGAACGAGAAAAACGCTTGCGCGCCTTACGGGCTGATCCACTTGAACTGGTCTCCCTTACCGTTGTTAATACATCGCGGGATGGCACTCCTCTGTCTGAACCAAAAGACACCTATGTAGATAGTGAGGTTCAATACCTGACGTGGGATGCACAGCTCCGTAATCGTCTTGTGGGGGTCGAGGGGGGGAACTATCGTCTTGAGGGACGATTCTTTGACCCAGAAGGTGGGGTGGCGGGAAAAAGTGAGGTCGGGCGGTTTGTACGTGCTGAAGAGGGAGAACTCCACTTACGTGGGATTACTCTGCTGGAAGGGGTGAAAGAGCGAGCAAAAGGAGACTATCAGTTAGAGATCTATTTGCAAGACAAAAAATTGGGATCAGAGACCGTCCGCATTGAAGCGGAACCAACAAAAGTTGCCAAGGCGGAATCTGTGAAGAGTGGTGACAGCGGCGAGGCGATGCCAGCAATGAGAGGAGCGCCTGAGCCTGATCCCGCTATTGAAGAACGCAAGAGGCGTCTGGCGGAAGAAGCCAAACGTCGAGCCGAGGAAGAGAAGCGAGTGGCGCTGATCCAGGAACGAAGTAAAAAACCTCTCGATCTGCTTTCTGTTCGGTTTCTCAATACCAATAAAACCGGAAAACGCTTGTCAAAAACAACGGAGGCGTTTCCTGCCTCGGAGGTCCGTTTCATTGCTTGGGAGGCCCAGTTTCGTAACCGCCTTGCCGATCTTGTCCCAGCGTATCATCGGATCGAAGCCACATACTACGGTCCGAATGGTCAGCCGTTGGGAACGGTACAAGATGCAAAGCAGGTTGATCCTGAGCAAAAAAATGTAACCTTCACCGCGCGCATAGGAAATTCAACGGGCGGGGCGTTTATCCCGGGAACTTATCGTGTGGATTTTTATGTCAACGGCTGGCCGCTCTCGTCTCGGGAATTTTCTGTCACAGACGATCACCCAACGGTCGCTCAAGCTCCAGATCCCTCAGGAGCGACCCGCCAGGATCAACCCCCACAAGCAGGTGGGGTGACAAATAGCCTGGCTTATCTTTTCGATCATCATTCGGGGAGTTTGATGGGATTGATCGCCGGACGAGAAAGTTCCTTGGAGATAGATTTTCGTCCGCAGCGTAATGGCAGATTGCAAGGTGAGATACTCATCAATGAACCGGGGTTTGGTGCAGCCCCTTTAGAGGGCCGAACTGACGGTCACAAGATAGAGTTCCGCAGCCCAATGGAACGGGGAACCTTCCACTTTCGTGGTTGGCGGGATGATGATCGGTTGACCGGAACGTATACCGTTTTCCCATCAGGCGCGGAAGGGCGATGGACCGTCAAGATTGGGCGTCGTCCACCTTCCTAATTGAGGAAGATGGGGAGAGTCAACAATGAATTTTTCCGTCGCAGGTAGTCTGAGATAGCTTGAGAGCACTATGGAATTATCGCGTGAAAGACTCATCTTATTTGCCGGCGCTGGTCTGCTCGGTGGTGTCGCAGGCTGGGCGGTTGCTGATCCGTTAGCTGCCCTGGGAAACGTTTACCAACGGGCACTTGCCCTGGGTGGGGTGGTTGGCATTTTTGTTGGGATTTTTCTGGGTGCTATAGAGGGGTTGAGCGTTGGTCATAAGAATCAAACGCAGCAGGGCGCACTCCTGGGTGGGATGGCCGGTCTCATTGGGGGAAGTGTGGGCTTGCTCATGGGAGAGCTCGCATTCGGCCTGTTAGGTGGACTCGGTGGACGGCTTGTGGGGTGGGGACTCTTTGGTATTGCTGTTGGCCTTGGAGTTGGTTGGGTAGGAAAATCTTTCGCTCGCTTACGGAATGGTGGATTAGGGGGATTACTGGGTGGAGTAATCGGGGGAGGAATTTATCAGGCTGTGACGGCCCTCTTGCCACAAACGGCCGGCCGAGCATTAGCCCTTGCCCTGCTCGGAGCCCTGATTGGTCTCGGGATTGGTTTGGTAGGAGAGCTTCTCAAGCGCGGCTGGTTCATGGTGATTCGTTCTCAGAGCCGCAATGCCCGGGAAGGAAGAGAATATCCACTGGTGAAAGCGAAAACCACGATTGGACGTGCGGAGGAAAACGACGTGGGCTTGTTTGGTGATCAGTCTGTAGCCAACCTCCATGCGGTCGTCGAGCGACAAAAAGGCAAGTTTATGTTAGCCCGTGGCGACGGCTTGGTGCGAGTAAATCAACAGCCTGTCACGCAACCTGTACAGCTCCAGAACGGTGATCGGGTCGAGATTGGTGGAACGTTATTGCTGTTTCGGGAGCGTAGTGGTGCATAAAGGTTCGTAAATATTCCTGGTCGTTCGTAGGGTGAGAGGATCTCAAGAGCGACGCCGGTTTTGCCGAGTGCGGCGTCGAGGATGTTACATATGATGCATGTCAGAGACGCATGGGGTGCAGCTCTTCTTGTGATAGGACTTGTCTTCGGAGCGGCAAACAGTGAGGCCAGTGACACGATTGTCGTTTCTCTGACCAATCCGCGTCTGGAGAATTTTGCCAATGGTGGAGCCGTTGGCCTGTATTTCAGCGCTACCGACACCCAAGGGCACCCAGTTGGCCAACTGAGTCCGGCGAATGTAGAGGTCAAAGAGGATGGACAGCCAGTCTCGGTGGTTGACTTTCGTGGAGAGGAACAAGGGAGAGCCGTCGATATTGTCATCGTGTTTGATGTGACCGAAAGTATGGGACCTTTCATCGACGGGATGAAAGAGGCGGCGATCGCGTTTGCCGATCGACTTGCGAAAGCGAATCGGGACTATCGCCTGGGACTGGTGACCTTTGAAGACTACGTCATGCGAGAAGAGCCCGTGTTCACTCGGAGTGCAACTGAGTTCAAAAGTTGGATCGGCGCCTTGCAGCCAGCTGGCGGCGGGGATATTCCAGAAAATTCCTTGGATGGGCTAGTTGCCGCGAGTAAATTCCCTTTCCGCCCAGATGCGCAAGCGGTGGTGATTCTTATTACTGATGCGCCGAATCACTTTCGGGGTGACGGGTCGGATAAGAATAATCCGTATGGGCGAGAGTTTACTCAGCAAACAGTTGATGCCGTACTCGCTGAATTGAAGAGAGCCAACGTAAACGTTTTTGCGATTGCTCCTCCGCCGTTTGTTGCTCCAGACCTCCACAAGATTGCGAAAGAAACAGGCGGACGTCACTATAATATCGTAAGCGAGGGGCGTCGCTTTCCCGAACTCATCGGAGAGATAGGACGATCACTGGCTTCGCAGTACTTTCTTTCCTATCTGAGTCGTCGTCCGGTGGAAGATGGAACGCGACGGGACATTACTCTGACGGTGACGTACAATGGCGCTGTCGGAGAAGATCGTAGCTCGTATCAGGTTCGCGGAGTTGGCGGAGCACGTCTGGTGACGCCCGACTCATCAGTAAGCCCCGGAACAGTGGCAACGACCGGCGCTGGAGGAGTAGTCTACGGCTGGTGGAACCTTTTTATTCCTCTGCTTGCTGGGGTGGGACTTTTGGTGCTGGCTCGGGTCCGCTTAGCGGAATTGCCGGCAGAGGTCCTCGCTCGTATGACTGGAACCAGCGGTACTGGAGGGAGAAACAGTGACGGGCAGTCACCGGCTCTCACCGGAATAGATAAGCCCGTGTCGTATGCACGTCTTGTCCGCCAGAGTCCTTTGGATGAGGTCCCACGAGAAATTGCGTTGACTACTGATGAAGTCGTGATTGGCAGAGGGGAAGAGTGTAATGTTATTATTCCTCACAGTTCCATATCACGAGAACATGTGCGCGTGAAAAAGCTAAAACCCGGCTATGTTATTTTTGACCTCAAAAGCAAAAACGGCACGACAGTGAATGGCCGGCCGATTGTCGAGAACCTGTTAAGAGATGGAATGGTGGTGCGCATCGGTGAGGTTGAGTTCGTCTTTCGTGCGGCCGGCGTATAAGGCTCTTTGTCCTTGATCCTTCAACAGAATCGCCTGAGGTCTACGGGAGAACAAATGTAGATATCCTCAGAGAGTCCCTTCGCTACTATCGTTAATAGCTACCAACGTTCTTGATACGAAGCGTTGGTGGGTCGATTTTCACCTTCCCCTATTTGTACTCTTTCAGTTCTATCTTTTGTCGGATTGCAGAACTCTTTTCTTCTGCGGTATTTGTCTTAGTTTGTTAATGTTTTAGCGACTTGCAGGCCATAACCGCATGGGTATGCCTTAAGCGGATTGCCGCAAGGCCGAGCCGGCAGTCACTGCAAGGTGTGGGCGGGCGAGAAAATTGGCAAAAGGAGGGCAGGTTTCGGAAACACAAAGACGAGACGATTGCGTAACGGTGGTAGTGTTTTTCTCTGCCACGTGAAAGGGATCAGGACAAATGAACAACCGACTTTCCCGACCTCCTCAGTTTTCCAGTCTACTGCCTGAGGGAGAGCCCGGTGTCTCCAGAAAAAGAGCAAATAAGAAACGAAATGCACGGTGGCGGTTCTCTTTGAGCGATCGGAAGGTCAGGTGGTTTCTGGCGGTGTCACTGGTGGTGTTGCTTGCGGTTCCTACCTTGGGGGCCTGGCTTACCCCAGAGTATGCCGCAGAGACGATTCTACTTATTGATCCTCCGCGTCACCTCAGCGACGATAAGCGCGAAGGGAGAGGGCATTCACCCGCCGTCAGTGAGTACGATTACTATACGACGCAATACGAGATTTTGCGGAGCCGTCGGCTGGCAAGTCGTGTCATCCGTGAACTGGGATCGGCTCAGCTTGGTCTCCTCGCCAATGCGAGACGACACCAATGGTTCCCATGGGCTCGCGGTGAAACTTCTCTGAGTGGTGCCTATCTCCCTGGAAAAAATCCGAAAGAAATTCAGGCGTATCTCAATAGTTTAGAGATCCAACCGCTCCAAGGAACTCGCCTTGTCCGTATTGCCTTTCGGGCTATCGACCCGGAGACTGCCGCACAAGTCGCGAATACCCATGCAGAAGAGTACCTGCGTCTCTTCGTAGAATTACGCGATGATTCACTGTCAGCCGGAGTACCAGGACAAGAGAGAAAGACCTCTGAATTAGAGGATGAGGTAGCTAAAAGCGAGGGAAGAGCGGAGGGAGCAGCTGCTGGACCACAGAAACGGGCAACTGTGGCTCCCTTGCCTCAGACGGCTAACCGGAATAAACAGGGGGCGCATCCGGATCTCAATGTGATGATCGTCGATCGCGCGATACCTCCGTCCCGCTCGATGAAGTCGCCACTCATCTCTATTGTAGTTGCAGGACTAGTAGTCCTGTGTGGAGGGATTGGTCTCAACTGGTGTATGCGCCGATATGCAGTCTCCACACTACGAACTCCAGCTGATGTGACCCAAGAGCTACAGCTTGCTACCCTTGGGCTTATTCCTGACTTTTCCAATGCGGACTTGCGCTCAGAATCGTCGAAACCGCTGCCTCCGGAATTGGCGAGATTACCTGGTGTCTTTTCGAAAGAATTGTTGCTTGCGTATCATCCCCTCTCTATCGTCCCTGAGGCGTACCGTAGTCTACGTGCGGAACTATTATTAACGCGTCCATCAGAGCCACCGAGAAGCCTGATGTTTGTGAGTGGAGGGAGCGGAGAAGGGAAAACGGTAACGACTTTGAATACCGCCATTGCCCTGTCTCAGATGGGAGGACGAGTGCTGGTGATCGATGCTGACCTCCGGCACCCTCATTGTCATACGGTACTCCGGGCCTCGCGAGGAACTGGATTGACAGAATTTCTTACTGGCCAACGAGAACTGGCGGAAGTAATCCGCGCGACCCGCGTGGAACGTCTTTCTTTTCTGAGCGGAGGTTCGATTCCACCGAATCCAGCGGAACTCCTCGGCTCAAAAAGAATGCGGGCAGCACTGCTTTTCCTGTATAACTTGTATGACTATGTGCTGATTGACTCTCCGCCTTTAGGCGTTGTGAGTGACGCTATTGTCCTCTCCACCCATGCTGACGGAGTGATACTGGTAGTCGATAGCCAAAATACGTCGTCTCGAACGGCAAAAGATGCGTGCTCACGCCTTGAACACGCACGGGCCAAGCTTTTGGGCGTCGTGCTGAATAAAGTGGATGCGCGTAGCGGAGAATACGCGGAATATTGCGAACGCTATCGGGCGTACTACCGACAGAGCGAACGAGAGAAAGAAGAAGAGTCCGTTGTGGTGACAACAGGGGAAACCGTGGACATCGCGTCGGATAAGTCGTCAGAGCAAAAGCAAAGGATAAGAAAAGTTTCCCAGAAGATCGAGCGACCTGAGCCGCGACTTCTGCCAGAGACACGTGCCGCGCAAAAAGAAGAGGAGCAAGAGGAAAAGAAGAATCGAGGACTGCAAAAAAAAGATGCCCAGACTGAAAAGTTGATCGAGAAAAAACCTCGACTATCTGTGAAAAAGCCGCAGCCGAAAGCGCGGCAGACTGTCGAGCTAGCTATAAATGGAAAGAATGGAAATTTTTTTCAAGGAAATACGCCTTCGCAGAAGCGCAACAATCAAACGAAAGAAGACGCCGATGGCACCCGCGCCGAAGGATAACCAAAGCAAGGGAGACGCAGTTCGCTCCTTGGAAGGCCTGACGCTATGAGGAAAAGCCGCCAGTCATTGTTATCTGCCGCTTGAGCAGTGGACGGAGGTTGCGAGACCTGGAGGCTGCCCTCCAGTATTCTCTATGATTGAACCCAGGGCGAACATGCTGAGTAGGGTCTTCACTGGCTATGACGTGCTCTGAGGTGCTGAGCGAAGAACGTCAGAACCCGCGTTGTGTACTCCTGTGGGGCGAACTGATAGAAATCGGTATGGCTGGCGCCGTCGATACCCCACCATTCTTTGGGGCCGGAGGCTGCACCAAAAAGACGTAACGATTCCGCTACGGTGGTGTGTTGATCCTGGCTGCCAGCAATGATCAATACTGGTGCGCCGACGCTGCCGATCCGTTCAATAGGATGTAAATCCTCTGCTGCAATACCGAGTTGCCATCGTATCTGCAGGAGAAGGGGGGGGAGAAGAACAGTTGCCCATTCTCCGAAGTGTAAACGTAAACGGTTTGTCAGTGCTTCCTCGATGGTTGGATACACCGATTCGAGGATAAGCGCCTGAACGGGTAATGGAGTAGGGCCAAGTAAGGCCGCAGCACCGCCGAGGGACACACCAATCACCCCAATCTTTTCCCCTTGTACTTGTTGGCGCAAGTACCTGGCGGCGGCGCGAGCATCGCGACTTTCGAGAGCACCAAAAGTGATATGTTGGCCGGGGCTCTCGCCGTGGGCTTGAAAATCGACGAGGAGCACCGAATACCCGGCTCGGTGCAAAAACCGCGCACGATCGAGCATAGCGAGGCGGCTCGCACGAACGGCATGCAGCAACAGGATTGCACCGGACCCCTGTCGTCCTGGGACAAACCAGCCACGTAAATTTGAGCCAGATTGACTGGGAATCGTGACCGAGCGAACGGGAAGATCTGCTGGTGGCCCCCCGATGACTGTGGGCGCAGGGTGAGTCATCCAAGAGCCGAGCACGCACAGAAGCAGCATACCGAGTACCGCAACGAAAAGGAGAAAACGGGTTTTTTTCATGCGACACTTTCAGAAGGAGAAAAGGGTGCAGCTTTGGTCTGGCTATATGTAATCTACAACTGATAAGGATCGCTTGTCGATATTGTGGGGCTCTGTATGGCAAGAGCACTGAACGTGTTTGAAGAAAAATTTCTGCGCCAATACTTTGGCGATTCGCTCAAGACTCCCCGAATCCGTATTATGGCGACACCGGTCCCGCGTGCGCATTCAGTGTATGGAAACTATATCGGCCTGCCGACGTGGTGTTTTCTCTGTGGCGATAGCGCTGCAGAGGTGGACCTCGCGAATACCTATGCTGCGGCGACGTTTGCCCATGAGGCGGTCCATGTGTGGCAACGTCAGCAAGGACTATGGGTCACGTGGAAAGGGTTGTGGCTGCAGCTAGGGTATGGGCTTGGCATTGACCCGTATGTGTATGACTGCTCGGAACACGACCCAGACGTTCTGCTGGAGTATTTTCGTTCAGGCAATATTGAGCAACAAGGGCAGATCGTTGAGGACCTTGTCGTTGCCGAACGCACCGGGCAGCACATCGAGAAATTCCGCGCGGTACGTGAGTATCTGCATTCTCTCGCGCACCGCGCCCTTTCTAGCGATACAGATTTTCGTCGTGTAACCCTTGCTCGGGAATGCGAATGCGAGGATAGAGGGAAGGGGTCCCGTTCCGCCCCAGCAAGAGAAAGTCCACCGGGATGAACGGCATCGGCACTTCGACCCCAACGTAGGTGCTGTGCTGATCGTTGCCGAAGGAGAGACGCGTCCCGGCAATTTCTTTTGGTAAAGTCCCGCGCAGATCGACGCCCGACTCCCCAACACTGCCTGACAGATACGGGAGGATCTTCCAACCGCTCGCGTCATTTTTCTCTCGCGCACCTTTCATGGTCAGATCGGCGTCCTCTGCCCCCTGGGCTAGGCGAGCAAGCCCCAGGTCACCTTGATTTGTCGCTTGCTCATAGCCTTTTTCGCGCAACCTGCGCCAAAACTGTTCCCACCGTTGCTCTGGCACGGCGTACACTTTCGTACGCGGTCCGTGATCGCTCTGTAACCGTAGGGCAATCTCGCCAGTGGGAAGCAGGGTAATGCCGTCATCGGTCAGTTCAACGTTATCGATGTCGCCATCGAGTAAGGTCGCTTTGAGCCCTAATCCGCGCGGCCCCACAAGTTCGCCATGTTCACGCAGAAAGGCCTTCGTGAGTTGCAGCCCGCGATTGGCAGGAAGATTGAGTTCGCGAAAGAGGGGAGCTGCTTCCCGTGCTGCCTTGGTCTTTGGATAGCGCTCGATGAGCATGCGCAGATGTTTTTCTTTTTGCGATTGATGTTGCTCACTCTTGGCCATTTGTAACAGTCCCGCTGCGGCTTGCTCTCGCAAACGGTCGACTTGCCCTTCTTGGCCAGCCTGTTCGTAGTAATTGATAGCTTTCTCGAAGCGGCCTTCTCGCTCGTAGGCCTTTGCCAGGGTCAGGTAGACTTCTGGATCCTGTTCGCCTTCTGGAGTATTCCGGACATAGCGCTCTCCCTCTGTAATCACTTGTTGTTGTGGAATGGGATTGCTGGTTACCAGCCGGAAAAGTTTAGCGACCGTTTGAATGACGGTGAGGGCACCGAACGTTGCTGCTCCGGCCAATCCTTCCGTAGCGATCTGGGTTCCAGCAACAACAATGTTATCTTTGACGAAGCCTCCGCCGGGTAACAAATACTGCAATGTTTGTTTGTCTCGTTCCCATTCTGCTTGGTGAACGGCAGCCAGGGGATCTTGCGGTTTCGCGGTGTCAAGGGTTTGGTGTTGCTGCAGACGCGCTTCGACTTGCGCTATTCCTTGCTGGGCCTCCTCCGACCCTTCATCGATCATCAGTGCCAGCTGATAGTGGAAATTTGCTCCCCAATAATCATCTTTTTTGTAGGCGCCTTCAGCTTGAGCGATCTCTGCCGCTAACATTGCTTGCTTACGACGGCTCTCGAGATCTTCGGCTTTCGCTCTGACTTCTGCAACCCGAGAGTCATCAGGAAACCGACGGAGAAATTCATGATAGAACACCAGGGCTTTGCGTTCGCGTGGACCGGGATCGTTGTCGTTCCAGGTCGAGACTATTCCCTGCGCACCATAGGGACTGGGCGAACTCGGTGCTCCCAGAAACAGGCGGGCAACATCAAAGGTTGACAAAATCCAGTTGAACCGACGGCCGATCCGGCCGCGTTTTTCTTCGGTCAAGAGCTCATCCGCGCGTTCGAGCAAGGCATCGGGAGAAGCCGACACGGCGGCTAGCGCTGGGTCATGTTCTTCATTCTCTGTGTGGGATTGAGAGACTAAGGTCACAAGATAGGTTGTGAGCCCGGTTGGCAGCTCGCCCTTTTCTTGTAATGCAACATCATGCTGGGCGAGTTCGCGAGCGTGTTGCTCGACAGCCTGCGGGTCTTGTTGATAGGCAGCGACAATGGCAGACGCGACCTTCTTGCCGACTTCATCCGGGAAATACCGATCTGGTGGTTCGAGGGGCGCGAACGGCGTGTAGGTCGGGAGGAAGTCATTTAATTTCCGCATAAGCGGATCAGAAAACTCCTGCGCGCTGACCGAGGTTGCGAGGAGCACGAAAAACACTGTTCGTATGATGTGTCTCATGTTTCCCTCATCGACTGAGGTTACCGATCCGAGCCATATAGGCTTCGAGAGCTTCGAGTTTTCCTTTTGCTTCGAGTTTTTCTATAATCCCGTCCTCTTGCGCTACCTGGGCATATAAGCGCAGCGCGGTACGGCCTACCTCTTCAAAGGTTGAGGTGTCAAATTGTAAACTCTGAGGATCACTCTGCGCCACGTATTCTTTGGCGAGGGTGAAATAAAAATCGCCAAATTCTATCTGATACCCATAGCGATTTTTACTTTCTTTATGTTTATCGATCAATTGGGAGTAGGCAAGGACAACACTTTCATTGCCATCTTCAATCCGATGGCGGTTGATGAGCAAGAACAGCACTTTGACATGATCCAACCGTTCCTCTTCTTCTTTTGCTAAGATTTCGTAATAGGTGCCGGTGTGTTGTTTTTGCTGTTCCTGCCACGCGGTGATTTGTTGATCGAGCGATTTGAGGTACTCAACTGGGGTTGTGGCAGACAGTGGTTGAGTCCGAATTGCCTGAAATTGAGTCAGGATTTCGATTGCTTTGGTAGCGTCTGCTTGTAAGGTATTCGTCGTGCTTTGGCTGACCGTGTGATACTGGCTGAGCGCTTTCTCATACTCATGTAATCCCTCGTAGGCCCGTGCGCGGGTAAAGGCGATAATTTCCCCATAGGCGCCGGGGTGTTTGGTTTCATAGTCCTGCAGTCGAATGAGTGTCGCCTTGTAGACATTGGCTCCAGTGACATCTTTCGGAATGGGGAAGCGATACGTATCTTTCCCAGCGGTGCGTTGAAACTCATTGACAATCTTGAGCAAATCCTCTTCTGTGACGTACTGTGGGTTTCTTTCGTCTTTCGTCAGCTGGTCAGCCCAGCCTGGTATGACAGCCGGTAATCCAGAAGGTGCGGACGGTGTCGATGGTTGTGTAGATGCACACCCAGAGAGGAGACTGAACGAAAAACAGCAGAGGAGGACAACGACCAAAAACAACTTCATCTGTGTTTTTCTACCGCTGCTAGGCGGTTTCGACGATAAGCAATACTCGTGCGTACTCGCGGAAAAATTACTTGCAGGCCACAATAGTGCGAAAGCGGTACTGAGTCAAACCTCTTGCAAAGACAAACGTTGACCCTTCTACATCCTTACTCTAAGATTCACTACCGCTGAGGACCATCTGAGGCTTATGTCGATTCACGTTGCGTTGCACCATACGACACATTATCGCTATGACCGACAGATTCACCTTGGACCTCAGGTCGTTCGTCTGCGACCGGCACCGCATTGCCGTACGCGTATCCTGAGTTATTCGCTACGTGTTTCGCCAACAACACACTTCCTTAACTGGCAACAGGACCCGCAAGCAAATTACCTCGCCCGGCTCGTGTTTCCCGAACCGACTCGTGAGTTTCGTGTTGACGTCGACCTCGTTGCCGAGATGGCAGTAATCAACCCGTTTGACTTCTTCTTGGAACCGTATGCTGAGCACTATCCTTTTTCCTATGAACAGGAACTGCTGGTTGAACTCGCGCCATATTGTACTCGGGAACCGCTCACGCCGCTTTTCGCACGGTACCTGGAAGAAATTGCCCGAGACAAGACTCCCACTGTCCCCTTTCTTGCGGACCTCAATCGTCGCCTCGCTCGGGATATTGAATATCTGATTCGCATGGCGCCTGGCGTCCAGACGCTGGAAGAAACGCTGACCAAGCGTTCGGGATCATGTCGTGACTCCGGATGGTTACTCGTCCAGCTCTTGCGGCATCTTGGTTTTGCCGCACGCTTCGTTTCCGGGTATCTAATCCAACTCACGCCTGATGTGAAGTCGCTCGATGGTCCCTCAGGACCGGAAAAAGATTTCACTGATCTCCACGCCTGGGCCGAGGTCTATCTCCCAGGAGCGGGATGGGTTGGTTTAGACCCGACCTCTGGATTGTTTGCCGGAGAAGGTCACCTCCCGCTTGCGTGCTCGCCCATGCCTTCCTCTGCCGCACCGATTACCGGAACGCTCGATGTGTGCGAGGTTGACTTTTCTCACCGCATGGCGGTCTCGCGGATCTGGGAAGCACCACGTGTGACGAAGCCATACACGGAGGAAGAATGGCGGACGATTGAGCAACTGGGCACAGCGGTCGACGCGGATTTGCAAACGCACGATGTGCGACTGACGATGGGTGGTGAACCAACCTTTATTGCTGTTGATGATCCTGACGGGGAGGAGTGGAACACCACTGCGGTGGGACCGACCAAGAAAAGGCTGGCAGCGAACCTCTACTATCGCTTGCGCAGTCGTTATGGTGCGCGCGGGCTCGTCCATTTTGGCCAAGGCAAATGGTACCCTGGTGAGCAACTCCCGCGCTGGTCGCTCAATTGTTTTTGGCGAAAAGACGGTGAGCCAATATGGAAGAATGACTTGCTGATTGCCGACGAAGCCCAACCACGCAAGGTGACGACTGCCACGGCTGAAGCATTTCTCTGCGAGGTTGCTGCGCGTCTGGGTCTTGCTGCGCAGTATGTTTTTCCAGCCTATGAGGATGTCTTTTATTTTCTCTGGCGTGAACGTCGCTTGCCAGTGAATGTTGATCCGTTTGATTCGCGACTTGCTGACCCGCTAGAGCGTGAGCGCTTACGGCGCGTATTTTCGCACGGACTGAACCAGACTGTGGGGTATATATTGCCCCTCTCACGTGATCCTGCGACCGACCAGTGGGTTACGAGCTCGTGGTTTTTGCGCGACCAGCGCTGCTATCTGATCCCAGGGGATTCGCCGATGGGGTATCGTCTTCCGCTCGACTCACAACCCTGGGTGAGCAAGACAGCGTACCCCTCTTTGTATCCCCCCGATCCCTCGATCCCGCGTTCGCCACTCTCGCCTTACAGTCAGATACGTGGACAGGTGGCGCCACCACTGACCGACGCTAGCGCGGCCAGTCGGACACCGAAGGGGCTGATAAATATAGCAGAGTACAACGCTCCTGCTCCCACGCCGGAATTATTTGAAAGTGCAGCCTCGCTTGCCCGCACGGCGTTATGTGCCGAACCACGCAACGGTATTCTTTATATCTTTATGCCGCCGGTCAGGTCCCTGGAAGATTACCTGGAGATTGTTGCAGTGGTGGAAGCCACGGCGGAAGCAAGAAAACAGCCGGTGCTCTTTGAGGGCTATGAGCCGCCACGTGACCCACGGCTTATGCATTTTCAAATCACTCCTGATCCAGGGGTCATCGAGGTGAATATTCATCCAGCCGCGGGGTGGGATGAACTGGTTGAGCGGACGACGTTTCTCTACGAGGCGGCGCGACAGTCGCGACTGACAACCGAAAAATTTATGCTGGATGGCCGTCACACCGGTACTGGGGGAGGGAATCACTTTGCCCTGGGTGCCGCCACTCCAGGTGACTCTCCCTGGCTCCGGCGTCCGGATCTTTTGCGGAGCATGGTGAGTTACTGGCACAATCACCCGTCTCTCTCGTATTTGTTCTCGGGGCTCTTCCTCGGTCCAACGTCACAAGCCCCTCGCCTCGACGAGGCGCGGAACGATTCGGTCGCTGAGATCGAGATTGCCTTTCGGGAGATGGAACGGCAGACGCGAACGCATGGCGAGACTTGTCCCCCCTGGCTGGTTGATCGTCTCTTGCGCAACTTGTTGATCGACGTGACCGGGAACACACACAGAGCGGAATTTTGCATCGACAAACTCTATTCTCCTGATAGCGCCTCTGGGAGACTGGGCCTCTTAGAAATGCGGGCGTTCGAAATGCCACCGCACGCACGCATGAGCTTGACCCAACAGCTCTTGTTACGTGCACTGGTTGCGCGCTTTTGGCGTACGCCATATGCTCCGCCGCGGTTGGTACGCTGGGGGACTGAACTTCACGATCGTTTTCTTTTGCCACACTTTGTCTGGCTTGACTTTGTCGATGTGATCACCGAATTGAACGAAGCCGGATATCCGTTTACCGCCTCCTGGTTTGCTTCTCACTTTGAGTTTCGCTTTCCTAAATATGGCGATCTTGCGGTACACGGGATGACACTCGAACTGCGTGGTGCGCTGGAGCCCTGGCACGTTATGGGGGAAGAAGGGGCGACTGGTGGTACGGTACGGTATGTCGACTCGTCCCTTGAGCGGCTCCAGGTCAAAGTAACCGGGTTTCCTCCCGAGCGGTACGCGCTCACGTGCAACGGAGTCTCGCTGCCACTACAGCCGACCGGAACTGGCGGGGAGTTCGTCGCTGGGGTGCGCTATCGGGCGTGGCAACCAGCGACCGCCCTCCATCCGACGATTGGCGTACACACGCCACTGATCTTTGACGTGGTTGACCGTTGGATGCAGCGCAGCCTGGGCGGGTGCCAGTATCACGTGACCCATCCTGGCGGGCGAAACTATTCGACATTCCCGGTCAACGCTTTTGAAGCTGAGAGCCGTCGCCTTGCGCGTTTCTTTCGTATCGGTCACACACAAGGACGCATGGAACTGTCGCCACCGACTGTTGATCCGGAGTGTCCCTTTACCCTTGACCTGCGCAAGGTCTAGATACCGCCCACCAATGAGATCATCGTCAAAATTTACGAGTTATCGGGTCAAGCCTGACCGTTACGATGAAGTTTTTGCGAGCGCTGGGCAGCCCCGTGATCCCTGGGAACAGCTCGCGCATACCGTGTCACAGATGGGCCAGGCTGAATTGAAGCGTCATGCTCGTACGATCCGTCGCACGGTCGAGCAGGATGGCGTCACGTACAACATTTATGCGGATGCCAAGGGAGCTGACCGACCCTGGGAAGTCGACCTCTTGCCATTGATCATTGGACCAGAAGAGTGGCGTTTGCTCGCTCGGGCCGTGGCGCAACGGGCGCGATTATTGAACGCAGTTCTGGCCGACCTTTATGGCTCAGGGCGGATGCTCGCTGAAGGGTTACTACCACCGGCAATTATCTATGGTCATCGCAACTATCTGTGGCCGTGCCGAGGCGTTGAGCCGCTGGGGGGGATTTATTTACATCTCTATGGGTGCGATCTGGCGCGCTCTCCCGATGGCCGTTGGTGGGTCGTTGCCGATCGGACCCAAGGACCTTCTGGGGCAGGCTATGCGTTGCAGAACCGACTCATCATTGGGCCGATGTACGGAACGCTGTTTCGCACCCTTGGTGTCCAACGCCTCGCGCATTTTTTCCGTACACTTCAGCAGCGGTTGGCGGCGCTTGCTCCGACAGACGGTGAGCCCCCGTTGATCGCGTTGTTAACTCCTGGACCGTACAACGAAACGTACTTTGAACATGTGTTTCTTGCTCGTTATCTCGGCTTTGCCCTTGTTGAAGGCGCAGATCTGACTGTGCGTGACAATCGTGTCTACCTGAAAACGCTCGAAGGGCTAAAACGTGTTCATGTCTTGCTCCGTCGTCTTGATGATGAATACTGTGACCCGGTTGCGCTACGCGCTGATTCTGCGCTGGGGGTGCCGGGATTGCTTGCTGCTGCTCAGGCTGGCCACGTGGTCATTGCCAATGCCCTCGGCTCAGGAGTGCTGGAGACTCCAGCCTTGCTGGGGTTTCTTCCGGGGATTTGCCAGGCCCTGTTAGGTGAAGCACTTGCCTTACCCTCCGTTGCGACCTGGTGGTGCGGTGAAACGCCCGCTCTCGATCATGTCGTCACCCATCTTCCTGATCTTGTTATCAAGCCGGCTTTTCCGTCCATGAAGATGGAGCCGACGTTCGGGTATACGCTCGATGCGGCCGCGCGCGCAGATATGGTCAACCGACTACGCGATACTCCGCACGCCTATGTTGCTCAGGAATGGGTACGGCTTTCCCAGGCGCCAACCTGGGTCAGCAAACATCAGCGCTTTGAACCGCGCGCGATAGGGGTGCGGCTCTATGCAGTGGCGGGAGCCAACGGCTACGAGGTAATGCCTGGTGGCTTGACTCGTGTCTCGCCCGAAACTGACACCGAAGTCATCAGTATGCAGCGTGGCGGATCGAGCAAAGATACCTGGGTGCTGGAGGGCGCTGCGATCCACTGGGAATCCTTGCTGCAACCCCGAGTAACCGCTCGCGATATCGTGCGTGGGCGGCGATACTCTCCCTCGCGGGCCGGGGAGAATTCCTTCTGGATGGGACGCTACGCCGAACGAGTTGAGAACCTCGGACGATTGTTACGGGCAACGGCTCGTCGGTTGGTTGAAAACGACCCCGTAGACTCACTGGGTATAGAGGTTTTGCTTGCCTTATGCGACGCGGAAAAACTCCGCGAAACTCCGAAAGTGTCCCGCCGCAGCCGGAAAAAAACAGAGACGTTGCTCAACACTGCGAATAACAGCGATGCGTGGTTAATTGCCGCTGTGGGAGACGCCCGAGTTGAGAATGGACTTGCCGCCAATAGCGCCCGCTTGCTGTACTGTACAACCCAAATCCGCGAGCGCATCTCGCTTGATAACTGGTATACCGTACAGCGACTTGTTCACGATCATGAACCTGCACCGACAAACATTGAGGAAGCCATAATTGTTTTGAATCGAATTCTCCCGGCTTGTACTGCGCTCGCTGGGTACGCATTCGATGATATGACACGCGATGATGCCTGGCAGTTCCTTTTGATCGGACGGCAAATTGAACGGTTGGCTTTTCTGGCGTCAACGGTGAACCAGATTCTCCTCCGACCAGCAGCCAAACGGGATGCTGCCCTCGGTGGGCTCTTGGAAGTTGGTAATAGCCTCATTACCTATCGTGCCCGTTATCAACGCCAGCCTGAGCTGCTGCCAGTTATTGATCTTCTGGTATTTGACGAGTCGAACCCCCACGCTGTCTGTTTTCAGCTTGTGGGCTTAGGTCGTGCACTTGAGACACTCGCAGAGCGGTTAGGCTTTCAGCCGGTGAATGATCTACGTGGCCTGATTCGTGCGCTGCACAATTTTGACCTCGCGCCACTCGACGATCTTGGGCGAACTAGAGAGCCGGCTTCTAGGCATGATGGACTTGTTGCCTTACTCACGGCCTGCCAACGCTCGGCCTATGGGTTGTCTGATGAGATCGCGCAGCGTTTCTTTATCCATGCCCGCGAACGCGCACAAACGAGTGTCGCCGCATGAGCGTAAAGGACGGACAACGTTACCGCGTCGAACACCATACCAGGTACCGCTATTCGGCTCCGGTTTTACTTTCTCACCAGCAGCTTCACCTGACCCCTCGCACGCTGGGGTACCAACAGGTCCACACCCATGACGTGTGGATTACGCCAGAACCGACACTACGATCCGAGACGCGGGATCCCTTTGGTAATCCGGTTACTCTCATTGCACTAGAGATGGCGCATGACGTGCTTGATGTTGTTGCGCGTTCGATTATTGAGGTCAGCGCACGCGTTATGCCAAATGAGGAGCATACTCCTCCTTGGGAAACCGTGCGTGATATCCTCACTTATCGTGTCTCATGGCAGCCTGATGCGGCAGTCCTGGAAGCGACGCAGTTCCTTTTTGAATCTTCTCATGTCCGACTGAAGCGCGATCTCCGCCTGTATGCGAGTGACTGTTTTCTCCCTGGCCGGCCTCTGTTTGCAGCAGCCAAGGCGTTGATGGAGAAAATTCATAGCGAGTTCAAGTTCGATGCCAGCGCGACGACAGTGACGACGTCCGTACTCTCGTTTTTTGAGAAAAAGCGTGGTGTGTGCCAGGACTTTTCTCATTTCATGATTTCATGTTTGCGCTCGCTGGGGCTCGCAGCCAGATACGTGAGTGGGTATCTCCTGACCAACCCTCCACCCGGTAAACCGCGGCGGGTTGGAGCAGATGCATCGCATGCCTGGGTCTCCCTTTTTGTGCCCACCTCTGGGTGGATTGACTTTGATCCAACCAACAATGTGCTGCCTTCCGTAGAGCATATTACTCTTGGATGGGGACGTGATTTCTTCGATGTGACGCCCGTGCGTGGGGTGATCAATGGCGGCGATACCCAGACTCTTGAAGTTAAGGTGACAGTCCACCCGATGCGGCCTGTTACACCCACGACTCCTTGAATCCCAGCCAAAAGCCGATGATGGTGCTGCCGACATTGCCAACAAACATAACCGGCAAACTGAGCACCATCGGGAGGAGTGGGGGCGCATAGATTATCGAAACCGAGAGGTAAGCACCGACGACGAAATCGAGTTGATCAAACACTAGCCAGGTTGCACCAGGGGCAATCCCGAGGCGTCGTTTACAGAATGACTTGATCGCATCCCCAACGCCGGCACCCAGGCCCATCAGAAACCCTGGGAGGAGTGGATAAGCAGCATAATCCACTAACGCTAGCTCATGAGCGACGCCACACATATACGCCCATCGCTGCCCCTCATAAGCGAGGATTCCCGTGATCGTACCCGAAAGGAGTCCTCGCCATGTTTTGTGATCACCGAGCAGCGGCCGGCCCCAGAGCGTACGCCCACCATCGATCGGCTGGGCGAGAACAGCAAACCAATTCCGCACCAGCACGGGAGCCATGTTGCCGACATAGGCCGGGATGAAGAAATAGAGAATCTGCAGGATTGGATACATAGACGTCGGTATGATTATCTCGTTGGCGAGCACGACGGGAGTGTTACCTCTCAATGAATTTGAAGGCTAGGCTGTTTAGGATTGCAAGACCTGACCAACGGTTGCTGAACACTCGACCTGTCGTGAGATCTGCCTCAGCCTCCCGAAGCCGCGTTTCGATCTTGGGTGATGTGTCAACAACATTGTCGGCTGGTTTCCTCTCCCAGTGCTCTTCCATTTTCTCACCATTGCAAAAACTGCGATCATGTCTTCCCATTCTTGCGAATCTGATGAGAGGAAAAGCCGCGCGAGTTGCCGGGCTGTCGTGGTTGGTGGTTGTCTCGAATCACCTGCATCGCCTACAGATCACTAATGATACAATCGTCGGCGATACACCGCAGTTGCCATCGCTTGCGATCACAGTATTTTTGAGGGAGAGTGTGAAACTGGGGTGTTTTTCGTGCGTTCCGACACCTGCTCTCGTGAATATCTCGTTCAACAGTAAACGATACAACCAAACGTGCCACGAAGAGGAGTGAGATGCCCCTCGCAAGTCCCCTTCTTGTCCTGTTCTTATGTGGTGATGGGATGACGGGACAGGGCATTGATCTTGCTCATGATCTCTGTAGTGGGAGAGGGATATATATGGGAACTTCCTCCGGGGAAGAGATTCGTGGCAATGGGAAGCGACAGGTGCTTACATGAGCAGTCTCAATGCACGATGGGAACATTTTCCTCATGGCGCAGATATTGGTGTCCGCGGTATCGGGGCCACGAAAGAAGACGCCTTTGCCCAAGCCGCAGTGGCCGTCACTGCGGTGGTCACCGATCCCGGAACCGTCGCAGCCGAGGAGATGGTGGCGATTACCTGTGAGGCACCAGACGATGAATTGTTGTTTGTTGATTGGCTCAATGCCGTGGTGTATGAGATGGCGACCCGACGGATGTTATTTCGCCGTTTTGTCGTGCAGCTGAGCGGCTCGTCCTTGTCGGCAGAAGCATGGGGTGAGCCGGTGGATATCGACAAGCATCAACCCGCGGTGGAAGTGAAAGGTGCCACCTACACCGAGTTGAAACTTATCCAGGCTGCCAATGGCGCCTGGACAGCTCAATGCGTGGTTGATGTGTAATCGCTCTCGCAAGATGAGGACAACATGGATATGTCTCGCTTGGTCCGGCAAGGGCCGTGTGTATGGGAAATCGCGCCGTTTGGGAAGATGCGCGTCCCCGCCGTAATCTACGCCACAGACGCATTGATTCAGGACATGGACGACAAAGTGTATGAGCAGGTCACGAATGTCGCGACCTTACCAGGGATCGTCAAAGCCTCGTACGCGATGCCCGATGCGCACTGGGGCTATGGTTTTCCCATCGGTGGTGTCGCCGCCTTCGATCCTGACCGTGAGGGGGTCATCTCGGCAGGTGGGGTGGGGTTTGACATCTCGTGTGGGGTGAGGACTCTCCACACCGGTCTCCGGCGCGCAAACATCGAAGCGATCAAGGAACGGTTGGCCGATACCTTGTTCCACACCGTTCCGGCGGGCGTGGGCAGTCGTGGACGTTTGCATCTCAGTGATGCTGAAATGGAGGCAATGCTGGCGGGTGGCGCACGCTGGGCGGTCGATCGTGGCTATGGCACTGTTGAAGATTTGGAACGGATTGAGGAGCACGGATGTATGACAGGCGCGCTTCCTGACGAGGTGTCGGCGCAAGCCAAGAAACGACAACGTGACGAAGTCGGTACGCTCGGTTCTGGCAATCATTATCTCGAAGTGCAAGAAGTCACCGCAGTCTATCGTCCGCATATTGCCGCGGTCTTTGGCCTTGAGCAGGGCGACATTGTTGTCAGTATCCACTGTGGGTCGCGCGGGCTCGGTCACCAGATCGGGACCGAATTTTTGAAACGTATGGCCATTGCCGCACCGCAGTATGGGATTGAGCTGCCGGACCGGGAACTGGCCTGTGCGCCGATTACGTCCCCCATTGGCCAGGCCTACTTGGGAGCCATGCGGGCAGCGATTAACTGCGCGCTCGCGAATCGTCAGGTGATCACGCACCTGGTTCGACAAGTTTTTACCTCGCTCTTACCCGGGACGCACTTGCCGTTACTGTATGATGTGTCACACAACACCTGTAAAGCAGAAGAACACGTCGTCGATGGGGTACGCAAGCGCCTCTTCGTCCACCGCAAAGGCGCAACGCGAGCGTTTGGTCCCGGGCATCCCGATGTCCCACCAGCGCTGCGGAAGGTTGGACAACCGGTCCTTATCGGCGGCACGATGGGAACCGCTTCGTATGTACTGGCGGGAACCCAGGAAGGAATGACCCACGCCTATGGGTCGGCGTGTCATGGCGCAGGGCGCAGTATGAGCCGGCATCAGGCCTTGCGGCAATGGAAAGGGCGTGACGTTGTCGCGCATCTGGCAAGTCGCGGCATTGTGGTTCGTAGCCCCTCAATGCGTGGCGTTGCCGAGGAAGCGCCCGAGGCTTACAAAGATGTCAGTGCTGTAGCCGATGCTGCCGATCAGGCCAAACTCGCCCACAAAGTTGCCCGTCTAGAACCGATTGTGTGCATCAAGGGGTGATCGCTGAGATCCTCAGGGGCCGTCTACCGACAACACCTGGCTAAGATTGTATAGCGAGAAATACTATGACCACGTCGCAAGTTGCTCAACCTCCAGTGAGTTTCTCTCCAAGTGCCTGGGAGGTACTGCGACACCGCTACTTACGCAAGAATGAGCGCGGCGAGATTGTCGAGACCCCCGAGGAGATGTTTCATCGGGTTGCGCGTACCGTTGCGGCGGCAGAAGCCAATTATCACGAAGACGTGGAGCGATGGGAAGAAACCTTCTTCCGCCTGATGTCCAGTTTGCAGTTTCTGCCCAACTCTCCGACACTGATGAACGCTGGCACCGGGCAGGGACAACTGGCAGCCTGTTTCGTACTTCCGATCGAGGATTCGCTCGATAGCATCTTCCAGGCAGTGAAGGAGATGGCCCTGATTCATCAATCCGGTGGTGGGACCGGCTTTTCCTTTTCACACCTTCGTCCTCAAGGGGACCCGGTGGCCTCGACAGGTGGAGTTGCCTCAGGGCCGGTGTCGTTTCTGCGCGTGTTCGATACGGCAACAGATGTGGTGAAGCAGGGAGGCCGACGTCGCGGCGCCAATATGGCAGTGTTGCGGATCGATCATCCAGATATTCTTGCGTTCATTGCGGCGAAGAATGATCCGGTGGCGTTTGCGAACTTTAATTTTTCTGTGGCTGTCGATGATGCGTTCATGCAGGCCGTCGCTGCGAACGCCACATATGTGCTACGCCACCCGGTGTCTGGCGCTATTGTCCGAGAAATGACCGCGCAGACGCTGTTTGAGGCACTCACGCATGCCGCGTGGCACACTGGTGACCCAGGAGTATTATTCATTGACGCGATCAATCGGGCCAATCCAACTCCATCACTCGGAACCATCGAAGCCACCAACCCCTGTGGGGAAGAACCGCTGTTGCCGTACGAATCGTGTGTCCTCGGCTCGATCAATCTCACGCGTTTCGTCCGCGACCAGAGGATCGACTGGAATGCGCTAGCCGAGGTCATCCGCCAGGCTGTCCGTTTTCTCGACGATGTGATTGAGGTGAGTCGAGCCCCGCTCCCCACAGTGCTCGAGGCCACACGGCTGACCCGCAAGGTCGGTCTTGGCGTCATGGGGTTCGCTGATCTCCTCATCATGCTGGGGATGTCCTACGGAACACCACAGAGCTTAGCCCTGGCAGAGCAGTTGATGGAGTTCATTACTTCCCACGCCCATCGCGCCTCGCAGATGTTAGCGACCCAAGGGCGGGGGCCGTATCCTGCCTTTCGCAGATCGCTCCCCGAGCCACAGCAGGTCGCCTTACGCAATGCGACGCTCACCACCATCGCTCCCACGGGCACCATCAGTATTCTTGCTGGTGTATCGAGTGGCATTGAACCGTTGTTCGCCCTGGCATTCACGCGCTGTGTGCTCGACGGACGCCGGTTGCAGGAAATGCATCCACTCCTCGTCCAGATCCTTGACCAGCGCCAGCTGCTCAGCACGGATCTGCTGGCCGAAATTATAGCGAAAGGCTCACTACAGTCTATTCGCGCTATTCCTGATGACCTCAAAGCGTTGTTCGTGTCCAGTCATGATCTCCCCTCGGAGTTGCACGTGCGAATGCAGGCGGCCTTTCAGCGGCATACGGATAACGCTGTGTCGAAAACCGTGAACCTTCCTCACTCCGCAACGCCGGTGGATGTTGCTCAAGTTATGCGTTTAGCACATACCCTCGGCTGCAAGGGCATCACCGTCTTTCGTGATGGCTGCAAGAGCAGTCAGGTCTTGTCGTTAGGGATTCCAGCGTATTCTCGAACCGCAACCTCGAATGCGGGAATCGAAGCGGGACTGGAATTCTCCGGAGAATGTCGAAACTGCACGGTGTAGGGCTAGCTCTTCCATATCCTCACTTCTGTCTTCCACGCTCAAGTTCTTCCTCGCTCGGGGGCCACAAGGCGCGGAGTGCGGCTGGCAACTGATGTTTGACATCAGCAATCTCGCCAGCAGTAACATGACGTGCGAGCACCCGGAAAACAGCCCGAGCGACATTTTCGACGTTGATCGTTTCATTGTCAGTGAACGCGTGGCGAATATGGGCGAGGAACGCTTCTTTCTGTCGCTCCTTTACCGGTTTTCCGGTGGGGCGCCAGCCCTCATAGTATAACCCGCGAATGAGCATCGGCAGCTGGGCGCCAAGGTCCGTGGCCTCTTCAATCGTGAGATGATCGCGCAAGGCATGCAGAACCGCCCGCAGAGCAATGTAGGCGCCGTGTCGGTCGCCCTCACAGGCGAGTTCATCCATGATGTCATTGAGCCACAGGTGGGTCTTTTGCAGCGTCGCATCGAATGCTTCTAGCCCTGTCGTACTCATGGTTTCTCCTTCTTTTCCTCCTGCTCGTAAGAAACGCGAGCGAACCCTGCACGTGAGATATCCTCACGCGACGTCGGAGGGAGACATGTCTCCATGCGTCTTACCCGAACGCTACGACAATCTGGTTATCAACCTCGAACACCCCAGGCGTGTCCCAGGCTACAGCATCGGCCTCTGCCCACTCATCTAAGGAATCGACGTGGCCGGACAATGTGACTTTTCGTCCGTGAACATCGACCGCAAGTTTTTTGCCCTGCAGGCGCGCGCGCCGTTGCAAGACCGCTTCGATGTCGGCTTTGACCATATTTGCTTCGGTGGTTGAGCGAACCGTTATCGCGTTGGTGACGCCCCGGACACCCAACAACGCGTGCACCGCATGTTCAGCCGCTACGCGCTGATACTGCCATTCCACTTCTCCATCCAAGGTCAGCCACCCATTATGGACGGAAACCCGAATGTTGTCGGCGGGAACAAAACTGTTCCACTCTAATACGTTCACTGCTGCCCGCGCGATATCGTTATCCTCACGTTCGCCTGGACTCGGAAGCTGAACCTCGAGGTTATCGACAACTGCCCTGGTTCCCGCAACGCGTTGGGCTGCATGAACCGCTGCTCGCCGCTCGGCAAACTGTGGGACGTGCCCGGTAAGAGTGACAATTCGATCATTAACCGCCACACCAATCGCCGCGGCATTCACCCGCGGATCCCAGCGAAGTTCGTCTTGCACGTCTCGCTGTAACTGCAGATCACTTTTCATAAAGACCCCCTTTGTGTCTTTCCATAAGTCCTGGTGCGCAAATTCTATACCGTCGAATTTTCCGTGTTTTGTCTAGTCCGATTCCCAATTTTATGAATCCTCTTCAGCGATTTTCCCAAAAATAAGGATCATATAGGATCGCTCAATGTTCTTGTAGGTAACCAACAGGCCAACACCTCGCAAGGTGACTGAAGATCGCGGGCTGAAACAGCCCGAAGGAGTGACAGTGCCAGTGTTGACAACTCAGCATCAACAGGAAGATCCAGGACCGAAGAGCCGCCACGATCTTAAGCGAATCGTACAGGCGGGGACCCTCTATTTTGCTTTCGCTTTTGCCGCAGGCTTCCTTCTTGGGATTGTGCGGGTTTTGTGGGTCGCTCCTCATTATGGCGAGCGAACCGCAGAACTGCTGGAAGCGCCTATGATGTTGGTTGTCATCGTCAGCGCAGCCCTCTGGGTTGTGCAACGCTACGCCGTGCCGCCCCTAGTTTTTGCTCGGTTAATAGTGGGCGGTATCGCCGTGGGGCTCTTGCTTGTCGTGGAGTTCTCCGTCGTGCTCTGGCTTCGAGGGATGTCTGTCGGTGAGTATTTCGCTAGTCGAGATCCCGTCGCGGGTGCGGTGTACGTTCTTATGCTCATCGTGTTGACCGTTACGCCGCTCTTCGTCGCGCGGCGATGAAACTTCATATTGGGGATCTACGTCCTCAGCCGATATTGGTCACAATCGCGACCAACGTAACGCACGTCTGGGTTCTCCTGAAACGAAGCCCGTGGATAGTGATTCCATGAGCGCTGGATGAGCCCACGTCCGTATGATAACAGAGGCGCATCATGAGTAATGTTCAACGCCCAGCTGTCCCACTCCTGCGTTTTCTTGGTGCTACCGAAACGGTGACCGGCAGTCGCTTTCTCATCGACACTCCACACGCTCGTGTGCTGATTGATTGTGGACTCTTTCAAGGGTTGAAACCCTTACGCCTGCGTAACTGGGAACCCTTTCCGATTGACCCGGCAAGTATCGATGCCATTCTGCTCACCCATGCGCATCTCGATCACACCGGATATGTGCCGGCACTGACAAGGAGCGGATTCACCGGGCGCATTTTTGCTACTGAGGGGACGCGCGATCTGTCGCGCATTGTGTTGCCAGATAGTGGGCATCTGCAAGAGGAAGATGCCGCGTATGCCAATCGCAAGGGCTTCTCTAAGCATACTCCGGCCTTGCCGCTCTATACTGAGGAGGATGGTCACCAAGCCGTCGCGCGGTTTACGGTTGTCCCCTTCAACCGTGCCCAAGAGGTTGCCTCTGGTATCCGTGCGACTTTTCGTCCTGCTGGTCATATCTTAGGCTCTGCGACGATCACGCTTGAGATCACCAATACGAAGACTCGGCGACTGGTTTTTAGTGGTGATTTAGGACGACCACCGCATCCGATCTTTTGCTCACCTGCGCCGCTCACAGAAACTGATATCGTGGTCGTTGAATCGACCTACGGAGATCGTCAGCACGAAGACGAGCAGTCATTGCAGCGATTCACGGAGGCGATTGTTCGTACTGCGGACCGTGGGGGGATGGTTATTATCCCCGCCTTTGCCGTGGATCGCACCGAAGTTATTCTCTTTCACCTCCGTCGCTTGAGCCAGGCCAAGCGGATACCGAACCTCCCTGTATATGTGGACAGTCCGATGGCGCTGGCGTCGCTGGCGATCTATCGTCAAGCGCTTGCGTCTGGGAGCCCTGAGCTGGAGCCGGGACTCCAGAGTGAGCCGGACCCCTTTGACCCCGGAAATCTTATAGAGGCCCGTACCGTGGCCCAGTCCATGGCGATCAATGACCAGCGCTACCCGTCGATCATTATCTCGGCATCGGGCATGGCCACCGGTGGGCGCGTCCTGCATCATTTGGCCAATCGTTTGCCAGATCACCGCACCACCGTCATCCTCGTTGGTTACCAGGCTGAGGGGACGCGTGGGCGCACGCTGCTCGATGGGGCACGGTCAGTGAAGATGTTGGGAAGGTACGTGCCGGTGCGGGCGGAAGTCGTCAATGTGCCGGCCTTCTCCGTGCACGCCGACCAAAACGAGACCCTCCAGTGGTTACGCACGGCACCCAGCCCACCAGACACCACCTTTATCGTTCATGGTGAAAAGACGGCAGCAAATACGCTACACGATGTGATTGAGCGCGATCTCGGGTGGACGGCTGTGGTTCCGCGCTATCTGGAACAGGTACGGATCGATTAGGCAAGCTACATTGATTGTCATTCGCGTCGCCCGCTAATGTTTCTGTGTAGATGTGAGGCGTCCTGGCGGCGTCTATCTCCTGCTGTCTCTCTCTTATACAGTCCCCCCTGGTAGGAAGGTGTTGGTGTGGATAGGGAAGGGGAGAAATGGGGAAAAGGATAAAAGGATAAGGGGGGAACAAAAAAACGAGGGTGAAACGGGGAAAGGAAGAAACAGGGAAGATGACAAGGAGAAAAGGATAACGAATAACGGGATAAAGGAGGACACAGAAGCCCAGGACCCGAGCCGCTGGCCGCCCGCATGGAGCAGTTGGCGACGCCGGGTTCTATCGTGGTCTCCGCTCGCTCAGCGGCTGTCTGGTGCTCGAAGCCTATTCCGTCTCACCTGGCAAAGCCACGGCGTACTTGCCGGTGATTGAACTGTTCAAGAGCTATTTTGATAGCAAGAGCGAGGATGACGAACGCAAGCGACGGGAGAAGGCGGCGGGCAAAGTGCTGAATCTCGATCGCAGCCTGGAAGACACATTGCCGTATCTGTTCGCCCTACTCGGGATAGAAGAACAACCCTCGCCGCTGGCGCAGATGGACGCACAGATTCCGCGTCGTCGCACGTTTGAGGCGCTCAAGAAGCTGTTTCTCTGAGAGAGTCTCAATCAACCCCTTGTCCTCATCTTTGAAGACCTGTACTGGGTCGCCGGGGAGACACAAGGGTTCTTGGACGTGCTCAGTGAGAGTGTGGCCAGCGCCAAGCTGTTGTGTTGACCAGCTATCGCCCGGAGTATCGACATGAGTGGGGACAGAAGACGTACTACACGTAACTCCGATTAGCACCCTTCGGGCCAGCTGAAGCGGCAGAATTCCTGGATGTGTTGCTGGCACTTACTCCTCACCCCCATCCTCTCCTCAGAGAGGAGAGGATGGTTCTCCTCTCCCTGGCAGGGAGAAGGACAGGGTGAGGGTCGAAAGTGAGGCCTTGCAGCAACTCAAGGACCTCATCCTCGCCAAAACCCAAGGGACGCCATTCTTTATGGAAGAGATTGTCCAAGATTTGATCGAGCAAGGCGTCTTAGTTCGGGACGTTGTAGGGGCAGGCCTTGTGCCTGCCCACGGAGGGCGACCACAAGGGTCGCCCCTACACATTCCGCCCACCGTCCAAGGTATCCTCGCCGCGCGTATTGACCGGCTCGCGCCAGACGAGAGCGCTTCTACGAGGCGGAGGTGTGGCGGATCTACGGGGAGCTTGCGCTACGCGCAGGGGAAAAGGGGAAAGGGGCAAATGGCGAAAAGGAGCCCCTCCCAGATCCTCACCCCCAAATCCTCAATCCCGAGGCAGAAGCGGAGGAGTGTTTTCTGAAGGCAATTACGATTGCGCAACGCCAGCAGGCCAAATCCTGGGAACTGCACGCCGCGATGAGCCTGGCGCGGTTGTGGCGGAGTCACGGCAAAACCACCGAAGCCCGTGAGCTGCTCGCCCCGGTCTATAATTGGTTCACCGAAGGGTTTGACACCAAGGATTGGCAAGAAGCGAAGACGTTGATTGAGGAATTGAGCCATTGACCGATTACGTCATCGACTCATTGGGCGTCGTCTTCCTGAACAAACACCAGAGGAGGTCTCACGTGAGCAGGACCGCGACTATGCCGGTGAGAAAAATTCCATCGAAGGTTCCAGCCCCGCCGATGGAAACGATCGGTGCGCCTAACTCGCCAATGCGACGGAGATTAAGGAGATCGGCCCCAATCAGACACCCCATGGTCCCACTCATGTACGCCAGGGCCGGTGCCTGCTGAGGCGCGAGCAGAAGACCAACACAGGCCGCCACCAACGGCGCGACCAAAAAAGGGATAGCGATTCCTATGCCTGCTACCGGGCGAGCTAAGGCATGAGCAACGAAGGCAACCACCGCGATTCCGACGATCCCACGAAGAAAGAGTCCGGTCGTGAACAAAAGGTACAGCGACAAGAGCGTCGGTACGATTGCGCCACCCACATTAATCGCGATGAGCGTGTAGTCACGATGTTCAACGACTGGAACTACGTAGCGCATACCAAAAAACTCAATTTCTTGTTGTATCAGTACGTTGCCTCCCCGCACCTGGGTCAGTGGAAGATTGATCGCACTCCCGATCAGTGACACCAACAAGAGTGGAAAGATGGCGTTGGCACTCACGCCCAGGCGTTCATACGTGTAACTGATCAGACCAACCTGGACAAAGAAGAACAAGAAAATGAGGAGCAGGAAAAAGAGCAGAATAAAAATCAAGGTCAGAGGAAAAAAATAAAAAGTCCGCATCGAAAACTCCCTCCTCTACGGCGTTCGTTCGTATACCCCCGCAAAAGAACTGCCATAGTCTCGATGAACTTGATCACTCGATCGCCCACAAACAATTCCCAAAAAAGAGAAATGCGGTAAGTCTTTTCTCATAAATGAGAAAAGGGTGCTAAATGTCCATACGAATCCCAGTTGTCACCGGATCATCTTGAACCCTTCAATTGCTCCGCCCAGAAACAAAGTTTTCAAGCCGAGCCGGATATTTGTGGCAGCTCATGATTCCCCCGAAAAAGAGGCTAAAGGCCGCAACCCGGACTCCAAGAAGAAAACTGGATTCCCGCTGGAGTTTATCCTGAGCAAAGTCGAAGGGCGGGAATGACGTCCTAGGTAACGCCCTCGGTTTCTGCTGCCCTGCTTAGCACCCGCGTTATGGATGACTCAGAATGACAGCACTGGGTGGCAGTGGTTATTCGAATCGGATTTGTCTCCCGTGGTCTTACTCTTGCTTGGGAAACAAAGAGGACATGATTATGACGCTTCGGTCTACGCTGACATCCTCTTTTCGAGATTGTATTCGCGTGCTGGTGCTTGGCACTGGGCAGATGGGCGCTGGTATAGCCCGCTTAGTCCTGCAAAAGCCCGGGCTCGAACTGGTTGGCGCCTACGGCAGAAGAGCTGAGCGTGCGGGCATGGATCTCGGGCAGGCGATCGGTCTTGACCATAACCTGGGGATCCCTATCAGCAATGAACTTGGCCCTGTTGTGGAACAAGCGAAACCGTGCGTCGCAATTCAAGCCACCTGCTCGCACTTGACTGATGCTGCGCCGGAGATTGCGCTACTGGTACGCCAGCGAGTGCCTGTCATCTCGATTGCTGAGGAGATGGCATATCCTGCCTGTGTGTCTCCGGCTCTGGTTGCTGACCTTCAGCAACTCGCCATAGCCTATCAAGTTGCTGTCCTCGGTACCGGGATCAATCCTGGTTTTGTGCTGGATCTCCTCGTTCTCACGCTGACCGGGGTGTGTACTGATATTCGCTCGATCACCGCAACGCGCATCAATGACCTGTCCCCCTACGGGCCGTCCGTTCTTCGCAGCCAAGGTATAGGGTTAACGCCTGAGGCGTTCCGCACAGGGGTACAGACTGGCAGCGTCGTCGGACACGTGGGTTTTCCGCAGTCGATCTCTATGATCGCTCGGGCGTTAGGGTGGGAGATTGATCGCATCGAGGAAACCCGCGAACCTATTGTGTCAGCAATCCGTCGAGAAACGCCTTTTGTCACGGTCGAGCCAGGACAGGTGGCGGGCTGTGCTCACAGCGCAGTTGCCTATCGCCACGGCATGCCGGTCATTACGCTCATTCATCCCCAACAAATTCACCCGCAGCACGCAGGAATCGAGACGGGGGACAGCATCGAAATTCTCGGCACCCCAACAATTAAGATATCCGGGAGCCCGGAAATCCCGGGCGGGCAAGGCACGGTTGCTCTGGCGGTGAATATGATCCCACATGTCCTTAACGCTGAACCCGGACTATACAACATGGCAGACGTACCAGTACCAGTCGCAATACTAGGCGACGCGCGGGCGCGACTGCGTGCCCCTTTGGGGGAGGGACACCATGGCTGAGGCGATTGCAAAAGGAACGTGGGTGGAGATTCATCACGTGGTGCTTGCACCAGCTGACCGTGCGCCGCAGGTTCCAGACGACACTCGTCAAGTCCCCCTCGAACTCCGAGTTAAGGGATTTCTCTTCGCCCCGGCTACACTTGGTCAGGAGGCAGAGATCGTTACTCCGGCTGGTCGCCACCTGCGTGGGACCGTGATCACCATCAACCCTGCCTACACGCATGGGTTCGGGGCGCCGATCCCGGAACTGTCTGCCATTGGCGCAGAAGCCCGGGCGTTGTTGCGCGAACGAAGGGGCGAGTGATGAGAGAGCAGACCAGTTACGAGACGATCATGGCTCAGCGGGCCGACATTATGCGCACCTCTGTAGGCCTTGATTATGCACGGTATACCACCGGTGTACTCGCCTTTGATTACGACCGCCTTCTTGCTGATACCGGGTACAATCTCGCAACCACCCAGACGGTGCAACAGCGCACTGCGGTAGGCAACACGCCACTTGTAGCACTGGAAAATATCACAGCGCTGGTCCGGACTGTCGCGCCCGCGGGCAAAGGAGCGCGGATCTTTGTCAAGGATGAAGCCAAGAACCCATCAGGGTCGTTTAAGGACCGGCGGGCGTCACTGTCGGTGCACGAGGCGCGGCAACGTGGGTACAAAGGAGTCGTGGCCGCCACCAGTGGTAACTACGGTGCCGCCGTCGCCTCACAAGCCGCCAAAGCGGGATTGCGCTGTATCGTTGTCCAGGAGGCCGTCGATAGTCACGGACGGGCACAGCCCGAAATTGCCGAAAAAACCCGGGCCTGCGAGGCCTATGGTGCTGAGGTCATCCGGCTTTCCGTGGGACCCGAGCTCTTTTATGTCTTTTTGTCGGTCCTCAAGGAGACCGAGTACTTTAATGCTTCACTCTACACCCCGTACTCAATCCTTGGTATCGAAACCCTCGGGTATGAATTAGCGCAGCAGGTGCAGGCACATAGCGGACGCTTTCCCGACGTAGTAATTGCTACCCACGCCGGGGGTGGCAACGTCACCGGAACCGCGCGTGGGTTACGTCAGGCTGGGGCGACCCGGACCGTTGTGGTTGCGGCAAGCGTGGATCTTGCGGGATTACATCTGGCCTCGGACCATGACTTCAACCGCAAGTCATTCACTACTGGTCACACTGGGTTCTCGATTCCGTTCACGACGTGGCCAGATCGTGCGGATGTGCCCCGTAATGCGGCGCGTCCGTTGCGGTATCTGGATCGCTTTGTGACGGTGACGCAAGGCGAGGTATTTTATGTTACCCAACTGCTCGCAGAACTGGAGGGGCTTGAACGCGGCCCGGCAGGCAATACCTCTCTGGCGGCAGCATGTGCTATTGCGCGGGAACTCGATGAGGAAGCAATCGTCGTGGTCCAGGAGACCGAATACACCGGGGCCGGGAAACATCCGCTGGCGCAACTGAACTTTGCGAAAGCGATGGGAATCGTGGTGGAGCGTGGTGACCCACGGAAAAACCAGCCAGGGGTACGAATTGTCATCCCCGAACATCCGGCGCAATTTGCAGTTGTCGACGTAGATCTCACTCGTTTGCGACGGTCATACATGCGCAATGCCCTGACCTCACTTCCCGTTGGTGCCCAGCTCAGCGCTGTAGATGTCTCATTTTTGGTGGCTGAGACCCGTGCCAGCGAATTAGCTGTACAGGAGATGATCGATGAAATGCACAGAGAGAACCGATGATTTTGCCGTCCGTCGAGAGCGGTTGCGCTCCCTATCGGATGCGGAGTTACAGGCCTATTTTTGGCGACTGGCTGAGCAGCTGGTGTCCCCGCTCATCGCCGAGGCACGAACGCATACTACGCCAGCGATCGAGCGTTCTGTGCTCCTGCGCATGGGATTCTCCAGCGTCGAAGCCCAGGATCTGGTCAAGCGGCTGGGTGAACAGCAGCTCCTGAGTCACGGGGCAGGTCGCCTGGTCTTGGAACTTGCGAAGGTAAAAGGATTGTCGGTCCGTGAAGCAGGAACAGCCCTGCTCGCTGGGCACTACTGGGAGGATCTTCTGCAATGAAACTTTCTCCTGAGCAGAAACTTGATGTGCGTGAAGTACTGAAGGAACTTGAACATTACCGTCCCAAGCGCAAAGGGTGGACGTGGCGGCGCAAAGTTGACAACCAGCAAGTCGGTCCGTTTGTGTATCGTAATACCAGCGAAAATCTGCACCGTTCCGTGCCGCTGCCCGCGGCCCAGGCGTTTGGCAATATCGACCCACAGTGTGATTATGTCCTGACCACGGAGATTGCCTCGGGGCGGTTTGAAGATGATCTGCGTCGCATGCGCATGGCGGCCTGGCATGGAGCGGATCACATCATGGTCATTCGTACGACCGGTCAATCCCATATCGACGGTCTCATTGAAGGCACGCCAGAGGGTATCGGTGGCATCCCCATCACTCGCAAACAAATCCGCGCCACGCGTAAAGCGCTTGATGCCATCGAAGAGGAAGTGGGCCGTCCTATCAACTTTCACTCTTACGTCAGTGGTTTGGCGGGCCCGGAAATGGCGGTGTTGTTTGCCGAGGAGGGGGTCAACGGCGCGCACCAGGACCCGCAGTACAACGTGTTGTACCGTGACATCAACATGCACCGCTCATTTGTCGATGCCGCGGAAGCCAAGAAAATTCTCGCTGACGCCGGGATGCTGCAGTTGGACGGCGCGCATAATGCCAACGCTACCGCCAAGGAGGCGTGGAAAGTCACTCCCGAGCTCTTCGTGCAGCATGCCATCAATACGGCCTACTCGCGGGCGGTATTGATGGCTCCCTGGCAAATTGCCCTGTCTACCGTGCCGCCGACCGCACCACCTGCGCCCAAGCTGCGACTTGATTTGCCCTATGCGGTTGCGTTGCGGGAGCTATTCCACGGCTACACCTTTCGGGCCCAGCAGAATACGCGCTATATCGAGTCGGATATGTTGGAGGCGACGGTTACCCATGTCCTCGACACACTGATTTCGCGGCTGACGTCTGCCGACATCCAGAGCACGATTACACCGGATGAGGGACGTAACATCCCCTGGCATTACAATAACGTCGCCGGGGTTAACACCACGCGGCAAACCCTGATGGGGCTCGATGGCTTGCTCGACGTACTCGAATTGAAAAAGACTGGCCCGTTCCGCGAGCAGATTCGCGAACTCAAAGAACGAGCAGTCCTGTTTCTCGAAGAGATCGTAGGACAGGGCGGCTATTATCAAGCCGTGACCGCAGGGCAGTTCGTTGACTCAGGCTATTATCCTGAGCGCACGGGTGATGGTATCGTGCGGGCAGAGCAGGGCGGGGACGGAGCCGGAACGGTGATCCAGCGTGCGCCAGACTACGGTGCTCCTGTGTGCAGCCATTTTGGTCACAACGTCTATGCCCAAAGCGCCGCAAAGGCGTGTCAGACATATGGGGGTTGTACCCTGTGTGATCCAGCCAAGATTCAGTATATCGATGAACTTGACCCTCGGGATCATGTCGCTACGCGCTTAGTGGTCCCACTGGAGGAGCAGGCCGCCGGGTTACTGCGACCAGAGGTGGAAAAACATGGCGATGGCATTGTCTGCGTGACGCTGTTTGTGCCAGCGAGCCCACAGGTGGCTGAAGCGGCAGCGTTGGCAATGGCCAAACGCATGGGTCTTCAACATCCAGAGGTGATCAGCCGTCGCCTGTTGCACCCTGCGGAAGGCAGCGTCTTTGAAGTGAGAGGCGTGCTCGATGCCGTGATCGTCACCAGTGAGCTGCCAGTAACAAAACATGAAACGCTGCTCCCCGATGCTGACATCGAAGCGTGGGTGCGGCCGCGAGACCTGCACGTGGTCGCTGCCACGGTCGGTGAAGATGAGCATTCCGTTGGTATCCGCGAGATCCTGGACATCAAACACGGTGGTATTGAGAAGTACGGATTCCAGTGTCATTTCCTGGGGACCTCGGTGCCTCTTGAACGGGTTTTAGATGCCGCGGAGCAAACGGGAGCCCGTGTCGTGTTGATTTCGACGATTGTGACCCACGGCGATGTTCACAAACAACTCATGCGTCATCTTCATGAACTTGCGAAGCAACGCGGCGTGCGCAACAAGCTCGTCTTCATTGCCGGTGGTACCCAGATCACGCAGCAACTTGCCCATACCTGCATGTTGGACGCGGGTTTCGGTAGGGGAACCACTGGGCGTGATGTGGCGAGCTTCATTGTGCGCAAATTGCAGCAACAGCAGGCCGAGTAGGGTGATGGCCCATCCTTACGTCACCATTGACCTGCAAAAGATCGAACACAACACCCGCACGATCGTTAATCTCTGCCGTGCGCACGGAATAACGGTCACCGGCGTGACCAAGGGCACGTGCGGCCATCCAGATGTTGCCAAAGCGATATTACGCGGTGGCGTGGTCGGCCTCGGCGAGTCGCAACTGGAGAACATTCAGCGCCTCAAGTCAGCGGGTGTGGAAACGTCTTACCTGCTCTTGCGTTTGCCCGCGCTCGGTGAAGTTGATGACGTCGTCACTCTGGCTGACGTTAGTCTCAATTCAGAACTGGGCGTGCTTGCCGCTCTGTCCCAGGCTGCGGGGCGACGGCAACGGGTGCATGACGTCATCGTCATGGTCGATCTTGGCGACCTCCGTGAGGGGGTATGGCCGGCAGATCTGCCGGCGTTTTTGCAGGAAGCGTTACAGTTTCCCGGAGTCCGCGTCATCGGTGTGGGTACGAATCTCGCCTGTTTCAGCGGTGTCATGCCCAACGCGAACAACATGCAGCGGTTTGTGGACCTTGTGGGTGAGATTGAGGGGGCTGGGATTACGTTGCATGTCGTATCGGGGGCGAACTCCAGCGGACTTTCTCTGATTGCGGCAGGACGGATGCCGCCACGGATCAATCACGCACGTATCGGGGAAGCGCTCTTGCTGGGGCGGGAGACAATGCACCGTCAGGCCTGGCCCGATACGTTTCAGGATGCCTTCGTTCTTCACGGTGAAATCCTCGAACTCAAGAAAAAGCCCTCGGCCCCGCTCGGAGAGCGGAGCGAAGACGCCTTTGGTCATCTGAACGTCTTTGCGAACCATGGGATAATAGACCGAGCTTTAGTAAACGTCGGACGCGAAGAGGTGACAGTTGAAGGGATCGTTCCGTGTGACCAGCGGCTGACCATTCTTGGGGCATCGAGTAGCTATCTCGTCGTGGATGTGACCGCTGCCGCGGGGTGTTATCAGGTGGGAAGCGAGATGACATTTTTCTTGAACTATGCTGCTCTCCTGACGGTGATGACTTCAGTCTACATCGAGAAACGCTCCATGGACGGAAGGAGGATGTCTGCAGCTCGCTAAGATGAAGATGAATGTCGACGTTCGCAGTCGCCATCGTCTGAGACCGCATTCGCAGAGAGCTAGAGTATGTTCATACGAGAACCTCGTGCACGTCACCTGACCAAGGCGTTTATTCATCTTGAAAATCTCACCCACAACCTGCGGCTCTTACAGATGCAAGTTGGTGCCATTCCTCTGTGGCCGGTACTCAAGGCGAATGCCTACGGCCATGATGCGCAGCTCGTCGGTCCCCATCTGCTACGTCTCGGTTATCGGACCCTCTGTGTGGCCGATGTTGACGAAGCCATCGCCTTGGCTGAGGCTGGGATGCAGGCCACGTTTATCGTATTGTCGGCGACGCTGCCCCACCACAGTGAGGCACTGGTGGCCTACAGGTGCGAACCAGCCGTTGGGACGTTGGAGATGGCCGCCGCCCTCAATGGTGCAGCAGCGCGAGCTCAACGACGCCTCGCTGTCCACCTCATGGTAGATACCGGTATGGGGCGGTTCGGCATCGCTCCTGCAGAGGTGGAGGCTTTTCTCGATCGATGTGGGGACTTTCCCTGGATTCAGGTGCGTGGTCTCATGAGCCATTTTCCTCGTGCTGATGAAGCCGACACCGCGTATTCGTACGAACAATTTGAACGCTTCTGCTCTCTTTTCGCGGTGACCAGGCGTTACGGTATCCAGGTTCATCATATCGCTAACAGCGCGGCTATCTTCACGCTTCCCAACTCCTATTGTGATGCGGTGAGGCCAGGAATCGCCATCTACGGCTTGCGACCATCGGCAACGACTGCGAATCCACGCGTGCAAGCGTTAAAGCCGGTCTTGGAATGGAAGACGCGCATCGCCTTCCTCAAAGAGGTTCCTGCCGGTACCGGCTTAAGCTACGGGCACACCTATCACACTACAGAGGCGGCTTTGATTGCGACGCTACCAATCGGCTATGGTGATGGCCTTAACCGTACTCTTTCTAATCGGCTCCACGTACTGGTGCGTGGGGTACGGTGTCCACAGGTGGGGCGCATTACTATGGACATGAGTCTGATCGACGTGACGGCGCTGCGTGGCCAAGTGGAATTGGGAGATGAAGTGGTAATTATTGGTCGCCAAGGGGCGAATACGGTGACAGCCGATGAGCTGGCGGCTCTGCTCGGTACTATCAACTACGAAGTTGTCACTTGTATCTCCCACCGCGTACCGCGTGTACTTGTCGCGGTAGAAAATTCCTAAAGATGAGATGTTCAGAGCAGGTGTCTCGCAAAAATGAGAATACCTGCTCCCTGTGTTGCGGCTTTGCCCCCCAGCGTCCGTGGTGAGAGTGTGGCACACGCATTGCTCTTTCTAAGACCGCAATCGTGCATTACGGTTATACGGAACGTCAGTGCTGGTGATGGCTCGAATCATAAAGCCAGCTCTGTACTGTTCGATGAAAAGGTGAAGTATAGAACACAAACGTGTCGTAAAGGGGGGATTCATGGCGAATGACCCACAAAAAGAATACGAGCTACAAAACCCGGGACTCTCCGGCGAGACTCCGGAGATGGCTGTCCCTCAACAGGTGCCAGAGCAGGTCGCGATCTTGGCTATGCGGGACGTCACGCTATTCCCTGGCATCAGTGGTCCATTATCCGTCGGTCGTGAGGCGTCCGTACGCGTGATTGAAGACGCGTTTGCTGGCGAGCGATTGATCGCGTTGGTGGCGCAACGCACCCCAACTGAAGAAAAGCCGGAACCGACGGGGTTATATACAGTTGGGGTGCTGACGTATCTGCACCGGGCGCAGCGCCTTCCTGATGGGACCTTGCGAGTCCTTGCCCAGGGACTGCGACGCATCAAGGTCCTCGAATATCTGCAGGAGCAGCCCTATTTTCGGGCGCGTATCGAACCGGTCCTCGATGTGCTTGAGACGACGAAGGAAGTCGAAACCTTGCACGCGTATCTTGTACAACAGTTTGGTAAGTTGGTCTCACACTTACCGCTGATGCCAGGAGAAATGCTGCAAGCGCTGACCGGGATTCCCTCCCCAGCGCTGGTCAGCGACATTATTGCTGGGCATCTGAACATTCCGTTGCCGGAGAAGCAGGAACTCCTGGAGATGGCAGATGTCCAGGAGCGTTTGAAAAAACTGAGCGCCATTGTCACCCGTGAACTTGAAGTCATGGAAATGGGTCAGAAGATTCAGTCGGAAGTGCAGACTGAGATGGCCAAGGGGCAACGCGAGTTTATCTTGCGCCAGCAGATGCGCGCGATTCAACGAGAGTTGGGAGAAGAAGGGGAAGAAGGCGTCATTCATGAATTTGAGGAACGCATCACCAACGCCCACATGCCGCCCGAGGTAGAGAAGGTGGCACGTCATGAATTAGAGCGGCTCAGAAGTATCCCGTCAGCGTCTCCTGAACGGACCATAGTGACGACCTATCTCGACTGGCTGACAAACCTTCCATGGTCGATCACTACTGAGGATACACTCGATACCAAGCATGCGCAGACCGTACTCGATGAAGACCATTTTGACCTGGAACGGGTGAAGGAGCGGATCATTGAATTTCTTGCGGTACGTCAACTGCGTCCCGAATCGAAGGGACCGATCCTCTGCCTGGTTGGCCCTCCGGGGACCGGCAAAACCTCCTTAGGCCGGTCGATAGCGCGCGCATTAGGCCGGAACTTCATTCGCCTTTCCTTGGGCGGGGTCCGCGACGAAGCAGAAATTCGTGGTCATCGGCGCACCTATATTGGTGCCTTGCCAGGACGAATTATTCAGACACTGCGGCAGGCGAAGTCGCGCAACCCGGTCTGTATCCTTGATGAGATCGATAAACTCGGCATGGATTTTCGCGGCGATCCCGGGTCGGCACTCCTCGAAGTGCTCGACCCCGAACAGAACACGACGTTTGTTGATCATTATCTCGACGTGCCTTTTGACCTCTCTGGGGTTATGTTCATTACCACTGCCAACGCGCTCGACCCGATTCCCCCGGCCTTACGCGATCGTATGGAGGTGCTGGAACTGGCGGGTTACACAGAAGAGGAGAAAGTCGCCATTGCCCAGCGCTACTTGATCCCAAAACAACAGACGGAAAACGGTCTTACGGAGGAGCAGATCACGTTCACTGCTGACGCGATCCGTCTCATGATCAGCGGCTATACGCGCGAAGCGGGGCTGCGCAATCTTGAGCGCACGATTGCCCGCGTCTGTCGTAAAGTGGCACGAGCCCGAACCGAAGGACAACAGGCTGTCGTTGACGTGACACCGGCCAATATTGCTGATTTTCTCGGACCGCAGATATTTTTCGCCGAAGTCGCGGAACGTACGGGTATTCCGGGGGTGGTTACCGGCCTTGCGTGGACACCGACAGGCGGTGAGATCCTCTTTGTCGAAGCAACGCGGATGCGCGGGAAGGGTGGGTTAACCTTGACCGGGCATCTGGGAGACGTCATGAAAGAGTCGGCGCAAGCCGCCTTGAGTTACATCCGCAGCAATGCGCCAGCGTTGGATATCGACGAGGCGCTGTTTGAACGCACCGATATTCACATCCACGTGCCGGCCGGGGCCATCGCTAAGGACGGACCCTCGGCTGGTGTCGCTATGGTTGTTGCTTTGACTTCTTTGTTAACCAGCACTCCGGTGAAACCTGCGACCGCTATGACCGGAGAGATTACGCTCCGCGGCAAAGTGCTGCCGGTGGGTGGTATCAAAGAGAAAGTGCTGGCGGCTGCGCGGGCAGGGGTGAGCACCGTTGTCCTGCCTCGGCACAACGAGAAAGACCTTATCGATGTGCCGAAAGACATCCGTGACAAGATTGCGTTTATCCTGGTCGACGAAATTCGCGACGCACTCGCAGCCGCGTTAGGAATGACCATACACCCCGACGCTTTTACCGCGCCTGGAGATGCACAGCCAGAGTTACGGATATAGTCTGTGTCGGTACTTGGGAGGCCAGGACTGCCAGAGATAGATGGCAGATTGATCAGGAGAAGTGAGGCCATGCTCAAACGCGATTACTATACAGTGCTCGGTGTCTCACGGACGGAAAGTGCCAGCGGCATTCGCGCTGCCTTTCGCGAGCTTGTGAGACGGTATCATCCCGAACGCATTGGGCCACAGGGGGCGCATTTCATGCAAGAGTTATTAACAGCCTATCAGGTGCTCTCTGACCCGGACAAACGTCGCCATTACGACCAGGGGTTATGGCATGCGGAAGGGAGAGGCGCAGGGCGCAGGGAATCGATCATGACTGGCTCCGCGAGGCAGCATAGCCCTGCGGTCCCAGCACTTGTGCCCGCTTTGCGAAGATTTGTGACGATCTTGCCACCGTTAGACACCACTCTCACCCAGGTGTTGCGCAATTTTGCTCGCCCCGCCGCTCAGACGAACGCTCCTATGCAGAGTGTCAACGTTCAGGTCGTGCTCTCACCTGCCGAGGCTGCGCGCGGCGGCCTCGCGACGGTCCAGGTGCCGGTGTACTATCCGTGCAAAGCGTGTGGGGGTTCAGGCCAAGACTGGTTATTTCCCTGCTCCGCCTGTGAGGCCCAAGGCATGTTAGAGGAGGAAGAGGCAGTACGAGTGCAAATTCCCCCTCTGGTGAGCGATTACACGTTGATTGAGATGCCATTGCGCGGGTTAGGGCTACACAATTTGTATCTTCGCCTCTACGTGCGTGTGGTGGCGTAACGGAGGGACCGGGAGAAGTTCGTTCTGAACTTCTCACGACTGAGATCCGGCGGTTTTTCGCGGCCGAAAGGTCGATACTTTCTCCAACTGTTGAAACAGTTCCTTTTCCTTCGCTGTCAGTGTTGGCGGCACGACGATCTGGATGGTCACGTAAAGGTCGCCGTGTTCTCCACCGATTTGGGGGAGTCCTTTTCCCCGCAATCGAAAGCGTTTGCCACTCGGGGTCCCAACTGGAATGGTCATGCGGACTGAGCCATCCAGGGTAGGAACATCAAGCTTGGCCCCCAGTGCCGCTTCCCATGGCGTGATAGGGACTTCAACCCGTAGGTCGTATTTGTCGATTTGGAAAACCGGGTGCGGGGCAATGTGAAGACGCAGAAAAAGGTCGCCGCGCTGGCCGCCTCCGCCCGCAGCGGTGCCTTGCCCAGCGAGGCGGATACGCGATCCTTCGGTAACCCCCGATGGAATCTTCACGTCATACCGCTTGGAAACCGGTCGGACGTTTCCATCAGGGCCATACTCGAGGGTTTGGAGGACCACGCTCTTGGTCGTGCCTCGATACGCATCCTCTAAGCTAATGGTGAGATCAGCTTCTTGCGGATGTTCGCGCGCGAACCATGACCGCGGGTCAGGGCTGCCAGCACGACGCGTAAACTCTTCTGGCCTCCCCCCACCGAACAGCATCGAGAAGAAGTCACTGAAACCACCAAGGCCTTCGAAATCAAAAGTGCCCCGTCCTCCCCGACCGCCACCACCAGGAAACTCGAAGTGAAAAGTTTGCCAACCCGGAGGTGGTGTGAACTCTTCTCCCGCTTGCCAATTGGCCCCGAGCGCGTCGTACCGTTTGCGTTTCTCCGGATCTTTGAGCACCGCATATGCTTCAGCGACGGTCTTAAACTTTTCCTCGGCCCCGGGTTCTTTACTGACATCAGGATGGTATTTCCGTGCCAGGGTGCGGTACGCCTTGGTAATCTCCTCTTCCGTGGCTGTGCGGGACACACCCAGAATGGCGTAATAGTCTTGAAACTTTACCGCCATATTCCCCTATACAACTTCCCCAACCAGTGCAGGCGTAAAGGTGAGCGTTGTCCCATCCCAGTCCACTTCGATATGCGAGTGCTCGCTCACTTCTCCCGCTAATAGCTTGCGGCCCAGCGTCGTTTCGATCTCTCGCTGGAGCAGGCGTTTGAGGGGTCGTGCACCATAACTGGGATCGTAGCCAGTCGCGGCAAAATAATCTTTGGCCCGGTCGGTCAGATCGAGACTGATATGACGTTCCGCTAAGCGTGCCCGGAGCCGGTTCAACTGGATATCAATGATCTTGCGCAAATCCTCACGCGTGAGGCTGTGGAAGACAACAATGTCATCGACACGATTAAGAAACTCGGGACGGAACTGCTGCCGAAGCGCCTCGAGCACCTCTTGTTTCATCCGCTCATACGCGGCCGGGTCAGCGCCTCCTCGGTATGCCAGGATATGCTGGCTGCCCACGTTCGAGGTCATGATAACGACGGTGTTCTTGAAATCCACCGTACGCCCGTGTCCATCCGTCAGCCGTCCATCATCAAGAATTTGCAGGAGGATGTTAAAGACATCCTGATGAGCTTTCTCAATCTCGTCGAAGAGAATGACACAATACGGGCGTCGTCGAACAGCTTCCGTCAATTGCCCTCCCTCCTCATAGCCGACATACCCCGGAGGGGCACCAATCAAACGGGCAACGGTATGCTTTTCCATGTACTCGGACATGTCGAGTCGCACCATGTTGTTCTCATCATCAAAGAGGAACTCTGCTAACGCCCGTCCCAGTTCGGTCTTGCCAACACCTGTCGGGCCCAGGAAGATGAACGAGCCAATCGGGCGGTTGGGATCTTTCAGTCCCGAGCGTGCGCGAATGACCGCGTCTGCCACAGCTTGCACTGCCTCATCCTGGCCAATTAGCCGTTTGTGCAGATGGTCGCCGAGGCGTAAGAGCTTGTCGCGTTCGCCTTCCATGAGTTTGACCACAGGAATACCGGTCCACCGCGACACCACCGCGGCGATATCATCCTCATCTACTTCTTCCTTGAGCAAGCGTTGCTTTCCGTCTTCGCCCCGTATCCGGTCCTCTTCCGCCGCTAAATCGCGCTCTAGTTGGGCCAACTTGCCGTACTTCAGTTCGGCCACGCGGTTGAGATCGTATTCACGCTGGGCTTGCTCGATCGCAGTTCTGGTCTTCTCGATCTCCTCCTTAATGTCGCGGAGCCGAGCGATCGCTTGTTTTTCTACGTCCCAGCGGGCTCGCAATTGATCAGCCTCCTCCTTCAAATCCGCCAGTTCTTTCTCCAACTTCCCCAAGCGTTCGCGCGAGGCCTGGTCGGTTTCCTTGCGCAGGGCCTCCCGCTCAATTTCAAGCTGCATGACCCGTCGAGACGCCTCGTCCAGTTCGGTAGGCATCGAATCGATCTCGGTGCGCAGCTTCGCCGCCGCCTCGTCGACCAAATCAATCGCTTTGTCTGGCAGAAACCGGTCGCTGATATAGCGCTGCGACAGGACCGCAGCGGTCACCAGGGCCGCATCTTTGATGCGCACGCCGTGGTGGACCTCATACCGTTCGCGCAATCCCCGCAGGATCGAGATTGTATCTTCAACGCTGGGTTGATCCACAAGCACGGGCTGAAAGCGACGTTCTAAGGCACGGTCTTTCTCGACATATTTGCGATATTCATCGAGCGTGGTGGCACCGATGCAATGCAACTCTCCACGCGCCAGCATCGGTTTCAATAAGTTGGAAGCGTCCATCGCTCCTTCGGCAGCTCCCGCACCCACCACCGTGTGGAGTTCGTCGATAAACAGTACCACCTCGCCTTCTGATTCTTGCACCTCTTTGAGGACCGCTTTGAGGCGTTCTTCAAATTCCCCCCGGAATTTCGCGCCCGCGATCAGAGCACCCATGTCGAGCACGATGAGGCGTTTGTTCTTGAGGCTTTCGGGCACATCGCCACGGATAATGCGCTGTGCCAGACCTTCGACGATGGCAGTTTTACCGACCCCAGGATCACCGATCAGGACCGGATTATTCTTGGTTCGACGCGATAAAACCTGGACAACCCGGCGGATCTCATCGTCACGACCAATGACCGGATCGAGTTTTCCTTGGGTGGCGAGTTTCGTGAGATCGCGGCCATAGCGTTCTAACGCCTGGTAGGTTGCTTCAGGGTTGGCACTGGTGACCCGTTGATGTCCACGAACCTTTTGCAGGCCAGCCATGAGTTTTTCCCGCGTCAGCCCAGCTGATTGTAATAGACGACCAGCGGCGCCACGGTCTTCTGCCAGCATCGCCAGCAACAAATGCTCGATACTGACGTACTCATCTTTCAGTTGCTTCGCTTCGTCTTCGGCCTGGGTCAGCAACCGCACAAGGCGCTGGGTAATATATACTTGTTGGCCACCAGCCCCTGGCCCGGAGACCTGCGGGATACGGTTCAGTTCATGTTCTAGTTGTTCGCGGACGGAACTGGGAGCAATCCCGGCAGCCGCGAGCAGCGCCGCTGCTAGCCCCTCGTGTTCTTCTAAGAGCGCAACGAGCAGATGCTCAACGTCAACGCCTTGGTGATTACGTCGCGCCGCTAGGGCTTGTGCTCGCTGTAACGCTTCCTGCGATTTTTCGGTGAAGCGGTTGATATCCATCCGGTACTCCTTTTGATAACTATCGAATAATCTACCGTCGCTGTAGCCGAGCAAAGAGCTTGCCGTGTGGCCATCTCAGGTGAGAGAGCGTCCGTCTCTTGTTCCGACATAAGCTCTTCCGTGTCTTTCTCATCTTTGCGACAGGTTGCGGCCAAGATTTGCATAAATGAGAATGTACCTAAAGAAAAAGTAAGGTCGTGCTACGGATTGTCAAGAATGAGAAGGGCTATTGACCGAAAACCTTCACGCCGTTCGCATTAATCGGCACATGCGAGAGGTCCCAATTGTCCCGCGCGATTTCCCGCTTGAAACATTGCGTGCGATACACGGTACCTTGGAGTATTTTTTTCGGATGATTCGCGAGCCACTTGTGGCGAGTATCGACGTATTGTTTGATCCAGGTTTTTTCGTTTCCGCCTTTTGCTGGTGGAAACTCGGGAAATCGTTTGCGGAGAAAGTAGAGGATACCGCCGCTGTGGATAAATGAATCGTAAATGACGAGCGCTGATAGTGGCAATGTGAATCTATGCGTGTCTGCCCATTGCATGGCGGGTTGAAAATACCGTTTATCGAAAAACTCGTCTTGAATTCGTTCCATTTCGGGGTCTTTTCTGCCAGCATCGCGTAACAGTTGCTTGAACTCTTTGTTATTTACCAGAGGCGTTACGCCGATTTTTGCAATGAAGGGGCGAAGTTGCTCGCTGAACATTCCGTTCGCATCCACATACATTTGTACTAGTTCCTCAAGGTTGCTGTACTCAGTGGTCTGCGAGCGGCCATAGGTGATCTGGCGCACGCCGTGAGGACCATCCGCGTAGATCACGAGGGTGCCGTAATCTCCCGCTATTTTGCCGGTTTCAAACACATTGAGGACTTGCGTGCAGATCCGCTTTTGTAACGCTGTCAGTTGCATGCTCAGGGTTCCCTTCTCCCGGGGGTATTCCCGGCTTGTGTAGTGTGTTGCATCAACCGAGCTTCCAGTTCCGCCAGTCGTTTCTTGGTGAGGTCGCTAAAGGCACTGGCATATTCTAGCGGTTCAAGGCTGCCTCCGGGGGACACAACCGCAGCCCGTGCCGATGTCTCCCGTTGCGTGAGCCAGGCTTTTTGCTCTGCGAACAGTGCTGTCCTGCCTCTCTCGTCCAGCTTTTGCAGGAGCAAAACATAGGTAATGAACAGTCGTGCATCTGCGAGATCGGCGAGGTTCTGGCTTGCCTGATTGAGCGCCTGTTGGCTCTGCTGCGGTTGGTCTGCGAGACTTTCCTCTACATTCTCTTGTATCTGCTCCAGCGACGGGGTCCACTCCGCTGGGACCAATGTCGTCGGGGTCAGCTCTGTATGTTCCTGCTGGGCGTCCGGTGTGGGGGTACACGAAACCAGCGGAAACGCCCCGATCATGAGTGCAAGGCAGATATACGACGTGAATGCTGCCACGGGATTATTCGCAGAATGATTCATACTGGTTAATAGCACCTGACTTGGGCGAACGTGCAAGTAGGGGAGCGACCCGAACCCTCGGGAGACCTCGAATTGAGGATCTCTTTAGCTTTGTTACAAGCCGGTTCCTTACTGCAGAAACATGCCTGTCTGCCCCTGCGTTTTTCTAGTCCTCACGGAGATAACCCGATTACAACTATTGGGCCAGGCACCGGAGTAGTTGTTGATCTTGCACGAGACTCTGAATAGCCTGCGTCAGCGCGTCATTGATATATTTTTCGACGGTATTACCCATCACTCCTCATCTGGGGTGGGTCTCACTGGCGGGACATAATCAGTACCCTCTTCCAAACTCTCAACGATATCCTCAGTGCCGTACGGTTCGACTCCTGGCAGACGCTCTTCCGGTGGCGCTGCCTTGGTGCGGTCGTCTCGTTCCCACAACACTTTTTTGACCTGGATACGGTCTTCTACTTCCTCGAGCCCAAACTCATCGGTGATCAACTGTCGAAGGATGCTATGTTCTGCTTCGCTTGGTAACGCGCCCGCAAGATGCACCACCCCGTGGCGACAGACGATACGCAACTCCTCCACGTCGACACGACCATCGTCTCGCACCCGTTCGCGAATGATCTCTTCAATCTCTCGATCCGAAAGCAGGCGCAAATCAGGTGGCACCGGACCTCCGGAGGGGCCACGTTCGGTCTCGGTGATCACGGGGTGAGCCTGCTCTTGTTGACGAGCACAGTCGATACAAAAGCGGGTTGCCGGTAAGGCGTTGAGCCGCGCTTGGCCAATCGGCTCTTCGCAGCTTTCACAGATACCATACGTCCCCTCTGCAACGCGACGTAACGCCGCATCAATTTCTTCGATTTGTCGCTTGTCATGTTCATCGAGGTCGGCGAGAAGACGCGCCGCCCGTTCCTCCTGGGCATGTTCCTCCAGGTCTGTCTCGCGATCCTCAGCGATAAATCGGAGGTCGGTCTCAGCATCAGCCACTTCCCCAACTAACACCGCTCGTTGGTGGAGTAATTTACTCGTCACTGCGTTTATAGTGTCTTGATCCATCATCACTTTTCCTCCTGGATCGACTGTAAGTAGTAAATGAGCGATAAAATCCGCCCGATCGCCCGTGTTTCGTTTTCAATACTGCCATCCTCTTGGTAGATAAACACATCACCCCAGATCGGCATGTCGCGAGTTCCGTGTCCGCGAATCACTGCACGTCCATCGATCACTTGATAGACGTACCAAAACGGAAACTTGCCCTCGTGTCGTTGACTGAGCCGGCGCAGGTCTGGTGGTGTGATCGTGAGTAAGTTGAGGGTCGTCATGACGCTTTCACCGCCTCCACTGAGGCCGTGACACAGAACGCAAGACTGGCGAAACTCCTTCCGCCCGGCTTCGATCACTTCTGCTTGTTGAGCGAAGCCCGATGATCCCTCCAGTAACGTCACCAAGAGCACGAAAATGCCAATACTTCCTTTGAGTCCGAGCTGTCGTTGCCATCGCTGTTCTCTCATGTCTTTCCTCCCCACCGTCTAGAAACTTTTTTGTACAAGCATGATTTGCTCGGGTGTGAGCTGTTGAGGCTCTGCGGCGGTGAACGCCTGGAGCGAGCCCAACAGTACGAGGCCCAAGCCGGCACGGAGGTGTTCTTCTTCCAGTTGAGCTTCATGAACTGCTCCTGCCGCCTCGGCTAATACTTGTAGTGCTGCTGGTGTCATCACCCCCAGTGTTTCGCCTGCACGGACAATAATGACTTCATCGCGATAATGAGAGAAACCTAAATTCGTGCCTTGCGTCCGATATACTCCCGAAACCATGCGTGTTTCGTCTAACCCTGCGATCACGGAAGGATCCGGCGAGAGGAGAACGCATCCTTGCGCCTGGGTATGCAAACGCTGATCTATCGTTTGCTCAAGGGGGGTTGTGACGCACACCTGATTGACCACTGTCTCAAACCGTTCACGAGCGTGCTCTTCCATGCACGCGACAATAAAGACCAGCGCCAGCATACTCACCCGTGTCACATGGAATTTTGTCATGGTTGCCCCCCTCCACTCTTACGTTTAAGGCTGAGCAAGAGCTGTGCCGAGACTGCATGCCTGCGGCACAGACTGGAGGTAGGAGTTTAACCGGAATTGATCGAAGTGCTTCTCAAGAGTGAGAATTTGCGGTGCTCTGATTCTCAGCGATGAGAAATCAGGTCATGTCTTGCCCCTCACTCTTCTGTTGATAAGCCACTTACGCCACGATGCGGGTGCCGCTTTGTCCGCGTAACAGTTCGGGAAGATGTTCCGGGAGGCCGATCAGAACGCGCTGTCCACCGCCACGCAGAAATAAAATTGCTGCTTCGATCTTTGGAGCCATGCTTCCTGGTAAGAATTCGCCCCGCTGCAAATAGCTCTCCGCTTCTGCCGTAGACAACGTGGTCAGGGCTTGTCGATCAGGCCGGAGGAAATGGCAATACACGTGATCAATGTCTGTCAGCATGATCAAGGTGCTCGCACCAATTTCGCGCGCGAGCAGACTCGACGACAGATCTTTGTCAATCACTGCTTCTACCCCGAAGAGTTGCTGTCCCTGGTCGTGCGCAACCGGGATTCCGCCTCCACCAAGGGAGATGACGATCGTACCCGCCTGCAAGAGTACCAATATGGCATCCCCGGCCAGAATGTGTTGTGGGGCAGGAGATGCGACCACTCGTCGCAGGCCGCGATCGGCATCCTGCACAACCCGAACATCAGGGCCCAACTCGGCTGCTGCTTCGGCGGAGAGAAATGGACCAATGGGCTTGGTTGGTTGGGCAAAGGCAGGGTCACGGGGGTCAACCTCAACAAGAGATAGCACGGTGGCGACTGGTCGCGACAGCCCGTGTTGTCGCAATACTTGTCGCAACGAGCGTTCGAGGAGATAGCCGATGTTCCCTTGTGATTCGGCCCCGCACACATCCAAAGGCATAGGGGCGACCGTCGTCCGGGCAAGTTGCTGCCGTATAAGAATGTTCCCCACCACTGGTCCATTGCCGTGGGTAATGACCACCTGTCGTCCTGAGGTTAGCAGTGGGGCGAGTGCTTCCATAGCCGCCAGGCTGCGGGCTCCTTGCTCCTCGACCGTGCCGTGATCGCCTTTGCGGAGCAGGGCATTGCCACCAAGAGCAACAACGTAACGTTCCACAATATTGTTCATGTGACCGCTTGCACGGAGTTGTTATTTTTTGGGAGCGAAACTGGCTGTAACCGAGAGATTCTGTGTCATCGTCAGTCTACAGAGCCCCTTTCCAGTACATGCCCCAGACCAGCCGATGAAGCGTATAGTGGCGAGTGATGTGGCTCTCAGGGTCACCGCTGTCCCCGTTGGGTAAGCCTCAGTGCAATCCCCCGGACAGCTGATTCCAGTTGGTGTGCTACTTACCGTCCCGTCACCCTGCACCGTGACCATCAGAGAAAAGGTCTGTGGTGCTGCGTCCACTGTTGTAAGCGCGGCGACAGTATTGTTGCTCAAGTTAGGGTCTGATTCGCTTGCCATGACGGTGCCTGTGTTGCTCAGCGCTCCCACTGATTGCTGGCAAAGCGAAAAGTCCACGTGTCCTGACCGAAATCGCCAAGGCTACAGGCAAGAGACCCGCTAAAAACAAAGAGCTTATCAACATTGGCCATATACACGAGGCTGTCATAGGTATGACGACTTAACGTCGAGTCAATCGGAGCATTCGAGCAAGACAAGTATATTATGTAGATGAGATTTATAAAAACGCAAAGACAAAAATCAGTCTATGCTTTTGTTGAGTTCGGAATATTGCACGTGCTATATTTATTTTTTGTAATACACGCTCTTGATTTATTAATCGATTTAATAAATTTTCTTTTATAACTGAAGAGATGTAGGCAGATGGCGAGAACCGACTTGCCTTCCGACTATGGTAGTCGTATTCGTCGGCTAAGGGTATCGGGTGGTCTCACCCAGACAGCGTTCGCCAACCTCATGGGCGTGTCGTTCGCTTCTATCAATCGGTGGGAAAATGAGCAGGCGCGGCCCTCTGCATTGGCATGGCAAAAGATTGTTCGTGCTGAACAGTGGGGGATTGAGGCACTTGAAGATGAGTTCGTGCCTCCTGCTGAGCAGAGAACGGATCTCTCTTTAAGGAATGGCGAGGTTGAGGAGCCTCGTCTCGACTTTTCCAGCGACCCTGAAGCGGTCCGTGCTGTTGCCGAAGGAGAACGGCTTACCTACGGTCATCTGTTTAATCCCGCGTTCGCGGCGGAAATCTCCCTCATTGATCCACTGCCGCACCAACGCATTGCTGTCTATGAACACATGCTGCGACAGCCACGCCTGCGGTTTCTGCTAGCCGATGACGCCGGGGCAGGCAAAACGATCATGACGGGACTGTATATACGGGAGATGCTTGCCCGCCGCCTGATCCGCCGTGTGCTGATTGTTCCGCCCGCTGGGCTGGTCGGCAATTGGGAACGGGAACTCCGTACGTTATTCAGTCTATCGTTTCGTGTGGTGAGCGGGAGTGAGGCGCGGTCGACTAACCCGTTTGTCGGGTCGGACAGCGATTTGCTGATTGTCAGTATTGACACGCTGGCGGGGGAGCGCATGTTCGCGCGTCTGCAGGAATCCTCTGTTGCTCCCTACGATCTCGTCGTGTTTGACGAGGCGCATAAGCTCTCCGCAAACCGCGAGCCAGATTTTACGATCCGCAAAACCGATCGCTACCGGCTTGCTGAGGCGGTGGCTGGCCTCGAGAGCAGCGACCCGCGATGGCAGTTGCCGTGGCAGTGTCACCACGTGCTCTTGCTGACCGCAACGCCGCACATGGGCAAAGATTTTCCCTACTACTGCCTCTGGCGAGTGTTGGAGCCGGAAGTGCTATCCACCTTCGATGCGTTTGGCGCGTATCCCGTTGATGCGCGACAGCGGCATTTTCTCCGCCGCACCAAGGAAGAAATGGTGCGATTCGATGGGAGTGCTATCTATCCGACCCGCATCTCTGACACGCTCAGTTACGATCTCAGCCCAGGAGAGCGGAGCGAGCAAGGCCTCTACGAAGAAACCACTAGTTACATTCGTACGTACTATAACCGTGCGCGTATTCTGAACCGTTCTGCCGCCCGGCTTGCCATGAGTGTGTTCCAGCGACGGCTCGCAAGTTCAATCTACGCCGTGTTGCGCTCGTTTGAGCGTCGCCGTGAGAAACTGGAGCGCCTGATTGAAGATATTCAGACTGGTCGTCTTAGCCTGGAGGGTCTCCGGGGCCGTCAGCGCGATTTAGATACGCTCCGCGATGTCTTTGAGGACGAAACGGCGGATGAAGAACGCACAATGGATGGGGTGGAAGAAAACGAAACCAGCGAAGAGCGGGCGCTTGGTGGCGTAGTGGCAGTGTCTCTGGCTGAATTAGAGGCTGAGCGGTTACAAGTGCAACGGCTGTGCGACCTTGCCCAGCACGTCTATGACACAGGGGAGGAAGCGAAATTCGAAAAGTTGCGCGAGATTCTTCGGGACCCGCAATATCAACAGGAGAAACTCATCATCTTCACCGAACATCGCGACACACTAGACTTCTTAGTGCGACGGCTTGAAGGACTAGGGTTCACCGGACAGATTGCCCGGATCCATGGCGGCATGGACTATCGGGAACGTGAAGAGCAAGTCGAATTCTTTCGGAAGCCCATACAGGACGGAGGCGCAAAGTATTTGGTCGCGACCGATGCAGCAGGAGAGGGGATCAACCTGCAATTCTGTTGGCTTATGGTCAACTATGACATTCCCTGGAATCCCGCGCGTCTGGAGCAGCGTATGGGGCGCATTCATCGCTACGGACAACGGCATGACCCCGTCATTATTTTGAATCTGGTTGCGGGCAAAACACGGGAAGGGCGGGTGCTCAAGACACTGCTCGAAAAGCTGGAACGGATTCGCAAGGAACTCGGCTCGGACAAGGTGTTTGACGTCATTGGCCGCTTATTTGAAGGCGTCTCTCTGAAAGAGTACATGGCGCAAGCTGTGACGGAAGAGGGAGCCGACACCGTCCAACGACGGATCGAGGGCACCCTGACTGCAGAACAAGTGCAAGCGTTGGCCGCACGGGAGCAACGATTGTTTGGCGACGGCGGCGACATTCAGCGCGAGTTGCCACGGTTACAAGCCGACATGGAGGGGGAGACGTATCGGCGGTTGCTCCCCGGCTATGTGCGACGCTTCATCGAGAAGGCTGCTCCCCTCGTCGATGTCGAGATCGAAGGTGACCTCGATGGCTTCTTTTCATTTCGGCCAGGCAAACCCACTGCCCTTGATCCCTTATTGCCCGTGCTGGAAACCTATTTATCAGAACAACGAGAGCGTCTCACCGTGCAGAGACCACAGGACAGTAAAGAAGCAATCTGGCTGCATCCTGGAGAGCCGTGTTTTGAGCGTTTCCGTCAGTATGTCTGCGGACGCTTCGCCCGCGATGCTCTCCAAGGGGCCGTATTTATCGATCCGACCGCTGCACGACCGTATCTGTTCCATTTAGCGTTCCTCACCGTCATTCGACAGGCTGATCCGACGCTTACCCCTTTCACTCGCCCTGAAGTGCTGGAATACCGCCTGCTGGGATTGACGCAAGAAGAATCGGGTCCTGTCCAAGTCTGTCCCCTTGAACAATTACTTGTCTTAAAAGGTGGAGGGTCACTGCCTGCTACGGTGGCGCGTTTCGCCGCGATGGCTGAACAGCTGCGCGAGCAGGCCCGAGTCTACGGGGTAGAACAGGTAGCCAGACCACTGGTTGAACAACACCGGCAACGTCTTGTCGAGACATTACCGGAGCGCGAAGCGTTTCTTCGCCGTGGGTATGATTATCAGGATGCGGAATTAGCGTCTGCCCGTGCACGGTTGGCGGAGAAGGCGCGTACAGAAGATCTGCGTGCAAAAGCAGAACTGACGCGTATCAAAGAACGCCAACGCAAGCTGGCTGCCCAGCGTGGGTACGCCTTGGCCATCCTCCGAAGAGAGCCGGACCTCATCATGCCAGGTGAGGTGACATTCCTTGCGCACGCCTTGGTTGTGCCGTCTAGTGATCCTGAAGACCGCAAGCGTCATGATGCGGAAATCGAGGCGATCGCCATGCGAGTGGCATGGGCCTATGAGGAGGCTGGGGGAGCTGTCGTTAAAGATGTGTCCACGCCGGAAAAAGCCAGAGCTACAGGGCTCATTGATTATCCAGGCTTTGATTTACTCTCGGTCCGACCTCACCCCCTCACCCCCTCTTCAGAACCTCACCCCCCGGCCCCCTCTCCACTTAGTGGAGAGGGGGAGCCGAAGGCGGGGGTGAGGTCTTCTGCAAAGGGGGTGGCCGTTAGGCCGGGGGTGAGGTTTGTGGAGGAAGAGCGGAGTATTGAAGTGAAGGGACGGGCGAGTGTCGGCGACGTGGAACTGAGTGAAAACGAATGGGCGAAGGCGTGTAACCTGCGGGAGCGGTACTGGCTCTACGTGGTCTACGACTGTGCCAGCCCACACCCGCGGTTGCTGCGGGTGCAAGATCCATTTGCCGCTTTGTTAGTGCGCGCTCGTGGTGGCGTTATCATCAACGAGGCTGCTATCTTCCAGGCTGCAAAAGAGGAGGGGCAAGAATGAATACCCCCAGTCATTTGGAGGCGGTCTTAAGTTTGCGAAATGGTGCTCGGTTTTACCGCAGCGCATTACAAGTGAACCCGTTCGCTTATTTAGAACGACACCACAAACCGACACCCTTTCAGAATGAGTCTGCATACAACACGGCAATCATCCAAGCTTGTCGGACAGAAGGTATCGAAGTGATTGCGGTTACGGATCATTATCGTGTGAAGACGTCACGGAGCCTCATCTCAGCAGCAAAAAAGGCTGGGTTAAAGGTGTTTCCAGGTTTTGAGGCGGTGACGAAAGATGGAGTACATTTCTTGTGTCTGTTCGATCTTGATACCGATCTTGACATTGTGGAACGAAAGATCGGTGACTGTGGAGTACATGACGACAGCGAACCTTCACCGGCTGGCAAATATGACGTGCGGGAGTTTCTCGACGAGTGCCGGAAGTGGGGAGCTGCGTGCATCGCTGCTCATGTTGCTGCAGACCAAGGAGGTCTACTAAAAGTTCTGAAGGGACAGACGCGAGTGGGCGCGTGGCGAGATCCTCACCTCTTCGCGTGTTCACTTCCAGGTCCTGTTTCTGATGCCCCACATGATCTTCGTTTGATTCTTGAAAACAAAAATGGGGAGCATATGCGGGACCGCCCGATAGCGGTTCTCAACAGCCAAGATATATGCAGTCCGGACGATCTGCAGAAATCGGGGTCTTCCTGCTGGATCAAAATGTCTGAAGTCTCTATCGAAGGTCTCCGTCAGGCTTTCCTTGATCCAGAATCACGCATCCGTCTAGCTAGCGACCCTATACCAGAAGAACATACGGAGTTCGTTGCTATCGTATGGCAGGGGGGATTCCTCGATGGCGCAGGTATTCACTTCAGTGAGAACCTCAATGTTCTTATTGGTGGAAGAGGGACAGGGAAGTCCACGGTTATCGAAAGCCTGCGTTACGCTTTACAACTTGAGCCTTTAGGGACGGATGCGCGGAAAGCTCATGAAGGAATAGTCCAGCAAGTACTGAAAAGCGGGACGAAGGTAACGCTTTTGGTGCGTTCGTATCGGCCAAATAAAAGGGACTACGTTATTGAGCGGACGACACCGAACCCTCCGGTCGTCCGGGACGAATCCGGGAATGTTCTTCCCGTGACACCGCAGGACATCTTGCCAAGGGTCGAGATCTTTGGTCAGCACGAAGTCGCTGAATTAGCAAAGAACCCAGATAAATTGACTCGCCTACTCCATCGTTTTATGGAGTCTGACCCCAGCCTAGCACAACGGAAGATCGATCTCCGACGTGAATTGGAACGCTCACGTATCCAGATTCGTGAAGCCCTCAAAGAGCTTCGCCAGGCCGAGGAGCGACTTTCTGCGCTCCCAGTCGTGGAGGAAACGCTCAAACGGTACCAGGAGGCCGGCCTCGAAGAGCGCCTGAAAGAGCAAAGCTTACTTGTTAGAGAAGAGCGCGTGCTCAAGACGGCAGGGGAACGGTTGCAGCCGTTTCGTGAGTTGCTCGACCAACTGGATGGAAGTCTGCCTATTGACCGAACCTTTGTTTCTGCGAAAGCTCTTCAGAGTCTACCGGGCCACGAGATATTACGCGAATTTGATAAGATTCTCGTCACTTTTGATGAGGAAATGACAAGGGTAGCGGGAGCGTTGCTGCGCGCTATTGAAAAAGCAGAAAAAGAGCTGAAGAGTACCGAGGCGCATTGGGATGACCGAAAACAGCAGGTGCAGGCGGAGTACGCAAACATCTTACGGAGTCTGCAAAAATCAAGAATAGATGGCGAGGAATTCTTGCGCCTCCGTCGTCAGATTGAGGAGCTCCATCCCTTGCGGGAACGGAAAGAGGGACTCCTCCGTAAGCTGGGCGATCTGGAGCAACGACGCCGCAACCTGTTGGCTGAATGGGAGGGAGTGAATGCTGCAGAGTTCCAACGGTTGAAACGAGCGGAGCAGAAGGTGAACAGACAGTTAGCGAACCGAGTGTTAGTAGAAGTGAAGTTTGCTGGAAACCGAGAGCCGCTGTTTGGTCTCCTGAAAGAGCAAGTAGGCGGAAGACTCAGTGAAACCGTTGAGGTGCTTCGACAACGGCCAGATCTTTCACCGCGAGAGTTAGCAGAGACCTGTCGCAGGGGTCGAGAAGAGCTGGTGCGGAAGTTCTCAATCCCTTCAGCACAGGCCGAACGACTCGCGCAAATAGAGCCCGCTTTAGTCATGGAAATCGAGGAGCTTGATCTTCCTCCGACGACATACATCAAACTCAACGTTGCTGCAGAAGGGCAGCCCCCGGTCTGGAGACTGCTTGACGATCTCTCAACTGGCCAAAAGGCGACTGCGGTGTTGTTGCTCCTGCTTCTGGAATCAGATGCTCCGCTTGTTGTCGATCAGCCAGAAGACGATCTCGATAATCGTTTTATCACTGAAGGGGTCGTGCCAAAGATGCGCGAGGAAAAGCGACGCAGACAATTCATTTTTGCGACACATAACGCGAACATTCCAGTACTTGGAGATGCGGAGCTGATTGTGAGCTTATCGGCGGTAGGTGAGGCTGTGCTTGGGCGCGCCGAAATTCTTCCGGAGCATATGGGGGCTATAGACAGCAAACCCGTGCAAGACCTGGTGAAGGAGGTTTTGGAAGGCGGCGGGGTCGCTTTCGAGATGCGCCGCCTGAAGTATGGTTTCTAAGGAAAATAGATATGACTAAGGGCGAGTTGGAAGAACTCATTCACAATGGGGAGAATTCGGGCGTTGAGTTCAAGCTCGACGAGGTCGAGAACCACGAGCTGGCGAAAGAAATTGTGGCGTTCGCCAATCTGGCTGGTGGAGTCGTTCTCCTTGGAGTCTCAGACGACGGGACTGTCCGTGGAACAGTGCGAGAAAACCTTGAAGAATGGGTCATGGAACTCTGTCGGACGAAAATTGATCCTCCGCTTATTCCATATTTCGAATGGTATCGAGACTTTGAGCCCGGCAAAGACCTTGCTGTTGTCCGCATCTTGACTGGCCCAGCAAAACCGTACGCGCGAGTCCATCATAATCGTCGTAACTATTTCATCCGGGTTGGAAGCACGAGCCAGGAAGCGCGCCAAGACGAGTTGGAGCGCATGTTTCAGGCGTCTGGTCGATTACGTTATGGCATGAAACCTGTTCCAGGGGCAGAATTTATAGATTTCGATCTCCGTCGGCTGAAAGATTACTTTGGCCGGGTGCTGTCCCAAACTTACCCAGATGAGGCAAACGTTGGAACATGGGAGCACCTGCTCATCAATTTAGAGCTGATGGTGAGAATTGACCAGACCATCACACCAACGATCGATGGCCTGTTACTCTTTGGAAGAAATCCCAAGCGGTTTCTTCCTCAATCTGGTATTCGGGCGCTAGCCTTTGCTGGAACTGGCGCCGACTATGCTGCTCAGGCTGACCAAGACCTCAGCGGACCGATGCTTTCTCTCTATGCACAGGACGGCTCCCTGGTGGAGAATGGTTTAGTCGAGCAGGCCCTCGATTTTATTAACCGAAACACTGCACCCACTGCTTCTCTTCAAGGTGGAGTTCGCGTTGACCGCCCCACCTACCCGTCTGAGGTGCTGCGAGAAGTTATCGTCAATGCTCTGGTCCATCGTGATTACAGTATTGCGGGGACCGACATCACGCTCACCATCTTTGCCGACCGTCTGGAAATGAAAAGTCCTGGACGCCTGCCAAATATGGCTACGGTGGAGGCGCTAAAAGCAGGTTTCCGTTACGCGCGTAACCAAACGCTTGTCAATGTGATGCGGGATTATCGCTACGTTGATTTCCGAGGAATGGGCATTCGGGAGAAGATTATCCCTGGCATGCTGAGGCACAACGGAACAGAGCCCGACCTTATTGCGACGGAGTACGACTTTACCGTACGGCTCTGGAAGGAGAAACAACCTTGACTGATCATCCGCGTCTCATTGAAGTAGCCTTTCCTCTCAAACAAGCATCGCTGGACTCGGTCCATGAAAAGAATGTACGGCATGGGCATATCTCAACGCTGCATATCTGGCCAGCGCGGAGGCCATTAGCGGCGTCTCGTGCGGCGTTGATTGCTACTCTTCTTCCTGATCCCGGAAATGCTGAAGAGCGAAAGAGGATTCTGGAAAAGCTCGGTGGGAAGATCGTCAAGGTAGTCAAGAAAAAGAAAATGCCGAGCGGCAAAATCGAAGAGAAGGTTGCGGAAGAAACAGTCGGCGGCATTCTGCATTGGGGCCGCGAGTCGAGCCCCGATCTCGACTGGTTCCGTGAAGAGATCCGTAAAGCCTACGGAGGCAGAGCGCCGAAGGTGCTTGATCCATTTGCTGGCGGTGGCGCTATTCCACTGGAGGCGATGCGCCTATAGAGAAAACACACCAAGATATGGGGTGGAAGTTTCACACAGTTTGAGGGATCGGCTCAATAAGGCCGTCCACCCAGCGATAGCCAAACTGCTGTAAGAAGTTCACCACATGCTTTTTCCCT